>NZ_JACOII010000034.1 GCF_016306625.1 Xenorhabdus lircayensis | reverse complement strand
GAGGCTGCGTATCTTACGCTTTCCTCTTGAAGTGTCAAGCTTTAATTTTCAGGGCTTTTCACTTTGTCATCTCGACATGTTTGTGTGTTTGTCGTGACAACGGATGCGCATTATAGGGAGCCTTCTGATTTAGGCAAGACTTTTTTGTGATTTTTTTATTTAAATGTTCACAATTTAGGCTAAAAGGTTATTTTTGCCTATTTTTTATCGCATTTGGTAGATCTGCCAGACTATTAACAACCAAATCTGCCGCTTGTTCTGCTGCTTCTGTTACAGGTTTTCCTGTACGGACGAGAACCTTAGTTCCAACATTAGCTGCATTTGCTGCCAACATATCTTCTATTTTATCTCCCACCATATAAGAAGCAGACATATCGATATGTAATTCCTCCTGTGCGTCCAACAACATACCCGCTTGTGGTTTACGGCAATTACAGCTCTTCTTATATACTTCATCATCCGCTTCTGGGTGATGAGGGCAATAATAGATACCATCGAGTTCAATGCCTCGGTCTGCCAATGACCAATCCATCCATTCTGTTAACTGCACAAATTGAGCTTCTGTAAAAATTTTACGTGCAATACCCGACTGATTTGTTACCAAGACTAGTGCATAGCCCATTTCTTTCAATTCAAACATGGCTTCAATCGCACCATCAATAAATTGAAAATTATCTATCTCATGTACATAACCATGATCGACGTTAATCGTGCCGTCACGATCTAAAAATACGGCGGGAATACCTTGAGTCACCTGATTGCTCCAAGAATGTACGAAGCGAACAGTATCGCATGAATTATTACCGAATGAGAATGCAGCATTTAATTTATTCACAGTTGACTTGGACGTCTAGACGCCTTAACATCCACTTTAATTCATGACTTGTTGAAATGTTCTCAAGTCATTCATCTTTACATCTAATAAGAAAAAAATGATAAGATTGACTCAGATAAATAAGATATTTCAACAAGGAAAGCGTTCAATCAACGCGCTTTCAGATATCAATTTGCATGTCCCGCAGGGGCAAATATATGGAGTCATTGGTTCTTCTGGTGCAGGGAAAAGTACCTTAATTCGCTGTGTGAATATGCTTGAGCGCCCAACTTCGGGTCAAGTATTGGTTGATGGGCAGGATCTCACTTCTCTCTCAGAGCGTGAACTAACTCAAGCACGTCGTCATATTGGCATGATTTTCCAACACTTTAATTTGCTGTCATCCAGAACAGTGTTTGGCAATGTTGCGTTGTCTTTAGAATTGAATAACACGCCAAAGGCCGAAATAAAGACTAAAGTTAACGAATTGCTGGAATTGGTTGGCCTTACTGATAAGCATGATGCGTATCCTGCCAATTTGTCTGGTGGTCAGAAACAGCGTGTCGCCATTGCCCGCGCACTGGCAAATTCTCCGAAAGTACTTCTGTGTGATGAAGCCACCAGCGCACTGGATCCAGCAACAACTCGTTCTATCTTAGCACTATTAAAAGACATTAACCGTCGCCTGGGTTTAACCATTCTTCTGATTACCCATGAAATGGATGTCGTTAAACGCATCTGTGACCAAGTTGCCGTCATTAGCGGTGGTCAATTAATCGAGCAAGATATTGTTAGCGAAATATTCTCGCATCCCAAGACTCCGGTAGCCCAAGAATTTATTAAATCTACGCTGCATTTGGATATTCCTGAAGATTATTTACAGAAATTACAACCGGAATCAGCACCTGATCGCAGTCCATTATTAAAGCTGGAGTTTACAGGTAAATCGGTTGATGCCCCTTTAATTTCCATCGCAGTTCGCCGCTTCAATATCGATATCGGCATATTGAGTTCCCAAATCGATTACGCCGGTGGCGTTAAATTTGGTGTTATGCTGGCTGAATTGGATGGTGAAATCGACAGCATCAAATCAACAATTACGTTTTTAGAAGAGCATCATGTGAAAGTAGAGGTTCTCGGTTATGTCTGAAGGAATGATTTTACTATTGGCTAAAGGAGTCTGGGAAACCCTCGTAATGACTTTCGTTTCTGGTTTCTTTGGCTTTGTTATTGGATTGCCAGCTGGTGTACTTTTATATGTGACTCGTCCTGGGCAGATTATTGAAAATGGCACGCTTTATCGCATACTTTCTGCACTGGTGAACATAACTCGCTCAGTTCCGTTCATTATCTTGCTGGTATGGATGATCCCATTCACTCGGCTGATTGTCGGAACTTCAATAGGTTTACAAGCAGCGATTGTTCCTCTAACTGTCGGCGCAGCACCTTTTATTGCCCGTATGGTAGAAAATGCTTTATTGGAAATTCCATCTGGATTGATCGAAGCAGCACGCGCAATGGGGGCAACACCGTTCCAGATTGTCAAAAAGATCCTATTACCGGAAGCATTACCAGGTTTGATCAATGCTGCCACCATCACCTTAATCACTTTAGTTGGCTATTCCGCGATGGGCGGTGCTGTTGGTGCAGGCGGTCTGGGTCAGATTGGTTATCAGTATGGCTATATCGGCTATGATGCTACCGTGATGAATACCGTATTAGCGTTACTGGTTGTTTTAGTGTTCTTGATTCAGTTAGGCGGTGATCATTTAGTAAAAGCCGTTAATCGTAAATAAGATTATTTTAACAAAGGTGCCAATAACAGCACCTATTACAGGGCTTGTACCTAAAAAGCCTCATTATATTAGTACGCGGTAACTTGATAAGACAGGTTATAAATCAGTATTCAATAGGGGTAAAAATATGTCAGTGAAATTGAAATCCATTGCTGTAATAAGCGCATTATTAGGCACATTAGCTCTTACAGGCTGCGGCCAAGAACCGAGAGACCCAAATCATATTAAAGTCGGTGTTATTGCAGGGCCTGAATTAAAAGTTGCTGAAGTTGCCAAACAAGTAGCGAAAGATAAATATGGCCTTGATGTTGAGCTGACTACATTCAATGACTATGTTCTGCCAAATGAGTCACTGAGCAAGGGAGATATTGACGTGAATGTCTTCCAGCATAAACCTTACTTAGATCAGCAAATGAAAGAGCGTAACTACAAACTAGCTATTGTTGGTAACTCTTTCATCTATCCAATGGCTGCTTACTCCAAGAAGTTTAAATCTCTGGATGAACTGAAGGAGGGCTCTCAAATTGCCATACCAAACGATCCAACCAATCAAGGCCGTGCGCTACTGCTATTACAAAAACAGGGTTTAATCACAGTGAAAGATGGTGTTGGTCTGCTGCCAACAATTCTGGACATTACTAGCAACCCTAAGCATTTGGATATCGTTCAACTGGAAGCACCTCAATTGCCACGTTCACTGGATGATCAGAAGATTGCTCTGGCATTGATCAATAACACCTACGCAGGACAGATTGGTTTAACACCAGAACAAGATGGGATCTTTGTTGAAGATAAAAACTCACCTTACGTGAATATCATCGTTAGCCGTGAAGACAATAAAGATGCTGAAAATGTGCAAAAATTTGTGAAAGCATACCAATCCCCAGAAGTAGAACAAGAAGCACAGAAAGTCTTCAAGGGTGGTGCAATAAAAGGCTGGTAGCCTTTCATATTCAGTCAATCAAGATTAAAATCAATGGGCGGGTATTTTTATATCCGCCCATTTTTATTGGGGGGGAAATTAAACGCTTTTATCGCAGTTCCAAGCACCGATATTCACTCAATCCCTCACTTATTGACTCTATCAATATAAGGATTCAACTCGATGCGTGTGTTACCTATCTGTTTCATGACGCTCTTTATGGTTGGGTGTACTTCACTGCCAACTCAGGTCGATAAGACTAATATGCCAGACTCGAAGTTGAAACATCGGTCAGCCAAGAAAAACAAAGAATCATCTTACGTCCGCCTATACACCAAAACGGACGAGCTATTAGGTTTACCATTTAAAGATTTAGGTATTGTGGCCGGAGAATCCTGCCGCAGTACGCTGCAAGATCCCCCAGCTAACATTGCAACTGCACGGCAAAATATGTTGGCAAAAGCAGCTTATCTAAATGCTAATGCAGTCTTACTTCACCAATGTGCGATTTTATCTGGCCAAGGTTGTTACCAAATTGCCATTTGTGAAGGTTCAGCACTGCTGACGACCAATAAATAATTATTACCGAATCGTTATTATTAAAAAACCATGGCAAATTTTCATTTTACACAAATAGGAACCATTCATTCTCCTTATAAAGAGAAGTTTGCCATTCCCCGTCAACCGGGTCTGGTGGAAGATGGTATGGGGCAGCTAGAGTTACTAGCTCCCTATAATCAGGTTGATGCGGTACGCGGATTGGAGCAATTCAGTCACTTATGGATTATTTTCGTTTTTCACCAAACCATGGATGGTGGCTGGAATCCATTAGTACGCCCTCCTCGTTTGGGAGGAAATGCTAAAATGGGTGTATTTGCCACCCGCTCGACCTTCCGCCCTAATCCAATTGGGATATCACTGGTAGAATTGAAAGGCATTCAATGCAAGAACAACCGGGTCATTCTAGAACTTGGCAGTTTGGATTTGGTGGATGGTACACCGGTGATAGATATCAAACCCTACCTGCCTTTCGCCGAGTCACGTCCAGAAGCCAAAGCTGGTTTTGCCCAAGCAGCGCCTGATGCAAACATGAAAGTCAGCTTCTCACCAGAAGCGGAATACCAACTGTTATCCCATCAGGCCAATTATCCTCATTTGCGACGCTTTATCAGCCAAGTATTGGCTCAAGATCCTCGTCCAGCCTACCGTAAGAAAGAACAGGAAAACCGGATATACGCAGCCCATATATTGGATTTCAATGTTCGCTGGTGGGTTCATGGAACCATAACAGAAGTGGTTTCTATCGAACACCGCTAAAACCCCTTTTGACATCGCAAGCTCGCTGGTAAACTAGCGGATTATCTTTATTTTCTGGGTTGGGTGGCAATATCTTGTCGCCCAGAAGCAATTTGCTATCCAATGGAAACTTACTATCTATGCGTACTAGCCAATATCTGATCTCTACTTTAAAAGAGACGCCTGCTGATGCAGAAGTAGTCAGTCATAAACTGATGCTTCGTGCTGGAATGATCCGTAAACTCGCTTCAGGTCTATACAACTGGATGCCGACAGGTGTTCGCGTGTTGAAAAAAGTCGAAAACATTGTTCGTGAAGAGATGAATAATGCGGGAGCGATTGAGGTTTCCATGCCAGTGGTTCAGCCCGCAGATTTATGGCAGGAAAGTGGTCGTTGGGAACAATATGGCCCGGAATTGCTGCGTTTTGTTGATCGTAGTGAGCGTCCTTTTGTTTTGGGGCCAACTCATGAAGAAGTTATCACAGATCTGGTTCGTAACGAAGTCACTTCATATAAGCAGCTTCCACTGAATTTATTCCAGATCCAGACCAAATTCCGTGACGAAGTTCGTCCACGCTTTGGTGTCATGCGTTCGCGTGAATTTATCATGAAAGACGCATACTCTTTCCACACCAACCAAGAGTCTCTGCAAGAGACTTACGACAAAATGTACGATGCTTACAGTAAAATTTTTACCCGCATCGGGCTGGATTTCCGCGCGGTTCTGGCTGATACCGGTTCAATTGGTGGGAATGCCTCTCATGAATTCCAAGTACTGGCGGCCAGTGGTGAAGATGATATCGTATTCTCTACCAAATCAGACTACGCTGCTAATATTGAATTGGCCGAAGCTATCATGCCATCTCAGGAGCGTGCAGCTCCATCTGAAGAGATGCGTCTGATCGATACACCAAACGCCAAAACCATTGCCGAACTGGTTGAGCAATTCAACTTGCCGATTGAAAAAACTGTCAAGACTCTGATCGTTCATGCAGCGGAAGAAAGCGAGCATAAATTAGTTGCTCTGTTGGTACGTGGTGATCATGAACTGAATGAAATTAAAGCGGAAAAATTGCCTTTGGTGGCTAGCCCACTGAATTTCGCTACTGAAGAAGAAATTCGTGCCATCGTGAAAGCGGGTCCTGGCTCTTTAGGTCCAGTGAACCTGCCTATGCCTATTATTATTGACCGCAGTGTATCTGTCATGAGTGATTTCGGCGCAGGTGCCAACGTTGATGACAAACACTATTTCGGCATTAACTGGGAACGTGACTTACCACTGCCAGAAATGGCTGATATCCGTAATGTCATTGAAGGAGACGTCAGCCCAGACGGTAAAGGAACACTATTAATCAAACGTGGTATTGAAGTTGGTCATATCTTCCAGTTGGGCACCAAGTACTCCGATGCCCTGAAAGCCACAGTGCAAAATGAAGATGGACACAATCAAGTTGTCAGCATGGGATGCTACGGTATTGGTGTAACCCGCATAGTTGCTGCCGCTATTGAGCAAAACCATGATGATCGTGGCATTATCTGGCCAAATACCATTGCCCCGTTCCAAGTGGCCATTCTGCCAATGAACATGCACAAATCTTACCGAGTGAAAGAAGTCGCTGAAAAATTATATGCAGACTTACGTGCCAGCGGTATTGATGTGATTTTTGACGATCGTAAAGAACGCCCAGGCGTCATGTTTGCTGACATGGAATTGATCGGTGTACCACATACTCTGGTTATCGGCGATCGCAATCTGGATAACGGTGAGATCGAATACAAATACCGCCGCAATGGCGATAAGCAGATGCTAAAATTAGAAAATATTGTTGAGTACCTGAAAGATCAGATTCAACAAGCTTAATTTTATTTGAAAGCATCTGCTCAAATTGAAAAAACCTGCGCAATGAACACGCAGGTTTTTTTATATTTTTATATCGCTATGTTTTTGTGTCGCTATGCATTATTAATGTATTGCTGTTATGGGTTATTTCTTGAGATTGCAAGAAGTCGCCTTATCAAAACGAATTTTGCCTGTTTGGATCAGTGCATTATCAAACAGCCCATCTTCCATTGAAGGGCGAAGCGTATAGTAGCCTTCCACTTCCACATAAACAGGCGTTCCACCTTCCACGCCCGTCGCACTGTAACCACGCTCCAGATCGATATTTTCGGAAGCATCATAGCGTTTTCCAGTACGACATTCCGTAAAGAGCGCTGAATCAGCAAAATAGCTATATTCTCCTACTAGATTGTTCGGTGTTACTTTAGCCAACTCATAATTGAGATTGGATTGGATTGTCTCACCATCGATATCCAGCATGGCCAAATTTTCACCTTTCATCTGGTAATAAGATTTTTTGCCATCTTGATTACTCAATACGATCTTTTTACCATTTATTATCCAGAGACCCGTTTCAAAGAAAGTGTTCTCCTCACTTTTAGCTTCCAAGTAAGTCTGATTCAATATATATGTCCCATCCTTAGCAAGCTGTAAGGTAGTTTCAATACCTGCACAATCCGCACAAGGTACAACACCACTAAACACTTTCTCGGTTGGCAGGAGCTTGTCCTGAGATACTGTGCTGCTCTGCAATGAGGGACTGTTCTGTAACTTAGCATTGTTCTGGCATCCAACCGCTGTGAATACTCCCGCAGTGAGCAATGCAAGCAATATTTTTTTATTCATCATCATTATTTTGATCCAGTAAATTCAACAAATAACCCATTTTTATAACGTCCACTATCTATAAAACATGAGCTTTACGTAACAAGATTGGCGTTACTTTACCGTATCCCAAAATACACGGGGAGAAAAATCAAATATTATGACTGAATTTCGTTGCCGAATGATTAGATACAGGTCTAACCTACTTCTGATTCCCACAAACTTATTCAGTAATCACGGAAAGCTTACTGTGCTATAGTCGTAGGTAACATTTTTTACGTTTGAGTTTAGTCAATCACGGGCGGCACGATAACCGCCACTAACATAGTGGTGAGCAGATATGTCTATAGATAACGAAGAATATCAAGCAATTAACTGTGACGATTACGATAACCTTGAGCTATCTTGCCAACGTCAACTACATTTACACGTCCAATTGCGAAATGGTGAAATATTTGAAGGAAAAGCTAATGGTTTGATTTTGCGTAAAAAAGTTGAATACCTTCTCGTCGAATCGAATGAAGAAACCCGTGAATTAAGGTTGGATCACATTGTCAGTTTCAGCAATCCAGAAATTGGAACGATTGTTATTGAGCACTCTTCATCATGATAACAAATAACGCTTAGACCCCCACCAATTAGGCATAAAAAGTCCTTGTATTTAACAAGGACTTTTTTGCAGAAACAGTTTATTGCTGACTACCGACATAGATGATATTCATTTAAGAACCAATCAGGTTAATTAGAACTAATAAAAAATACCTGTACCAGAACTAGCACCATTAACTGTCGAAATACGTTCCCCCTAAATGTACCTAAATATTTTGAATTACTATCATAAAATGTGAAAAATATCAGTGTAAGGAATTCATAAAACCAAAATTTATGTGCTTTCAGATAGAGCATGATAAGGTCGTCAGAATAGAGCCTTCCGCTAAATTTACCGGCACCAACACTGCTTAAGCTCCATCCTTGACCATTAAATGTTCTATCATTATTATAAGCTGTGACATTTAGACGGAAATAAAGGATCTCACTGATAATTGAAGCTGATGTTCCAACTCTCTCCCTCTGGGTTGCAAGAAGAATTTTCTCGGCTGGATTATCAGTGAACATTGGGTCTATTTCTTTTCCTTTCATATATTGAAAAAATTTATTATTCATATCATCTTGAACAATTTCACCTAGTTCAGAATGAAATAATTCATTTTTATTTTTCATAGAGTAGCCCTCTCTAATAGCAATACATAATTCCTTATATCTCCATTTATCCCCCCAACACTTTAAAATAATGACTATAATTCAATTAGGCAATGAGTAGGACGCCCCCTAAACCCCATATTTAATATAGTAGATTTATATAATTTCATTGGCCAATTATTTAATCCTAATGATAACTATAATAGATACGAATATTTTTACTGAATATCTGACCAAGACCCCGTCCCTGAAGTTCCAGATACAACGGTCGAGATCCCAGCTCCTGCAAAAAATCCTAGTATTTTGTTATTTTTATCAAAAAATAGCACTGTCACTATTGCAGGACTCGAATTACACCAAAAAGAATCTTTGTTAGCACGCAATTTATTAAAATCCCTAGCATAAAGCTTTCCCCAATAACTCCCTACACCTGGTGTACCTAATGAGTTCCCTTGACCTTGAAAGAAAAAATTACTACTCAAAGTCAACTCCAAAGACGTATAAAATATGTAACTAGTAATAGAAAGATACCCATTATCTAAATAATTTCTTTCACCCAAAATGACTTCTTTACATATTTCATCAATCTTACTTTGCTCTAGCTTACCTTTCATATCGGCAGAAAAATGTTGTAAAGCTTGAGCTCTAATTTCATTTTCATTTTTATTTTCATTAATTTTATTATTCATTACAGTTATCCTATTTAAAATAAAAAACATAAACAATAAAAAATGCAAGTGTTATTGTTTTCATTTAATAGTTTAAAAACCAACACCCAATCCCACTCCACTAATCATTATAATAGAAGTTACCTATTAGTAATTCTAAATGAAAAATAAGGAGCCTTGATCTTAAAATAATATGCACTAGATAATAACTCTACTCATTCCATAAAATTATATTTTAATTAGCTACATTTCTATGCCTCCTCTATACAGTTTCATTATATTTTTTAAGGTACTTCTACGCTTTTATCCCATATTTTCATCCCCATATACCTTTGCCTTTATATTTTCAGTTTAATAACAGTGAAAAGCATTAAGATAATGCCCAGTGGCTTTATCATATACCTCATCACTCTATTTATCTTATTAACATATTGAAATACAGAAATCACTTTTAGAGTAAAAACATAAAATATAGGGTTTTAAAGTTGAATCAGTTTATATATTAAAAGATAGTACATATCATGATATTTTCAACTGAAAATAATTTCAATTCAATATTAATTTACCCTATATTTAACTTTCCAAGTCTACTTATCAGACCCAACATACTGAATAAAAAGAGATTACATCATTTCCAATGTAATCTCTCAAATCAACAATTTCACCATTCAGATCTCTACTGATGAGCGGTTAACCCCCATCATTCAACATGAGGCTAGATTTTCCTCCATTGAACTGAAAATCCCGTATCAGCTTCCAAGCTCTGGCCTTCTTTAGTAACAAAAAATCCCAATGCCGCAATCAGTTTTTCATCATAATAGAGCAACGGTGTTCTCTCTCTGAGCCAAGGCGCAACCCCCAATTCCTGCCACAATTTTTTACTGTGGCGAGAATGTTGCCGTCCCACAATACTAACATTACCCTGAACACCAAAACGAATTGTTACTTGCTCATTGCCATCTGGCGCTCTCACTTTAATACCGTTTTCTTCAGATCGGATTAACGTCCCCAACCCATCTGGCAATACCAGTTCCTGTTCTATATCCCATTCAAGAATAGCCCCTGCCAAAAGCTGATACTGAGGAACCAGCCAAAGTTGCTGCCGATAACGACGAATATCATATTGCCCTAATCTAAAACGAGGCTCTGCATCTTGCCGAGCAAGCGCCACTTCTGACCAAATTCGTTGGAGTTGCTCTCGCGCTGGCATTTTTACACCACACTGATTAAGCCATCGGCGCAGCAGCGCATTGCGTTTGGCTTCAGAACAATTTCCCAAAGGAGGAATAGATATCGCACCTTCCAATGTAGTCAATGAATTCAACGAATCGCTCAACAATTCATCCAGCAATCTTTCTTGTTCCCCACACAAATCAGCACTGCGGGAAACCGCTTGCGGGAAATGAGGCCAGCGCTGATTGAGTAGGGGCATAACATGCAGGCGCAGGAAATTACGATCATAACGATCATCTTGATTGCTATCGTCCTCGATCCATTGCAGTCCCTGTGCCTGGATATACTCTTCTAATTCTGCACGGCTAGCATTCAGAAGTGGACGAATTAATGTCGTTTCCGCAAATGGCATACAAGAAGGCATAGAAGATAATCCAGCAGGACCACTCCCCCGTTTCAATGCCAACATAAATGTTTCTGCTTGATCATCAAGATGTTGTGCCGTTATTAAAATTTCATCCGGCTGTAATTCACGTTGGAAAGACTGGTAACGGGCATCTCGAGCCGCAGCCTCAATACCATTCTGGCAAATATCCAACCTGACTCTTTCAATCCGATAATCAACCTGCCAGCCAACACAAATCTGGCGACAATGTTCAACCCATGAATCCGCTTTTGGGTTTAAACCATGATGGATATGGATTGCCCTTAACGCTATGGGATCGCAGCCCAATTGTTGGTATTCAGCACGCAAACGAACCAGCAAATGCAGCAATACAGTGGAATCTAATCCACCGCTAAACCCAACCAAAATCTTTTTATGAGGCCCAATCTGTTCTGCCAACGTCGTAAGCAGGGGTTCATGAGTCGTTGTCATTATGGGATGATAACCTTTCTTCATTTTGCCAGCTCAATCCTCAATCAAATCGTCCATCTGTTTATTCTGTTTGGAAGCCTTGCTCTTGGCACTGATACAGAGTAGACCAGAGATGATCACAAGCGCTAATCCCATCACATAAGCTGGAACAAAAGCATCACCAAAAAACAAGATAATCCACATCATCGATAAGACAGGTGATAAAAATAAGATTGAGGCAATTTTATGAGGGTCTGGGCTGTTCATGGCTTTGAACCAAATGATATAAGAGACTCCATTCAGTATGATGCCGTTGAGTAGCGTTGGCATCAGTGAATCACCAATAGGTATATTGATGCTACTGAAGGCTAACATAAATACTGCGGAAACTAATGTGGAACAAGTGAATACCCAGAAAGTACTAATATAGGGATCAATAGCGAACTGTTTCGATAATACGGACATTAACGCAAAACAAAATGCCCCGCTAAATACCAGCAACAATGCCTGAGGATGTTCTACCGCAATCTCCGTAATATTGCCTTTCGTGAAGGTAATCACGACAGCAATGAATCCCATTGCAATACCAATCATCTGCCTAATTGACAGGTTTTCTTTGAACAGGAAAAACGATAATCCAATAATCATCAACGGCCAGCTATATTGGATTACCAAAACGGCAACGCCATTCTCAATAGAATAACCATAGTAAAGCAACAGGTAGAAAAAACAGTCCAAAGCACCTAAGATCAATACCTTAAGCATAACGAGAAAAGGAATGAGTAACAGTTGTTTCCAACTTCTCCCCATCATGAGAGCAACGACAAATACCGCTAAAACAGACAGGACATTTGACCAAAATAAATATTGGAAATGGTCCATCTCTTTTTGCCCAAAACGCGATATAGAGGGAATAAAACTCCAGATAAACACACAAGAAAATGCATAAATAATATATTTATATTTAGACATAAAAAACTCAACTTATTATTTAGAAGCCCAGCCGATGAGGCACCCTACTCCATCCGAATATCATCAAGAATGATAATACTAGACGGCATAGAAAGTGATAATTTCATCCCCTATAAACAACAAAACAGGCGGAAATACTGAGGAATTATCTCTCCTCAGCGCTTTCCACCTGTTATTGACGCTATTGAAAATAGCGTTGCGATTATATAAAAAGTCGTTACCAATAAAACAGCTTTCAGAACTTACTTTCAGATCTTAGCAGTAACCGTATTGCATTAAACGCTCATAACGACGGTTAACTAATTCTTCACTGTTCAATTCACTCAACTCAGAGAGATCAGCCAGCAATTGAGTTTTCAATGCTTCTGCTATTTTTTCATGGTTACGGTGCGCACCGCCCAATGGTTCTTGGATAACAGTATCAATCAATTTCAACTCTTTCAGGCGTGGCGCCGTATTTCCCATCGCTTCAGCCGCCAATGGTGCTTTTTCGGCGCTTTTCCATAAGATAGAAGCACAGCCTTCAGGAGAGATGGTAGAGAAGGTGCTGTATTGCAACATGTTTACTTTATCACCCACACTAAGCGCCAACGCCCCACCAGATCCCCCTTCACCGATAACAGTACAGATAACCGGTACGGAGAGGCGAGACATTTCACGCAGGTTACGAGCGATAGCTTCTGACTGACCACGCTCTTCTGCACCCACGCCAGGATACGCACCAGGAGTATCAATGAAAGTGATGATTGGCAATTTGAAACGTTCTGCCATTTCCATCAATCTCAAAGCCTTGCGATAACCTTCTGGCGATGGCATACCAAAATTACGGCGGATTTTTTCTTTCGTTTCACGCCCTTTCTGGTGGCCAATCACCATCACTGGACGACCATCAATGCGCGCCAACCCACCCACAATTGCCTTGTCATCAGCATAGGCACGATCACCCGCCAATTCTTCAAAGTCAGTAAAAATGTGCTGAATATAATCCAGCGTATAGGGACGGAGTGGATGACGTGATAACTGGGAAATTTGCCATGCCCCTAAATCAGAGAAAATCTTGCGAGTCAGCTCCAGGCTTTTTTCCCGCAAACGCTGGACTTCTTCATCCAGATTTATATCTAGCTTTTCATCTTGACGGCTAACTGCGGTGAGCGAATCGATTTTCGCTTCCAGCTCGGCAATCGGCTGTTCAAAATCCAGAAAATTCAGACTCATAACGTTCCTATTTTAGTCAAATTCTAATTCTACCTGCTCGTTACCCAGCAGAGTTCGCAGATCTGTCAAAAGGGTATCCGTTGGCGTTATCCGCCATGTTGCACCGAATCGTAAACGGGCACGGGCATCTACCCGCTGGTAATAAAGATGAACCGGTATCGTACCTGAACGGTGTGGTTCCAATACGCCACGGAGACGGTTCAATAATTGTTCATCAATTTGCCTGTCTGACAACGAGATAGCAAGCCCACGTGCAAATTTTTCACGTGCCTCGCTGATATCCATTAATTCGCGAACCGTCATTTTAAGCCCACCGCTGAAGTCATCAAAGCTGACTTGCCCGGTAGCAATCAAAATTTTGTCCTGCTCTAATAAATGCTGATACCTTTCCAACGCATCAGAAAACAGCATTATTTCTAATCGTCCAGAGCGATCATCCAAGGTGCTGATACCAATCCGGTTTCCTCGCTTGGTCGTCAATATTTTGGAAGCCAACACCAAACCTACCACAGTCGTTACTTGACCACGAGGGGTCGGGTTCACATCTTTTAGACGCAACCCATTCGTATATCGTTCAATCTCTTTCAAATAACTTGTGATCGGATGGCCAGTTAAATACAACCCCAGCGTTTCCCGCTCGCCATCCAAGACCACCTGATCCGGCCATTTCGGCGTACTGGCATAGGAAAGCTCAACCTGTTCTGGCTCTTCGGCCAACACGCCAAACATATCCGCTTGACCTATGGCTTCAGCCTTAGCATGTTGATCCGCCGCTTTCAGTGCGTCTTCCAGAGAGGACATCAACGCTGCACGGTGTGGCCCCAGTCGGTCGAAGGCACCAGACATAATCAGCTTTTCCATCACACGACGGTTTAGCTTTTTGGTATCAACGCGCGCACACAGGTCGAATAGTTCCTTAAAGTGCCCCCCTTTTTGGCGGGCTTCGATGATAGCTTCAATCGGCCCTTCACCCACGCCCTTGATCGCGCCAATGCCGTAAACGATTTCACCTTCATCATTGACGTGAAAGTGATATAGCCCGCTGTTGATATCCGGTGGCAGTACTTTAAGCCCCATACGCCAGCATTCATCCACCAAACCAACGACTTTTTCGGTATTATCCATATCTGCGGTCATCACGGCCGCCATAAATTCTGCCGAATAGTGAGCTTTCAGCCATAAAGTCTGATAAGAAACCAGCGCATAAGCTGCGGAGTGGGATTTGTTGAAGCCATAACCCGCGAATTTCTCCACTAAATCGAAGATTTTCATTGAGAGTTCGCCATCAACGCCCTGTTTTATCGCACCGTCTTCAAATACCGAGCGCTGTTCAGCCATCTCTTCTGGCTTTTTCTTACCCATTGCACGGCGGAGCATATCTGCACCACCGAGGGTATAACCAGCCAGTACCTGAGCAATCTGCATCACCTGTTCCTGATACAAGATGATGCCGTAAGTTGGCTCCAATACAGGTTTTAAAGATTCGTGCTGCCACTCAACATCAGGGTAGGAGAGTTCTTCCCGTCCATGTTTACGGTCGATAAAGTTATCTACCATGCCAGATTGCAACGGCCCCGGACGGAATAACGCCACCAATGCGATCATGTCTTCAAAGCAGTCAGGGCGCAGACGTTTGATCAGATCTTTCATCCCACGGGATTCAAGCTGGAACACCGCTGTGGTTTCGGAGCGTTGCAGCATATCGAAACTTCTCTGGTCATCCAGCGGAATAGCCGTAATATCTATCGGCTCTAGATCCTTTTTGACACGACTCTCATTTACCATATCAAGTGCCCAGTTGATGATGGTCAGAGTTCTTAGGCCAAGGAAGTCAAACTTAACCAGACCTGCATATTCCACGTCGTTCTTGTCAAACTGGGTAACCGGGTTTTGCCCTTCGGGATCGCAATAAATCGGTGCAAAGTCAGTGATTTTGGTTGGTGCAATAACAACACCACCGGCATGTTTACCGGCATTACGATTAACCCCCTCCAACTTGCGCGCCATGTCGATCAGCGCCCTGACTTCTTCATCCAATTCGTAAATTTCAGGTAGTTGCGGCTCTGCGGCAAAGGCTTTTTCCAGCGTCATGCCGGGATCAGGAGGTACCAGCTTTGATATTCGATCGACAAACCCATACGGATGCCCAAGTACACGTCCAACGTCACGGATAACCGCTTTCGCTGCCATCGTACCAAAGGTGATAATTTGCGATACCGCATCTCGCCCGTACATATCTGCAACGTGATCAATCACCTGATCACGTTTTTCCATACAAAAATCGACGTCAAAGTCGGGCATGGAAACACGTTCAGGGTTAAGAAAACGTTCAAACAGCAAGTCAAATTCCAGCGGATCGAGATCGGTAATTTTTAAAGCGTAAGCCACAAGGGAACCCGCACCAGAACCACGACCCGGTCCGACGGGAACGCCATTGTCTTTCGACCACTGGATAAACTCCATCACGATCAGGAAGTAACCGGGGAAACCCATCTGGTTAATAACTTTCAGCTCAATATCCAGACGATCATCATATTCCAGACGTTTTTGTGCCCTGATTTCCGGCTCAGGATAGAGAAAGGCCAGGCGCTCTTCCAAGCCTTGCTTGGATTTTTCAATTAGGAAATCTTCAGTGCTCATTTCTCCCGTCGGAAACTGCGGAAGAAAGTATTCACCGAGACGAATCGTGACATTACAGCGTTTAGCAATTTCTACGCTATTTTGCAGCGCTTCAGGAATGTCAGAAAAGAGCTCGCACATTTCCTGTTCACTGCGCAGATATTGCTGAGGGCTGTAATTTTTGGGACGTTTCGGATCAGACAGCGTATAGCCATCATGAATAGCAACCCTAATCTCATGTGCGTCGAAATCGTCACTCTCTAGAAAACAAACATCATTGGTCGCCACAACAGGAAAATTTTTTTCTGCTGCCAACGCTACGGCCGCATGAAGATAGTTTTCTTCATCCTGACGTCCGGTACGGATCAACTCAAGATAATAGCTGTCAGGGAAATGCTCCTGATAAAAATCGAGGCACTGATCCACCATCGCACGATTGCCGCGCAGCAGGAATTTACCCACATCGCCCATCCGCCCACCCGACAATAGGATCAATCCAGCTTTATGTTTTACCAGCCATTCCCGTTTGATGGTCGGGCCAATCGCACCGTAGCCTTTTTGGTAGGCCTCAGAGATCAATAAGGTGAGGTTTTGATAACCTTCGTTGTTGCGAGCAAGGATCGTCAGATGGGCATATTCATCCCCCAACAAATCACTTTCCACATAAAAGTCAGCACCAATAATCGGCTTGACACCAGCACCGTGGGTATTGCCATAGAATTTCACCAATCCACACAGGTTGGTAAAATCCGTAATCGCAAAAGCTGGCATACCCAATTTGGCGACTTTTTTCACCAATGAGCCAGTCTTAGCCAAGCCATCAATTAATGAGTAGTCGCTGTGAACACGCAAGTGCACAAAACGTGGTTCTGTCATAATCTGTCCAGATACTTTTATCCCAGATTCTTATCCAAGACCTAGCGCCCGTTTAACTGGCGCAAAACTTTTACGATGATGCTCCGTGGCACCCAGCGAAGCCAGTTTTTCCAGATGCAGGGCTGTAGGATAACCTTTATGTTTCGCAAAACCGTAACCAGGGAACTGTTTATCCAGTTCTGCCATTTCCCTGTCACGCGTTACTTTGGCGAGGATGGAAGCAGCGCTTATTTCGGCAACCAGATTATCGCCCTTAACGACTGCTTGCGCTGGCATAGCTAATGCTGGACAACGGTTGCCATCAATCAGGGCATAATCAGGTGTGAGCGCCAAACCCGCCACTGCTCTCTGCATAGCAAGCATCGTAGCATGGAGAATGTTGAGCTGGTCGATTTCTTCCGGTTCAGCACGACCAAGGCTCCAACACAGTGCTTTTTCTTTAATTTCCAAATACAGCGCTTCACGGCGTTTTTCCGTAAGTTTTTTCGAATCCATTAAGCCTGTAATGGGGTTAGCAGGATCAAGAATAACCGCCGCAGTGACTACTGCACCTACCAATGGGCCACGCCCAACTTCATCAACACCGGCAATCAAATTCGCCTGAGGATAAATAAAATCCATTATCTTCTCGCTAATTTCAGAACGGCTTGCGCAGCCTGTTCATCAGCATCACAGCGAATGCTTTCATGCAAATGCAGGAACGTTTGTTTCAACGCTTCCACACCAGCACCACCTTGCAGAAGAGGCAACAATGCCTCCGACAATGCTTGAGGTTCGCATTCATCCTGCAATAACTCTTTGACTAATTCTTTACCTGCCAGCAGATTAGGCAAGGAAACATATGGCGTTTTCACCAAGCGTTTTGCCAACCAGAACGTAAAAGGTTTCATTCTATAACCCACTACCATTGGGCATTTGGCCAACATACACTCCAGTGCTGCCGTACCCGATGCCAGTAAAGTGGCATCACTGGCAATCATGGCTTCACGGGCTTTACCATCCAATAAATGGATTGGCAAATCCGGTGCAACTTCATCTTTAATTCGCTGAAACTGCTCACGCCGTTTGGCATTCACCAAGGGAACCAACACATGCAGCTCAGGCAATTTATCCCGCAATAGCCGTACGGTTTTTAAGAAGTCAGCACTCAGCATCTCGACCTCAGCATGACGGCTACCGGGCAGCATTGCCAGACAATGAGTATTCAATGGAACACCCAAAACTTCCCTAGCGGCTGCTTTATCCGTTTGCAAAGGCAACGTATCTGCCATCGTGTGACCAATGAACTGGCACGGAACGTTAAACCGATCGTAGAACGCTTTTTCAAATGGCAAAAATGCCAGTACCAAATCCGTTGCCCGACCAATTTTAAACACCCGTTTTTGACGCCATGCCCACACCGATGGGCTGACGTAATGGATCGTTTTGATCCCCTGCTGTTTAAGCCGGCCTTCTAAAGTAATATTAAAATCAGGGGCGTCGATGCCAATAAACACATCCGGCTTCAATGCAGTAAAACGCGCCGTTAAATCTTTGCGTATTTTCAGCAATCGAGGTAAACGTCCCAGAACTTCAACGATTCCCATCACTGCCAGTTCTTCCATCTCATACCAGGCTTCACAACCTTCCGCCTGCATAAGAGGACCAGCGACGCCTACAAAACGGACATCAGGAATTTTTGCTTTCAATGCGCGAATCAGCCCGGCCCCAAGAATATCACCGGATGTTTCTCCGGCGACCAAACCAATTGTCAGCGGGCGCTGATTGTTAACAGAAGAAAAGGTAGCCAAAGGAGTATCCTTCATCTACTTAACGAATAATGCCACGGCTGGATTTTGCGGAATTTTCCAGAAAATCACTGAATAATTTCACATGTGGGTTGTTTTCCGCTTGAATGACAATCTCTTGTCTGGCTTCTTCCAACGTTTTTCCGCTGCGGTAAAGCGTTTTATAGGAATTACGAATTGCATGCAGCGATTCTTTGTCAAACCCACGACGTTTCAGGCCTTCAATATTCAACCCGAAAGGTGTTGCATGGTTTCCCTGCGCGATGACGTAAGGAGGTATATCCTGAGCAACGCCAGAACAACCACCGACCATGACATGGGAACCAATCTGACAGAATTGATGAACAGCCGTCATCCCGCCAATAATGACGTAATTGCCCAGAATAACATGCCCACCCAATGTGCCATTATTCGCAATGATACAGCGATCACCGACGATGCAGTCATGAGCGATATGGGCGTTGATCATCAGCAAATTGTCACTGCCGACTTTGGTCACACCACCACCCTGAACAGTACCACGATGGATAGAAACACTTTCACGAATGCGGTTACGATCACCAATTTCAACGCGAGTCGGTTCGCCCTGATATTTGAGATCCTGATTTACCTCACCGATGGAGGCAAACTGGTAAATCTGGTTATCACGACCAATCTTGGTTATCCCGTTAACCACAACATGGGATTTAAGCTCGGTTCCTTCGCCAATCTCAACCTGAGAGCCGATATAGCAAAATGGGCCAATACGAACATTGGCACCAATAACAGCACCCTCTTCGATAATGGAAGAGGGATGGATAACTGCGGTCAGATCAATCATGGATTAGGCCTCACGACGGCGAGCACACATCATTTCAGCTTCGCAAGCCACTTCTCCATCGACTTTCGCTACGCCCCTGAAACGCGCAATACCGCGGCGTTCTTTAATAAATTCTACTTCCATTATCATTTGATCACCCGGCACAACCGGACGCTTGAAGCGAGCGCCATCGATAGCTGCAAAGTAATACAATTCACCTGGCCCCAGTGCTCCAATGCTTTTGAATGCCAGAATTCCTGTAGCTTGAGCCATTGCTTCAAGGATCAAAACACCCGGAAAAATCGGTTTGCCTGGGAAGTGCCCTTGAAAGAACGGTTCATTAAATGATACATTTTTGACTGCGCGTAGAAATTTACCTTCCTCAAAATCCAAAACACGGTCTACCAACAAAAACGGGTAGCGATGAGGCAGTAAATCCAAAATTTCTTCAATTCGCAGAGTATGATTATCACTCATCTAAATACTCTTCCTGTCTTATATAAGAATCATAGTATTAACGACACGGCCTGCGTTAACTCCAAATTCAGAGTTATCAGGCAGGCCGCAAAAATTAAAAGCACAACCAAAAACGCTAATTAAAAACGTTTAATCAAAAATGTTAGTATGATTACTCGTTTTCACCTTCCAGTTGGCGCTCCAGTGATTTCAACCGCTTACTCATTTCATTGATGCTCATGACTAAAGCCGCAGTCTTACGCCAAACTTTGTTCGGTTGTAATGGGATACCCGACGAGTATACGCCAGGCTCTGTAATTGGACGCATCACCATGCCCATACCAGTCACGGTCACTTTATCACAGATTTCTATATGCCCATTAATGACACTGGCTCCACCAATCATACAGTAACGACCAATTTTCAGGCTACCCGCCATAGTTGCCCCACCAGCCACTGCGGTGTAGTCTCCAATCGTCACGTTGTGGGCGATCTGGCATTGATTGTCTATGATAACACCATTACCAATGACTGTGTTATCCAACGCACCACGATCAATAGTAGTGCTAGCGCCAATTTCAACGCGGTTTCCGATGATTACAGTGCCTAACTGTGGGATTTTAATCCAATTTCCTCGGTCATTGGCATAACCAAAACCATCAGACCCTATAACAGTTCCTGATTGGATCAAGCACAACTCACCAATTTCAACGTTATGGTATACCGATACATTGGCCCAAAGGCGGGTTCCTGCACCAATCTGCGCATTTTTTCCAATAAAGCAACCCGCACCAACGATGACATTATCACCAAGCACAACACCAGATTCGATAACCGCATTTGCGCCAACCGCCACATTTTTGCCCAGAACCGCGTCAGATGAGATGACCGCTGATGGGTGAATATCCTGTGCCGGTTGTGGTGTCGTATCCATGATTTGAGCCATGCGTGCATAGGCAAGATAAGGATCATTGACAACCAGTGCGGCAACCTTGCAGTGAGGAAGGTCTGCTTCACGTAGCACAACCGCCGCAGCCTGACACTCAGAGAGCTTGTCAGTATAACGACTGTCAGATAAAAATGTAATTTGCTCGCTATTCGCTGAATACATCGGCGCAATACCGGTGATGACGATATCGCCATCACCCTGCAATTGCGCATTCAACTGTTGAGCGAGGTCAGCCAATCGAATTGAAACCATCTACTTATTTAACCTGTTTCAGTACTTCTGAGGTGATGTCTTTACTAGACGCAGAATACACAGCGGTATTCGCATCAAGAACAAGATCATAACCTTCTTTACCTGCAACGACTTTAACGGCATCCTGAATGCGGCCCAGGATCTTATTGCGTTCTTCTACCTGACGACGACGGCTATCGTTTTCAAAAGTCTGCGCTTTCTGCGTAAACTCATCACGTTTCGTCACAGCCTCTTTTTCTAACTTTTCGCGATCACTAGCTTTCATGGTTGAGCCATCACGCTGCAATTTCTGGAGCTTGGTCTGCAAGTCAGATTCCATGCGCTGCAATTCGGATGCACGGCCTTTAAACTCGTTGTCCAACTGTTTTGCCACAGCTTCACGGGCAGGCAATTGTTGGAAAACCTCAGCAACATTCACTAAAGCGATTTTATCTGCCGCCTGAACACTTGCAGAAAACGCTAACGCCATACCCAGGCTTGCTGCACACAATACTTTTTTCACTATAAACTCCTTTGACCCACGCTATTTTTACAGATTGGAAGACTTAGAGCTTATCCCATCAGGCTATTTTATTTGCCATTTCAAATCTGGGACAGCTCTTTAATATCGCCCTATCTAATAATAGGGCGATTTTTTACCAAAAACGATTAATAATTACCAAGATCCACCAATATTGAACTGGAACTGCTCCGATCTATCACCTTCGTATTCCTTGATTGGCTTCGCATAAGAGAAACTCAATGGTCCTAATGGTGACAGCCATTGCAGAGCAATACCGGTCGAAACACGGATATTATTTGGCTTGCTGTAGTCAGGCATCCCAGCGTAAGTCTTAGTCCAGTTGGTATCCCACACCGTTCCCGCATCCACAAAAAAAGAAGTCCGAACGGAGTTGGAATATTTCGCATCTAGGAACGGAGTTGGTGTAATCAGCTCAAAACTAGCAACCGCCACCGCGTTACCCCCCACGGCATCACGGGATGGGCTATTTTTCTCTGGTTTACCATTCTTATCTAAATAAATAGCTTTCGGGCCGATATTATTCGACCGGAAACCACGAACGCTGCTGGAACCACCGGCATAGAAGTTTTCATAGAATGGCATTTCTTTGCCACCAAAACTGCCGCCATAGCCCATACGTGTACGTCCCATCAGCACCCATGAACGATCATCATCAATAGGGTAATAACCTGCGGAGTTCCAAGTGACTTTATAGAACTGGTTGTTTGAGCCAGGAATAGTCACTTTTGCATCCAACGATGATTTTAGACCAGAAGTCGGGAAGAAACCACGGTCGAGGTTGTTATAACTCCACCCCACTGTCACAGCGAAATCATTGGTATCGAATTTCGCATTATTATCAAGAGATTGTTTTTTACCCATTTTATTCAAATAACGCCACATCGCGACCTGTGGACGCATATTAGACAGGGAGTTATGTATATAACCCAGTCTTAACACCAGAGAGTTATTTTCATTCAATGGGAAACCGAGCGTTCCCTCAGTACCGTATGCTTTATTGGTATAATTCGAAAGATCAGCATCATCGGCGCGGAAATTGTTATAGAACACACGACCGCCCAAACTGACACCATTAACCGTGAAGTAAGGGTTGGTCACAGATAAATCGGCCGACGTTGAATAATCATTCTTACTGGCATTGATACCCACGGAGTTACCTGTACCCAGCCAGTTCTGCTGTTGGACACCAATTTGGAAGCTCATACCGCTTTCTGTACCGAAACCAACTCCAAAGTTCATGGAGCCAGTATTGCGCTCTTTAACTTTGTAAACCACATCAACCTGGTCTGGGCTACTCGGTACACGTTCAGTGTCCACATCAACAGTGTCAAAATAGCCTAGTCGGTTTAGGCGCTCTTTACCTTGCTCAACGAGATCACTGCCCAACCATGTACCTTCCATCTGACGCATTTCACGACGCAGTACCGAATCTTTGCTGACATCGTTGCCCGCAAAACGGATTTTACGTACATAGAAACGGTTGCCAGAATCGACATTCACATGCAGCTTAACTGTCTTATCGGTATCATTGATTTCAGGTTGTGTCATCACGCGAGGGTAAGCATAACCATAGCGACCCAGCAGATTTTTGATGGCAGTTTCCATCTTGGTCACTTCTGCGCCGTTATACAGTGACCCCGGCTCGATATTGGTCAATTCCCCAATTTGCGACTGGTAGCCCGCCAAATTACCATTCAAATCAACACCTGCAATTTTATATTGAGCGCCTTCGGTGATGTTGACGGTAATATAGATGCCTTTCTTGTCTGGCGTCAGATTGACTTGGGTCGAATCAATGTTGAAACGGGCATAACCTCGGTCAAGATAGAAACTACGCAGAGTTTCAAGGTCACCTGCCAGTTTTTGTTTCTGGTATTTCTGATCAGCCGCCATGTTCCACCAAGGAACATCGTCCCTGAGCTGGAAATTATTCAGCAGTTCATTGGTAGAGAAGGCTTTATTGCCAACAATATTAATTTGTTGAATGTTGGCAGAAACCCCTTCTGAGAAAACGAGCTTCAAGTCAACACGGTTGCGAGGCAGCGGCGTAACAACGGCTTTCACTGTCGCGTTGTATTTACCAACACTGTAGTAGAAATCTTCCAGCCCTTTTTCAATATTAGACAGCATTGTGCGGTCAAGGGCTTCACCAACACGAACACGAGAGGCCTCAAGGTTCTGCTTGAGCATGTCATCTTTCACCGATTTGTTACCAGAGAAAGTAATGCTGGCGATGGTTGGCCGTTCTTTTACCTGAACGACAAGTGAATTGCCATCACGTAAGACACGAACATCTTCAAAGTTTCCAGTTGAAAACAGTGCGTGAATCGTACGACTAATATCTTCATCGCTGATTGTATCACCTACTCGAACTGGCATGTTCAGTAATGCTGCACCAACGGTGACACGTTGAAGACCCTCAAAATGAATGTCCCGAACCACGAATCCGTCTGAACCGTATGCAGTGGCGCTGCCGAGCAGCAGCGACGCTATGAGCAACTTTTTCATCGCCATCGTTGTTATGCGTTTTCCTAACCGGTCTCCCACCTTAAAAGCGGGAGAAATCATTGAAAAGTGCAAGCCCCATTAATAACATCAGCAATATAGTACCAATGCGATAACTGAAGTCTTGTACACGCTCGGAGACTGGCCCCCCCTTGATTTTTTCGATAGCAAGGAAAAGCAAGTGTCCACCATCTAGTACGGGTAATGGGAACAAATTAATGATCCCAAGATTGACGCTAATCAGCGCCAAAAACATCAAATAATACACCAAGCCAGAATCAGCCGATACTCCAGCACCTTTGGCAATGGAAATCGGGCCACTCAGGTTATTAAGTTTCACATCACCCACAATCAATTTGCCAATCATATTGACGGTCAGCTTCATTAATTGCCAAGTTTTGTCCCCTGCCTCATAAATGGCAGAAAAAGGCCCATATTGTTGAATAACCTTGTATTCATCCGCCAATGGAATGACTTTAAGTTCGGCGCCAGCAAAACCCTCCTCACGGCCATTGGACAATGTTTTGACCTCAGGAGTCAGTGACAGGGAAATCATTCCTCCCGCCCTTGCAACGTCCAATTTTAGAGGAATATTCGGATTCTTCCTGACAAAAGATGAAAAAGTATGCCAGACATCTACATCCTGACCATTGACTTTAACGATCCTGTCCCCACTTTGTAAACCCGCTTTTTCAGCAGGTGAAGCAGGATAAACTTTCTCCACTTGCGAGCTAATTCGTGGGACAACAGGCATAATTCCCAAAGACAGCAGAACATCCTGTCTGGACGGATCGAATGCCCATTCACGCAAATCCAATGTCTTTTGGATGCTATCTGTAGTATCCAATGGAATGGTATCCAGCGGGGTGACATCCACGGATACAGATGCTTCACCCACTTTACTCACTATAGCAAGGCGTACCGAATTCCAATCAGAAGTTTCGATACCATCAACAGCTTTTAGTTCCATTCCAGGCAAAATATTTGCCTGTGCAGCAATAGAATCTGACTTGACATCCAACACTACAGGACGCACAGATGGCACGCCAATCACAAAAACCAGCCAATAAGCGATAATCGCCAGAATGAAGTTTGCGATTGGCCCAGCGCTGACCACTGCCGCGCGCTGGCCGATAGTTTTGTTATTGAATGCCATATGACGACGTTCAGGAGAAATTTTCTCCACCCTCTCGTCAAGCATTTTGACATATCCGCCAAGGGGGATAAGGGCAATAACGTATTCTGTTCCCTGTTTATCTGTACGACGCCAAAGTGCTTTACCAAACCCGATGGAAAAGCATTCAACGTAGATACCACATCGTCTGGCAACCCAAAAATGACCAAACTCATGCACTGTGATGAGAACACCCAACGCAACAATAAATGCAGCCAGGTTCCAGAGAATATCCATTATTTACCTCAGAGAGTAAATCCAGAAGAAGTCAACATTACCAGCCCAGCAAACACAGGAACTGCTGCAGTTAAACTATCAACCCTATCCATGACACCGCCATGCCCTGGAATCAATTGACTACTGTCTTTAATCCCAGATTCCCGCTTGAACATACTCTCAGTCAAATCACCAAAGACCGAAGCAATGACCACGACCGCAGAAATCAGTAACAAGTGTTCAGGCATTGCGGGGACAGGGGCAAATTTACTGAACAACCACGAAATTAGCGCAGCGGTCAACAGCCCACCCACTAGCCCCTCAAGTGTCTTGCCCGGTGACACTTTTGGCGCCATTTTATGCTTACCCATTGTTCGGCCAAAAATATAGGCACCTGTATCGGCAGCCCATACCAGCAGCATCACGTACAGCAGCCACCATGCACCGTCATAGGTATTATTTTCATAGCCTTGGGTACGCAGTACCATCATTCCACAATAGAATGGTACGATAGTCAGAACCCCAAATAGCAGACGCAAGACAACCGATGATTTCCAGATGGAGGCAGAAGCAGGATAAGTAACCACCAATAAAATTGCAGCGACCCACCAAAGCATGCTAGCCCACAATAGATATGCAATTTGTGGTTTTTCAATGAGATGAGAAAAATCCGACAAAGAATACTGCAAGGCCAATAACCCTACAGCAAATAACACAGCCAGCGTAATACGTTTAGCTTGAGTGAAGAGTCCAGCAAATTGCCCCCATTCCCATGCGGCAAGTGCTGAAACAGCAATGACAACCAGCCCAAATCCTGATGGGGGGAGGAAAAACAGTGCTGCAACAACAAGTGGAATCAATATCAACGTAGTTAAAAGACGGTACTTCAGCAAGTTCTCCTCCTATGATCCCACTTCGGCATCGTCTGGTATTGTTCCGCCAAATCGGCGTTCTCGTTTGACAAAGGCATTAATCGCACCTTCAAAAGCAGTTTCATCAAAATCAGGCCAAAGTATATCGGTAAAATACAATTCTGCATAAGCGATCTGCCATAACAAGAAATTACTGATACGATGTTCGCCCCCGGTTCTAATCACCAGATCGACTTCAGACTGCTGATTTAAATTGATGAAGCTGCCCACTGTAGCCTCATCAACCTCCTCAGGAGCCAGCTCATTCGCTTTAATCTTTTCAGCGATTTGCTTAACACTCTGAACCAAATCCCAACGTCCGCCATAGTTAGCGGCAATATTAAGCTGCAATCCGGTATTGCCCGCCGTCAATTCAACTGAACGACGGATACGTTCCTGTAACCGTGAGTTAAAACGACTGATATCACCAATAACAGACAATTTCACATTGTGCTTATGCAGGCTCTTTACTTCATTATCAAGAGCAAAAACAAATAACTCCATCAATGAACTGACTTCCTGCTGTGGGCGATTCCAGTTTTCACTGCTGAAAGCATATAGCGTCAGTGATTCAATGTTATGTTTAACTGAAAAACTCACGGCACTCCGTACAGCTTTAATTCCTGCGCGGTGGCCAAAAACTCTTAATTTGCCACGTTTTTTTGCCCAGCGACCATTACCATCCATAATGATGGCTACGTGTCTGGGTACCGTTGGCAATGAGTCACTATCACTGGGAGATATCACTCAAAATAATCCTTAAATAACTAAGCTGGATTTGCGATGTATTCAATCGCTTCCAAACATGAAAAAGCCGTGTCACGTGTCAACTATTACCACGGCTACCACGGCTATTTCTGGCACGGCCTGAATGAAAGCCTTTAACTCTGGTATACACTATTGAAACGCGGATACCAAATAATTGAATTGGCTATTATAACAACTATAATTTATCCGCGAACTATATCATTTGCCAAAACGCAAACAAACATATACTTATTAACAAAACTCGCTATTTAGCCAAGGTTCTTATGGCTTTTCTCGCTAAGATCCTTGCTATGTTATCGATTTCTAAGACCTCTTCGATGCTTTGAGGTTCAGATAAATTTAATTTTTCGACGACCAGCCGATTGATTGTCGCAATATCTGTGAAACGGATTCCATCTCGCAAAAAAACATCAACAGTTTCTTCATTAGCTGCATTCAAAGCTGTTGTTGCTGCCTGCCCTTGATGACAAGCCTCAATGGCCAGTTTCAGGCAAGGATAACGCTGATAATCCAGAGCCTCAAAGGTGAGCATACTCAGTTCGGTAAAATCCAGTGGTTTTGCGCCAGATAGAATACGATTAGGATAAGCCATCGCATAAGCTATTGGAGTACACATATCCTGCGTTCCCAATTGTGCAATGATACTGCCATCCTGATAACGAACCATAGAATGAATGACTGATTGGGGGTGCAACAATACTTCCATTTCATCCGCAGACGCATTGAATAAGTAACGTGCTTCGATGTATTCCAGCCCCTTATTCATCATTGTGGCCGAATCAACAGAAATTTTACGTCCCATTGACCAGATAGGATGGGCGCACGCTTCATCTGGCGTAACGTCAGGCAACTTCTCCAGAGGCGTTTTACGGAATGGTCCACCTGATCCTGTCAAGATAATGCTGGAGATCCCATGTTCCTTCAAATTTATATTGCCAAGATTATGCTGAACCGCCTCTGGCAAGCTTTGGAAGATGGCATTATGTTCACTATCGATTGGCAACAGTTGCGCTTTATGTTGGACAACCGCATCCATAAACAGGCGCCCACTCGTAATCAGGGATTCTTTGTTGGCCAACAGGACTTGTTTACCCTTACGGATAGCCGCCAATGTCGGCAATAACCCTGCAACACCAACAATGGCAGACATGACTTGATCGACTTCTTCCAGTCCAGCTAAATCACACATGGCATCTTTGCCGAACAGAACTTCGGTTTGGCTTCCCTGCTCCTGTAATAACTGGCGCAAAACCTTTGCTGACGGCTCATCTGCCATCGCTGCATATTGCGGGCAGAACTCCAGACATTGCTGCGCCATAACCTGAATATTTTTCCCAGCGGCGAGTGCAACTACATTGAATTTGGCTGGGTTATTTCGGACAACAGAAAGCGTACTTTTCCCAATCGAACCCGTTGAGCCAAGAATAGTTAACCGTTTCATTTTAATACTCTGAGTATGCTACTGACATAAAATCGCGATAGTTTGAGCGGTACAGATCGCTATGTCCATCGCTTGAGAAAGAAATGTGATACGAAGTGTAATATAAAGAATAAGGACAACGCCGCAAGGGCTGCGGCGTTGTGTTCATAAATTGTTTTCATGAAATGGCAATTAGAAATCCATCAATTCAGTTTCTTTATTTGCCAACGCTTCATCAATCTTCTTAATGAAACTGTCAGTCAATTTCTGAATGTCGTCTTGTGAACGACGCTCTTCATCTTCACTGATTTCTTTGTCTTTCAGCAGTGTTTTGACCTTATCGTTAGCATCGCGGCGGATGTTACGGACGGATACACGACCCTGTTCCGCTTCACCGCGAACAACCTTGATGAGGTCCTTACGGCGTTCTTCTGTCAGTGCTGGCAATGGAACGCGGATAATAGTTCCAGCAGAAGATGGATTCAGGCCCAGATCAGAAGCCATAATCGCTTTTTCGATAGCCGCAGTCATGGAACGGTCAAATACAGTGATCGCTAAAGTACGTGCATCTTCTGCAACGACGCTTGCGATCTGACGCAGTGGAGTCGCAGCGCCATAATATTCAACGCTGATGCCATCCAACAGGCCAGGAGAAGCACGGCCAGTACGAATCTTGCTAATTTGGTTTTTCAGTGCTTCGACGCTTTTTTCCATGCGGTCTTGTGCGTCTTTTTTGATTTCATTAATCACGTTACAAACCCTTGGGAGATGGTTATTTTTTAGGCCACACATGCGTAAATAGCAGATACGCGAATCAAATACGCTAATGAATAAGTGGCCCTGTGTCATTCAATTTTGTGCATCAGTACGCTGATCATACCGTCAAATTTCACTGGTGTCTCTGAGCACGAATTATGAAAAATTAGTCGTGAAAAATCAACGTACCTTCATTTTCACCCATCACAATACGACGAAGTGCGCCGGGTTTGTTCATATTAAAGACACGAATTGGCAAGTTATGATCACGAGCCAGCGTAAAGGCCGCTAGATCCATCACTTTCAATTCACGCTCCAATACATCTTGATAAGTGAGCTTATTGTAGAGAATGGCCTCAGGATCTTTCGCAGGATCAGCAGAATAAACGCCATCAACTTTGGTTGCTTTTAACACAACATCCGCTTCAATTTCAATGCCACGCAGACATGCAGCGGAATCTGTTGTAAAGAACGGGTTGCCAGTACCCGCAGAGAAAATAACAACACGACCGTGACGCAGTAAGCTGATCGCCTCAGCCCAGCTATAATTGTCACATACGCCATTCAGCGGAATGGCGGACATCAGACGAGCGTTCACATAGGCGCGGTGTAAAGCGTCACGCATCGCTAGACCATTCATCACGGTCGCCAACATGCCCATGTGATCGCCTACTACACGGTTCATTCCTGCTTCTGCCAAACCGGCTCCACGAAACAGGTTACCTCCTCCAATAACGACACCGACCTGAATACCCAGCTCAACCAGTTCTTTAATTTCCTGAGCCATGCGGTCTAAGACGCTTGCGTCGATACCAAAACCTTCTGCTCCTTGCAGGGCTTCTCCACTGAGCTTAAGCAGGATTCTCTGATATACGGGTTTTGCATTGGTTGCCATGGTGTTCAGTCCTAAGCAGATAAGGATATTGGGGATTTATTCAATTACTACACATCCACGCTACGCAGCCCAGATGTAAAAATTCATCATTAGATAAAACAGAACCGCCAATCGGCGGCTCCGTTTAAGAAAATTAAGACTGTTTGCTCATTGCAGCAACTTCTGCTGCGAAATCAGCTTCAACTTTCTCGATGCCTTCACCAACTTCGAAGCGGATGAAGTTGATCACTTTAGCATTGTTCTCTTTCAGCAGATCGCCAACAGATTTACTTGGATCCATGACGAAGCTCTGGCCAGTCAGAGAGATTTCGCCGGTGAATTTGTTCATACGGCCAGAAACCATTTTCTCTGCGATTTCGCGAGGCTTGCCAGACTGCATTGCGATGTCCAGCTGGATCTGGTGCTCACGCTCAACCACGTCAGCAGGAACGTCAGTTGGGTTCACGTATTCTGGCTTGCTTGCAGCAACGTGCATTGCAACGTGTTTGATCAGCTCTTCGCCTGCGCCTTCAGCCGCAACCAGAACACCGATACGTGCACCATGCAGGTAAGAACCTACAGCTTCACCTTCCAGGATTTCAACACGACGGATGTTGATGTTTTCACCGATTTTTGCTACCAGAGCAGTACGCTGTTCTTCGAACTGGGCTTTCAGTGCATCGATGTCAGCATTTTTATCGGCCATCACGGAAGCAATAACTTCTTTACCGAACGCCAGGAAGCCTGCGTCTTTAGCAACGAAGTCAGTTTCACAGTTCAGTTCAACGATACCTGCGAATTTAGCATCAGCCGAAACTTCAACCAGGATAACACCTTCAGCAGCAACACGGCCTGCTTTCTTAGCCGCTTTTGCCTGACCTGATTTACGCATGTTATCGATAGCCAGCTCGATATCGCCATTTGCTTCAACCAGTGCTTTTTTACATTCCATCATGCCAGCGCCAGTACGCTCACGCAGTTCTTTTACCAGAGCAGCGGTAATGTCAGCCATTTGTTTTATTCCTCGATGTGTCTCGCGGGAAGATTATTCCGCGTGGAAAGTTCTATATCAGATAATAGTTCTATATCAGATATGTAAAAGGGGCCATAACAGGCCCCCTAACCAATATATTTCAATACCTGGTCAATAAGGGCTCAAAAATGAGCATGCCTTATTATTCAGCGTCTACAAGACCTTCTTCAGCCTGAACAGCCAGATCTTGAGAACGACCTTCACGAACAGAGGTAGCCACAGCAGTCAGGTACAGTTTTACTGCACGGATTGCATCGTCGTTACCAGGGATGATGAAATCAACGCCGTCTGGATCGGAGTTAGTATCAACGATAGAGAATACTGGAATACCCAGGTTGTTTGCTTCTTTGATAGCAATGTGTTCGTGTTCAGCATCGATAACAAACAGAGCATCAGGCAGGCCGCCCATGTCTTTGATACCGCCCAGGCTGTTTTCCAGTTTGCCAAGCTCACGAGTACGCATCAGCGCTTCTTTTTTGGTCAGCTTGTCAAAAGTACCGTCCTGAGACTGAACTTCTAAATCTTTCAGGCGCTTGATTGACTGACGAACAGTTTTCCAGTTAGTCAGCATACCACCTAACCAACGGTGGTTAACGAAGTATTGGTCACAGCTCAGCGCTGATTCTTTGATTGCTTCGCTGGCAGCACGCTTGGTGCCAACAAACAGAATTTTACCTTTACGGGAAGCAATTTTGTTCAGCTCTGCCAATGCATCGTTGAACATTGGAACAGTTTTTTCCAAGTTGATGATATGAACTTTGTTACGAGCGCCAAAGATGAAAGGTTTCATTTTTGGGTTCCAGTAACGAGTCTGGTGACCGAAGTGAACGCCCGCCTGCAGCATATCGCGCATGGAAACAGTTGCCATTTTAAACCTCTATAAAGTTAATTGGGGTTATGCCTCCACAGATCCCATGACACCGACTCTTTGGCTGCTGGCTATTCATATTGATTAGCCGCATGAGAGCACCCCGGTGTATGTGCCGATCCGTGTGTGTTATTTACACATAATGAGTTTATTTAGTATCCCTGCGAATCGCATCATGCCAGAAACAATTACACAGAATACCGGCGCGCTTTATACCACAAACAGCCACCATACTCCAACATTTGTTACAGCTTTTGCTAGTCTGTCAGCCAACAGTTATTGGCAGACATTCGGTGGGCTGATACCATTACTGACAACATTTTTCCTTAGTTAATATCAAGTAGTCGGTGATTTTCCGACTTAATATGGATCCATTTCATGGCTATTTCTATCAAAACAGAAGAAGACATTCAGAAAATGCGTGTTGCCGGACGTCTGGCAGCCGAAGTTCTGGAAATAATTGAGCCTTATATTAAGGCTGGTGTCACCACAGGTGAGCTTGATCGTATCTGCCACGCGCACATCACCGAGAAACAACAGGCCATCTCGGCCTGCCTAGGCTACCACGGCTTCCCTAAATCCGTGTGTATCTCCGTCAATGACGTGGTTTGCCACGGAATTCCGAGTGATGACAAGGTGCTGAAAGAAGGCGATATCGTCAATATTGACGTTACTGTCATCAAAGATGAGTTCCACGGCGATACCTCCAAAATGTTCATTGTTGGCAAGCCGACCATTCAGGGTGAGCGCCTGTGCCGCATGACGCAGGAAAGTCTGTACCTTGCCCTGAAAATGGTTAAGCCGGGTATCCGTTTGCGCACCATTGGCAAGGCAATCCAGCAGTTTGTGGAAGGCCAGGATTACTCCGTTGTCCGCGAATACTGCGGTCATGGCATCGGCAAAGGCTTCCACGAAGAGCCACATGTTCTGCATTATGATGCAGATGATGGCGGGGTTGTATTGCAAAAAGGCATGGCATTCACCATTGAACCGATGGTCAATGCGGGCGATTTCCGCATCCGCTCCATGAAAGATGGCTGGACAGTCAAAACCAAAGATCGCGGTTGGTCTGCACAGTATGAGCACACGATCGTCGTTACTGATAATGGCTGTGAAATCATGACATGGCGCAAAGAAGAAGAGCCACATATCTCAGCAGTGTTGGTGAACGCATAATTGCCGGTTAACGCAATTTATCAGCTCTAAGCTATTTATCCGTTCTAATCAATGAGGTTCCCTGCTCATGCGCAGGGGCTTCATTCTCTGCCAATAATACCTGTTCATCTCACGATTTTCTCAGTAATCTGGTCATCATGGTTCGTTTCCTCATGAGCTTTCTCATAATAGGTTTCTACATATGCCAGTCGATATCTCCTTAGCACAAGCGCCCATTCTTCCTCTTTCTCCTGTGGAATTCACCCACAATGACCTTCAATTTCCTGTCCTCAAACAACATATTGATGAGTTTCAGTTATGGCTTGAACAGGCATTCAAGGCAGGGATTTCACCAAATGCGCTGATTTACGCCCGCAGTGACTATATTGACCAGCTTTTAAAACGATTATGGCAGAAGCAGGGATTCGACCAGATAGCCTCTATTTCGCTGATTGCAGTAGGTGGCTACGGCCGCCGCGAGTTACATCCTCTCTCTGACATTGACCTATTGATTCTAAGCGAATTGCCATTAACTGAAGAACAATCCACTCATATTGGGCAATTCATTACCCTACTCTGGGATATCCGTCTGGAGGTAGGGCACAGTGTCAGAACATTCGAAGAGTGCCAGCAAAAAGGGCTTTCCGACCTAACCATTGCCACAAACCTCATTGAAGCACGTTTAATTTGCGGGGACTTACCTCTATTCCTACGATTGCAGAAATATATTTTCAGTGATGATTTTTGGCCATCCGCTCAATTTTTCGCTGCCAAACTCACTGAACAGCAGGAGCGCCATCAACGTTATCACAGCACCAGTTACAATCTGGAACCTGATATCAAAAGTAGTCCGGGCGGATTACGCGATATTCACACTTTACTTTGGGTGGCCCACCGCCATTTTGGTGCAACATCCTTAGATGAAATGGTCGATTTTGGCTTCCTGACCCGCGAAGAGCGTAACGAATTAAACAAATGTCAGGATTTTCTGTGGCGCATTCGTTTTGCGCTTCATCTGGTCGTCAACCGTTATGATAATCGGCTACTATTTGAACGTCAGTTCAATATTGCCCAACTGCTCGGCTATGAAGGGGAACGCAATCAACCTGTCGAGCGAATGATGAAAGATTTCTATCGCATGACCCGTCGTGTCAGTGAATTGAATAACATGCTGCTGCAACTGTTTGATGAAGCGATTCTGGCATTGCAGCCCAATGAAAAACCGTGCCCCTTGAACGCTGCATTCCAATTACGGGGAAATCTCATCGATTTAATCGATGAAACACTGTTTAGCCGTGATCCCACCTCAATGTTGAAAATGTTTTATCACATGGCTGAACATCGCGAAATTCAGGGGATCTATTCCACGACGTTACGTCAGCTTCGTTATGCCCGTAGAAACTTGACCACCCCCTTATGTGAATTGCCCGAAGCACGAAAGGTTTTCATGGATATTCTGCGCCATCCCAATGCGGTCGGAGGTGCGCTACTTCCAATGCACCGCCATAGCGTGTTAGGGGCCTATATGCCGTTTTGGAGCAACATTGTTGGCCAGATGCAATTTGACCTTTTTCATGCTTATACCGTTGACGAACACACCATTCGGGTACTGCAAAAACTGGAAAGTTTTGCTGATGAAAACAACCGTGTGATCCATCCCCTGTGTGTTGAGCTTTACCGGCACCTTCCCCAACCAGAATTGTTGCGGCTGGCCGCTTTTTTCCATGATATTGCCAAAGGGCGCAATGGCGATCATTCTGAGCTTGGTGCCAAAGATGCCTTCGCGTTCGCACAACAACATGGGCTGACAAACCGTGAGGCAGAATTAGTAGAATGGCTGGTTCGCGACCATTTGCTGATGTCAGTCACTGCACAACGACGGGATATTCAAGACCCTGACGTTATCCAGCAATTTGCAAGCCGGGTCAAAAATCAAAATCGCCTGAATTATTTGGTCTGCCTAACCGTTGCAGATATCTGCGCCACCAACGCTAAGCTGTGGAATAGCTGGAAACAAAGTCTGATACGCGAACTCTATTTCGCCACTGAAACCCAATTGCGCCAAGGTATCCAGAATACCCCAGATTTACGAGAACGTGTCCGTAACAATCGTTTACAAGCATTGACTCTGCTTCGGCAAGAAAATATCGACGAACAGCAATTACATAATATCTGGAGCCGTTGCCATGCGGATTATTTCCTGCGCCATACTCCCGATCAATTGGCGTGGCATGCCAATCATTTAATCCACCATATATCCCCGGAACCCATGGTGCTGATCAGCACCGCATTTTCCCACGGTGGCACAGAGATTTTTATTTGGTGCCAAGATCGGCCTTCGCTTTTCGCTGCGGTTGTCGGGGAACTGGATAGACGTAATTTAAGTGTCCACGATGCTCAAATCTTCACTAATCGTGATGAAATGGCGATGGATACATTTGTGGTATTAGAACCTAACGGCCACCCCTTGGCACTTGATCGCCACGAACCTATCCGCCGTGCCTTGCTGAAAGTCGTGAACGATCCTCACCCTAAAGCGCCAAAGGCACGTAACCTGTCCACCAAATTGCGCCATTTTAATGTCCCAACCAAAGTTAATTTTTTACCAACAAAAAATGTTCGTCGCACCCATATAGAATTGGTCGCGTTGGATCAGCCCGGATTACTGGCACGGGTAGGCAATATTTTCGCTGAATTGGGCGTTTCCCTGCATGGTGCCCGCATTACCACCATTGGTGAACGCGTCGAAGACTTTTTTGTACTGGCAGATAAAGATCAAAACGCATTACATAAAAAAATCAGGGATGAATTATCAGAAAGGTTGACAGAGGCCCTCAACACACGGGATAAACTATAGCAAGACCCTCGACTTAACAGAAATTAGGAACCTTATACTTATGCAGCAATTACAAGCTACTATCGAAAATGCGTTTGAAAACCGCGTAAGCATCACACCTGCTACTGTTGATACAGCAACCCGCGATGTCATTAATCAGGTCATTCAAATGCTGGACAACGGCAAACTGCGTGTCGCTGAAAAGATCGATGGACAATGGGTAACTCATCAATGGCTGAAGAAAGCCGTATTGCTCTCCTTCCGCATTAATGACAATCAGGTTATGGAAGGCGCTGAAAGCCGCTATTTCGACAAAGTACCAATGAAATTTGCTGATTATGATCAGGCTCGTTTCGAAAAAGAAGGATTCCGTGTCGTGCCTCCTGCGGCTGTCCGCCAAGGAGCGTATATCGCACGTAACACAGTGCTGATGCCATCTTATGTCAACCTCGGTGCCTATGTGGATGAAGGTTCAATGGTAGACACTTGGGCAACCGTAGGTTCCTGCGCACAGATCGGTAAAAATGTTCACTTATCCGGTGGTGTTGGCATTGGTGGCGTTCTGGAGCCATTGCAGGCTAACCCGACCATCATTGAAGACAACTGCTTTATCGGTGCCCGCTCTGAAATCGTGGAAGGCGTCATCGTGGAAGAAGGTTCCGTGATCTCAATGGGTGTTTATATTGGTCAAAGTACCAAAATCTATGATCGCGAAACCGGTGAAATCCATTATGGCCGTGTTCCTGCGGGTTCTGTCGTGGTATCCGGTAATCTTCCTTCGAAAGATGGCAGCTACAGTTTGTACTGCGCCGTTATTGTGAAAAAGGTTGATGCCAAAACCCGTGGCAAAGTTGGCATTAATGAACTGCTGAGAAATATTGACTAACCGCACGATTTTTCTGTTTCATAAATGAGCTCACATAATTGCTATGCGGCTACACAGGTATGTAACCGCATAATCGTGAGCTCAGAATGGACTATTTTCGTATGCGGAACCTCACTCACCGAAACAGCCCTATTGGATAGGTAGTTCGTTTTTAGAAAAGATTGCCAATCTATTCTGGTGATGTTCTGAGCTTCCCCATAACCAAATTTCTTGTCGGCTAACATCATCTTGGGTCAGAATTTTGCGCAATTCGCAAGTGATCATGTCATAGGCATAGAGATACATATTGTATGTTAGCGCGTCATACATCCGATCCTGCCAAAAAGCCAACCATCAGTGGGCTGGTTCATATCCGATACAATCACGTTGTACCACTCAATTAAGTAATCAAAGAACACCTTACCAGCTAAGTCACTTAGAACCGCTCGATGTTGAGGTGTTCTAATGCGCCAAACAAGAATTTGCGTTACAGGGCTGCCAACAAAGCAGCAACTTGAAAGTTGAAAGTTGAAAGTTGAATCTTCCATTAACCGGTTGACTTTTAACAATTACGAAATGGATAATAAATCCACTATTTTTTGCCTTTTCCATTTCATTTAGGTTACTAGGTGACGCAATATGTACGATAACTTGAAAAGTTTGGGGATCACGCATCCTGAAGATATTGATCGCTACAGCCTCCGTCAGGAGGCGAATAATGACACTCTGAAGATTTATTTCCGCAAGGATAAAGGCGAATTCTTCGCTAAGAGCGTTAAATTTAAGTATCCACGTCAACTCAAGACCATCTCTGACGACAATTCAGGGCAAGGTTACAAAGAAGTCAAAGAGATCAATACCAACCTGCGTTATGTGATCGAAGAGTTGGATCAGATTTGCAGACGTGACCAGATAGAAGTGGATTTGAAACACAAGATCCTCGACGACTTGCGCCATCTCGAACATGTTGTTGCTAATAAGATTGCAGAAATCGAAGCAGATTTGGAAAAGCTGACCCGTAAGTAATTATGTCAGTAGTCCATTACACCGCTTATCCTCCCAACGTCCCGAATAAAACGAAGGCATAAGCGGTGTGACAGAGAGCTTCCCTACAGCAAAGTTCCCCACCCCTCAATCCAACCTTGGGCAAAGACTTCAGGTTCGGCTACCTCAATGGCATCAATCAGCAACACCTCTCCGATTCGCCTGGCTCCCTGTTCTTGTAACAGTTCATCAAAGGTACAGCCGCCGCCACAGAAACTGTCATAACTGCTGTCGCCCAGCGCAATCACGCCATAGCGTAAGTCGGGCTGATAGCCCAACTTATCATTCAGTTCCGCATAGAGCGGCTGGATATTGTCAGGCAGATCACCCTGCCCCGTAGTCGAAGTGATCACTAAAACAATCTGTTGCAGATACTCTTGCCATTGCGCCAGAGTCGCATCTTCAAAGATCTCAACCTCATGCCCCTGCTTCCCAAGGATCTGCTGCGCTTCTTCCGCAACCGCCAGCGCATTACCATAAACTGTACCAACGAAAACACCAATCTTTGCCATAAATATTGATCTCTTTAACCGGTTTGATACTGCGTTTATTCATGAGTGGTTAGACATTCCAGATCAGGCACAATACCCTGCCAGCCCAACTGTTCAAGCAAATGCTGCCACGATGGCTCCCACCGTGCGGTCAGAAGAAGATCTTCTCCGGTCACGGGATGCTTGAGCTGAAGATGGCTGGCATGCAGCATTAATCTGCCAGTCTGATAATATTTAGCAACTCCTCGATTTTGGCGCAAATCGCCGTGCGTGGTATCCCCAATCATGGGATGTCGGATATGCGCCATATGCCGCCGCAATTGATGCTTACGACCGGTTTTTGGCATCAGCTCCAACAGACTAAAGCGTGATGTTGGATAACGTCCTATCTGAACCGGACACTCAACTTTTGCCAATGAACGGTAGTGAGTGATTGCTGACTGCGCTTCTCGGTCAGTATCAGCAAACTTATCCGCAATTTTGTCCAACTGTTCCATTAGGGCATAGTCGATAATACCATCGCCTTCAACATAACCACGCACAACTGCATGATACGTTTTTTGTATATTGTGGCATTCAAATTGTTGTGAAAGCGTTCTGGCTACTTCACTTGAAAGCGCCATCAACAAGACGCCAGATGTCGGCCTGTCCAGACGATGAACAGGGAAAACATGCTGCCCAATTTGATCCCGCAGTGTCTGCATGACAAAAACGGTTTCATGGCGAGCCAGCCAGCTACGGTGAACCAACCACCCGGCAGGCTTATTGACTGCAACAATATGCTCATCCTGATAAATAATATCCAACATATCAAGCACCCTGCATAAACAGATTGTCCAATGCCCTCAAATGTTCAAGCAAAGGTAAATAACGTTCTATTTCTTCCTTATAAACTTCTTCGAAATACGGTGCGATAGAAAATGCTGTCGGCAAATTGGCCTTTTGTTCTATTAGGGCGCGCACTCTTGGAATTAACACCCATTGGAGCCACTCATCCGCCGACATAGAATCAATGGAAAAAGGCTCGGTGCTTTCAAAAGCTTCTGGTTTAGGAGGATGATTTTGCCATACGCCGACCATTTTCATGGTGGCTTCAATTAACTGTAATTTATGTAGAATTTGTTTCTCGATATTCATGATGTTTCGTCTGATGCTTGTCTGTTGCTCAGATGACAGAAACTGCCACCACGTCATTGGGACGTAAGAATATCATTGATGCGATTTCAGCGGAAAACTTGCGGTAAGATAAAATAAAAAAAGAGGAGAGATAAAATCTCTCCTCTTTAGATTGGCTGTCATAGCAATCCTGCTAAATTGGATGCTCCCTGCTCATTCCCTGACAAAAATACGTCCCTGTCAGTTATCCTTATTCAATCATTATACTGATATTGTCTGGCTATCCTGCCTGTACCTGACCATCCTTGAACCATCTTCCCGATGGAATTATTCCCTGGTGATTGTTTTGCTGTGGTTCCTTACGGAACAGTAAAAGGATCTAATATTCAGACCGTTGAAACAAGCAACTGAACTGGCAAAGTGGGTAACATGACAAAAGGGACACTATAATAACAACTCTCATGCTATTGATATAAAATAAAAATAATATTCATTCTAAATATTCACATCGTGATTAAAAGAAATATCTCACGTGCCATGTGAGATATCTCTTACAAAAAATCAAACCAATATCTGCAATTAATTGAACATAACGGGGTTGAGAACCGAAAGGAAACTGGCCAAATCTGCGGATAACGTCGTCCGCTCGTGGCTGCCAAACTGTTCAAGAATCACCTGCCCTGTCAGATTACAGACAGAAATCAGCCCCATATCGGAATCAGTCGTACCAATAAATACAGTAGGCGAGAGTTTTAACCGCTTCTGTGTAACAAGATGACCAATAAGATTTTCTTGTAACCGAATAAAATCATCTTCACTCCATAACTGAATCAGGCTGAAGTTTTGCCCCTCAAAGCTGGCAGTCATATCCCCAGCAAGCTGCATCATATAGTAATCATGGATAGAATCCTGCAAACGGATCTCCAGCGCTGCTTCTACCTTACTGAGTTTTTCTTGAATAGAAAACGACTGAGGAAGCCAGTGCACCACACCCTCTCCCTTACGTTCAATACAGGGTGAAGGTATGCCATACAGATCGCTGCTGGCTGGCGGAAACCCTGTTTTCTCTTGCCACAATTCAATATAGCGTCGGGTAAAGTCAGAGAGTGCCTCTGTCACATTAAAGCTCATATGATTATATCATCCATCATTTTCAGGTTTATAATATTATCCCACTTATTCCTATACGCTTTTCAGCAAAATAACAACCGGAGAATGATGTTACCATTTTCATGAAAAAATGTTGATATGACCTCTACTCCTCTGAATACCTATAATCTATTCCAATAAATTCTATCATTCACAATACCCTCGTATCTAGTCTAGATACATTCCCGATTATATTCGTGGCTCAACAAGATTAACTATTTAAGTTTCAAATAAGTAACCAATAATCTTCAAAATTCACAGATGCAGCAATAAAGATCTCAGAATACTGAAAACAATCATCACCTCGGTTTCATAAAGTAAATATTTCGTATTACGCTCTTCACACAGAAGAATTAAGACTATAATAAGTATAATTCAATCCGTTTAGCTAAACATAATTTCCGACGATTATTTCCAACATAAAAATCGGAATGGGTTTCTTGTTGCCAATACTTTTCAAATAAACAAAAAATTAATATAAAAAGTCAACTCCAATAAAATAGAACAACTTATTCTATATTATCAACACTCCATTTATTTTAATTAGTCATAGGAATGACATTAGAAAAAAGAAAATTTTCCATCTTTAGATAAAAATTTAAAATCAGAGAAATAAAACTATGAACACAGCAGATCCAGATAAAAAAGATCATATTCTAAATGGTTATTTAAAGAATTTAATGGCACTTATGCATCAGCCCGTGTCGAATGGAGTAAAGGTTGGGCATACAGTGAAAATGCGGCATGGGAAGATGAGGATGTACTGACCCAAATAATCCCGGCTTCATTCAATGATGGTCAACCTGCTGATAATAACTGGACTTCAATCGTTTTTTTATTGAATAAATACGACCCGCATCACATATTTAGGTCACCATTATTAGAAAAATTATTTTCTATTTAATATTACCCAATAACAATAAGTAGTAGGCATATTATTATATCTACTACTTATATAAACCATGCTATTAACATTTCTCCCAGATGATAAACTTACTTTTTGATTCCCATAAAAAATTATTTCCTAATAAATGGATTTTTTTTCAAATTTATATTAAAAAACCCAAACCCTATAAATAAATCATTAAGGCAACAAAACAATGGTTTCATCAAATATAATTAAACAAGACAATAATCATTCAAAAGAAGATATCATTACTAAACTAGAATATCACTTACCTAATTTCCCCAAAGATATAGCATGGGAAAATATAACATTTAGAAATTGGTCAGGAGAAATACGAGCCTCGAATGTACCATGCTGCATACCCCGTTCTGTGGAAGAAGTTATTTCAGTCGTCAACTGGGCATGGAAAGAAAATTATAAGATAAGGCCCGTCGGACAGTCCCATAACTGGTCACCATTGATATTGGAGTCAGGGCAAAGTTTCACAGATCGCATTGTGCTGATGGATCTCTCACACCATTTCACTCACGTCAGTATCAAGCATCACGCTCAATTCTCCATCGTGACAGCACAAACTGGCATATTGATGGAAGCGCTAATGACCCAAATGGAGGAACAGGGACTTGGCTTCACCGCAACGCCTGCTCCCGGTGATTTATCACTGGGGGCCGTTCTCGCGATAGGCGGACATGGAACCGCCATTAAGGCACTCAACGAAATCCCGCTGTCTGGACACACATATGGCTCTCTAAGTAACACGATATTGTCCCTGTCTGCTGTCGTATGGGATGCTGAAAATCAGCAATATACCATTAAACGTTTTGAGCGTAGTGAACCAGATTGCGCACCTCTATTAACCCATGCAGGCAGTGCCCTAATTTTGGAAGTCCAGTTTCAGGCTGGCAAAAATCAACGCTTGCGGTGTCAAAGCTTCACCGATATTCCTGCGGCTGAATTGTTTGCCCTTTCAGAAAGCTCAGAAGGTAATCGAACTTTCAGCCACTTTTTAGATAAAAGCGGCCGGGCGGAGATAATCTTGTTTCCCTTTACAGATACCCCGTGGCTAAAAGTCTGGAGTGTAACACCAACCAAACCCACCTCCAGTATTGAAGTCAACACCCCCTATAACTATCCATTCTCCGATAATATCCCATCAACCATATCGGATATCGTGGATAATATTCTTGCTAACTTCCCTGCAATAACCCCCCTTATAGGTCAAATGCAATATCAACTGACAAATGCCGCCTTACAAGGCTATGGGAAAGATATCTGGGGATGGAGTAAAAACCTGCTGTTGTATGTGAAACCGACAACATTACACGTTACAGCGAATGGCTACGCGATATTAACACGCCGTACAAATATTCAACGCGTACTAAATGAATTTTATACCGAATGGCAGAAATTAAAGCATCAATTTGAAAACCGTGGACAATACCCCATTAACGGCCCCATTGAGGTTAGGGTTACTGGATTAGATAATCCTGCCGAAGTGATATACAAAAATGCGGTTGTCCCCAGTTTATCCGCCATTCGCCCTCGTTTGGATCAGCCTGAATGGGATGTTGCTGTTTGGCTCGATGTTTTAACCTTTCCAGAGACACCACATGCCATTGAATTTTGCCGCCAGTTTGAACAGTGGCTATTCAAAGAATTTGATGGTTCTTACGCCTCTGCTCGTGTCGAATGGAGCAAAGGTTGGGCTTATGGTGAAGAGGCCGCGTGGGAGGATAAGGATATTTTGACCAAAATAATCCCGGCTTCATTTACTGATGGTTTGCCTGCTGATAACAACTGGGCTTCAACTGTTTCAGCATTACAGGAATATGATCCACATCACATTTTTAGATCGCCATTATTGGATAAATTATTTTCTGATTAATAGAATTCTAATAAATAGCAGGTATAAAAAAACACCTGCTATTTACCAAATAGTGGAGAAGTAAAATGAATGGGGAATTTTTAAATAAATACATAAAAGAAATTAAATCAAAAACAGAAAATAATTCACAGTTCAGTAACATTACACTGGACCAACTAAGTAGTGAAATTATATTAAGATATTTTAACAGAAAATATCCTAATATGAATGCCTGCAATACGATTATAGATATAGATGATTTTGTAAAATATGAATTCAATTCATTAACAATATTCCCTCCTAACAGTCATAAACGATATATCATCAAAACAACATCAGGAGGACAAGGCGTCCATTTTGCCACAGCAAATGTTTTTAAAGATAAGGAGAACAATACTTCTATCATATTTGTAGATTCAAGCCTGGGGGAAAATCCATTTATTCCGTTTAAATGGAAAATCAACAGAGATAAAAGTAAAAATGAAAATGAAAATGAAAAAAAGTTAAAAATACTCTATATTTACAGTCAGATACAATACAGCCCTGGAGACTGCCTACTCTTTGGATTACATTTTTTGAAGAAAATGCACAAACATGCTCAATACTTTAGGCAAATTCATCAAGATATTTTTAATGATGAAATACATTTCAATAACGAAGATAATAAAGACTTTACTCCCAAAACTAATAAACTACCGGACGATGAATGCGAAAAATATCGGACTGTATTCTTCAACCAAGCTATCAATTTATTACCCATTGATTTCTTCAAACATGCACAGTCAATAAAACCTATTAATGCCTATTTAGCCCGCCATCCAGACGAAACCAACAAAAAAGTCAACAAATGGCAGGGTGGAGAAACCTTGAAAGATCGATATCAGCGTCACACTGTTACCCGCACAATTAATGGAATAGAACGAACATATAGCAATTCCATAGAAGAAAAAAGGCTCAGCCTTGCTGAAGCCGCTTTACGCTGGCTCGATGAACACGGGGAATAATGCACAATAAAAATACGAGCAATTAGGATTCCTTGATACACTACAAGCTATCTCAGTCATAATGATTGTTCAGTTTTAAGGAATCCTAATGTCTTTGTATCAGAATAATCAGGCACTCGCCCAACTCACACTAGGTAAACCGACCCCCTACCGCGATAACTATGACCCTACTTTACTGCAAGCGGTTCCCCGCAGTATGAACCGTGAACCACTTGGGCTATTTCCTGATAATCTCCCCTTTCATGGTGCTGATATCTGGACAATGTACGAACTCTCCTGGCTCAATGCACGCGGTGTTCCTCAAGTTGCCATTGGTCATGTCAGCCTGAATGCAGCCAGTAAAAATCTCATCGAATCAAAAAGCTTTAAACTTTATCTGAACAGTTTTAACCAAACCCGCTTTGCTGATTGGGAAACCGTGCAAAAAACTCTGCAACAGGATTTATCTGCCTGCGCCTGCGGTGATATTGAGGTTGTTTTACACCCCTTGCACGATTTCAATCAGCAGCCAATTGCTGAGTTTGAAGGAAAATGCATCGATAATCAGGATATTGAAATTGATGATTATCAATTCAGTCGCGATTATCTTAACAATGCAGCAACGGGTCCTGTGGTTGAAGAAACTTTAGTTAGCCATTTGCTAAAATCAAATTGCCTGATCACTCATCAGCCCGATTGGGGATCTGTCATGATCCGCTATCAAGGCCCCAAAATCGATCAGGAACAATTATTGCGCTATTTAGTGTCTTTCCGCCATCACAATGAATTTCATGAACAGTGCGTTGAGCGTATCTTCAATGACTTAATGACGTTATGCGCTCCCGAAAAACTTACTGTTTATGCACGTTATACCCGTCGGGGAGGATTGGATATCAATCCATGGCGCAGTAACGAAGAGTTTACTCCAGCAATAGGAAGGTTAGCCCGCCAGTAATCGAATTAACCCGATTAGTGACAGGTAACCAAACGGCCGGATGAAATCATTATTGAGGAACCCCCACAAAGGGTAAAAGGAGTCATTCTTGATTACACATGTCAGTCCATTAGGATCAATGGATTTGCTCTCTCAGCTTGAAGTAGACATGCTTAAGCGTACCGCAAGCAGTGATTTATACCGCCTTTTCCGTAACTGTTCACTGGCCGTTCTCAATTCTGGTAGTCAAACAGATAACAGCAAAGAATTACTGTCAAAATATGAAGATTTCGACATCAACGTATTGCGTAGGGAACGTGGAGTAAAACTGGAACTGGTTAATCCACCAGAAGAAGCTTTCGTTGATGGCAAAATCATCCGTTCTCTACAAGCAAATCTGTTCGCCGTACTGCGGGATATTCTGTTCGTTCACGCGCAAATTGCCAATGCACAGAAAGTACATCATCTGAATATGGAAAATGGTATGCACATTACCAACACCATTTTCTCTATCCTGCGCAATGCAAAAGCACTGCATATCTCAGAAGATCCCAATATGATTGTTTGTTGGGGTGGACATTCCATTAATGAGAACGAATACCTGTATGGCCGCAAGGTAGGGAGTGAGCTGGGGTTGCGTGAACTGAATATCTGCACCGGTTGCGGGCCTGGTGCAATGGAAGCACCGATGAAAGGTGCTGCGGTCGGGCATGCCCAGCAAAATTATAAAAAAAGCCGTTTCGTCGGCATTACAGAACCTTCAATTATCGCGGCAGAGCCTCCCAATCCGCTGGTGAATGAACTGGTCATCATGCCTGACATCGAAAAACGTCTGGAAGCCTTTGTCCGTATTGCCCACGGCATTATTATCTTTCCTGGTGGTGTTGGAACGGCAGAAGAACTGCTGTATTTACTGGCTATCGTGATGAACCCTGACAATAAAGATCAAGTTCTACCACTGGTCTTGACGGGGCCCAAAGAGAGCGCCGATTATTTCCAAGTGCTGGATGAATTTATCGTTAATACTTTGGGAAAACAGGCTCGCCATTACTACCGCATTATTGTGGATGCCCCATCAGAAGTAGCACGTATAATGAAAAGAGCCATGCCCAGCGTCAAAGAAAATCGCCGCTCTACTGGAGATGCCTATAGCTTTAACTGGTCACTGAAAATCAGTTCTGATTTGCAGTCTCCATTTAATCCGTCTCATGGCAACATGGCTAACCTGAATTTACATCCAAATCAGCCACCTGAAAAACTCGCTTCAACACTGCGACGCGCATTTTCCGGCATTGTGGCAGGTAACGTAAAAGAAGTCGGTATTCAAGCCATCGAAAAACATGGAGCATTCAAGATCCACGGTGATGTGGACATCATGCATCGCATGGATGACTTATTGGAAGATTTTGTGGAGCAGGATCGCATGAAACTTCCCGGAGGTACTGTTTATGAGCCATGTTATGAGATAATCAAATAAATCTCGATACCTTTTCTCATCCATATTCAATGAGGCTGGAGCCAAGGAATAAATCCACGGACGGAATATAACGACCATGATACACCTTTTGATTGTAGACGCCCTAAATCTGATTCGACGCATCCATGCAGTACAGGGAAGCCCTTGCGTTCCCGCCTGCGAACATGCGTTAAAGCAATTAATCACCCATGCATCACCGACCCACGCGGTTGCGGTATTCGATGAAGATGATCGCAGCCATAGCTGGCGCCATCAGCTTCTTCCCGATTACAAAGCGGGTCGCTCTGCCATGCCAGAAGATTTACAACAGGAAATGCCGCTGATTAAGCAGGCATTTAATACACTGGGCGTAACGTGCTGGCATGTGGAAGGGCATGAAGCGGATGATTTGGCCGCAACACTGGCAACTAAAATCGCCAGTACCGGGCATCGTGTCACGATTGTTTCAACGGATAAAGGCTACTGCCAGCTTCTTTCCCCCCATATCCAGATTCGTGATTACTTCCAAAAACGCTGGCTTGATTTGCCTTTTGTTCAGCAGGAGTTTGGCGTTGCCCCTGACCAACTTCCTGATTATTGGGGGCTGGCAGGTATCAGTAGCAGTAAAATACCCGGTGTTCAGGGTATTGGCTCCAAGACGGCTGCCATCCTGCTACAACAAGCTGGCTCATTGGATAATTTGTTCCAGCATTTGGATACCCAGCCGGATAAATGGCGCAAAAAATTAGAGCCCAATAAAGAAATAGCTTATATCAGCCGTGAAATTGCTTCATTAAAAACCGATTTATCACTACAGGGAAATTTGCAGCAACTTAGGCTGATTTATACCGAATAAACGTCAAGTTACAGTGAGGCGACAAAAAAGTGAATCCTGAGTCACGTAGCTAACTCTACGCTTATAACTATTTGTCTATAGCTACTTGTCGATAGCTATGTGACTAGGATTAGTGAGAACAATCAATAGATCAGCAAATTTAGAGTTTGATGTTAATATATAATATTTAAACTCCACAGCCTTTCCAAGATGAGTAGAATATTTTTTATCTTTCCAAAAAAAATTTTTCAAACGCTTGATCACCTAATATCGGCTTTTTAAATTTATTAATATCAGGATGTTCATTTGGATCATAAGCATTCAAACGTTTTTTTATTTTCTTAACTGTATCAGAATATGAATTTCCATTGCTGTAATCATAGTTATTTGACGAGGACATTTTAACCTCCTGAAAAAAGATAATTTTTGAAATATAAAATCTCGTTATTCTTTACCAAATAAGTTTTACATTCAGCTTTCCATTAACAGTGATTTTCCTTAACAATAAATAGTAGATAAACACCAATAATTGGAATGTACACAACAATTACAACCATAATATAAGGTTAGTTCTCATTGATGCAAAAAACACATTATTTAATACCTTGTTTAATATCTGTTGATATTTTATTTCATGCTTAATTCCAGAAGAAAAACAGTTACATTAATTTTAATCATAAAAATTAAAAACAAAAAAGCATCATGACTTTATAATCAGACATGCTGCTTCTAGTTATCTGTGGCTTAATAGAGATTATTACAAAATCATCTCAACCAAAGTAATGAGCAATTAACTTAATATGTTCACCATTTAATTGACCGGATTCATTCAATAACCCAACCCACGCTTTCATATAGTCATATTTTGCCTGAGACAGTTCACGACGTGCGGTATAGAGTTGTTGTTCAGCATTCAAGATATCGACATTCACTCGCTGGCCCAGCGCCACACTTTTTTGAGTCGCTTTCACTTGTAATACAGCCGCTTCTACCGCTGTTTCATAGGCTCGTATCCGCTTCTCACCATTCACGCAGGCGTTATAATTACGTCTCAGTGCATTCAGGATCTCTCCTGTTTGAGCATCCATCTCGTATTTAGTTTTGCCGTAATTTGCTGCCGATTGACGCAATGCCGCCGAGGTTCCACCACCATTATAGAGGTTCATAGAAACACGAAGGCCAACGGAATCTGTCCGGTATTTTTGATCGATACTGTTATCGCTACTGGATTTATTTTCACTATGGGAAGCGTGCAGCTCCAGTTTCGGCAGATATCCCGCTCGATTGCGCTCAATGTCATGATACGCCACATCAACTTTCTGGCGGGCAGCCGACAACTGAGGATTATGGCGTAACGTCATCTGTTCCCAATCAGCATAGCGTGCTAAATCCAATTTGATTGCTTTGAACAGTGAAGAATTAGACAGGCGATTAACAGGCAAATCCGCCGGTAACGGTATGCCAACTAATAACTGCAAATCACGGATTGCCGCATCCAGCTCGTCTTGTACCGTCAATTCATCAGCCAATACTTGACTGTAACGCGCCTGTGTTTCTGCCACATCGGTACGAGTACCTTCACCGGAGGAAAATAATTTCTGATTGCGTTCCAGTTGCTCCTCATAGGTAGCCCGCTGCTGGGCAACCTGTACCAACCTATCCTGCGCATAAGCCACAGCCACATAACTGTTCACCACCCTGACCGCCAATTGCTGGCTATCCGCCCGAAAACGGGCATCACTCATCAATGCGTACGCCTGACGAGTTCGATAACGTGCCCATGCTTCAAAATCGACCAGAGGTTGGGTAAGAATAATCGCTCCGCTATAACTGTTATACTGTCGGTCACGACTTTCTTTGACGGTCTTACCCCGCCCGTCTAAAGAATGAGATTCCATCCTCTGCCAGTTTTTCGGCGCATTCTGGTAGCTGAATGATAACTTGGGCAGTAGTTCTGCCAGGCCAAGGTTGTTCTCCTCCTGCCCCGCTTCCTGCTCTTTGATGGCAGCCTGAAATGTTGGATCGTGCTGCAATGCCAGCGCATAAGCCTCCGTTAAGGAAAGCGCACTGGCAGAACCAGAAAATACCGACAACAACATCGTCAAAAATAAAGGCAATAGTAGAGTACGCCTATCGGTAACACCGTGATACCTCAACATCCCCATTACTCCTCAATCAACGATGTAGACGCTCTGTCTATCAACGGCTTGAACAGGTAGCTCAACAGAGAACGTGAACCCGTTTTGACAAACACTTCAACAGGCATCCCCGGTTTGATATTCAAACCCGCCAATTTCTCCATGCCTTCAGGGGTGACTCTCAATCGCATCTGGTAATAAGGTTCTCTTGTGACTCCATCCACCAAACGATCGGCAGAAACCACCGCCACCTTACCCGTAACTTTCGGCGTCCGGTTCTGATTGAATGCTGTAAACATCAAATCGACATCCTGTTCCACAGAAACTTTATCAATCAGATGCACCATCAAACGTGCTTCCACTTCCAGCGTACTTTGGGCTGGCAGAATCTCCATCAGTTTTTCACCAGAAGCCACCACCCCGCCTTGGGTAAACACTGTTAAGCCAACCACCGAGCCATCTACCGGTGCAATAATGGAAGTGTGCGACAGATCAAATTGTGCTGTTTCCAGCTTATTTCTTAATTCATTAGCCAATACCTGTACATCTGCCAGTTGGCTGCGTACCTCACGTTGGTAATCTGCCTGACGCTGGATAACTCGTTGCCGCGTTTCCTGCCGCTGCTTTTCAAGCTGACCAATTCGCCCCGTCATCTCAGCCATGCTGCCACTTAATTCACTTTGGCTACGCAGTAATTCCAGATAACGGTTACGGGGAAAATAGCCTTCTTCTGTCAGAGGCCGCAGGTTCGTAACCTGTTCCTTGAGCGAAGTCTGCTGTTGCTGTTTATTCATCATGGCTTCCCTCAGCCCTTTGATTTGAAAATTCATCCCTTCTTCAGCCTGCTGCATTCCCGCCAGATCACTTCTCAGCATCTCACTGCGTGACAGAAAGAGCTGTTTCTGCAAGGCCAGAATATCGTGAATGCGGGGTTCCGATTGTTGAGCCAGCAATGTGGACGGAAAGACAATGTCATCCTGACTTTGTTGTTCGGCTAAAAGCCGGGATTCCGTTGCCAATGTGGTGTAAAGCTGCTGTTTTAGGGAATCAATCTGCGCATTGACCTGTACCTGACTAAGCTGAACCAATACTTGCCCGGCCTTGACGTGCTCTCCTTCCTTCACCTGAATTTGCCTGATAATGCCATTAACGGGGGACTGTACCGTTTTACGGTTGCCATCCACCACAACCGAACCAGAGGAAGCAACCCCTTTATCGAGTGGTGCAAACGCCGCCCAGATGAAAAAACCCAGAATGCCAATGCCAATAACCAGCCAGCCTATTCGCAGGTAACGATTCGCATCCAGCGGCAATAATCCCGCCGCCTCATTTTGGGCATCTTTTGCGTTGGTCTGATAGGACATTTTTACTCCCTGATAGAAATATCCCAAGAATTTAAATATGGCTGAACCATGTTACGAGGCACGTTCGACCGCTTTTGACTGTGATGGAGATGGAGACTGAGACTGAGGCTGCGATAGCGCCGCCATGACTTGCTGGGAAGGGCCAAACATTTTCATTTTACCCTGTACCAACAGCAAAACCTTGCTTGTTTGCGAGAGTAATGAAGGCCGATGAGTGATGACCACAACCGTTTTACCCTGCTCCCGTAATTGGGCAATCGCATGACTCAGCGCTTTTTCACCGATATCATCCAGATTCGAGTTAGGCTCATCCAACACTACGAGCGACGGATTACCATACAAAGCGCGAGCCAGCCCAATTCTCTGTTTCTGCCCACCAGACAGCCCCATGCCACCAGCACCAATCACTGTGTCATAACCTTGCTCAAGATTGAGCACCAACTCATGGACACCAGCTTTTTTCGCCGCCTCAATGACTTTTTCAGGATCGATATCATTAAAACGCGCGATATTCTCCGCAATCGTGCCGCCAAACAATTCAATGTCCTGCGGCAGATAACCAATGGATGCCCCTAATTCGTCTTTGTTCCACTGATAAATATCGGCATCATCAAGCCGCACCACGCCTTCCTGTGCCGGCCAGATCCCTACCAGCAAACGAGCCAACGTAGATTTTCCCGACGCACTAGGGCCAATCACCCCAAGAACATCTCCGGAACTCAAGGCAAAGCTGATATCCTGCAAGACATGTTGGCTATTTTGTGATGTTCGGTTTTGTGATGCTTGAGCAACCTGTGTTTTACTGGGTGGCATTGCTGACACTTTCTCCAACAGCAACATGCCATTGGGAGGCGGCAATGACATGCCACTTTTGCGTTCTGGTTGGGCTTTCAGTAGTTTGTCCAACCGCTGCCATGATAAGCGAGCAGCACTCCAGCTCTTCCATGCCTGTATCAACTGCTCAATCGGAGACAACGCCCGCCCCATCAAAATGGAACCAGCAATCATCATCCCCGGTGAAATATGCCCCTCAATCGCCAGCCAGCCCCCCAAGCCCAAAATCAACGATTGCAAAGCCATACGCACCGTTTTAGTCAGCGCCGTGATGGATGCCGCTCGTTCACTGGCAATGCGCTGAAAATTGAGAAAGCGTTCATGCAAACCAAACCAACGATGGCGCAGTGCCGGCAACATTCCGAGCGCCTCGATCACTTCGGCATTACGCAAGTTGGTACTGGCCAAGTTGGTTGAACGTAAAGAAAGACTGCTTGCTTCCGCTAAAGGCGCTTGGGATAGCCACTGGTTCAATACCGCCAGCGTGATCAGAATGATCGCCCCAACCAGCGCCAACAATCCCAAATACGGGCTAAACAGGAAAATAACGCAAAGATAGACGGGGAACCAAGGAGCATCAAAAAAAGCAAACAGTGCATTACCCGTCAGGAACTGGCGGATGGTCGCCAAATCATTGAGCATCTGCCCTGCATCCGTTGAACCACTTTTTAGGTTGGACTCATACGAAGCGGTATAAACCCGCTGGTTCAGGCACATATCAAACTGACTGCCAATACGGATCACCACCATACTTCGGATGTATTCTAGACCGCCCATAATGGCAAACATGCCAAGCGTGATAAGTGTCAACATCAGCAAAGTCATTTCATTACTGGATGGCAACACCCGATCATATACCTGAAGCATATAAATAGAGGGAACCAGCATCAGCAGGTTGATGAATGCCGTAAATAAGCCAATAGTCCAGAATACTTTGCTGCGTGCACGGATAACATCCGTAATTTCATCCTGCGGAAGGCGTAATTTCACTGCAATCCCTTCATCATTTTTTATTTTGTCACTGCATTCGCTGCGCCACTAAATGTCATGACCAGCTCCCTGCCATCAACAAGGTAGGCGACCCATTGTTCAGATCCATGCTCAAAAAAGGCCAGGCTATTGCCATCGTCATCGGTCAATGTGATGCCATCGGGAGTCGGGCGCCATCCCTCAATAGGCTGCCCAAGCAGTGCTGTCACGCAGAAATCACCTTTCACAGCCCAAATTGAACCTTCGGGTAAACGGGTATCGGTCAATGCAATACTGCATACCTGATGCCCATCGGAGAGTTGCCATAATCCTTTCAACTCATCAGCGGTTGGGAGTCTCAAACTGCTAGCCATACATCCTCCTGCAAAAAAGAGAGACAAAATTATCGATAAACTCAATTTCGATAGAAACGATCTCCGTAAATAAGACTTCGATCTATAAAACTGATGCCTACAAAACTCATACCTACAAAACCCATACCTAAAAAAAGGGAATAGAAGAAAACCGATATTAACTTTCGAGATCTATATAACACGGCTACCTCCTTAATTCTGCCGCATGCTTAGATGCATACGGCAGTATTTAGTTATCGTGATGACATCATCAGACGATGAAATCTGCTTCAGTCAACGGTTGCCCGACAACTTTCACCAGAAAATCACTGTCAGACAGATTACCGCCAAGGCTGATCTCCAGATCTGTTAAATCATTCACTTTGTCATAAGTGAACAGCGCTTCGCCCCCCTTACCTGAGAACGAATCCACAAATTTGATATCGCCACGATCACCGAAGTTGAAGCGAGACAGATCGATTTTGTCTTCACCAGAAGTGAAATCGTGAATCCAGTCTGGATTATCTTTCAGTGATTCTTTGCCGTTCAGATAAACAAAGGTATCTCTGCCTTCACCACCCCACAGATGATCACCGCCCAAGCCGCCATAAATGACGTCATCGCCTGCACCACCTTTCAGGATGTTATCTGCGCTGTTACCCACCAGAATGTCGTCACCGCTGCCGCCAATTGCGTTCTCAATGACCACACCACGAGCGATGGAAACGTTACCTTTCAAGCCGCCAACATCAGAGAAAGCACCTTCATTCAGATTAATACGCTGATTCTGAGTAAAGCCAGAGAAATCAAAGGTATCTTCGCCATCAGCATCCCAAACACTGAATACCAGTTTGCTGTTAGCATTGGTCGCGGTCATGAAATCGCGATCAGTATTGGAATTGAAACCATATACGGTATCACCCTTACGCGTTTCAGTATTTGCACCATACAAATCTTGGATGGCAGAAATATCATTCAGCAAAGGTGCCGATGAATACTCATTTTTGAAATCTTGACCAGTGGATTTTTCACTGAAGTAACTCATGACGGTATAGGCACGAGAATCTTCGAAATATTCAGCTGAGTTGGTATAGCTTGGACGTACTTTATCAGAAGCATCGTATTCGGCGGGGTGTTCCAGCCCTAATGTATGTCCAATTTCATGAGTGAAAGTTTGACGGGCATAACCATTCACATCAACGTCATTGTCTATAAAAGTATGGCTTTCTGAGTTATACCATGTATAAGCTGTTTTCTGTCCCTTTGGCAGAGTTGCAAATGCATAATCCTTGGCAGCACTATAATCAAAGAAACCAAAAGTCATATTAGCCTTATTAGCACTACTGACTTCGGTAAATTTAATATTGGTGACATCAGACCAAGACTGTAAAGAAAGCCTTGCTGTTTCTTTTTGTTCTTCATTAAAGGCACTGAAACCAGAAATCTTAAACAACGGCATTATGGCAGGTTTCGATGGCAGAAAATGATATGACAATTCCAATGTTCCGGAAGAGCTAATATATTTATTGGACCAATGGTAATCACCACGCACCAGTTCATCGGGGGCTTCATCCCCCAATGGCTTATGGGCAACACGAATGGAAGGATCATAATTCGGAACGTAGGCTGTGAGAAGTGCATTTACATCCTGAACGGAATTAGAATCAGATAACCCCACATAGGTATATTTTTTCTTTGAGGTCATGTAAATCTCCTGTAACACAAGACGAATAGACTAAAACCCGAAATATTTATAATAACGGGAGCAAAAGTTTTAAATTCTTTTTAAGATGCGTCTAGAAATAAAACTCCAGAATAAAATAGCGCTAGTTCTTGTCCGTGTAAAAATAATTAATATATCTTTTTAGAATACATCTAAAACAAATTTGATTTAGATGATTAATTATTATTTCTTAAATGATTTTTTTTGATAACAAAAAAACAGTATTATTCAATAATAAATAATACTGTTTTTATCTGCTGGAAATTAGCTCTAAGAAAGAATTATCTATGTACCCTTTCTTTTTTCAAATTGCTGTTTTTTATGCAACTTGAAATTTATTAAATATCCACCATCATCAAAAATCGCGATCAGGCGCATACACAGACCAAATTCGACGAATATGTACCGTGACCTCTTCACGATCGTGATACAAATGCTTCGCCTGAATCTGAGCATTTACCCCATTCTCTTTCAATTGCTGTTCTATTTTCTGCAATATATGAGCAACTTCCTCATAGCGCTTTTTCATCGGCAGCTTAAGGTTGAAGATCGCCTCACGACACCAGCTTTTTACCAGCCAATCTGTCATCAGTTGTGCAACTTTGGCAGGCTGCTCAACCATGTCACAAACTAACCAGTAAATATTTTTCACTGAGGGTTCAAATTTGAAACCATCCACGCGGTGATGCTTCACCTGTCCGGTATCCATTAAGCTTTCAGCCATCGGGCCATTGTCTACCGCCTGAACCAACATACTGCGTTTCACAAGCTGGTAAGTCCATCCTCCCGGACAAGCACCGAGATCCACGGCATGAAGACCACTGTCCAGACGCTCTTCCCACTCGTCGTAAGGAACAAATACATGAAAGGCTTCTTCCAGTTTCAGCGTTGAACGGCTTGGTGCATCTGATGGGAATTTCAGGCGAGGAATGCCCATGTAAAAACGGGAATTATTGTTACTGTAGGAATACCCCACATAACAGCAACCCGAAGCAATGAAAAAGATATGGATCACGGGACGACTGTTATTTTCCTTTGCCAGCAAAAGTTTTTCCTGACGCATCGCATTACGCAGCGGAACCGTAAACTTACGGCAGAATTTCATCAACTCTTTGCTTTCATTGGTATCCGGCACTTCTACACGCAATTCACCAGCTCGCTCAATGACACCGGTCAACATACCCATAATCGGTGTAATGCGATCTTCCTGTGGCAAATCTTTCAGCAGTTCGCCCACAACCAACATTTGACGGGCAAAAATCAATTCCTTGAATGGAATTTCACGGATCAAACGATCCGCATCATCAAACTGATAACACTCAAACAGCACATATCCACTGTTTTCTTTCACGCGGGCAAAACCGTAAATTTCTTTCTTACCCGCCTTGTCGGTAATTTCTGCCGCACACTCTTTTTCAAAACCAGGGCGGCAATATAAAGCAACTTTATTCATGGCTAGGCGCCAATTTCCTTAGACGCAGAGCGCCAATTAATACACATAACCAACCGATGAGAAAACTGAATCCACCGATGGGGGTCAAATACACCAAAAATTTTAGCGGAAAAAAGGCCAGACAATAAAGACTGCCACTAAACAGCACAATTCCCGCTGCGAAAAAAATACCACTCCAACCAAACGGTGCCACAGGCTGGCGCATCAATAACGCCGCCAGTGCCATCATGGCGAGTGTATGCAGCCCTTGATATTGCAGGCCGGTATGAATCCATTCCATCTGACGTGGTGTCAGGACAAGAGCCAACATATGTGCGCCCATTGCTCCCAATGCCACGTAAAAAAAGCCACTGATCCCAACAAAAATAAGTATGACTCGACTGCTCATCACACAGCTCCTGTTTCTGGTTGGCAGCTATTAGGTATAGCTATTGGGTATGTTGGGTGATAAATCCTAACCTTTCTTGCTCTGCCGCCGCTTGCGTCAGTACCCATTTCCGAAAAGCCGCGATCTTGCCCAATTCTGCCTGATTATCGTGGCAAACCAAATAAAATGCATTCTTACTGACCAAAACATCATTGAATGGGCAGACAAGACGCCCCGCATCAATTTCATTCTGTGCCATGACATTATTGGTAAGGGCAACGCCCTGACCATGCACAGCCGCCTGAATCACCATGGCACTATGACTAAATATTGGCCCCTGCTGGACATTGATCTGCTGCTGCATATCAAGCTGGCGGATATAGGCTTGCCAGTCCCGCCGGGATGAATCGTGCAATAAGGTATGCTTGGCGAGATCTGAAGGAGTTTTCAATGGGCGATCTCCCGTCAGCAACGCTGGCGAACAAACAGGCAGCAGATAATCCGGATAGAGGCGATCGGTTCGCATTCCCGGCCAGTGACCCCTGCCATAAAAAATCGCTACATCAACATCATCAGCCAATTTATCTTCTTCCCGATCCACCGCCTGAATTCTGACATCAATGCCCGGAAAACTCTGATTAAAACCAGAAAGCCGTGGCACCAACCACTGGATGGCAAAACTGGGGGACAAACTGACCGTTAATGCACCTTTAGCACTACGCGCCTGAAGCTTGCGGGTCGCGTCATTGATGGCGGTAAAAATTTCTTTGATATCGAGATAGTAACTCTGCCCGTCTTCCGTCAACAGTAGCGAACGGTTACGACGACGAAAAAGCTTTAACCCCAGAAAATCTTCCAGACTTTTCATCTGATGACTAACGGCGGCCTGAGTCACAAATAATTCTTCTGCCGCTTTAGTAAAACTTAAATGACGGGCGGCGGCATCAAAAACTCGTAACGCATTGAGTGGAGGTAAACGTTTGGACATGTTCGTTTCTTATGTGATGGTGACGATACCGGTAACTCTTTTCTTTCAGGTATTAGTTTTTATAATCCGAATCATTATAATTTGTCCATTGAGGATATACCAGCAAATCCCTATAGTGTGCGCACTTCCTAAGCCGGAACGAAAAGTCTCTCTGTAGCAATACATTGAAGCTTTTGGCTTTGTGGTTGTGATGTTGTGTTTGCAAGTTGTCTGGGAAACCAGACTTTGTAGCTTAGGCTACTGTTTTTTTCACTTCCTGTACATTTACCCTGTCTGTCCATAGTGATTTTTTAATGCACCGCAATTGCGGTGCTTTTTTTCTCGACTTTCCTGTAGAATTCCCCTTCTTTTGGTTAAAGAAAAACTTATTCTTTATTAAATAGAAATTTCCGATAAGCATTTACTAAAAATAAACTTAAAAATCAATGCATTAAATATTTGCCGAGTGATTAATTCTTGTTTGCTTTACAATCAATGGCGGCAAAATGGCGACAACCATTCCCCTCTTTTGTTTACCTAAGAACTTCGTTAACATCATTCACGAAGGATTAGATAAAATAGCACCAACTCTATTAAAGATAATAAGAATGTTTACCTAAGAACGGAATATCAAAATTGAAGTATCGAAGTATAGAATCCTTGTCGATTTGAAAGGGCTATCAGCCGAAGAAGATAACCGTAGTGATAACTCATTGAAGCAATAAATTTCAGTTTATCTTCCCCCTCAAAGCCGCGCTCTGACTCAACTTCATAATTTAGCGCGGCTTTATTCTATGATCCATCCACCCACGTAAAATAGAATTTCCCCTTTAATATCAATGCGCTGATATTTTTCCCGCGATCCGTTTTTGATCCAAAAACTGAAATTGCCTGAAAATCTTTTCACCCATTTCATTTTGCGATGTTTCCCACATCGCCCGTGCTGGCGCGGTCTGGCGTCTTGCTTTGTAGGATTTTAAAACTGAAATAATTTTTTGATCCAAAACGTGCAGGCGGGTGCGGAGTAGTCCGTTTTACGTCGGGTTTACTTTTATTTCGTGGGGATTGCGCAGCTTGAGCACGACACAGGGACGCGATCCAAATTAACTATGGTTGGCGAATAAGTGGGGCAGTGAATGGCGCTGTGTGCGTCTGGTTACGCTTGGTGGGAAATAAAAAATTGAAAAAGAATAAAGAGATTTGGCAAACATCATAAATGTTAAAGGCCACCGAGTGGTTAACCCGGTGGCCTTATCTACGTTTCCGTTATTTTAAAAATGCACGGATCAACTCTAAAAGCGCAACTAATGCTTTGAGAACGATGATTGCAGTGTTAATGAATGCTTTCACCCGTTTGCTCCAGCTAGGGAGCGCGATGTTCCCAATCTTTGCCTTTACACTGCCTGTCCGATTGGTTCTCGTAAGTGTTGGCTTAAGATAGCGCGCTCTGGTCAAGGCTCTGAGTCAGCACCACCTGTACTCAGCCAGGGCTTTATACGTCCCGCAAAATTTACGAAACGTCGAATTCCTTTTCGATACTAAACTAAACGTTCGCACGCGACCAGTTCGCTTGTCTAACCAACAAAGCAGATTATAAGTTGATTTTAAAATCATTCAATCAATTAAGGTGATAGATGGGAGAAACAAAAAAACCAACGGGTGAGGTTGGTTTTTTTTGTTTTTGATGAGTTCGTTTTTCGCAGTGCTATTTACGTGGTTGGTAGCCTCGGCAATAGCGCGCTATCTTAAGCCAACATCATCAGTCTAATCGCTATAGCATAAAATATCAACCTATGGTATAGCGTCAATGTTCTCACACAAATGGGCGCTATTTACCCAATCACAGGCGAGTACTTCTGTTTCAACCCGTCCGATTTATGCGCCGTGTTGCGTATGGCGCTGGCGTTCTCCGGGGTGCCGGTATTGTGATGGGTATGGGCGGCGGTCAGTTCGGCCAGTTCTTTCACCACATCCAGCGTGTCTAACATCAGCGTCATCACGTTAATTTGCTGGCTGCCCACCCAGACCACAGGCGCGACAATCTCTTGCTTGGCGCCGGCGATGCTCTGGCGGATCAGGCCGATTTTCTCTATCAGCTTTTGGCCGACTTCAATATCTGCGACCTTTCCCACACTGGCAACCAGATTGGAGGAGGTCGCCATGCAGTAATCACCGTCTGCAATCTGCTGGACTGCGCCCGCGAGTAGGGTAGAAGTCCCTAACACCATTGTCTTATCCGTGGCCTGCACCGTGGTTTCCCGTGCCACGAGGGTGCGGGTTTCCGTGTCGGCCTTGACAATGCGCTGCATGGAAGATTCATTAATGGTCTGGTCAGTCTGCCGTATCCAACTACCCTCCTGCGTCACACGCTGCGACACTTCCGCCCGCTGCTGCTGCAACTGTTCACCCGGCTGGATATCGGGCAGGGTGTTGCCCTGGCTCAGGGTCTGGCGGATAAAGGGCTTGTCCGGGCGGCCGCCCTCGAAAGCAATTTCAACCATAGTACCGATGGGCGGGTACTGGAACATGCCCGATTCACCGCCCGCCATCGGCAACGGCAGCGGGACAGCCTGATAAACCGGGGCGGCAGCGTCCTGACCGTTATCATCCAGCAATTGCACATCAACCGCATAGCGCGGCCGGAAGGGATCGGAAATATCACCGCTGGCCGTGCTTTCGGTGTGAGCCTCAATACGGGCAAATTTCGGCAAATGCAGCCCGGCCGATAATTCAGGGTAAGCCGCATCCATCTGACGCTGGGCGGGGGTTTTGTTCTCCTGCTGGCCTTTGGGCAACCATGTAATAGTCATGTTTTCATTAGTCAGGTTGACCTTGTTCAGCCGCTGCTGATTGACCACCACGCCGGGGCGCAAAGATTGGATCATGGGAAGGGTCATGGCATTGCCTGCGGACTGGCTCTTACTGAATTCATTCGGGATATCGACGGGTTTTCCGGCAAACAGTGAATGCACCCAACTGCCCAGATACACCGAACCCTCCGGTAATTGTTGCCAGATGTAATCTTCAATGGCGAAGACCTGCCCCAGGTTCGCCAGTAACTGATAGCCCGTGCCGTTATGGGTGTAATGCGGGATCGGTTTATCGGTATAGGGTGCCTGCGGCAAGATAAAGGTCAGCCCGCTGTGCGCCTGCAAGTAGTCCACAATCTGGCGCAGGGTCGGATGCTGAAACGAGCACGGCCATTGGCGATCAAACACCCCGGCCAGTTCACGCACAAACAGGCGCTGATAGCCGTTCTGGGCAGGTTGCGAACGTTCCACATAGCCCGTAAACCAGCGCAGCACCAAATCGGTATAGCCCACATCCAGCCGGACAAGCTTTCCGGTGTAATCGGTGGTCGTCTCGGCCGTGATAAAGCCCCGGCCACAGGCTGACAGTTCCAGCATCAGATTGGCGTCAACCAAATGGATCTCATCACCGGAGAGATAAAGCCGGTTAATCGGTTTCATGGGCTGCCCCTATCTTGTCATTAATCGGTTTCAGCACTTTTCGCTCAAACCAGCTTAACTGTTCCGGCTCTTCCCTGGCGGCACTGCCGCCCTGCCCGGTCTGCTTTTTGGCCGGAATATTGCCGGCAGCACGGGCATCGCGTTTTTCGGAGACGGATAAATGTTCCCGTAAGGTAAAAGTCACCTGCCATGCCTGCTTGCCGTCCAACTTGCTGGCGTCAATCGTGCCCGTGAATGTCCCAATGCGAAAATTAATGGCCTGCGCGGTCAGGTTGGCGACACGGTAGCGTTTCAGGTTACCGTTGTCTTTGGCTTCGGCCAGCGCAAACAGGCGCGACAGGGTCTTCTGTTCGGTAAAGGGGATCACGCCCGTGATGCGCAGTTCTTTCGGCTTAATGCCCTGTTCGGCCACAGCCGTGCTGGATGACTGCCCGCTCTGGTCTTGATCCTGAAACATCACCGAAGGGGTGACAGTCAGGCTTTTTAAGGGGATGGCTTCGCCGTCAAGGGCGAGGGTGATAATCTGGCTCATGCGATAGCATCCTTTCTAATGAGCTGATGTCGTCTCCGGCAAACAGGGTTGCCAGTGTATAAACGGCGTCCGGTTCCGGTATTTCCTTGCGCATCTTCTCGGCCAACAGCGCACCGTGGCCTGTTCCGCTAAACGCCCAGACGGGGGCTGTTTTACCCAGCGCACCATTCAGGGCATCACTGACTTGCTGCAAGGTGTTTTGTCTTGCCGTGGTAAATCCGCTTAACTGTGCTTTTAATCCTGCCAAGCTGCTGCCCGCGCTGGCCTGTGCTTTAGCCTGTTCAATCAATTGGGCATTGGCCGCCAGGCGGCTACTTGCCGTTGACAATGGCTGCGGCAAAGGCAAACCGCCGCCCGGCTTGCCCGGCAGTTGCATTTTGCTGATGCTCAGGCGTTCGGCGGTTTTTGCCATACGCGTGACTTGGGAAAAGACCGGCAACGGCAGCACCGATGAAAATTGCGTGAGATGCTGCATAAATTCGTGATGGGTCTTGGCGCACACCATCAGCACAAGGGCATTCAGGTGACCTGCGCCAGTCAGCTTAGTTGACAGGTAATGAATGGCGTTGGCCGGGCTTAAGTAACTGCCGCTGTCCGCCTGCTGCCCGACACCGTAAATAAACGGGTGAACGGGCACGATGGCGGCCGATAGCCCCGACAGCGCCGGGGATAATTGCAGGGTTTTACGCTGCCAGTACATTATTCGGGTTGCTCCGGCCAACGAATACGAGGGGCAATAGAGCAATCCACCCGATAGAGTAGTATTCGGTATTTTCGCCAGTCGGCTAACGCTGTTTTCTCCGCCTCTGTTGCCATATCAAAACCAACCACATCTTGATATATATCAATTTTCTCTCTTGCTACGTTCATTAAACGTTGTTTTTGCGATTCAGCCTGTTGCCGTAATTCTTGTTGAGTGTAAACCCGGTGGATAATTTTTCCATCGCTGTACTGCCATGAACCATCGATACTGATATCCTGGGGGACATAGTAACTCGCCACCTCTGCCACCGATAATCCCGTTGGACACAGCGCACTGATATCATAGCCAAATGAACGGATAACAAAATCGTCATCGTAAACCACTTTGAGTGTGTCAGAGGAAAACAATTTTTGGCATTCGTACCAGTCCTGACCGTCCTCAGACCGTAAATACAATACGTTTGGGATACCATCTTCCGGTTGATATCGCGTGAATTTTTCTATTTTCATTTCATACCTCAACATCAATGCTGCGCCATTGTCCATTGATAAAACACTGGATAGGACGGTGTAGCAATTCATTGACACCGACCCATGCTTGGGTAGAGACATTTCCGATACCTGTCATAACATGCCCATCAGGAGCGCGGGTTTTGGCGGTGAGCAATGCAGCGATTGTTGACGATTCTCGTCCCAGACGTGTTCGGCTGATATATCGTGAATCATACCGACTATCGAAATCAGTGAAATCAGTCAGTGCAATTCGATTTACAGTGAGTAATCCGTCCGGTGCGACCATTAACACGCGGCGGTGGTTAATATCAACTGCATAGCCCTCGATATTTTCTTTGTGCCCGCGAATGAGACCCGTCTCAATCGTCCCCTGATACCAATCATATTTCGTATTCGATACCAGCGAATACGCAGGCCTATAGCCGAGAGAATTGAGCGAAACCGCACTGGTTTCGAGGGGCAATGTGCCGACTTGTTTAAATCTAAACGCACCGGAATAGTCCCCGCCATCCGCTGACACAGCATTTTCCGCCCGTTCCACCGTCCCCCGTAACCAGAGATTATCGATAAATGCGTTTATGTCGGGAATATCCGCGCCGTTCTTCGATTTGTCGAGTGCGCCTATATCTGGTGGCAGTAACCAGAAATTATCAGATAGTGACTTTCCGTTAATTGTTCTGTTACTGGGTACAGCATTGCCCGCCTGCTCCACAGTTTTCGATAAACCTAGGTTATTGATAAACAGTTTTTTATCGGGAATATCGGCTCCATTCAGGTGCATCGCTAAACGATTATTTGCATTGTCGTTAACAGCATTTAGTGCCTGATTAGTCGCATAATCCTGCTTAACCCTGCCAATTTCTCTATTCAGTTCAGCAATACCCCGATCGCTTAATGTTCCTTTACTGCGCAAATCAATAACATTGCCGTTACCATCAATACTCGCGATCGCAAACACGTAATGCGGATACCCCGCCGCATCCACATAATTTTTCAGATCATTGGCAACGGTGATTTTCACCACGGTTTTCCACTGACTGACCAGATTGCCCTGATAGCTAAAATCAACATACACACGGGTATTGCGCATCTGGTTCAGGGTCTGGTCATACTCCAGCACACCACGCAGCCCGCCGACATAGGCCAGCCCTTTTTTCACGGTATATTGATCACCAGTGCGGATCACCGCAGAGCCATCGCCGAAAAAAGCCGCCTCGCCGTAACTGTCGGTATTCATCAGGCGCTGCATCTCATCCATACCGGACAAACGCGCGGTAAAGTCAATCTGCCATGTTTCCGCTGTCGTGGTAATAGCCGTCTCTTTGGACGCGCCATCAAACTCCAGCAGGAAAGAACGGGTTAAGACGTTGCCCTGCAAGCCATTGGCGGTCTTGATTTTTTTCTGGGTAGGCGCATGGGTGATCATGCCAATCACGCCCGATGCCTTATTTAGAAGACCAATCCAGTTAAAATCAAAGTTACCCACTTCGGTGCCCAATGTGACGCTGTAGGCCACGGCGTTCTCACTGGCGAGTCCGGTTTTATTCACCGCCTGACGGTGTACGATATATTGCGCGGCAGGCAGTTGCTCACTGCGGCTGATATCCTGAGACGGATCTAAACCCGGTACATTCGCAAAGACAAACTCGTCCAACACCACCGAATGCCCGGCAGCGACTTGCTGTGCTTTCCATTTTTCAAAGTCTGTCGTTATCACTGAAGACATACTATTTCCTTATAATGAAGCACCGTAAGTGATGTTCGGTGCGGTAGGTTCCTTGAGGCTGGCATTGTCACAAACGGCAACGCCCGCGATATGACCGACTCTTAACAATAACGGCTGGGTCGGCATCGCAGCGGCATAACAGCAATATTCTGCCTCCACGCTGCCTGCCCGCATCAGTAACTGATTTTTGGCGATCACTTCAAAACGGTAGCGGCGGCAGGTACGGCCATACTGACGGATGATATTCATCAGCAAATCGGGGTTGGCGGCTATCTGGCCGTCACTGAGGCGCAGGATAATCACATCCCAGTCAATGCCCGGCTGGCGCTCCAGCAATTCCACATAACCCACGCCCAGCCGATCAAAGATGGCAATGAAACCTGCCACGCTGCCCGCGTCTTTGGCATTGATAAAGGCGTATTTCACCCGCTTGCGAAACAGCGGCAACGGTTCGCCGTTAAAGCGCTGGATATCCCGCTGGTACGCCAGCACCGACAACAGCGCCGCTGAACAGGTTTCGGCATCCAGTTGAGCCAGCGGCCATTTCAGCCAGTCATACACGCCCAACCAGAATGTCCGCGCCGCCTGCAGCAATTTGGCAGGCTCGCCCTTGTTCATCCATGAGGGCAACGCCAGCCGGGCGAGACGTTCCCGGAACTCAGCCATTTTTCACCTCCACCGTGAGCGATTGCAGGCGCGGCACACTCAGCTCACTGAGAATGTCACCCAATGAAAAGGTCAGTGATCCCACCTCGCTGAACTCGCGATGGATCTCCCGTCCCAGGTTGGAAAAGGAAAAACGCGAGTACGGCCACGTTTTCTTGACCGGATAGTCGGTATTTTCCCGAAAGGCGCAGCGGATCAGGTTGCCGACATCGGTTTTTAATGTGTCCACCTGTTCCTGACTGTAGTTCGCCAGATTCGCCACAAACAATGTCACTGTCAGTGCATGATGGGTTTCCGGCATCGGCAGGCACTGCATATCATCCCCGTGCCCGTGATGCCCCTGATTGCTGATGTAATCATTCACCGCATTGATAAACGGCTGGCTGATTACCCCCGAATCCAGTAACAGGTAAGCATTGGCGGTGCCTGCCCCACGGGGCGCATCATGCAGGAAGAAGATGCGGTCGATACTCAAGCCCACGCGACTGGCTATCATGCCGCGATAAACGGCATCAGTGTGGTAGTTCCCCACCAGGTTATATTGGTTGCGGCAACGGTCACGTAAATCATCGTCAGATTCGGCATCTGCGCCGGGCGTTAACAGCCAGCCCTCTTCATTTTGTACCCGCTCAATGCCGGACACTGCCACAGGCAGGAGCCGAAAATAGCCGGGTGCCAAGTTAAAGGCACCGCCTGCCAATTCTGCGGCCACAGGCAGCAAGGCACTGCTGACCCCCTCGGCTATCACGACGCTTTCCGTGGTACTGACCCGGTAGATTTCGCCATTAATGCGCTCGGTCTGGACAACCGTTCCGGCGGGCACGGTCACCGCTGAGGCACCCGCCGCCTTGTAGAAACGGATCACGCCCTGCGCTGCGGTTGCCTGCTTGCGTTTCAGGTTGACGCCCCATGCAAACATATCCAGCCATGATCCCGATGCCGTTGCCAGATACATATTTTTCAGGGTGACGTTGATTAACGCCTCTTTCAGCCACAACACCGGGCGCGTCACGATAGTGTTAACCAGCCGCCAGAACGGGGACATGCGCGAGGTATTGGTGACTAACCCGGCTTCATCCACGACTTTGGCAAAGGCGCTACTAATATCGGCTTCCGTGGTCGGCATCCCGCTGTCACGCAGCACCTTTTCGTAATCAATCGACGGTTTAGTTTCCATGCCCCACACTCACATTCAGGCGGCCAAAATCATAGGTTTCCGCCGTGATCCACAATTTAGTCGGTGACTCTTCGTTAATGATCACCGTGCCCGGAATAATTCTTTCATCATCTTCAACCAGAATTTCTATCCGGGTGCGGATATCGGCGCGCAGGGTCGGGCTGCGCTCTGCGACCAACTCAGTGGCAAGGCCACTTTCCATAATGGCGTGCACGCAATCCTGACCGACAGAAAAGCGGTTATTACAAAAACGTGGCTCATTCCCTGAGTTCAGTGTGAAGTTGCCATCGACTATCAATAAATCAATGTATTTAGGCTCATCCATAAGCCACCTGCTCCCATTCCGTTAATTGCTCCGGCGTCATGCCACCCTTGACATTCAGCGTCACATTTTCAATACGGCGGCTGTTATCAATTGACGTCTGTTTATGACTGTTAAGATTCTGACTCAGCCCACCTTTGTTAATGCCTTTCAGTTGCCCGCCCGTAATGATGGATGCCGCCACCTGCTGATTATCAACAGAGGGCTGCACAACCGATTTAGGGGTCGAAACTGCGCCCTCAATCGTCTTGGTTTCAATGTTGATGCCCGGAATATAATTTAACTTCTCGATAATCCAGTTATAGGCTTCCCAAAATGAGGCTTTGATGCTGTCCCATAAGCCACTGAACAGATCGCCGACACTGTCCGCCATGCCGGACAAGGTGTCCACCAGTGAAAAGCTGCCAACCCAGTTCCACAGCGCGTCCCAGCCCTGCCTAATCAACTGCCCGGCACGTTGAAACGCCTGTATCAGCGTGCCAATCACCTGAATCACCAGATTAAACGGCATCATCATCAGGCCAATGGCACCCGCCACAATGCGACCAAACGAACTGCCCGCCTCAGTCACCCCCTGTAACTCTTCATCAGTGTATTGGATCGGCGACAGTAACCTGGCGAACCAGCCAAACAGGCTTTTCACGCCTTCCCAGACAAAGCCCATGGCCGCGCCTATGGCATCAAAAGCCGGTGACAGCGGGGCAAGCGAACTGCCCGCCTCGCTGAACCCCTGCATAAACCCGTTAATAAAGGCCTTAATCGGTTGCCAGAATTTAATGACCGCAATCACCAACGCCGCAATCACGGCAATGATCGCCAACACAGGCCATGCCATGGCCGTAAATCCGGCCGCCGTTGCCCAAGACGCTATCTTGGTCATAATCAAACTGGCACGCAGACGCGTTAACAGGCTGGCTAATTTTGTACTGGTTGTTGACATGACATTCATTTTTCCCGTCAACAGGGAAAACATAAACGCCCCCGTGTTCCAGAGAGGAATTAAGCCCAGCCAGATAAAGCGGGAAACGCCCATCACGATATTGGCTAGCGCCCCTGCGGCGGCAAAGCTCAGGATGGCGAGCGAGATATAGCCAATCCAGCGCGCAATATTGGGAAACAGTTTTAGCCAGCGCACCAGTGTCTGACTGGCATCCGCCATCTTATTGACCAACGGCTGAATCACTGGCAATAACGTTGAACCAATGGCAATACGGAGATTCTGCCAGATGGCTTGCAGCCGTTCCCACGGGTTCGCCATCCGTTCGGCCATCTCTTGGGTGCGCTTCATGCCGTCATTGGCACCGAGTGCCGTCATGTTCTTACGCAGCACATCAACATTGCCGTAAAGCTGTTTAATGACCACAGCGGAATCGCCGAAGGCCTCATCAATCTCTGCCTGTGCTTTCAGATTGCCTTCAATGCTCTTGCCGTATTTGGCCTGTAGCTTCTCCAGCATTTCCGGCATGGACAGCAATTTGCCCGACGCATTAACGAAACTTAACCCCAGTTTCTTCCCGCTGGCTTCCGCATTGGTGATAAAGGCTTCAAACGCGCCGCTGGATTCTGAACCCAGCGAGCGCTGGAGTTCCCCCAACACCGCCAACTGTTCATCAATACCGATGCCAAAGTTTGTCCCGGCAGCGCGTGCGCCCTCCATCAGGTCGGCAATGTCGGTCATGGACGTGCCGAAGGTTTTCGACATAAACACCGCCTTGCCTGCCAGCTCTTCGGCAAATTGCAGGTGCCCGACGTCCTTCGCATGGCTGGAGAACTGGGCAAACATCTGCCCCATATAGGTGCTGGCATCGTCGGCACTACTTTTCAGGGCGGCGGCCGTGGTGTTCACAATCGCCGTCATCTGCGGCAAGTCATTTTGTGACAGGCTGCCGATGGCCTTGCTGATGGTTGAGGCGGATTGCACAAACTCTATCGACGATTTACCATAGCGTGAACTAAAGGTCATGGCGGATTTTGCCACCTTGTCCATCACGCCGCTGTCAATCCCCTGCAAGGAGGCGGTTTGCAGCGCCTCCTCCATTTCAATGGCCGGATCAAGAAAACTCTTGATTGACCAGAACGAAGCGGCCAGTCCCGCCCCGCCGATGGCCAGCTTGCCAAAGGCATCCTGTGAGGCCTCGGCAAACCCCGACACCGACGCTTTGACACTGGCCAAGGGTTTGGTGATTTTATCAATCAGACTTAAGGTAAAATCTAATTCGTTACTCATGCTTCACCCTTGAATGCCAGCGCAATGCCATTGGCGGTTGACACGCGCGTATATTCCCAATAACGGTTATCCAGCCAAATAGCACGGGCTAAACTTTCTGTATTATCCGGCTCATTCGGTAAATAGTGGCGGCGTAATATTAATGCCTGTTCGAATACGCTATTATCAATCGCCCTAACCCGCGCATTTAGTTTTTTATTTCGATGTCCAGTTTGGGCGCATATTCTGAATTCACCCGTTCGACAAGCTGCATGGCGGCACCGGGAATTTGCAGGAGTTCGTCCAGCGCCGCTTTTGAGGCAGGCTGCACAATGCGACGCAAATAAGCAACAATGGGGACAATCTTATTATCCATCGTCATATCATTTATCATGCTGTTATAGGCAATAATATTCGGTTCAAAATTAATTTCTTTTTCGCCGATAATTAAGGTAATGATTTTATTTTCTTTCATTTTGTGATTTCCTTTCTTTTATTAATTTCATCCACTAATTGATTATGCCGTGCGGCACACGTTCCATATAAGGTGGAATATGCCATGACAACGTCAACTAAATTATTCCCGGTTGTTCCGGCCAGTTTCGGTAATTTGGCCTGACACCGTGTCAGCAGGTTTTCCTGATAAGGTGCGCTCAATCTGGTCGGCGGTTTGGTTGTACAGCCGGACAAACTCAGGGCTAACGCACACAGCAGTAAAAACAGGCTTAACCACTTCAGTACGAATTTCTCGCGGGGCGGCATGGGCAATTTCCTCCAGTTTGTCTTCCAGTTGGCGGGCGGACGCGCTGGAAACCGCTTGCAATGCGTGGCGGATCTGCTCGCCCGTTTCCGCTGCGGCCTGTGTGATTTTCAACTCCAGACTGTCACGGTAATAGTCATTGACCTGCCAGCCCGCCCCGAACGCCAGTGCCACAATAAGAAAATAGAGCGTCCGTGCCTGAAGCATCATTTCACCCCGTTATGCGCCAGTGAGAAATGATTGCCATCGGGACGCGAGAAACGCCCGCCCCATGTGCCGCCAAGGGATTCCCAATATTCGCCCAGGGGCAGGTAAGTGTCACTGTGGGTCTGGTACTTGCCCTGAATAAACAGATTCAGATCAAGCGCCAAGCGCTGCGTATGCAAACTGTTGGCAATGCCGGTGCCTTTCTTGGCATTCAGTGCCGCCTGCGCCGGCGTGCGGTAGGCTTCACCCAATGTCACCCGGTAGCCGCGTTCGTCTGCCCATAAGATCAATTGGGCGATCAGTACCGCAAATAACTGTTGTTTTTCACTTAACGTCATTTTTTTAACTTCCCTGTCAACAACGCGCTGCCGCGCTTGCGTAACCACACTTCAACTAACTGATACCCGGCAATCCCCAAGGCGCTGCCAATCCCCGTAACCGCAACCGGGCTGATACCCGGCCACCAAATCAGCAACGCCCCGGCCATCACCGACACCGCTGAACCCAGGATAATCCGGCCAATAAACAGCCGTAACGTGATCGGCTCGTTGCCTGTCAGCATTTTGCCCAACGCAATCAGTGCCCCCAATAGCACCAGCGTGACAAAGGTTTTTTCGTGTTCTTCCATGAACCCCATTCTTAGCCAATCAGGCTTTGCGTCAGTTCCGCTTCCAGATAGGGAATGCCATTAATGCGCACAAAGTCGGGTGATGTGACGACAAACTTGACTTTATGGGTCATGACACTGCCGCCTTTTGGGTCAACGTCCAGAATGTCGCTGACGATCAGCTTGCAGCCGTAGGCTTCAACCTTAATCTCTTCCTTGCCTGCCTTGGCGTACCACATCAAATCGACGGGCTGAATGCCCCGCCATGATCCTGCGGCCCGCGCCTTGGCGGTCACAATCTCCAAGTATTTGGTGCTGAGTTCAATTTCCCCTTCGGCCGCCACATCCCCGGCAATATAGCCGTCCGGTACGCCTTGTGTCTGCGCGGCGGCAGTGTTATCGGTAATGGACAAATTGACCTTTTCGGCATGAACCAGATCCCCGTCCATATTAAAATCAATCGACTGCCCTGAAATACGCTGGCTCATGCGGTTTTCTCCAGACTGCTATCCAGCAACAAACTGACTGATATGCCTTTCGGGCATTCGTAAGTGCGGATCGTAATATAAATTTCCACGGTGTTTTTATTGCGCCATGTAATCACGACATCGCCGTCTTTCGGCGATTTCACTTCGCCCGGAAAGGTCACGCCGTTAATCTCGCTACTGCGCGACATCTCACGCAGGGTACGGGCAAAGTACGCCTGATGCGTGGCGATGCTGCCCGGCGTGCTGTTCAGGCTGCGATCGGCAATTTTGGCAATCGCCTGCAAACGCACGCGCCGCGCGACCTTATCGACAATGCGCAAGTTTTCGATGCTCTGGTAGTCGCCGCCTTCCACATCCAGCGTGCGGCCATCCGACCAGTACATGCCGTCATAGTCGGGGTACCACATCGGCACACTGAAACGCAGTTTTTCCAGCGCTTGCAGGGTCGCCAGATCAATGGCTTTCCCTGTACCATCCAGCGGAAAATCAGCCCTGCCCAAATCCATCAGGGCACCTGTCTGCACCCGTGCGGGGCTGTCGGCCACGGTGACGGCACGGTTACACAAGCGCCCGGCCAGTACCCCTGCCTCATTGCCCCACAGGCACGGCACCAGTTGCACCGAGGCCACGGCCTCGCCCTTTTGCAGTTCCGCCAGGCGGGTGACGTAATCCGCCCACGGCTCTTTTGACTGCGGGGCATCCACGGCCAGAATCGCCCACTGCCAGCGGCCAAACTTGGCGATGGTAGTGGCGCGCAGGGTTTGCGCCGCCTTAATAATGTCTTTGCTGGCACCGGGGGTCAGCACATAGCCCTCAACACTGGCGACGGTCTGCGCTACAGTCACCGCCTCGACAAACGCCAGCCCGTCCGCCGATTCGGGCAGGATATGCACATAACCCGACCAGTTTTGTCCGGCGTTAGCCATTGCCGCCAGTACATGACGCTTGAGGGCGGTTTGTGCCGTGCCCAGCACGGTGTCGAAGTCCGTCTGGGTATTGACCGCAATGGTCTTGCCAACATGGGTCTTGCCTGTTCCCACGAACAGCAATACCCGTTCTATCTCCTTGGTTTCGCCTTGCAGTTGGTTAACCTGATTAACCTGAACATGTGGCCACATAATCTAATATCCCTTATCAGGCGCTAAGCGCCGTATCCAATGCCTTGCAACTGGCGTGCCAGCGCCTTGCTGAATTCTTCTTCGTTCATGCCTAAGAATTCGCGGGCGGGTACTTCAACCGACCATGAACTTTTAGGCGCTTTACCACTTAACTTACGGATCTTGTCTCCGGCTTTAATAAAAAGCATGTTTTCCGTAATTTCTTTTACAGTGGGTTTGCGCAGCCTTTTCCCTTTTTTGACCTGATAACCCAGAGAACGCAACTTCTTTGCCTGATGAATCGTTGCCTTGCGGGTCATGTCTATTGTTCGAGCTTCATTACTGTCTGATGCCGATTTTCTGTTAATTTGAATTTTCATTCCCTTTTGCTGCGCATAGCCCACAACCCCCGCAGGTACTGGCCGTTTGCCATTTCGGTAACCGCCGCCTTGCAGGTAAATACGCACCATACCCTTTTCCGGCATTTCACGGATATGTAACAGTTTGGGCAACTTCCTGAGCATCTTCTTGCGCCACGGGCTTTTTCTGGCAGGCCAGCTTTCGCCATCCGGGGAGCGCTGATTTTTGATATTCCGTTTTGCCGCCTGAATGACGCCATATTTTGCGATACGCCATAATAAGCGTTGCCGTTTTTGCGGCGGCAGGTCAAAACGGCTTAAGGCGTTCTGCATTTCCTTAAGCTGGTTGCGATTTAACTGACCGTGGATCATGCCCTATTCCCAATTGCTGCCCCGGTTTCATCCATGCCATGCACCGCGCCTTGTTCAGCAAACCACACCTCAGCCTCAGCCAGTGACCAGCGCTTGCCCTCAAACGGGATCATGCCCTTGGGGTCTTCCCGTATGACCACAGGCTCTGCCAGTGACAGTGACACCACAACAATCGCCGTCTCGCCATCCACCTCCACCGTTAAGGTTGGCCGTTCCTGCTCAACATTAGCATCACTGAGGCTGTCCCCCTGCTCAGTCAGCCAGATATCAATCAACAGCGGAATATTGCGTGGATCACATTCCCGATAGGGGAAACGCCCCCACGCTATCACCGCTTCATATTGCTGGACAAACATCTGGTATTGCCCCAGCCCTAAATCCCGTTGCGCCGGAATAAAGCGAATTTCATCCATTTCGCTGGTAAATTCCGTCTCACAAATCCGTTCCGGCAGGTTCTCCCGCAAAAAGGCGGTTAATTGCTGTAACTGGCTCATATCAGGCGTACCGTTGTGCGTCCGTGCCCTTTCATATTGCGCAGTACCATTGAGGCTTCGGCCAGCAGTCGGTTACGCACCTCCGGGCTTTCCTGTCCCGGATTGGGGGCACGGCTGACCAGTGTCGTGTACTCCCCCAATAAATCGGCCTTTGCCCGGGCATAGACCGCTTTTTTATACTGACTGACCAGCGCGGTATTGCCGTTAATGGTAATGCCCGGCATATCGGCTGCTGTCGGGTAGCCTTTGGCTTGCAAGCGCGATTTCAGGCGTTGCAGATCAAGGTTGATTTCGGCCACCGTTGCCAGCAGGGCATTGGCCAGCATGTCGTTATCCAAGTCGGGCGGCAGCTTGCGATTAACCTGAAATTCCCGCAAATTCAAATCCGGCCAAAATCCATCATTGGTCAGCGGGGCGTCCCGGTAATCCACGGTGTTGCCATTAAACATCATGCCTCTCCTGAGAAAAAAAAGCGGGCTGTCCGGTTTCCACGGCCATCTGCAACATGTTGCGATGCCTCCACCGCGCCCGCTCCGGCTTGCGGTAGTCGTTGTTATTCCATGGATAATGCCCGTATACGGGCGGCAATCCGTTGCCGATAGGTTTTGACCCCGGATTTCGGGTTGCACTGATGCGCCTTTGCCAGCCAGTTATCGGCCTGCTCCAGCACATCCAGCCTCTCCACCTGACTGACCTTAATTTCGGCGTTATCCCCTTTCATCAGGTTTAAGGCAGCAAATTTGTAATATTTGGCCTTAATCTTCTCGTGTATTTGCCATTTTTCAGTGACATTCTGAAATGTCCTTGAAAAATAGGGTTCCACCGGGTTACCCGCTTCGGCTTCTGCCTGTGCCCAGAGTAAAACGGTGTCGGCCACAAACGCCGGAAAGCCACTGCGAAAATGGTCGGGGGTGAGCTGTCCCTGCTCAATGGCAATATCTGCCCAGTCCAACCCGTGGGCAGACTCCCCGATATCAAACAACCAAATCACGCAGTAAACAAAAATCGGGTTGCAGTACACCTCGCCTTCATCCAGATAGCGTTGTGCCGTGGGGAGATAATTGGGCAGCAGTTCCCGCCGTTTCATCTCCACCCGTTCCGCCGTTGTCGTTAACTGGCGCAACCGCTTGACATCCTGCTCAATCGCCCGGGCTTGCAGGTGCATACTTGCACCGTCCGCAATGGCAACCGCTTGCTGCCGTGCCAGTTTCTGGCGCAGTGCAACCGCTGCCCGGTGTCGTTGGGCAGGTGACAGCATTAGTCTGTACCCAGTTTTTCAGTCGGTTCGGCTACTTTGCCAATCGTCACGGCGTTCTCATCATAGGCCGCGTACAATTCCGGCGTTTCAATCGCGTAGCCCTCATTGCGCAGGTATTTGTTTTCGAACTGCTTGCGGTCGTCCACAAATTCCGCCTTACGCTGACGGGTATTGCGCTGGGTCAGAATTTGCAGGTTTGGCAACATGGTGACTACCATACGCTTGCCCGGCATAAACGGCGGCACCATCGCCGGACGGCCAGCAATCGAACTGCCCAGCATCTGCGCGGCAATTTTTTCCGTCGGTTTATCTGCGGCCTGATACAGCCGGTACTGCTCGGCGGCCACCAAATCCGCGCCGACCAAGACCACCAAACGGGGATCATGGCGGAACTGTTGCGGAATGCAGGTGTTCACCAAATCGGACGCCATTGCATCCAGCGATTTAAAATCCCCGTGTTCATCCAGTTTCACGGGTGTGGTGACCACTTGCTTGCCTTTTTCCCAATCTTTGGCAATCTGGTGCCAGCCCCTATTAACATCTTCCCCGTTCGGGTTCTCGTCGGGGTTGGTTGTCTCTGCCACACGCTGACCATTAAAGCCGACGCGCAACATATCGAGCGCAAACGACTCATTGGTAAATGCCTGCATCCGCTGGAAAAACTCTTGTTCACTGCCAGAGTTCGCCCAGATGGACAGCAAGTCCCATTTCAGCGCGGCGCCGGAATCCGTTTCCTGCAACTTATATTCATTGCCATCTACACCCGTAGCACGGATAAAACGGCCGTCTTTCTTACGTCCCGTAAAGAGGCCGGGATTGCCCACCGACACCACCTGGCCGGACAGGTGATCCACATCCGCACAGGTGATCATGCTGAGGAACTCGACCGACTCCAGCAGCGCACTGCGCAGGGCGGTTTCCTTCGGATCACTTAGCGCAAAATAGCGCTCGGTGTCCTCAACGCCGTAGGCTTCGGCCAAGCCCGCCGCATATTGCTGTAAAAACGCCCGTGCCCGATTATTTAATTGCATCGCTCTTCCCTTTGCCTTTTTCCATCATGGAATTACAGGTAATTAAACTTCTTGTCTTTATTGCCTTTTGGGTTACGCGAAGGCAAGCGGGTTACAACAGCATCCAGTTTGCCAAACTTCTTCAGAATATCCGGCAGACTGTCACGTAAACGGGCGAATTCCTCGGTATCCACCACCTCTTTCACGGTTTCGACATCTTCCTGAACGTCTGCAACCTCCTGTTCGGTTGTTTCCTGCTTACCTTCCAGTGCTGCCAGACGGGTTTCTAAATCCGCCAAGGCCTGAGCCAGTGCCTGCAACGCATCATCTTCTGAGGGTTCAGTCGTGGTTTCTTCCGGTTCAGCAATATTAAACCTGCTACGCCATGTCTTCTTAGTGCCTTTAGCCATCCTTTTCCCCTTACTTTCCTTAATTTCCCTAACTTCATCGATAACCAGTGGCTTATACGCCCCGAATCGACGTTGTTTATCCTTTTTATTAAACTGTAGGCGCGTTGTGCCCACACTGGCTGGCGAGTCAGTCACTGCCAGCCCCTCCAGATAGGTTTTGCCTGTACCGCGAAAATTACCACTGGGCGTAAATTCAACGGAGGTAAACACAAGTTGCCCGTCACGGTTGGCCTCTAACAAACGGTGATTGGGTCGTAATCGCGCATATAAGCGTAAAATCCCCTCATCATCCTGTTCAGCCTTGACTTCTAACACTTCCCCCATCGCACCTAACCAGCGTTCATGCTCCGGCCAGATTCGGGCGGTATAAAGTGCAGGGTCGTAAAGTTCAGCCGCATCCAAGAGCCATTGTGGTTCCATGATCCGGCCGTCAACCGTGTCGCCCTCCATGGCAATACATATCCAGTTCGTCATTAACTGAGACATATCGCATCCTTTTCGTTTGCTTCCCACACAGTATTGCGGATTCCATCGGCGGCGGCGAGGGGCGCAATTCGGATGAATTCGGATATCACGCATAACCGAATCAAACCGAATTTGGCCGGACGAAAGCAAGACATTAGCCCTGCATAATAAAGTGATTCAAGACAAGGACGCTTAAGGCATGGCTAAATATTCTGATGAATTAATCAAAGTGGCAAAGTCGCTCTACCTGCGCCGCTATACTCCGGCTGAGATTGCCGAAGAGTTAAATCTGCCCAATCGACGGATCATTTACTACTGGGCGGAAAAATGGCAATGGGCGGATATGCTCAGTCATGAAAGTGTGATTGAGGCGATTAATCGCCGGGCGGCGCTGCTCAGTGAACGCAATAATAAAACCGCACTGGAACTGGACGAACTGGACCGCCTGATTGTCCATCATGTGAAATTGATGGCACAGGAAAATAAGCACCTGGAAAAGCTGGCTGAAATTAAGGCGCGGGCGCAATCGGGCGGTGACGATGTGCCATCCGGTGACGATGAGCCGAAGAAAAAGAAACGCCCGCGTAAAAATGATATTTCGGCACTGACAGAAGAAAATTTCCAGAAGTTTGCTGATGACAACTTATTTGCCTATCAGAAGCATCTTCGTGAAAACAAGCATAAATCGGTACGAAATATCTTAAAATCACGCCAAATCGGGGCAACGTGGTACTTTGCGTTTGAAGCCTTTGAAGATGCGGTGCTGACGGGGAAAAATCAGGTGTTTTTGTCGGCTTCCAAACCGCAGGCACAAGTTTTCCGCTCCTACATCGTTAACTTTGCTGAACAGCTTTTCGGGATCACCTTAACCGGTGAGCATCCCCGCCTGAGCAATGGCGCAGAACTGCGCTTTCTTTCGACCAACAAGAACACCGCCCAATCCTATGGCGGCCACTTATACTGTGATGAATACTTCTGGATACCGGATTTTAAGCGCCTGAACGAAGTGGCCTCCGCAATGGCGACCCATGATCATTGGCGCACCACTTATTTTTCCACGCCCAGCGCCAAAACCCATCCGGCCTACCCGTTCTGGACGGGTGACGAATGGCGCGGCAACGAGGCCAAACGTAAGAATGTAGCATTTCCGACCTTTGATGAAATGCGGAATGGCGGACGGGATTGTCCCGATGGTCAGTGGCGTTATGTCATCACCATGGAAGATGCCATTAAAGGGGGCTTTAATCTGGCCAGCCTCGACCGACTGCGCAACAAATACAATACAGACTCGTTTAACATGCTGTTTATGTGCCAGTTTGTAGATAGTGGCGCATCGGTCTTTAAATATCACCAACTGGAAAAGTGCGGGGTTGAAGTCAACCTGTGGGAAGACCACGACCCCAACGCCTCACGCCCCTTTGGTGAGCGTGAAGTCTGGGGCGGCTTCGACCCTGCCCGCTCTGGTGATACCTCCACCTTTGTGATTGTTGCCCCGCCGCTGATGGCAGTCGAAGCCTTTCGGGTACTCGCCACGTTCTACTGGCAGGGCATGAACTGGAAGCATCAGGCGAAACTGATTGAAGAGTTGTTCAAACGTTACCGCTTTACCCATATCGGCATTGATACCACGGGGATTGGGCACGGGGTCTATGAAATGGTGCAGGACTTTGCCCCGCGCCAGACGCAGGCTATTCACTACAGCCAGCAGAGCAAAAACCAACTGGTAATGAAAATGATTGATGTGGTCAGTGAAAAACGGCTGGAATGGGATCAGGAACAAAAAGAAATTCTGGCTTCATTTCTGGCTATCCGGCACACCACCACGGGCAAAGGCAGCATGACCTTTGTGGCCGACCGTTCGCAGGAAACCGGACACGCTGACGTGTTCTGGGCTATCGCCCATGCCCTGATGAACGAACCGTTAAATTACGAGAAGAAACGCACGTCTAAATATCAATTCCAAAAGGCCGCATCATGAGCAAGAAAACGTTAAGGAAAACCAAGGCGCAACAACCCCAGCCACAGCAACGGAAAATGAGCCTGATCACGCTCGGCAAGCCGGAGCCGATACTCACGACCCAGACCGATTACCAGAAAATCTGGTATGACAATGATTATGATCATTACACGCTGCCGATTGACCGTCTGGCACTGGCACAACTGACCAATATGAACGGGCAGCATGGCGGCGTTCTCTATGCCCGCCACAATATGATTGCCTCCGATTACCTCGGCGGCGGCCTGAGCCATGAACAATTCAAGGCGGCCATGATGAACTTCCTGATTTTCGGCGATGTCGCCATCCTGAAAGTGTGCAACTTCTGGGGCGATGTGGTGAGACTGGACGTGTTGCCCTCACTCTACCTGCGCCGCCGTAAGGACGGGGATTTTGTGGTGTTGCAGGAGGGTGAACCCTTGGTTTACACCCCAGAAGAGGTCATTTTTATCAAGCAGTATGATCCCCAGCAGCAGGTTTACGGCCTGCCGGATTATATCGGCGGTATCCATGCCGCCCTGCTGAACTCGGAAGCCACGATATTCCGCCGCCGCTATTACCACAATGGTGCCCACACGGGCGGTATCATCTACACCAACGACCCGAATATCTCCGATGAAACCGAAGAAGAAATTATCTGGAAGCTGCAACAAAGCAAGGGGATCGGTAACTTTGATACCCTGTTTGTGAATATTCCCAATGGCGACCCGGACGGCATCAAGTTTATTCCGGTCGGGGATATTTCCGCCAATGATGAGTTTGCCAATGTCAAAAGCATCAGTTCGCAGGATGTGCTGACCGCCCACCGATTCCCGGCCGGACTGGCGGGCATTATCCCGACCAATGTCGGCGGATTGGGTGATCCGGAAAAAGCCCGTGATGCCTATCGCAAGGATGAAGTGATCCCCGTGCAAAATATGTTCATGAATGCGATAAACCACCGTGATGTGCCAGAAATATCACACCTCCGTTTCAAACAAGATAACGCCATTTCGGGTGCAGAATGAGCAAAAAAATGGTAAAATCGAAGAAATTCGACACTTTTGGAATGAGGAATATGCGCGTATTAAAAATAATCTGCCCGGAGTGCGGCGCTAAGGCCGTCATTCGCAAAACCAACCGGATGCACCGCGAAATTGCGGATATTTATTGTTCCTGTGCGGATGTTGAATGCGGCCATACGTTTGTGATGAAGTTAACCTTTTCACACACTATCAGCCCCAGCGCGAAAACCGGCGATATCCTGTTGCAGACTGTGATCAATAACCTCAATCCGCAACAGCGCCAATACGCCTTAGATTTGTTGCAGGGCAGTGCCGCCTAATGTCAACCGTGAGCCACTATTGAGTGGCTTTTCTATGACCAGTTCCCCTTTAATTTGTTCCACCATTTCGCCAACCCAATATAACGCTACCTGCCTGTCCCGATCATTACAATCAACCGAACCCCCAACTTTAGCAATTAATTCAATACGTTCCAAAAGAACAAATTTATCCAAAGAATCAAACATCATAGCTCCATCATTTATAATACTGTATGCATGAACAGCCAATAATATAATTAGCAATCAGATTAATTTCATTAAGAAATAGTAAGTTATGTGATTAATGTAGTATTTTCAGATATTTCCTGCAAAATACCCGCCTGACGGCCTTTAAGTTCACCCTTATTTTCTTTATTATTCATACTGATACGGGATATTCCACTTAATCTATTCAGCAGCAATTTTGTTCTTTCTGTATACGTCGGTTTCGCTTTGACAATTTGCCCAAACATCGATAAGCGATAGCGCTGACCCTCTACCGTCATGCTGCTCCCCCTGATTAATGCCTGCGCTAAACCATCACTAATCTCTAATCTCCAAGTCCTGCGAATTAGCCGATTTATGCACCCGTTTTACCTGTTCTGGCTCACTGAGTTGGAGCCAACCGTGATAAAACTCATCCAGACACAGGTCACTTTCTTGTATCGCTTTATTGATTGTACTGTGTGCCACCGTACAGTTATTGACAGAACTCCTAGGCGGTGCGGACGCACCGCTAAAACCTGCCTCCGCTGACGCTTCGGCTAACTTCGGCACAATCTTCCAGCTCTTCAACCGGGTTAAGACAGGGGTATCCATCCCGACAAAAGGCGAGAAAACCCCCTTAATCCGGATCACGTCTTCCCCGTGGGCGTTCGTTTCCTGCTCCGTTTCATACCACAGGCGGGCAACCAAATCGTCACGGCGAACAAAAGGCCCACCCTGTGCATTGATATAATTTGCCCAGTCCCCGTTATCCGCAGCATCATGCACGGCGGCGAACTCCACACTTAAACCGATGGCTGTCTCATGATCGGCCATGCGGCGCAACTCACGGTAAACCGTCACCGGCGCACCGCCGACAAACTGAAACTGGCGAATGCGCCAACGCGCCGCCCAAGCACTGGCCGCGATAGCGGCATCTTTAACAGGACGGCCACTTTCATCATCCATCTCGTCATCCATCGTGTAGCCATCAATATTTTTAGAAATGTATTTCGCCACATAGCCAGTTGCTGACCCTTTCTCCGGATCAATCTTCTCAGCATGAAACCGGGCTTTCAGGGCTTTTGCTGTCCGCAGTTCGTGGCGGTCTTCCTGCAAGGCATAGTCACGGATAATGTCGCGTACCTGATCCGCCTGTTCTGGCTGCATAAAAAACAGCATATGCCAGTGCGGAGTACCATCATGATGCGGTTCAGCCACGCGGATACCAAAGATACGCAAATTATTACGGTGTAATTTAGCCCTGATTTTTGCCCAGACACCGCTTAAATACTTCTGGGTGTCTGCCGGGCTGCTACCGTCCCACTTGCGGTTGCGGTGTCCGTGCCGAGTTGTGGCGTGATATTTAGACGGGGCGGTTAACGTGTAAAATTCAGCGACGTAACCCAGTTCATTGCAGATATTTTCAAAGCCCCGAATGCGCACCATCATTTCGGTACGGCGGATCGCCGGGTTCGCCACGCTGCCATAATATTTATCAATCAGGCTGATGCGGTTCCCTTCTTCATCTTCCAGCTCCATCGACTTGATAAATTCTTTGGTGCGGTGCTTTTGCTCTTTCCATTCGGCAATGGTCATTTTGCTGGCGTAGATACTGGCTGGCTTACTGACGCGATTGATGGATATCTGCAAATGCTCGCGCCACTCAGACGCCAGACGACGCAAACGGCCTAACCACCATTTATCCGAGGTCATACGGGAAATGGCCGCGATAGCCTCCGTTTCAGCAAAAAAGCGTCCAGTCAGCTTATCCCAATGAGGCGCAGCCTGACGATAGGCTTGAGTGATCGCCGCCGCGCGCACATATAGGACATGCGCCCTTTTCAGATCACTTTCTTCCGGCCTCTCATCCGCGACTGCCTGCAACTCCTGAAGAATAAATTGAGCAATATCATTCGCCAATAATTCGATATCTTCCCTTTTCATATCAGGAATGCGGTTAAACCGTGCCATATAAAGCGTGTTATCCGCCTCAATTTCTTGGATCTGGTAACGCTCGGTCACCAAATTGACGCGGGGTAAGATGCGATCGACGAATGTCTTAGACAAAAAAGCCTCGGCACGGGGAGTCCCTTGCTCCTTTTCTAAGACACTCGCTTTGTACTGAACATCAAGGCGGACAATGGCAGGTTGCTTACTGAGTAATTGCTGGGCATGGGCACGCGCCTTGATCTCTTTTGCAATGGCGCGGCGTTCTTCTTCCTTCTGGTATTGCTCGGCATAAGTCGGGAACGGCCTTGCTATCGGCTGGATGGGTTTATCCCACGGCAGAGAAACGCACGCAGCCAGAGCTGCGTTTTGTGGCATCTCTGGCTGGAATTTGCTGCGTTGGCGGCGCGGTTTGGATTGTGCGCCGCCGTTTTCTGGTACGGGGTTCATTCACCCACCCTGCACTGAGAAAAAATCAACAGGATTGATTTTCTCAAAGAAAACAAGATATAAACCGGGGTAACGGTATTCAACTCGTTCGACTCTGACTAATACATTTCTTCCTGTATATTTATTCCTTGGGTAGTTGTATTCACGAATAACTAAAATATCGTCAGGCTGACTGTCAAAATATTCCCGATCACTAACACCGACTTTATTAATTTCTACGACGTCATCAAATACTGATATGCACAAATTAATATTATGGACTCGTTCCATCTTATTCACTCCGATAATATCTCTGTTGCAATTCAAAATCAGTCTGGCAATCAACACAGCGAGAACAACCAATAACTTGAATACGGCGTATTTCTGGAATCGCTTCGCCGCAGTTTTCACATTCAAACGCTGAAACACCGACAGGGCGATTAACATGCTCTGCGATTCTGCGCTCCAGTGTTTCTTCTGCGTGTTGGCAAGCGCGGTCGATAACATCAAACATAGTTCCACTCCTGTGCTTGACGGTCGATGTTCTCAGACTCACTTTGCAAAAGAGCAGCACTGGCCGAGTGATCCATTTTGTTTTTTAAAACATGAATGGATAAACTTTCCAAACGGTAAGAAAACTTTTCGGCATAATGCTTACGTTCATCCTCCCGCACTTGTTTTATTAATTGTTCAATACTTATACTTCCCATTTATTCATTTCCTGTTTTTAGATAAAAAGAATCCCTGACGTGTTGACGCCATTAAAATTAAATTGATCATTATTGTTATTTAATTGGGCAACGATAACTTACTTGGCAATAATGGACTGGCTGCCTTAATTAAGTTTATTGCCCGTATCAAATTGCACATTTCTTCACGGGTGAATTGATGCAATTCCAGTTCATGCCGTTCTTTGGGAATGCGGGCAAGGTAGAAGATAGCCGCCAAAAAACGCTTATTATCCGCGTAGTGCGCATTGCGTTTATTGCGCATTTCGTCAACAAAGAGCGCCAACTCTTTATTATCAGACTTAAAGACTTCCGCTTTCAGTTTAGCGACGGAATTTAAACCATTAACGCGCATTTCAAAGGGCATCTCGATGGCACGTTGTTCTGTTGATTCAAAATGGTATTCGGTGTTCATTTAAACCTCACGAATAAGAAACAGAATAAAATAAGCAACGGAGCATAAGACAATGGGAAAAATAAATCCGTCACCTTTATTTGTATGAAACGACTGACTGGTTAGTTTGTACTGGTGCTGCTGTTGCTTTAACGCATTCATACTGACCTCAGACTAACGATGCGCCCATCCCTGCCACGGCATCAACCGCCGAATTAAACGCAGGGTTTGAGTGCAATCTTGATGATATGGTTACACCCGCCAAGGTTAATAAACGGACTGCGTTATTAACCGTCTTCTTAAACTCCGCCACACGGGTGCAAGTAAGACGCTCACCCGAAACAGCCTCACTTGCCAGCTTGCCCACTTCTGCCGTTGCTCCTAATAAATAGCCTGGCATGTTGGCATCACAAACTTCATTAACCGGCACAGATGGCTGACACTGCAATTGCTCCAGTAGACCGTCCAAAAGGGAGGCGTCTTCTGTCACATCCGTTAACTTCATTAACTCAATACAAGTCAGCATGTGACGCTGCTCAGGGTTCAACTTGTTGCGCAGCATTTGCGGAGGTATTCCGATGGATTCCGCGATCTGTGCTAAATTTCTTTTATGCGTGTTGGAGAACGCCCGGCACGCATTATCAAAGTGCGATTGTTTGGAAACGCGATAATCAAACATTGCTTTTTTTCTCCAAAAGCGAAATGCTTTACTCGTATCGCGTGTTAAATGGAATTTGGGTGCTAGTTGAGCTTAGTGCTTCAACTGCCAGAGCCATCATATTGATAAGCACTTTACCGCGTTTCTTATCACCATTTTTTTCGCGGACAGGTAAGCGCCCATCTTTGACCATGTCGCGAGCAGTACCCATAGGCATAGCATGACGACGGCAGAATTCTTCAATTGGGAGGAATGGTTCAGTGACAGTGATTGTAAAGATAGGTCTCATGGGGCAAAATCCTCTATATTTTGTTTCAGCTTTATTCGTAGATATTCGTTAAATATCGTCTTTAACTACAACTCAAACTAAGGTTATCTCGTATTTTACTAATCGTCAACGCGAATTGTAGTTTTTTACGAGATCAATATAAAGAGCTATGGGAAAATTTCATTTAGAAATGTTCAGTGATAGTGTTCCTGTCTTGGATCGCATCATTGAAGCTTATGGGTTTAGCTCAAAATTGATGCTTGCTCAGCATTTTGATATGGCTTCCAGCAGTTTGGCTGGCAGATATAAAAGAAATAACTTTCCAGCTGATTTAGTCGTTAGATGTGTTGCGGAAACAGGTGTTAATCTCGAATGGTTAGCAACGGGTAATGGTAAAAAATATAACGATGAAGAATTAGATACCATGAAGTTTCCAAGCCATAAGCTGATTGATAAAAAGTTGTACCAATCCGGCTATGTTATGTTTGATAAAGTAATGTTCACTGCTGGTATTCCACTCCCTACTGACCCCATATGTGTTTTGGATAACAAGACTCATTACATCATCGATCGCAAATTTGCCGATGTTTATGACGGTGAATGGTTAGTTGATATTGAAGGAAAACTCAGCATTCGCGAATTAACTCGAATTCCAGTCAAGCGCGTCCGCGTCTCTGGCGTAGGCATGGCGTTTGATTGCGACCTAAGCGATATAACGGTTATTGGCCGTGTTGTTACAACAATAAAAAATCACATCTAAGGAAAACCTTAGAAAACTAATCCGATAGGTGAATCATGGATAGACAACTGTGTTTTGTTTATATCAATTCTAGATATGTAGTAAGTGTTCAATTTATTGCTAGCGTTTCAGAAAATGATGAGTATTTGCAAGGAATTAATTTACTGTCCCATGATGAGGGCAGACTAAAAACATTTCGAAAAGATAGGGTAATTGAATACTTTGAAGATTTAGATGAAGCTGTTCAATTCACCAACGACATTGCAAAAATCGGCGAATTTGCAGTTAGTAAACCTAGACCGGAAACTTTTGATGTCCATTTCACTGGTTTTAAGAAAGAGTTAAAAGCTGAACTTGAAACCCTTGCCAGTGATGCAGGAATGGAAATTAGAAAATCTGTCACCAAGAATCTTAAACTTCTTTGCTATGGCTATAACGCTAGCCAACTGAAAATGGATAAAGCTAGAAGCATGGGCATCATTATCTTAAATGAAAATAAGTTCAAAGGCTTTATTGAGACTGGTGATTTCACCGACAGTATCTAATAGGTAGTATTTAAAACTATTAACTATGGCAATAAATAAACAATCAAGCGGCAAATGGCTAGTTGAGCTTTACCCCAACGGCAGGAACGGGCGAAGAATCCGCAAACAGTTCACGACCAAAGGTGAGGCGCTTGCTTATGAGCGCCATATATTAGATGAAACTGTAGAAAAGCCTTGGCTTGGTGAAAAGAAAGATACTCGCCTTCTATCTGAGCTGATTAATACTTGGTATCGAGCACACGGTATAACCCTAAGCGATGGTGAAACCTGTAAACAGAGAATGCTCTCTGCTTGCAGAGAAATGGGCGATCCCCTTGCAATCGAATTTGACGCTAAGTTATTTTCTGTGTACCGCGAGAAAAGGTTAAACGGGACAGATAGATTGAAACCCGTTGCTCCCCGTACAGTCAATACTGAATTGGCGTATTTACGGGCAATGTTTAATGAGCTGTACAGACTCGGAGAATGGAAGGAGAATAATCCTCTAAAAGATGTCCGAGAGTTTCGCATCAATGAATCAGAAATGGCATTTTTATCTCATCAGCAGATTAGCACTCTGTTGGAGTCCTGCACCCAAAGAAACACAAAAGATTTGCTGATTATTGTTAAAATAGCATTATCGACAGGTGCCCGCTGGTCTGAGGTAGAGGACTTAACGGACTCACAAATCACACCTTATAAGATAACGTACACAAAAACCAAAGGGAAACGTAACCGCACAGTGCCAATCACTAAAGAACTGTACGACGAGATACCAAAGAAGAAAGGTAAGTTATTCACCCCTTGCTATGCTGCTTTCCGTTATGCGGTTAAGCGCGCAGGTATTGAACTGCCGCCTCGCCAGTCATCACATGTCATGCGCCACACATTCGCATCACACTTTATGATGAGCGGAGGAAATATTCTTGTCTTACAGAAAATACTAGGGCATACAGACATCAAAATGACAATGCGCTATGCTCATTTTTCCCCTGATCATTTGAATGATGCGTTGAAATACAATCCATTATCACAGTTAAAAAATGGCGGCAAAGTGGCGGCAGAGAACCCCAAACTTCATTATTCATCATCACTTGCCATTACATAACTTACTGATAAACACATATATTATTGATTCATATGGAATATATAAAGAAAAACTTATTCTTTATCACACAACTATTAAATTAGCACCGTTTATGAAAGCCTTTGACTCAGAAAAATTCCGCCTGCAATTCCCTGCCCTGCAACAGTCGACCACGTTTCTGGACAGTGCAGCTACAGCATTAAAACCGACATGCATGATTGAGGCGACCGAACACTATTACCAAAACCACAGTGCAACGGTGCATCGCAGCCAGCACGCCACTGCACAAGCCATGACCGCCCGTTATGAACAGGCTCGTTCATTGGTGGCGGAATTGCTCAATGCGCCATTACCTGAAGATATTATCTGGACGAAAGGCACAACTGAGGCCATTAACCTGATCGCACAAAGTTACTTTCGTTCCCGCCTGAGCGCGGGTGATGAAATTATCGTCAGCGAACAGGAACACCACTCTAACCTACTACCGTGGTTGATTCTGGCAGAACAGACCGGAGCCAAAATCGTTAAATGGTCGATTGACAGTCAACGTCAACCAGAAATAAATACTCTCGCAGAACTGCTGAATGAAAAAAGCCGATTAGTCGCCATTAGTCAAATGTCGAACGTCACTGGTGCCACACTGGATTTGGCTCAAGTCACAGCACTCGCGCACGAATATGAATGCCGAGTGCTGGTCGATGGTGCCCAGGGTATCGTGCATTCTTCCGCTGATGTTCAGCAATTGGATATCGATTTTTATGCTTTCTCAGCCCATAAACTGTATGGCCCGAATGGGTTGGGTATATTGTATGGCAAAAGTGAGTTACTGAATGCAATGTCGCCGTGGCACGGAGGCGGAAAAATGCTGACTCAAGTTTCATTCGACGGTTTCACTCCGGAAGCGGTTCCTTATCGCTTTGAAGCAGGAACACCCAATGTTGCCGGCGTAGTCAGCTTTGCTGCGACTCTGGAATGGTTGAAAACCGTTGATATCCAGCTCGCCGAATCCCATGCGATTGCCCTGACGGATTATACTGAACAGCAACTCAGCACACTATCGGGTTTTATCAGTTACCGCACGGCAGGTTCCAGCTTGTTGGCTTTCAATATCGCAGGAATACATCACAATGATTTGGCGACTCTGATTGCTGAACAGAATATTTCTCTGCGTTCAGGGCAACACTGCGCTCAACCGCTGCTAGATGCCCTTGGGATCAGCGGCTGCCTGCGAGCTTCATTCATGCCTTATAATAACCAGCAAGATGCGGATAGATTGGTCAATGCCGTAAAGTTTGCCCTATCGCTACTCAATGATTAATATTGTCCTGCCGTGACTGTCCTATCAGTCACCAGAAACTAGATATTTTTTAACTGCCCAACTATTTCAACTATTCCAACTACTTTGGAATTCTTGGGGCAGTTCTTTGCCCATCGCTGTAAATACCGAACCAAGATACATTGGTTATGGGAAAAATGTGGTCATAATTTACGACTCTTGATGCACACTCTGATACCTCAGGTAACTAAGATTTTTAGCTCAGAGTTTAGATTGATCCAAATGAGCCAAAGTAATACATTTAACTAACTTGTTATTTACACTTCTCTTAGAAAGAGATCATATAAAATACGCTTCAATTGTCATATCACAATCATCAATTAAGTTTTAATAGCATAAATATACAATACAATTTAGCTAATGCGTTATCAAAGAATAAAAGGGTAGCTTATGAATATCCCCCGAAAAATTCATTATTTCTGGACCGGAAATAACATATCAGAAAATGACTTTAAAAAAATAATAACAATGAAGGATGAAAACCCCGGATTTACAATTAACATCTGGGGAAATCACGGAGATAAATCACTAATCCTAAACACATTAAAATCACTCACCTTTAATTTCAAACAACAGGATTTTGATATTGGCACAATATTCGGAATTGAAAACCTATTTGTTTACAGAGATGTTGAAGAAGCTTTTTATATATTAAAACAAAGAATTAACATCTTTCATCAAACTTTCACCCAACAGCTTAACCGATACAAGCGCTCTCCAGATTTCATTCATTTTAAAACCGATGAAAAACGCTATGGAAAATCTCCTGAACTAATTGATTACTTGCACCATATATACATGATTCATATAAATAAAAATCACATATATGACCTACACCTGCATGCTGATTTCCATAATTATGCTGCAGCCAGTGACATTGCCCGACTTGTTATTCTATATGTAGAAGGGGGAATTTATCTTGATGCAGATGTAGAATTAACTGATTCTCACATAAAATATAGAAAATCGGAGGTTTTTGATAAGTTCATATATGATAAACAAGGGCAAGCATGGAGAAAAAATACCGATAAAAAAACAGCTAGATTTGAAAAAGTAGATTTCCCATCAAGTCTAGGTTTTGGTGACATATCTGGTCGGGGAGGAAAACAAATTAATAATCAAGGTAAAAATGGAATGTTATACCCAATAGATTTCAAGTTGCAGCGCGGCGGCAAGGGAGGCGAATCCCCAAGAGCATAGATAACTATGTGACTGGAGTGAGTGAGCGTAGCCAACAAAGCAGCAACTTGAAAGATGACGGGTATATAAATAAAACAATCGCCAAAAATCATAGTCTAAGTTCTTACTTCAGTACTAATTTAAGTAATCGTTTCGGAAATGCTATTATTTCTGCCCCTCAGTACTCAGAAACTGTTCTAAGTATCTTGTTGAAAATGGCTATGATGATAAAAAAGAATCACCTTATTATTCAAATCAATCAAACTGTCAAATCAGATAAAATCAATAAAATACAACACCCTATGAAATTCCATGAAAATAATTTAAAAATTGATAAGGCCTTGAAATATCATAAAGCAGGAAAAATCTCTCTAGACATGAAATGTAATATGTTGGATCCGATATGGAGAACCGGTATCGATTCCTCTCAGCCTGCAAACAAAAATTATCAATCACACCTTAGACATCGCCGTATAGATAAGACGGTAGAAATGACTGGGCCGAATGTTTATGCACGTTTTTTTAACCTATATAGCTTAGGTTATCTTCCTGAAAAAATTCAAATTCATAGTAGAAATAATTTACTGTTTAAAGAGGTTGATGCTAGTGCCAAGTGGTCTGCCACGAATTGGCATAAAAAGAAAAAGTAATGATGGCTTTTGTTTCAGAACATAACTGCTATGATTCTGAAACCTCATTTAGAGGGAATAAGCGACAAACTCACTGCAAGATAAATAACTGATGACACAACTTTCAGACACTATCCTTGCCCCGCATCCGTTTGGAACGGAAATCACGGAGCAACAACTTATTGAAAACTTCCAGCAAAGTAAATTGTGGGAAGATCGCTATCGGCAGCTTATCGGGCTAGCCAGAAAGCTGCCCCCTTTGGCAGATGAATTAAAACAACAAAATATTGAAATGTCGGGATGCGAGAATCGAGTCTGGCTGGGGTATCAATTACTTCCGGACGGCCGACTGCATTTTTACGGCGATAGCGAAGGCCGCATTGTCAAAGGATTATTGGCAGTTCTCCTGACCGCCGTGGAAGGCAAAACACCAGAACAGGTTTCACAAACACCTTTGGCCGAGTTATTCCAGCAACTCGGCCTCGAACACCAATTGAGTGGCTCACGGCTCAATGGTGTGAAATCCCTGATTAACACCATTCAGGAAATTGCCCACGCCTATCTCCATTAAACTCTGCATTACAGCGTCTTTTCCCGCTCGGCTTTTGCCAGCATCTTTTTCAGCGCGTGAGATACTGCAACAAAGCCAAAGGTCGCCGTAACCATCGTTGCGGCACCAAAACCAGAGGCGCAATCCATCCGTTTCGAACCGTCCGCCGTGCTCTTGACCGCACAGACTGTACCGTCAGATTGGGGATAAACTAGCTGTTCCGTTGAGAAAACGCACTCAATGCCCAATTTTCCCTTGCCGTTCTTCACTACGCGATAATCCGATTTTAAGCGTTCCTTTAATTTAGCCGCCAGTGGATCTTGTACCGTTTTAGCCAAATCCACCACCTGAATCTGGGTAGGATCCAGTTGCCCACCTGCTCCTCCCGTCGTCACAACTGGGATCTTATAGCGACGGCAATAGGCCAATAACGCTGCTTTTGGTCGTATGCTGTCAATTGCATCAATCACATAACTGAATCCTGTGGACATCAATTCGGCCACGTTATCAGGGGTGACAAAATCATCAATGCAAGTCACTTGGCACTCAGGATTTATCGCTCTTATCCGCTCGGCAATCACCTCAGTTTTTGGCAATCCCACATGCTGTACCAAAGTGTGCAGCTGACGATTAGTATTGGTAATGCAAACGTCATCCATATCAATCAGCGTGATAGCGCCGATGCCTGTACGCGCCAGAGCTTCTGCAGCCCATGAACCGACACCGCCAATACCCACCACACAGACATGTGAACAGGCAAATAATGAAAGCGCTTTCTTGCCATATAATCGAGCCGTACCAGCGAAACGCTGAAGATAAGCATCAGAGAGAGAAACTTGCATCACTAAATAAATCCTGCATAACACCTACCTCTATTGAGATCGGTTATCGATTGATTAAACTGGAGGGGATCTTACTGGTTTGCTGCCAAAAAACCAGTTGATGATTTCTTCAATACCCAAACACGACCATAGTGATTATAAAAACCAGCCATTTCACCAGCCCTCTCACCAACACCATTATAAATGTCGAAATGATTTCCTTTAATGGCACCACCGACATCCAGTGACACCATCAGGCGCATCCGATACTGTCCGGTAAATTTTCCCATTTGATCCAGCACTGGCACTTCCGCCAATAACGCTGTTCCGGGAGGAACCAGTGATTTGTCAGATGCTACCGATGCTTCAGCGACGAGGGGCACAGCACTGGCTCCTCTAACGAAGGTATAGGGTTCAGGTCTAAAGAAAACAAATGAAGGATTCTGTTCCAGCAATTCTCTCACTTTGGCTTCGCTATGCTGTTCTCCCCACTGGCGAATAGCTTTCATTGACATTTTTTCACCAGGCACTTCTCCGCGGTCGATCAGCACCTTGCCAATACTGCGATAAACATGTCCATTCTTTCCCCCATAGCCAAAAAAGGTCAATGGGCGTCCATCACCAAAATCAACATAACCGCTTCCTTGCACTTCCATCATAAAATTATCCATCTGGGAATTACTGTACCCGATGATGAATTTTTTGTTCAGCGCCCCACTATATATTGCTGCGCGATTTGGCAACCGGAAACGCGATTTAGTTGGCATACTGTACAGCGGATATTTGAACTCTCCCTGCTTGATATGCCGCGCTTGCACAACGGGTGTGTAATAACCGGTAAACTTCACGTTGCCGTAATTATCTTCACCTTCCATCTGATAGGCGAGTAAACCAAACTCGTTTAAATTTCGGGTATCACCACCGGACAACATCCAATTTTCGATCGCATCAAATGTGTCACGGTTATTGCTATAAAGACGCGGGGAAGACTTGCTGATAAATTTAACTTGAGTGGCAAAATCTTTGGCATTAACCGGAGAACCTTGGGCATTAGGCGTATTAACCAGTTGGAGGTTTTGGGTAATTCGACCATCTTTATACTGTTGTGCTTGATCGGTCGGTCGCTGACATCCCGATAATAACGAAATGACCAATCCACATAACAGATATTTTCCCCAAAGTTTCATATTCATACCTTATATCCAACCATCACATCACGATCCGACCACGAACAATATCAAACACGAATAAATAAAGAAATGTAGTTAGAAAAAAAATAGCTTATCGTTTTGCAAGCCCAATCGAGTAAAAACAAAACAACAAGATTAAGTTTCAACCATAAAACAAATAAATTCAGTAAATATCAATAAAAACCTTGCAACAACTCCGTTCGAGAGTATAGTGTGCCCACATCGGACGCGGGGTGGAGCAGTTTGGTAGCTCGTCGGGCTCATAACCCGAAGGTCGTCGGTTCAAATCCGGCCCCCGCAACCAACTCTATGTGATGTCATCATTAATACGACGTAACATAGACACGATATAGAACTAAAGATATATAGAAACAAAGAATGTACAGTAGTAAAGAATGTCATCATTCAGAATTTGCACTCACGATTGCTAATCAAAGTTTGCAAATAGACGGACGCGGGGTGGAGCAGCCTGGTAGCTCGTCGGGCTCATAACCCGAAGGTCGTCGGTTCAAATCCGGCCCCCGCAACCAATTTTGTACGATGCCATTATTAAGTATTTGCACTCACGATTGATAATCAAGGTTTGCAAATAGACGGACGCGGGGTGGAGCAGCCTGGTAGCTCGTCGGGCTCATAACCCGAAGGTCGTCGGTTCAAATCCGGCCCCCGCAACCAAATTTTCTTTTAAAGATTTCATTTCTTCTTATCTCATTTTTTATTATCTAATTCCCCCTAATTTTAAATTCTTCTTAATATTATTTAATACCTGTTTAAGCATAGCCATAGCTGAGATAGATATGTTGAATAGTTTCATTGAGCCTTATTCAAAGCGGATATTTCACCGCCGTGCCAGTTCTGCACCACTTTTGAAATAAACCTTAATGCCAGCAAAAATAGATTCCGCCACTTGTTGCTGGAATTTTGCTGTTTTCAGTTTACGTTCTTCTTCCAGATTACTGATAAATGCAGTTTCCACCAAAATAGAAGGAATATCTGGCGCTTTCAATACCGCAAATCCCGCCTGATCGACGCTATTTTTATGCAGTTTATTAACTTTACCCATCCGTTTGAGCACTTCATCACCAAATTTCAGACTATCGTTAATCGTCGCGGTTTGAACCAAATCCAGCATGGTGTGATCCAAATATTTATCACCGCTTTTGCTAACCCCTCCAATCAAATCAGCCTCGTTTTGAGTCTGAGCCAGAAAGCGGGCAGTATTACTAGTCGCACCTTTAGTAGAAAGCGCAAACACGGATGAGCCCCGCGCAGACCGATTCGTAAAGGCATCGGCATGAATAGAAACAAATAGATCCGCTCGCATCTTACGCGCTTTCGCCACCCTAACTTTCAAGGGAATAAACACGTCTTCATTACGGGTCATGTAAACTTTCATGCCAGGCGCACGTTTAATGAGCGCCTGTAAACGACGGGCAATTTGCAACACGACATCTTTTTCACGGGTTTTATATTTCCCAATAGCTCCCGAATCTTCACCACCGTGACCGGGATCGAGCACAATCACAATCGGCCTATCTTTCCCTGCCTTACCGGGTTTGCGTGTCTCCGCAGGCAAATGCTTTTCTAAATCCCCGCTGTTGTACTCTTCAAGCAGGGCCTGCAAAGGATCATCATCCACACCAGCCGCCTTTTTGGGATAAAAATCTAACACCAAACGGTGCTTAAATTTAGCAATTGGTGGCAATGTAAAAATATGCGGGGCGATAGGCTGTTTGATTTCAAATACCAAACGCACCGTTTTGGGATCAAATTGCCCAGCTCTCACCAATTTCAGGTAAGGATCACGCTGCTGAACCTGTGTCCCCATACTGCTCAAGACACTATTAAGCTGGATGCCCTGCAAATCGATCACAATACGATTAGGATTTGAAAGTGAAAATTGGCGATACTTAAGTGGAATATTAGACTCCAGCGTCACTCTGGTATAACTTGATGCTGGCCAAATACGGACAGCAATCACTTTTGAGTTTGCGGCGTAGCCTATTGGACTGATACTCAATAGCCACAGGGCTGCTGCGCCTTTCAGCAGGCGGCGACGTGAAGAATTATGGTCTGAATGACTCATCGTTTATTCCATTTAAAAACAACCAAACGCAGTAATCTTTACCAAACATAATAACTAGGTGAGAACTCTAATTAATTAGCGAATCGCTGTCATCAAAAAAAACATTTTTTACTCTCCCAGTTTATTTATACCAATATAAATAATAACGTTATTTTTATCTATGTTTCCTCTTGCCATCCTCCCCAAAAAGAATAAAAATACAAAAAATGCGAATAAAAATTCATTCAGAGAGAGTTTCATGAAAGAGCGCAGCACCGAATTAGTTGAAGTCGTTCGACACTCGGTTCCATATATCAATGCACACCGAGGAAAAACCTTTGTCATTATGCTGGGGGGTGAAGCCATCGCCCATGAGAATTTTCCAAACATCGTTAACGATATTGGATTGCTGCATAACCTGGGCATTCGTTTAATCGTCGTGTATGGTGCTCGCCCACAAATAGAACAAAACATCGCCGAACATAATTGCCAATCGGTTTATCATAAACACACCAGAGTGACTGACGCCAAGACGCTGGATCTGGTTAAACAGGCAGCAGGTCTGTTACAACTGGATATTACAGCACGCCTTTCCATGAACCTAAGCAATACATCATCACAAGGCGCCAACATTAATGTTGTCAGCGGTAACTTTATTATCGCCCAGCCTTTGGGAATTGATGATGGAATCGATTATTGCCATAGTGGCAGGATCCGCCGCATTGATGAGGAAGCCATCAACCAGCAATTAGGCAATAACGCTATTGTGCTGATTGGCCCCGTTGCCGTTTCCGTCACGGGAGAAAGTTTCAATCTGACATCCGAAGAAATTGCTACGCAGCTAGCGATCAAATTAAAAGTGGAGAAATTAATCGGGTTTTGCTCATCGCAGGGCGTACTTGATGCTGAAGGCAATACCTTATCAGAAATGTTCCCCAATGAAGGAGAAGCTCGCCTGTATGAATTGGAAAACGCTGATGATCACTATTCAGGAACGACGCGTTTCTTAAGGGGAGCCATTAAAGCCTGCCGCCGCGGAGTTCGTCGCAGCCATTTGATCAGCTATCAAGAAAATGGTTCGCTGGTTCAGGAACTATTCTCCCGCGAAGGCATAGGAACCCAAATTGTTATGGAGCGCTCCGAACAGATTCGCCGTGCCAATATCAATGATATCGGCGGTATTCTTGAGCTTATTCGTCCATTGGAACAACAAGGCATTTTGGTGCGCCGCTCACGGGAACAATTGGAAATGGAAATTGATAAGTTTACCCTGATAGAACACGATAACGTCACCATCGCCTGTGCTGCACTGTACTCTTATCCCGATGAAAAAATTGGGGAAATGGCCTGTGTTGCCGTACATCCCGACTACCGAAACTCTTCCCGTGGTGAAGTACTGCTGAACTCCATTGCCAATCATGCTAAACAGATGGGGCTAGAAAAACTCTTCGTACTCACAACCCGCAGTATTCACTGGTTTCAGGAGAAAGGTTTTGAACCCGCAGAAATCGATATACTGCCAGTGGAAAAACAAGCGCTGTATAACTATCAGCGCCGTTCCAAAATCTTGATGCTGAATTTATAGAATCATTAACCGCATTAACCTTGACCATAGATACTTTTTCACTGCGGGTTGAACCACTCTGCCAGCCCGCTTCGCCGCTGTGTTGCCGTAGCCACAGCCTTGTCCAAAACCGGCTTATGGGCATAAATGGTCAATTTCTCCCGCGCCCGAGTCAGCGCGGTATATACCAATTCTCGGCTGACTACCGGTGAGTATTGAGTCGGTAATACTAATGCAGTATGTTCAAATTCTGAACCCTGAGATTTATGTACAGTCATCACATAAGCCGTTTCATGTTGCGGCAATCGGCTCGGCTGGAATCCTTTAATCTGTCCATCAGATAACTGAAAATAGGCTTTCAGCTCATTATCCTGATTCTTGAGCATAATCCCGATATCTCCGTTAAACAGCCCAAGAGTACTGTCATTACGTAATATCATGATCGGACGCCCAGCATAGCCACGGATCTCCACATTTTTGGGCAGGGTAATAATTCCTTTTCTGTGTAACAATTGTTCCACTCGCTGATTCAGCCCAATGACACCAAACGGCCCTTCCCTCAACGCACACAACAACCGAAAACGGTTAAATTCCGCTAAAATTGCTTCTTCTGACGCTCGTTCATTCACCATCGCCAAATACTGATAGTAGCCAGCGGCAGTTTCAGCCAACAAACGCTGATAATCTTCATCCCCTGAAAGTGGATTGAAATAAACATCAGGAAAAGATTGACTCAGCACCGCAGATACACCTGCACGATTTCCCTGATTAACAGCCGATGCCAATTGCCCAATACCGGAAGTTGAATTGAAACGATAACTTTTGCGTAGCAGACATAGGCAATCCCGCACGGCGGAGGCATTTTCCTCAGAATGTGTTTGGGAATAACGCGTTAACGGACACCCAGTTAATCTTCCCAACTGTTCAGCACGTTTGGCGCTATACCCCTGTTCAGCAAAGCGACAAATATCTCCCAATACCGCACCGGCTTCGACCGACGCCAACTGGTCTTTATCCCCCAAGAAAATGACTTTCGCCCGCGACGGTAAAGCATCAACCAAATGAGCCATCATGGGCAAATCCACCATTGAAGCTTCATCAATGATCAAAATATCAAGGGAGAGAGGATTATCGCGGCCATAACGCAATTTCTGGCTATCTGGCTGCGCCCCCAATAAACGGTGAATAGTTTTCGCCTGTTCTGGAATGCTACGCCATTGTTCTGGCGTTAAAGCGAGTTTCTTGACCGCCTCTCTGAGCGACTCAGTCAATCTAGCCGCGGCCTTGCCTGTTGGGGCAGCCAATTGAATGCTTAATTGCTGCCCTTCGTACAGCTTGATCAACGCTACCAACAACTTAGCGACCGTCGTTGTTTTTCCCGTTCCTGGCCCACCGGAGATAACAGAAATGCGGCTCGTCACCGCAACTGCCGCCGCAACTTTTTGCCAATCTATTTCGCCTTCGGCAGTGACACCGAAAAGCTCATCCAAAATACGACGTAGCTGTATTTCATTAAAAACAGTTTTATCAAAATCAGCTTCATCAAGAGCCGTTTCACCAAGATCACCAGTCAATTCAACAGCAGCAAAAAAATCCGCTACACGCCGTTCACTTTGCCACATGCGTTGTAAATACAAACGGTAATCAGAAACACCCTGATGAGAAAGAATCATCGGTGTGGGAAATTCACCCGCACTCACCGCCGGACATGACCGCAAAGCAGCAACAATTTGCTGTTGATCCGGCTCGCCTGCCAGTGACCAAAGCAAAACAGCCAACTCAGGCTGCCTACCTTCAAATAAATATTTTGGCGAGATCCGTTCCAGCGGTAAACAAACATGTCCTGCTCCCGATTCAGCGCTTAACAAGGCGGTAATCAGCAGTAACAAAGGATTTTCATCTTTAATCATCGCATACGCAAACTGTACATCCAGCGGACGCAATAACTTCTGAATCACAGCTTGTTGCAATAATGACATCATGGAATTCATACGCTTTGTTCCTCACCAACAGCACTGAAAAGCGTATCCAGTTCGTCAATAAATTCAAAGGGCGGCAAATAATGATAAATACCATGCCCAGGGTTATTCTTATCAATACCACGCAGGAACAGATATATTACTCCGCCGAAATTCTGCCGATAATCATAATGGGCTAACCGATGACGCAAATAACGATGCAGAGCCAAAGTATAGAGCTGGTACTGTAAATCGTAACGATGATCTATCATGGCCTTCGCCATTGCTTCCTGCGTATATGACTGGCTACTCTCTCCCAACCAGTTTGATTTGTAATCCACCACGTAAAACTTGTCCTGCCAGCAAAAAACCAAATCAATAAACCCTTTTAACATGCCCTTGACCTGATGAAAGGCCAATGGCGCACATTGTGCAGACAACGGATCATAACGACGAGTCAATGCATCCATTGCCTTTGAATGCAGTATCTTATCCACTGGAAGATAAAACTGCATTTCACTTTGCTGAAGATGGCTGGGCACACTGGCAAGTTGTATTCCTTGCTCATTCAGCTCTGCACTTAGAATATCTTTTATCCACTGTTCCAATACCGGAGCCCAATGTTCATCAAATCCTGATGCCATCAGTTTTTCCACCAGCCACGCCTGATCAGGAGGATTACCGAAATCCAGATCTTCCAAAATACCGTGCAGAAACGTTCCCGCAGATGTCCCGCGCGGAAAAGTATGTGGGGTCACCTGTAACGATTGTTCTTCCTGTTTTTCACCACGGGCATCAATATCCAGCTTCGGGGAAATGGATTGCACGATTACATCGACTGACTCTCCAAATGCACTGGCACGATTTTCGAGAATAGAGTGGGAAATAGTATGGGAAGCTGAATGTTGTAAACCCGAATAACTCGTTACCCGCCAATCATCCCTAATGGAACGTTGGAATCTTCTGGCCCCCAACGACAAGAGGTTTTCACTTTGCGAGCACCATTGTACATTGGCCGTTTCTTCCACCCGCTTAATCTCTATACTGTCATCACAAAGCTCATCTAAGCTGCTTACCAATAATTCAGCATCACCTTTCTGCCCTTTCTGCAACAGATATCCAAGGGCGGACAAGTGTAAATCAGTCTCCCCCGTTTTCCCCCTATTTCCCTTGATGAGCGGGGCTACACCAACACTACAGTGATAAACCGCTCGTGTTAATGCCACGTAGAGCAAGCGCAAATCTTCAGCCAAGCGCTCTTCATCCGCCAGCTCCAAGGCTTCCTTCAACTTTTCATCATCATGGGAAATACTAAGGTGAGCCTCAAAATTATGGCGATCATGATAAATCGCCTGCTTCTGTTTCCTGTAACTACAAATGAAAGGCAAACAAACCAATGGGTACTCCAGCCCCTTTGATTTATGAATGGTGCAGATCTGCACCAGATGTCGATCACTTTCCAATCGCATCTGCTGGGCTTCTGATTGTGGGTTAGGACGAGAAATCTGTTGCGCCAGCCAGCGAGCAACAGCATGTTCGCTATCCAGTTGCTGCGATGCCTCCTGCAATAACTCCCCAATGTGCATAATATCAGTAAGCCTGCGTTCACCATCATCACCAGCCAGCAAGTTTTCTGCTATCTGATGTTTCACCATCACCGCCCGCAGCATTGGTAGTACACCACGGGAGCGCCATAAACGGGCATAACCATCAAATTCATCAACCAGGTGATCCCATGCTATTTCGTCATGATTCAGTTGATCGATTTGCTGCGCACTCATGCCAAATAAGCTACTGGCTAACGCACTTCTCAGCTCTCGGGCCTTTTCCGGCGATAATACCGCCTGTAACAACCAAAGCAGGTCTTTGGCTTCTGGTGTATCAAACACACTTTCTCGATTGGAAAGAAATACTGAGGGTATCTTGAGTTCGTTCAACTCATTACGGATTAACGATGCTTCTCGACGATCACGAACCAACACCGTGATATCCGCCGCCATAACCGGACGGTTTTTTTCTGCCTGATACAGAAGTGCCTTTCCTTCTTGTCCGGCTTGCAACCAATCCCGAATTTGGGCAGCACACAGCCGAGCCATGCTTTGTTCATATCTTCCTTTGGAAACGCCCTCACCGGGTTGTAACCAAAATCGCAATGCAGCCTGATCCTCATTATGTAAAGAGAATCTTAGCCCACGATTTTTTTCCGCTGTATTCACGTTAATGAATGGGATCTGTTCGAACAAAAATGGACGTTCTGTTCGGTAAAATAGTTTATTGACCGCTCGCACCATTGGTGCAGAAGAACGCCAGTTAGTCTCCAGCGTGTAATGGGCACTAACATTGGAACGAGCGCGAATATAAGTGAAAATATCCGCACCACGGAACGCATAAATCGCTTGCTTGGGATCACCAATGAACAGCAAACCATTTTCTGATGACTGATTTTCTGGCAACTCGTTTTCGGATTGATAACAATATATGGCCTGAAAAATGCGATATTGCTGTGGGTCAGTATCCTGAAATTCATCGATCATCGCGACGGGATAACGCTGCCGGATAGTCACCGCAAGCTGCTCTCCCCCAGCTCGCCGCAAGGCACTGTCTAAACGGGTTAGCAAGTCATCAAACCCCATATAGCCACGCACCAGCTTTTCTTGATTAACTGATTGGCGGACTTCAACAATCGCCTTGGAAATGATGATATCTTTTAGCGTTAGTGGGTGCTGATATAAACCATCGATAGCCTCAAACAGCGGATGTTGTGGAGCATCGCCTTTTTTGGTTTTTTCCACCAATCGTGACTGGCAAAATTTATCCAACTCTTTGGGGAGCTGATAGTCTGTGGTCGGGGATTTAGCCCATTCAGAGGCATTATTTAACCAATTAGGTAAATACCTGCTGCTGTAGCTGCGCTTATCAACACCGGACTTGGCGATCAAATCATGTAAATCCGATGCGACGTCATTCCACTGACATTTTATCGAATCAATCTGCTCAATGATTTTTTGATGACGGCTAAACAGTGTTTCATCGCTAACAGGCGCATTGACGATATACGGCATATCTCCCTGCAAATAGTCAGAGATATCTTTCAGCAATGCTTCCGGCCCACTCCATATCCGGCTAATTTCCACGGCTATCGGCAATGGCAGAGGATAACAGTGACGCCGCCAGAAATCTGCACAGCCTTGTTTACGTAGCTGACTCTCATCCTGAATCAAAGTTTGATCAAACAGTACACCGGATTCAAACGCATTGTGCACCAGCATTCGCTGGCAAAAACCGTGGATGGTATAGATCGCTGCTTCATCCATCTGACGTTCAGCGGCCAATAACCAATTAGCCGCACTCTCCTTATCAGGAATTTCATTCAATAATTGCTGATAAGTGGGATCGCTAACGGCGGTTTCTTCTCGTATACAGGCCAAGCGAAGCTGATGGATATTTTCGCGGATACGTCCACGCAATTCATCCGTTGCCGCTTCAGTAAAGGTAACAACCAGAATCTCCTCAACATTCAGCGGCCGGGAAAAGGCGGCAGAGCCGCCCAGTCCCAGTAACAGACGGAGATAAAACAAGCCTATCGTGTAGGTCTTTCCCGTACCGGCTGAAGCCTCGATCAGCCGCTGACCATACAGCGGCAATGTTAAAGGGTTAAGTTTATGAGACTCCACTTGATGACCTAGTATCTGATGGCCCGGTATTTCTTTGCTCACTGAGCATTCACCTTAACCGGTAATTGTTTCTGGAAATCTGACACATAATGGTAGGTTTTCCAGCCTTTCAGCTCAACATACTGATGAGACGTGCCTTTTTTCCCGGTAATTTGGGAAATCAGTGCCAATCCCTGACGTTTGATAACCGCTTTTTCATAAAACTCAATCAACTGTGCTTTAGTCACTTTCTCCATCGCTGCGATAACCTGCGCATGTGTATCAAATTTGAAATTATTGCGTCCAAAATCCGAATAATAACGAGCCACTTCTGAATAGAAGGTTTGTGGCGGCTGGCGCATTTCTATCAGCAGTGCTTTTTTATACTGCTCAAACTCAGCATCAGACATCGCTTTCAATTTCTTATCAGCCTGTTGATAGAAACTCTGGTAGCGTTTATGCAGGAAATCCGGTTGCTTACTGTTACTCTGCAATAGAAAACCCAATCCCCATTGTTTACCCACATTTTGGTCGAAAGCAAAGACCGCATAACCAAGTTGCTCTGTAGTCCTCAGTTGATCATAGAACCATGGTGACAAAATGCTACTCAGCAAATTGGAATAAACTTTTCCCTTGATACGATCATATCCCGTTGGAATATAGATTTCTGCCAGTGCGTTATCAGTGCTATTAGCCGTGCCTTTAAAGTCAACAGCATAATTACGGCCGATTACGATGTGCTCGCCAGTCCACCATACGGTGCCTTGATTAGCGAGCTGTTTCTGTGCTGATTGAACGATATCAATACCTTGCTGCTCCGTTAAATTACCGAAGATCAGCGCCTGTAAGGCTGAGTGTTGGATCATCTTCTGGCGGTATTTCACAATATCATCAACGGTGATGGTATCCAGCGCCTTCAATTTTTCAGACTGCTCGAAGTAAGGCACACTAGAAAGGCGCGAAACAGGCTGCATGGCCATTTGGAAGGCTTTGCCATTATTGGCAACTTCGAGTTGTTCCCGATACCACGATTTCGCCTGATTCAACTCCTCCTGAGTTGGCATAAATGAGATGTACTGATCTATAGCTGAAGTTAACAATTCCGGTAAATGTTGCGTATAACCACTGACGCCAATGTTCAAACCATCAACGTAACCTACAGAGACACCCATTCCCCCTACCGATGCCTGATAACCCAGTTGATCAAGGGCAATTTCAGACAAATAGGCCAGCAGCGTATCTGCAAGTTGATCCTTAATGTTTTTCATCCCATTAGGATTACGCATCTCCAATGTGATACTGCCCTTAGGCTCATCTGCAAAATATTGGCTTGGCATATAAAACAGGCGAACATTTGCCTTTTCCAAAATCATTTTAGGGTGCTTTTGGCTAGCAGATGTTTTAATCAGAGATAAATCATCAGGAATATAGGGGTTCAATTCAGGTAAAGAGAATGAAACTCCTTGTTCAAGCTTTTTCCATTCCGTTAGCTGTTTCTGAGTAATTTTATTAACCTGATAGGGCGCCTGAACAAAGTAAGCCTCTTTGTTATGTGGTTCTGTTGGGCTGATAAACCAGATACGTGCATTTTCGGGCGTTAACTCATCTAAACGGCTAGCTATCGCTTTCGAATTGAAAGCATCGGCAAGGTAACCGGCATCCAGTACATGGGAAATAGGCAATTGCAGCATAGCATCGGACAGCCCCTCAATATAGTTCATATCCCGTATGATTGACGCATACTGGAATGCTACATTGAGCACCTTGGTCATTTCATCAAAATAACTCTTTTGAATACCCTCTTGCTTTAATAGATTAATGTAAGAAAAAATAGCTGCAATCACTTGATCACGATGTTCAAGTCCCTTATCCGTTAACGAAACATAAATACCAAACGTCCCTGCATTACCATCGTTTTTTGGATTTGCGGAAGCACTGATACCTTCAATTAACCCCTGCTTTTGCAGCCAATCAGACAAAGTATTTTGACTGCGATTACCAATCAAATACCCGATATATCCATCTGTTTTGCTGCGAAAATCGGCACTATTGTCAGCAATGCTAAATTCTAGTCGCAGTGCTTTATACGGTTGTGCTGGCACATAATGGATAACGATGCCTTTTTCTTTATCTGTGACTGCTGGAACGGTAATGGCAGACACCGAAGCGTGTCGATTTGGGATGCGACCAAAAGTTTCTGCTGCAATCTGAGCCAGTTTGTCTATCGATTGATTACCATACACTACCCCTTTCATCAAATTGGCGGAGTAATAACGCTGGTAAAAATCAACAAGTGCCGTCTGTAATTTGCTATCGGGCTTATCTTTTAGTGTTTCTAGATTCCCGCCAGCAAACCGAGCATTGGGATGGGCAGGATTGATAGTCTCAGAACGGATTTGCCAAATGCGATGCCCTTCACCCGCACGAGCAATGGTCATTTCGTTATCAACGGCATGGCGTTCACGATCGGCATTCACTGGATCCAGCAGCGGTTCCGCAAGCGCATCAGCCAGACGGTCAGTCGCTTCTGTCAAAGAATCATTTTCAACTTCCAGATAGAATGCCGTACGGTTGGCAGTTGTACTGGCATTACGACTTCCTCCATGCTTTTGCAGAAACTCAGCAAATCCGCCAGGTTGAGGATAGCGTTTGGAACCCATTAATACCATGTGCTCCAGATAATGAGCCAAACCAAGCTGATTATCTGGATTTTCCATATGACCGACCGGAATCGAAACAGCAGTCAATGATTTAATAGCCTTCTCATCAGAAACCAGCAGTACTGTCATACCATTTTCTAATTGAATGGCTTTATATTGGCGAGGATCGCGATCACTTTTGTGAATCGTATCCGACAGCGGCTGCCACGGTGATTGAGCATATGCCGTTACCCCACAAAACAGCAAAAAGAGCATCGTCATGATGCGGATAACATATTTAGGCATAACCTAATATTCTCCCTATTTATTTAAATAACGAGCCATTTGAATAACAAACCATCGGTAACAAATAGCTCTGAATTTCGCGTTTCATACGCTCAATAAGTGATAGATCAACTTGCCGGAAAGCCCTCTGTATATAGTGATCGCAGCTTTCACCTTTTCTGTCATGTGTCCCCAGCCATTGCTCCATCAATTTATTCTCGGCACTTTGTTGAGATTCCTCACTGAAATCAATTTCCTTACTTTCCTTGTCTAAACAATCAATTAGCCATGCCAAACCACTTCGACAAAACAGGGGGAGAGGTTCAGACATTCCTTGAAAATAGCCTTCTATCATCTGGTTCAGATACTTTTTCGCTTCATCCTGTCCTAATGGTAAAAAACGACAATCTGGAACTTTTTTATCCTCTTTCTCCTTTTTTCCCTTTTTTCCAGTTCCATACATGCGGCTTTCACTGGTGCCACCTGAAAGGCAGTAGGCAAGGTGCTCAATCCATAATTGGATACCATCATTGGCCGTTAAGTTCGCTGGACGCCAACGTAAAATTCCATCGGGCTGTATCTGATTAATCCTGCCAGTCAATATCACGGTGTCTAGTTCCTCATATAAGTCGATGGAAAAAGACTCTGTTCTCTCTTCACGCACCTTATCCGCCAATGGCTGCATGGACTCTAATTGATCCATCCAATAGACTTCACCAAAGGAACCATATGGCAAGCCACCCGATGCTCGGAGATGATAGAACAAAGATTCAGGTTGCCCCTGTTCTATCAAAATGTTTAGCAACAGCTGGTTAAACTGATAACGTTGCAGATTATCCAGTACAAAAGGTTCCTCTTCAGGCAGTTCCATCTCTTCAATGACAAAATGCACCTTTAGCCGTTGCTGAAAAAATGCCCTGACAGGATGACGATAAAAACGAATCAATTCATCGAGTGCAACTTCCTTTACTTCGCTGCGATCAAATACAATCGGCTGACAAAAATCAATCGCTGAAATGCCCTGCTGCGTCGCTGCTGGCAACCATTCTGCGGCATAACTTTGTGAATAATGGTCGGGCAAGAAATTTTCCGTCGCAAAAGGAACACGAGTATGCTGTACAAGCAAATGATTTTTGACATTTTTTGCACTGTCATCCACATTCAGCATTTCATCACCTGATCGGCAAAAACTCTGGCAAACATAATCCAGTAACTCATTGACCAGCACGGATAGATTGCACTCGGTATCATCTCGAATCGATTTACCGATATAGCTGATATAAAGAAATTGCTCTGCCGAAACCAAGGCTTCCAGAAAGAGATAGCGGTCATCATCGCGCCGTTTTCTATCCCCTCGCTGAGTTTTTTCTGCCATAAGATCAAACCCAAGTGGCGGGACAGTTCGCGGATAAATCCCGTCATTCATTCCCAACAGGCAAACAACTTTAAAAGGAATAGAACGCATAGGCATCAGGGTACAAAAGTTGAGTGATCCCGCCAGGAAACGCTGGCTGATCTTCTCATCATCAAAACGAAACGCCAATTCATCGCGAAGCAGCACCAAAGGAACACTTCCGCCATAATGTGCGTTTAGACCATTATCAATCAATTTTTGCCATTGCTGATTAATCAGTGCCAATACCAGTTCAATTTCATCATCCGCTTCGAAAAAAGTTTCCAACAATTGCGGACACACAACCAACCAATCCGCTAATCGCTGCTCTTCACCCAAAATTTTACGCCAGCGATTCAGCTCCATTAAAAATTCAGCCAGTTGTCCGGCTAACTCGGCAGCAAGGCCACTGGACTCATCATAAGGCAAAACATCATTCCACGGCCCAGCATGACTGTCCATCGCATAACCCAATAACATCCGTGTCAGACCAAAACGCCAAGTATTCTGCCCCGTAGCAGGCAAAGATAATTCCTCGATATTGTCATCATCCAGCCCCCAACAGATCCCCGATTCTTTCACCCAGCGCCGCAGCAAACGCAACCCGTCTTCCTGAATAGCAAATTTGTTGGCTAAAGCGGGCACTTCCAATAATGCCAGTACCTGCTCAGCCGTAAATCGACTCTGTGGTAAATCCAGCAGGGTAATAAACGCTTGTAAGACAGGATGTGCCTGACGAACTTTACGATCAGAAATGGCAAAGGGGATATAACGGTCATCAGGCGCATTACCGAAAACAGCCTGAATATAGGGTGCGTAGCTGTCGATATCTGCCATCATCACGATAATGTCCCTCGGACTCAGAGAGGGATCATCATCCAACAAATGCAGGATCTGATCCTGCAACACTTCTATTTCTCTCTGTGGACTATGGCATGAATGAAAAGTCAAAGAGCGATCCGTACAATCAAACAAGCGCTTTTTCAGGCTATTTTTGAAGGTATTTTCCGTAGAACCAATCTGAGCATGATCTTCAAGGTTAAGGATATCTCGCTGAATTTGATGCAAGATACAATCAGGTTCCAATTCAACAAAAGCATGAACATCTGAATCAGGCTCCAGTTGTGACAGCAAATAGAGATTATCCCTCCCCAGTTTTCCCCAAGATGCCAGTAATGGGTTATTCAAATTCTGCTCACCCTCTTCATTAAAGAGTGATGGAGCATTTTCTGGATCTTTGAATCTTTCCAGCAATTGTCTGCTTTTATAATGTTTTGGTTTACGGCTATTTAACTTGGCGAGAAACGCATGACTCTGAATATCCCCCCAATAATATTGGCACGGGTTAGTAAACATCAGATGAATATCAATATGTTGCCCCAATGCCTTAAATACTTGCAGGTGAGCAGGAGGCAATGCAGATATTCCGCAGATAAAGATACGTGAGGGTAGATTTTCCACTGGAAAATTCCCTTTTCCCAATGTTGTGATAAATCGATGATATAAGTTAGCTCGGTGCCACAAAGGTTGTTGTAGCTGGCGAGTATATTCTGTCAATTCAGACCATAATCTTTTTTGCCACAATTGATTACTGCTCAACCCTTCAATTAATTGACCGTTTTCCCAGCTTTCTAACCATTGCGGACGATAAACCAAATATTGGTCAAATAGATCGGCTGTCCGGCCAGCCAACTGGTGGATTTTGCGTTTATCAATATCTTGGTCAAGATAGTGCCTGAGCGCCGAAAATTCTGGTTCTGTTAACAAATCAGGCAACAGCGTCATCAATTTCCATTTCATGGCATCCTTGCTAAAGGCACCATCTTTGGGAACATCAGGCAATACTTGAGTAAACATCTGCCAGATAAAGGTCGCGGGAAGCGGGAATTCCATGTTCGCGGCAATACCCAATTTCTCTGCCAATTGAATCTGCAACCATTGTGACATCCCTGGGCTTTGAACCAGAATCACTTCTTTGCCAAATGGGTCAGAAAGGGGATTATCCCCGATCAATATCGTCATCAACTCTTTGAGAATATCGAGTTGATTTGAATGATAAACTCTAAACATCAATGCTCCCACTTGCACAAAACCAGCGTTCTAATTTACTTGGTTTATTGTAATGTACTGTCAACTTAACTGTTACTTGATAGCATCCCAATGAGTGAAATTCTCGTTGAAATTCCATTTTCCATCTCTGCTGTGATGCCGTATCTTCCTCTGTTTTCCTCAATCCAATTTGCCCTTCCAAACGCTCATATTGCTCCAACTGATCATGGGCATATCGTACTGCCTTAAGTTGCCCCCAATATTGCTGGAAGTTTGCTGACAATGCCTGATGGTAACGCATTAAACCCAGTAAAGAGATCGCAAATACGACGGATGCCACCATAACCTCCGGCAAACTCATGCCCTCTTGCCGCCTTTGCCGCCTAGATTGATGGAAGATTTTCATAAACAAAATTCGGCCTGAGGAACAGGACAAAAATCCAGCCAACCACTTTCAACAGGAGTCAATGCAATAGAAATAAGTGTATCTTGATTTAAGTTTTTCATCAGTTTCATCCATTGATAAAGTTCAAGATTTTCCCCTGATGTAAATTGAGCGATCCCTTTTAATAGAAAAAGATTATCCGAATAGCGCTTGAGGCAACTTTTCAGATGAAATTCAGTTTGTTGCAAACAAAACCAACCGTCCATTTCTTGCTGATTGATCTGCCATGACTGCACTTTCCCCCATGTCAGTGATGATTCTGCCCGCAGAAAAGCCTTCAAATAATTTTGTTCATCCATCATCATAAGCATCGCGTTTTCTTGTTGATAATGGAGCGCTTTCAACATCATTAAACTCAACGCCAATAACATAATTATCGATACCAGCAAGATATTTCCCTGCTGCTTGTCTGCCACCCGTTTTTCAGCCATGAATTCCTGCCTTCAATTCCCACCATATGTTCTTCATTCCCTGACATTACGCAACCGGATTGTCGTTTGATAACGATACATAACGGATGGGGATTTCAGCCAATGAGCATTAATGGACAAGGTGATAAAAATCGCCCCTCCCTTTGCCCGTAACTTCTCAAGATGAAAGGCATCAATCACAATCTCTTTTGGATCAAATAACCTTTCCCAACCATTTCCCTGACAATCAACCGTCCCTCTCTGCCATTCAAGAGCTCGGTTATTTAAGCGATAACCAAAAAATTCGGATTCAATATGATCGGGCTTTTCCCATCGATTATTTAAATTGAGATCAAAAGCGACAATAAAACAGGAGTTGGCGGATTCCGTATCTTTATTTTTAATTACTAGTGGCTCACCTTTACACTGTTTTCTATCCCGACAATAACCTGCCCGCCTGATGTCTTTTCCCATCAAATAGACAGTTCTATTTACCAAATAATGCAACCGATATTTCCGATAAAGATCGAGAACTTGGCCTGATAAAATTGGATAAGTTTTCGTCATGGCGACAAAAATCACACTGCTAATTAGCATAGCTACCATTACTTCCAGCAAGGAAAATCCGGTTTGTTTTTGCTTAAAACAGAAAATAGTCAGCATCATGGATTTTTTATTCCCTCACAATTAGGAAGCTGGCTAATAGTATTACTGCATGTCCTGATTCGCCCGCGTCCCGAAATTACTACGCTAATTTCACCAGCAGAGTTTTCCAGGATAAAACTGGCTGGCATCGCTGTGTTCCTAACGCCGTAAAAATCAATGCGCTCGGTCGTGGATGATGTCAAAAACACATCATCATGAGGAGAGTTAACGCGTTCTCCATCACCTTCATCACAATCAGCTATCTTGGTTACAGAAGCCAAACACCAAGACTTCCCCATCACTAACCATAATGTACGATCCTGATTCAGATAATTTGCCAGAGCCTGTTGCCTTTCCATAAAAGACAACACATTATTCACTGCTGATTGCAAACGCAGACGGTTTTGATATTTTCCCCAATGATATAGCCCCCAAGATAGACTGATAGAAATGATGAACATCGCTATCAGTAACTCCAATAATGTAAACCCTGATTGTTCACGAATTTTTATTTCTTTATTACGCACTGCTTTATCACGCTGTTTATTTCCAGTACACGTTATCGCCATATTCATTTTCTATTGGATATATTTCATGCACGATTTTTCTTACGGCAAATATCTTTGATACTTCGAAACATGGGAAGACGGTTAATTGAGTTATGCGAAACGGTTTCAGAGAAAAGTAGTGATGAAATGACATTTTCATTTTATTTGCGAAGCGACACGCAAAAGTAATAGAGGGTTAGTTTTTAATATTGAGAACTGCTGGCGATAAATGTAAAAAGAGCAGGTAAAACCCGCTCTTTAACAATTTGGTACTGAATTTGGTACTGAATTTGGTATTGAATTTGATATTAAATTGCGACTGGGGCTTTGATGCCCGGATGTGGGTCATAATCCACAATCTCAAAGTCTTCGAATTGATAATCAAACAATGAGGCTGGCTTACGCTTAATAACCAACTTAGGCAACGCACGCGGCTCACGGCTTAACTGAAGTTTGGTTTGTTCCAAGTGATTACTGTAAAGATGGGTATCACCACCTGTCCAGACAAAATCACCTACTTCAAGATCACACTGCTGAGCCATCATATGCACCAACAGAGCATAACTTGCAATATTGAATGGCAAACCTAAAAATACATCACAGGAACGCTGGTAAAGCTGGCAGGAAAGTTTGCCATCTGCTACGTAGAACTGGAAAAAAGCATGGCATGGTGCCAATGCCATTTTATCCAATTCCCCAACGTTCCATGCAGAAACAATAATCCGGCGTGAGTCAGGATCACTTTTCAACTGCTCAATAACTTGAGTTAATTGATCGATTTGATGACCATCCGCCGAGCCCCAGGCGCGCCATTGCTTACCGTAAACAGGCCCTAAATCCCCATTTTCGTCAGCCCATTCATTCCAGATGGTCACGCCATTATCATGCAGGTATTTGATATTGGTATCGCCATTCAAGAACCAAAGCAGTTCATGAATGATGGAACGAAGATGGCAGCGCTTGGTTGTTACCAATGGAAAACCTTCTTGCAAATTGAAACGCATCTGATGACCAAAGATAGAGAGTGTTCCCGTCCCCGTTCGATCATCTTTTGCCGTGCCTTCTTCCAGCACTTTTTCCATTAAATCCAGATACTGTTTCATTTTGCCTCTTGTACCTCTTTGTTGCGAGTCTTGTTACCAGGGAATTTACATGCCCATACCATCATTAAAATTCCCATTAAAATCATCGGAATAGAAAGAATTTGCCCCATACTGATTCCTTCAAACAACCCGAGCTGCACATCAGGCTGGCGGAAAAATTCGACTATTATGCGGAATGCACCGTAACCAATCAGGAATAAACCTGAAACACTCCCCATCGGGCGTGGTTTACGGATAAATAAATTGAGGATGATAAACAGCACAATACCTTCAAGCACCATCTCATATAGCTGTGATGGATGGCGAGGCAGGACACCATATTTTTCCAGAATCGGCCAAAAAGAAGGATTGGCTGTAGCTATTGCGATGTCTTCGCTGCGGGAACCCGGGAACAGCATAGCCCACGGCGTATCAAGCGTAACACGTCCCCACAGCTCACCATTGATAAAGTTACCGATACGCCCCATACCCAAACCAAAGGGAACCAATGGAGCAACGAAATCAGCGACTTGTAAGAAGTGGCGTTTAGTGCGGCGCGAAAACCACCACATTGCGCAGGTAACCCCTACCAGCCCACCGTGGAAAGACATACCTCCGTCCCAAACCTTGAACAAATAAAGGGGATTATCAAGGAACATTGGGAGATTATAGAACAGAACATAACCGAGGCGTCCACCGACGAAAACCCCGACAAATCCTGCATACAGCAAATTCTCGACTTCAGTTTTGTTCCAGCCGCTGTTTGGTTTTGCCGCACGGCGATTTGCCAACCACATAGCAAAAACAAAGCCAATCAGATACATGAAACCGTACCAGTGGAGAGATACAGGTCCGATTGAAAATATGACAGGGTCAATATTAGGAAGTGCCAGATAGCTAGTGCTCATCGTTCCCCACTAAAAATAATGTTGTGTGAATGAATGATATTGTGAATAAATTATCTTGTGCGAATGAATTATATTGCTTGAATAACTTAAGACAAATAATCGCACAGGCAACTAAATGGATTAAGCGCCACCCTAATTAGGATAGTTATCCCAAGAGGCACTTAACTGGGTTAATGCTAAATACCGCCTCGAATCAAGCCCCCCAGACCATGCGACTCCATAAACTCAGCTGACAATGCTTTTACCTGCTGGCTAGTTTCGGCTTTTAGTACCACCTTGATAAGACGTTCGAGTCCGTTGGCATCCAAATGGCGCAGCAAATATTTGGTGCGTGGAACGCTTCGGCCACTCATACTCAGGCTACGATAACCTAAACCAAGCAAGATTAATGTCCCCATCGGTAAACCCGCCATTTCGCCACATACGCTAATAGGAAGATAAAGACGTTGGCATTCATCAAAGGCCAGTTTCAGAGCTCTAATCACCGCAGGGTGTAAATTATCATATAACGAGGCTACGTGTGTATTGTTGCGATCCACCGCAAGCAAATACTGGGTGAGGTCATTCGTGCCAACAGAGACAAAATCAATTCGTTTCTTTAACTGTGGCAGTAGAAAAATGGTAGATGGCACTTCAAGCATAATGCCGATATGGGGCATGGTGATCTTGCCGGCGATGGCTTGCTCAACCTCGGCTTTTGCTCTCTCAATCAATTTTCGGGCTTCATCAATTTCCTCAATACTCGTCACCATCGGCAAGAGTATTTTTAGATTGCCAGTGAGTGCATTGGCTTTCAGCATCGCCCTGAGCTGAATCAGGAATATTTCCGGCTGATCCAGTGTGATACGAATTCCCCGCCAACCAAGACAGGGATTTTCTTCACTAATAGGCATATAAGGAAGTTGTTTGTCGGCACCAATATCCAGGGTTCGCAACACCACCGGCTTATCAGGGAAAAGCTCTAGCATCTCTTGATAACGGTTTTTTTGCTCATCTTCTGATGGAAAACCGCTATGCAGCATAAAGGGAATCTCTGTGCGATACAGCCCAACGCCATCAATACTATCTTCTATCTGCTGTTCATATTTTAAACTCAGGCCCGCATTGAGTTGTACCAGAACGCGTTCTCCACTTTTGAGCTGTGCTTGCTGCTGCTGTTCACCTTCAGCCAGTTTACTGAGAACCTGTTCTTCCTCTATGATCTGCCGATATTCCTGAACAATCAGTGGCTCTGGCTCAATAAAAATTTCTCCGCGATAACCATCAAGGATTAGCATCCGACTATGCAATAACTCAGGTTGGATATCCGCCCCCATGATAGCGGGGATCCCCATCGCACGAACCAGTATTGCAGAGTGAGAGTGGGTCGCACCATCTCGTACAATCACACCAGCCAATTGCTCCTGTGGCATCTCAGCCAACAAATTGGCACTGAGTTCATCGGCAACCAGAATAAAGCGATCCGGCCACTGAGCAGCATCAGTGAAAGAATCATCCAGATGAAACAATACCCGCTGTCCAAGCGCTCGCAGATCGGAAGCTCTTTCACGCATGTAACGATCTTGCAAGCTGGCAAACTGTTCGGCGTATTTTTCAATTACGGTTTTGACCGCCCATTCCGCGACAAAACCATTATCTACGGAATAAAACAGATCCTGCTTGAGTTGGGGATCATTTAATAAATGAGAATAGAGATCAAAAATGGCAGCACTTTCTTTCTGTGAACTCGCAGTGAAGCGCTTACCGATACGACGGCATTCCGCTGTTGCTTGTTCTAGGGCGCGCGTCAATCTCGAACGTTCAGCCTGATAATCCAGCGTTGATGCCTCAGATACCTGATCCAGCAAAGGTTGTGAGCGATCTTGCCATCCCTGAGCCATAACAATACCGTTAGAAATGGACAGCGCTTTAATACGGCTCTGTCGATAATGACCAAATATCCCTTTTGTCTGAGCCTGAGCAAGAATAACCGCAAGCTGCATCGCCAGTGTAACCATGAAAGATTCTTCACTTTCATCAAATAGCCGCCGTTCATGCTGCTGAACAACTAATATTCCCTGCAACTGACGGCGATAAACAATCGGTACACCTAAAAAAGCCCGCAGGCTTTCTTCTTGCACTTGGGGAATATATTTGAAACTAGGATGGTCACGGACATCAGCGAGGTTGATTAATTCAGACAAACGCCCAACTTCACCCACGACGCCCTCATTAAAGGCTAAACTGATCACTCGCCCTTTGGGTTTCCTCAACCCTTTGGTTGCCATCAGGTAATAACAATGACGCCGATGATCGGCCAGATAGATAGAACAGACATCCGTGTTCATTGCCAGACAAGTTTCATTGACTAGCAGCTCAAGCGCTTCAGATAAGTTAGCTGCCATAGCAACCTTTTCGACAATTTCCCGTAAGCGCATGAGCATAACAATTACCTAACTTCTTCTACGACGATGTAAATAAGGTGAATGTAGCAATGAAGTGGATTCTTGCATTGGCATCACAATAGATGAAAATTCTTTCATCACGCGGCGATACACATCCCGTTTAAAAGAAACCACCTGCCGGACAGGATACCAATAGCTGACCCAACGCCAGCCATCAAATTCTGGCGTATTACTGCGCTGCACATTAATATCGGCCTCATTACACAGCAACTGCAATAAAAACCAACGTTGCTTTTGCCCAATACACACAGGCTTTGTATCCCAACGCACCAAACGCTTGGGTAATTTGTAACGCAGCCAACTCCGGGTTGAGGCGAGAACCCGAACATCTTTGCGATTTAAACCAACTTCTTCGAACAACTCGCGATACATCGCTTGTTCTGGTGATTCCCCTGGATTGATACCACCCTGAGGAAACTGCCAGGAATGCTGCCCATAGCGACGGGCCCATAGAACCTGCCCTTGGCGATTACAAATTACAATTCCTACATTCGGGCGGTAGCCATCATCATCGATCACCAGACTACCTCTTGATAAAACCAATTTGAAAAGATAGCTAATTGTTTCACACTCATCTCAAGCGGTAAACCTCTATAATTGGACTTTGCAGGCGTAGCCGAAGTCTCTACAATACCGCCATCTCAACGGGGTGCGGCTGTTGTGAAATAACGCTGCTGAGAACAAACCCGTCGAACCTGAACCGGCTAGTACCGACGTAGGGATTTGAGTCGCTAATCATTGATAGAAAATAAGTAATTTCATTTAGCACCTTCTCAGGTCCTTTGCCAATCTGCTCACAACTAACGTTAATGACTAATCTTCATAACTAATGTTTATAACTAATGTTTATAACTACAGGAGAGCAAAGTGTTTAAGAAATTATTTTCCCGCTTTATTGCCATCAGTACGCTATCGATTTTTGCCTGTGTCTTTGCTCAGACAGCTCAAGCGAAGCCCACATTGACAGTTTACACTTATGATTCATTTGCCTCTGAATGGGGCTCCGGGCCTGCCATTAAAAAAGCCTTTGAAGCAGAGTGTGGTTGTGAACTGGAGCTCATTGCTCTGGAAGATGGGGTATCCCTGCTGAACCGTTTGCGAATGGAAGGCCAAAAAACGTCGGCAGATATCGTGCTGGGGTTGGATAACAATCTGATTCAGGCCGCTCAACAAACAGGATTGTTCACGCCAAGTCATGTCGATACCTCAAAACTGAAATTACCCATTGTATGGAACAACACAACGTTTATTCCTTACGATTACGGTTACTTTGCCTTTATTTACAACAAGAACACCTTACCTCATCCACCAAAAAGTATGGATGAATTAATCAATAGCCACCAGAATTGGAAGATTATTTACCAAGATCCACGCACTAGCACTCCGGGCTTGGGGCTGCTGCTTTGGATGCAGGATCTCTATGGAGATAAAACAGCACAAGAATGGCTAAAAGTTGCCAAAAAGACACTCACCGTTACTAAGGGCTGGAGTGAAGCCTATGGCCTGTTTTTGAAAGGTGAAGGCGATATGGTGTTGAGCTACACTACCTCACCGGGCTATCACATCATGTCTGAGAAAAAAGATAACTATGCCGCGGCTATATTCAAAGAAGGTCACTATTTGCAGGTTGAAGTAGCAGCTCAGTTAGCCTCAAGCAAGCAACCGGAACTGGCACAGAAATTCATGAACTTTATGATTTCACCGGCATTTCAGCAAGTACTGCCGACAACTCAATGGATGTATCCCGTGATTGATATCCCTTTGCCTGACGCCTTCAAACAACTTCCTGTACCTGAGAAATCTCTGCAATTCAACGCAGATGATGTGGCAAAACACCGTACAAAATGGATCCGTACATGGCAAAGTGCTGTAAGCCGTTAATTGCGGGCTGGTTATTGCCGGGGGTCATTGCCTCCGGTCTATTAATTATCGTTGCCCTGTCAGCATTTGGGGCGCTGTGGTTCAGTGCGCCTGAAAGCCACTGGCAGGAATTCTTAAATGACAGTTATCTATGGCATGTCATTCGCTTCACTTTCTGGCAGGCATTTCTATCTGCCGTCTTATCGGTAACACCCGCCATTTTTCTTGCAAGAGCACTTTACCGTCGTCATTTTCCGGGCAGGGCACTGTTTCTGCGCTTATGCGCAATGACATTGATTCTTCCTGTTTTGGTCGCTCTGTTTGGTATTCTGACCGTTTATGGTCAAACCGGCTGGCTGGCAAATATTTCCCAATGGATAGGTGTTGAATATCGTTTTACCCCTTACGGGCTACAAGGAATTCTGCTGGCACATATTTTTTTCAATATGCCAATGGCAACACGGCTACTACTGCAATCGCTGGAAAATATTGCAATCGAACAGCGGCAACTCTCTGCCCAACTTGGTATGAGTGAATGGCAGCATTTTCGTTTTATAGAGTGGCCTTATCTGCGCCGCCAAATTTTGCCGGCAGGTGCGCTGATTTTCATGCTGTGCTTCGCCAGCTTCGCCACCGTGCTCGCACTGGGCGGTGGCCCCGCTGCGACAACCATTGAACTTGCCATTTACCAAGCTCTCAGTTACGACTACGATCTCGCTCATGCTGCCCTGCTTGCACTTATTCAGCTCTTTTGCTGTCTTGGCCTAGTGCTAGTTAGCCAAAAGCTAAAAGGGGCTCTCTCCGTTGGTTATGGTCATCAACAACAATGGCGTAACCCACAGGATTCGTGGCTGCGAAAATTATCTGATGGTCTACTGATTAGCACCGCGTTACTGCTTTTACTTCCTCCTTTGTTAGCAGTAGTGGTAGGTGGCCTGAACCACAGCATTTTTACTGTCTTACTCCAGCCCGCGTTATGGCAAGCCTTTACAACTTCGATCATTATTGCGTTGGGCGCGGGATTACTATGTGTCGTATTGACCATGATGCTGCTATGGAGCAGCCGCGAATTGCGCTTACACCATTCTCCTCGCTGGGCACAGACAATGGAAACCAGCGGTTTATTGATTCTTGCCATGCCGGGAATTGTCCTTGCTACAGGCTTTTTTCTTCTGCTGAACACAACCATTGGCATACCTCAATCACCTTACGGATTGGTTATCTTGACCAACGCACTGATGGCGATCCCTTATGCTCTGAAAGTATTGGATAACCCAATGCGTGATCTGGCAGAGCGCTACAATCCTCTATGCCGTTCCCTCAATATTCAAGGCATTCACCGCCTGCGCTTAATTGAGCTTAAGGCACTGAAAATTCCGTTGGCACAAGCGCTGGCCTTTGCCTGTGTATTATCAATTGGAGATTTTGGGGTTGTCGCATTATTTGGCAACGAAGATTTCCGTACTCTCCCCTTCTATCTTTATCAGCAAATTGGGGCATATCGCAGTCAGGATGGGGCTGTAACCGCATTCCTACTACTCCTGCTTTGTTTTATTTTATTCACTGTGATTGAACGCTTACCGAGCCGACGCCATGATTAAACTTGAAAATGTCACTTATACTTATGAACACCTTGCCATGCATTTTTATGTGACCGTTAAGGCCGGAGAACGCATTGCGATCCTTGGCCCAAGTGGAGCGGGTAAAAGCACATTATTAAGTTTAATGGCGGGTTTCCAGTTTCCAGAACAAGGTGATATCTGGCTGGATGGTGAAAATCATACAAATACCCCACCTTCCAAGCGGCCAGTTTCAATGCTATTTCAGGAAAATAACCTGTTTTCCCATTTGACCATTGCGCAAAATATTGGTTTGGGATTGCATCCTGGATTGCGATTGAGTACTGAGCAAAAGAAAAATCTCCAACAAATTGCCAATCAGGTATCGCTGGAAGACTATTTACTCCGCCTGCCTGCTCAACTTTCTGGCGGACAACGCCAACGTGCAGCACTGGCTCGCTGTTTAGTCCGCCATCAACCGATTTTATTGCTGGATGAGCCATTTTCGGCACTTGACCCTGCTTTGCGCAATGAAATGCTGGAATTGTTGGATCAAATATGTAGTGAACGCCAAATAACTTTATTAATGGTGTCCCATAATCTTGATGACGCAGCGAAAATCGCCCCGCGTTCTTTGCTGATTGTGGATGGGAAAATTCATTATGATGGAGCGACTGAGAAGTTGGTGAGTGGAGAGGCCGCTGAGGCGGCAATTTTGGGGATAAGTTAAATCAGCTAAACTTTATGATAACAATAATTTAATTTAAAGTGGCCATTTAAGTGGCCACTAATATAATTTTCTCTACTCGTTAGATTTTTTATCTTCCAACTCAACTTTCTTATAAACAATTAATTTTTCACGATCTTCATCTGGCCTATGCCCATGCCAAAATAGCACCATTCCCTTGGGGGCAGATTCGATTTCTTCGGATAAGATAATCAACCAATCGCATTTTTCAGGTGTTTCAAATATATTCTGTTGCTGATGTAAGATATGGGAATAGTAATAAAGCATTGGTGCTTCAGACTCTCCAAGATTATATGACGCCATACATTGATTATCTTGATATAGATATACTCCTGCCAACTTCTGTTTTAGGTCAAGAAATACGTCTTTATAACCTTTGGCATAATCAATCCAGCCAATAAATAATGTAAATACTACCCCCCAAACAGTGGCAATACCCAAAACCCAATTTTGTGCGGCTCGCAGAGCAGGAGATTTAGAGAGTAGCCAATTTTTAGCTGCCCATACAGCTGTAATTAAGACAGCAACAACAAATATAAATCCTGAAAAATGCATCTGATAACTCATTGGCAGCCATCTGCCAAAGGGTGTTAGCCAATGTTTATAATCGGTGGAAAGTGCCAAGAAGTAACTACTCCATAAAAATAAAATCAGAACAAACCAAATTGTGGAGAAACATCTGCTTAAATATTTATAAATTACCTCAGGAAGCTTAATGAAAACTTCTGTAGCTAAAATTGCCATTGGTGCAATAAAAGGCAATAAATATAACGCACGACCGGAGACAGATGTTTGTAATAGAGCAACGCCTAATACAACAAATGCCGCACAAAGAAAATAATGTTCATCTGACAGAGTCTTAATTGGATGTTTTAATATGAATATGAAGGCCAATACACCTGATGGCAGAGCAAAAAATAGCACAGCTTCAGGGATTATTGTCCAATTACCTCTAGCGCCCAAATCCTCAACAGAAAAACCTAAAAAACGGCCTATATTGTTATCCCAAAACCAAACTTTAAATAAGTCAGGATGTTCAATAAATAACATAACTGGCCACGGCAAGATTAAGACTAACGCAATTCCTCCTGACAATAGAGCACTTAGCCAATATTGTTGAGTTCGGCAGCGTTTAAGAAAGACAGGAGCGAGAATCAGGCAAATCCATAATAGCCCAGGAATAAATACCCCTTTTGATAACAGTGTCGTGACTGTACCAATGATTAGCCATAAGCAGGAATAGCCCGTTTTTTCATTTTTGATCAATCCCAATAAGCCATATAAGCCGATGGTGGTTCCTGCTATCAATGATGTATCGGTGAACATATCATGGCTGTGACGAACCAATCCGGGGGCGCTGGCATACAAAGCAAAGGCAATCCATATCCGGCTATCTGTGAAGTCCTTGACATCAAATACCCGACGAGACAGCAGGATAAAAAAGGAAAAATTGATAACAGAAAAAAATAAAGAAGCGGTTCTGGCTGCGTCATGCATCGGAAGCCAGTGGGATAATAGATATATGAATGAGGTTGCAGTCCAATAATACAGAGGAGGCTTTTCCATGAAAGGTTGCCCCGCATTCATTGTCACCAGCCAATTCCCTGTCTCATACATGGTTTGAATAATGCCAAAACTATAATTCTCATCTTGTTTCCAAGGAGTATGCCCATAAATGCCAGGTAGTAAATAAAGCAGCATGAAAGCTATAAATAACAGTAAGGCTTTGATATCTGTTTGACTCAGCTTATTTGGATTATTCATCAATATTTACCAAGTGAAATTAATATTTATTTTCTCCATAAAAAACGGTAAACATCTTACCCAACTAAACATAATAAAAAAAGGCACTTAAATGCGTTGGTAAAATGCTTAAGCGTTATATCTTGATTATCATTCTGTGAAAGTGATAATCAAGATATGAAGTTATAAACCAATAAAACAATTATTTACTATAATTCAGCCCAGCTTTGCTAATAGAGATCCTCTTGATTTTCCCCTCCACCAAGGTCCAGAATGAAACTTTTCTTTTGTGCTTTTCATACAGCGAATTTAAATAGGTTTCATTAGTATCAAGCTCCTGCCAACTTGATATTTTTTGACTATAGTCAAGGCTCTTTTTCAGATCAGAAACAGAATATTTATAATATTTACTTTCGCCGCGATTAAGGACATCAGTGACCAGCGCTCGTCGCAAAAATATCGCCGAATGAGCAAAACCACATTTATCCAGCCCTGCTGAGCCTTCCATGGCTAATTTATGACCACAAATTTCGATGAGTCTTTCTTTATTTTTCTCTTCGAGAGTCAAAATATATTCATTGAGAAGATCGAATTTCTGCATTTCGACCAAGAAGCAGATATACTGGAAGTCTCCATCTTTTTTGGTAACCCCCAGAAATAATTGTATGGCCTGAGATCTTTCACTTTCATCAATCAGATTTTCATATAATTCATAAAATTTATAGCTATATTCATTTTGAAAGGCTTCGAAACAAAGCTCTTTTGCTTTTTCTTTCTGGCCTTCGTCAATATTGGCTTTAATTAACAGTGACATCAGCACATCATAATACTTGGATTTTTGGATTTCATAATCTTTTCGAAAATTCTCCAATATCACAATCGCTTCATCCGCCCGGACACCTTCAATCAACAATTCCGCATAAGTCAGATAAGCCGTAATTATTGAGGAGGATTCGAGCTTTTGATCAATCATCATCTTCAAGAAATCCATGTCATTGAGAGCTTTGCTAATAGCTATGGCTTCTCTATATTTTTTATGATGATAAAAGAGATCCCGTAGTAGGTAGAATGTTTCCAGACCAAAGTCGTTTTTGTAATTGAGCAAGAAGGTTTCATTAGAACAGAAATAAGTCCGTTGGGCGATATTGAAAAGCTTATTCGCCACAACGGCCCTATCAATATCTTTTTGCAAGGCAATCGCTTTTATCCATGTTTCGATCAGATAAAAGTAATAATCTTGCCAACCACCGCTCGATGTATCCTTAGTTTCAGCCACACGGTCAAAATCCAGCACCATTTTCGCCAATAGTGTTTCTGACTCTTCCGGTGCCTGCAAAATCGCGTTATCAAGCAACGGAGTCATCGCTTTGTACAGCTCTTCAAAGAAGATATCCGTTTCGTAATAATCAAAAAAACGCTGACTTTTGGTACGCTTTTTATATTCTTTTTCAATCAGTTTAAGGATATCTTTCGGCTCCAATAGATAACCACTGGCTAATGTGGTTTGAGCCTATTCATTATTTTTGATTAATACATGGATGATTTCGAGCAGTACTTCTTTATTGAAGCTGGCGAGCTGTTCTGCTTGCTTTTTAGTTAACCCATTTTTCATTACCAACTCTCGTCTTATTGGCCTTTCAAAAAACACTGTATAAATAACCACCACAAATGCTATAGTTGAAACCATCGTCGATAATACTGATTCTGGCTGATGGCGCTTAAACAGAAACATTATGCAAACAAACCACGTTGAAGAAGGTTTTGTACTATCCCGTCACTGGAAAGAGACACCATCTGGTATTGAGTTGGTATATTGGCTGGCGACAGATACGGGCGCGCGCCGCATCACGATCCCTCGTCAAAAAGCTATTGCCTTTATTCCTCAACGTGATTTGCTTAAAGCTGAGCGTCTACTAGCACAAGAACGGCACTGCGAACTGAACGTATTGTCACTAAAAGATTTCAATCGTCAACCTGTTGCTGCACTGTATTGCTTACAATATCACCAATTGCAACATCTGGAAAAAGTCCTCAAAGAGCAGGATATTCCGCTCTACGAAACCGATATCCGTCCACCCGACCGATTTATGATGGAACGTTTTATTACTGCTCCCGTTTGGTTCAGTCAGAAACCGGATGGAAGTTATCAGATGAAGCCCAATCCCTCCTATCGCCCCAATTTGAAATGGGTGTCGTTGGATATCGAAACCAGCCAGAATGGGGAATTATATTCCATTGGCCTGGCTGGATGCGGTGAGAAGACCGTGTTTATGTTAGGGCCAGAGAGTGGTAGCCAGCAAGATCTCGATTTCAAACTGGAGTATATTGCCAGCCGCCCAATGATGCTGGAAAAACTCAATGAATGGCTGGCTTATTACGATCCTGATGCCATTATTGGCTGGAATCTGATTCAGTTTGATTTGAAAATTTTACAGAAACACAGCGAACGCTATAACGTGCCGCTAAAATTTGGGCGAAATCAAGGTTTGCTCGAATGGCGTGAACACGGTTTCAAGCCGGGGCATTTTTTTGCGTCAGCAGAAGGCCGCCTGATTATTGATGGTATCGATGCGCTGAAAACTGCAACGTGGAATTTTCCTTCGTTCAGTCTGGAATACGTTGCACAAGCGCTATTAGGGGAAGGAAAAGCCGTTGATAATCCTTATGACCGGATGGATGAAATCAATCGTCGCTTTCAGGAGGATAAGCCCGCCCTTGCTCACTATAATTTGCAGGACTGCATTCTGGTCAACCGTATTTTTGAGAAAGTGGATTTGATGGCGTTCCTATTGGAACGCGCCACGGTAACAGGGTTGGCGGTGGATCGCAGCGGGGGATCTGTGGCCGCATTCACTCACCTTTATCTACCGAGAATGCACCGTCTTGGCTATGTCGCTCCCGTTCAACCAGCTTATTTCGATGATAACAGCCCCGGTGGTTTCGTGATGGATTCGTTTCCCGGACTGTATGATTCGGTGCTGGTGCTGGATTACAAGAGCCTCTATCCTTCCATTATTCGTACGTTCCTTATTGATCCGGTAGGCATGGTCGAAGGTCTTGCCCATCCCGACAATGAACATGCCGTACCCGGTTTTCGGCAGGCGTTTTTCTCCCGCACGCAACATTGTCTGCCTGATATCGTCACGCAAATCTGGCATGAGCGTGATAAAGCCAAAAAGCAACAGAATGCGCCACTTTCCCAAGCCCTGAAAATTATTATGAATGCGTTTTATGGTGTGCTTGGCGCTTCTGGCTGCCACTTTTTTGATCCTCGTCTGACGTCATCAATTACCATTCGTGGGCACAAAATCATGCATCAAACCCGCGAATTGATTGAATCTCAGGGCTATCAGGTGATTTATGGCGATACAGATTCGACGTTTGTCTGGCTGAAACGTCCTCATTCTGAAGAAGAAGCCAGCCAAATTGGTCTTTCTCTCGCGCAATCTGTCAACCAATGGTGGCGGAACCATCTCAAAACCGAATTTAATCTCGAAAATGCGCTAGAACTGGAATTTGAAACGCACTATCGACGCTTTCTGATGCCAACGGTACGAGGTGCAGAGCAAGGCAGTAAAAAACGCTATGCCGGGTTGAGTGGCGATAAGGTGATTTTCAAAGGGCTTGAAACGGTAAGAACTGATTGGACGCCACTCGCACAAATGTTCCAAAAGGAGCTGTATACCCTGATTTTTCACCAGCAGCCCCATCAGAATTACATTCGTGAGTATATTGCCAAAACGCTGGCAGGTGAATTTGATGATCGCCTGATTTATCGCAAGCGGCTGCGCCGTAATTTGTCTGATTATCAGCGCAATGTTCCTCCCCATGTTCGGGCAGCACGTTTAGCTGATGAGTATAATCAGCAGCATAATCGTCCGTTACAATATCAAAATGGTGGTTGGATCAACTATGTCATCACCCAAGCTGGGCCTGAACCGTTGGAAAATCAGACCGCTGCGCCAGACTATGAGCACTATATCAATAAACAATTGATGCCAATTGCCGATGCCATCTTGCCATTTATTCAAGATGACTTTATGGCCCTGCTGACAGGGCAAATGAGCATTTCTTTCGAATAATGGATATTTTTGCAGGTGACGACTTGCTCCGCTTCAATTAACATATCGCCCCTCTAATTGGGCAATGGTACTTTTGTGACCCCGTTACCAAAAAACGGGAGCAGTAAAGTGCTATTGAAAACTATCTCTATCGATAACCAATGATGATCGATATCCAACAAAAGCAGCCAGCCTGCAACCATAAATAATATTGTATAACAGAAAACTGAGCCAAAATTTATGCCATTTACTCTTGGTCAACGCTGGATAAGCGATACAGAAAGCGAACTTGGATTAGGAACCGTCGTGGCGCTTGATGCGCGCATGGTGACGTTGCTTTTTCCTGCCAGCGGAGAAAACCGCATTTACGCACGCAATGACTCCCCCATTACCCGCGTTATGTTTAATATGGGTGATACCGTGACTAGTCACGAAGGCTGGAAACTCAAGATCGATGATGTTCAGCAAGATAATGGCCTGCTGATCTACATCGGTACTCGTCTGGATACTGAAGAAGAAAATACCTGCCTACGGGAAGTTTTTCTGGATAGCAAGCTGACGTTTAATAAGCCACAGGATCGTCTGTTTGCTGGGCAAATTGACCGCATGGATCGCTTTGCACTGCGTTTTCGCGCCCGTAAACACCAAAGCGAGCAATTTCGTCTGGCAGAAAGTGGGCTACGTGGCATTCGTGCCAGTTTGATCCCTCACCAGTTACATATTGCCAATGAAGTTGGCAAGCGGCACGCCCCTCGTGTGTTGCTGGCAGATGAGGTTGGGCTGGGTAAAACCATTGAAGCTGGTATGATTATCCATCAGCAATTGATGGCTGGACGTGCCGAACGTGTGTTAATCATTGTGCCAGACAGCCTGCAACACCAATGGCTGGTAGAAATGCTGCGCCGATTCAACCTGCGCTTTTCGCTGTTTGATGATGGCCGATATAGCGAAGCACTTCATGACAGTGATAATCCATTTGAAACAGAGCAGTTGGTTATCTGTTCTCTGGATTTTGTTCGCCGCAATAAACAGCGCTTTGAGCACCTGCTGGAAGCAAGCTGGGATTTGATGGTGGTGGATGAAGCTCACCATCTGGCATGGAGCGAAGCAGCCCCCAGCCGTGAGTATCATGTTATCGAACAATTGGCAGAGCAAATTCCGTCCATCCTGCTACTGACAGCAACACCAGAACAGTTGGGCCAAGAGAGTCACTTTGCCCGTCTGCGCCTGCTAGATCCAAATCGTTTCCATGATTATCAAGCATTTATTGATGAACAACAGAAGTACCATCCCGTTGCGGATGCCGTCACGTTGCTGTTGTCCGGTGAAATCCTGAGCAATGATCAGCAAAATGTGATTGTCGAGCTGATCAGCGAGCAGGATATTGAGCCTATGCTGAAAGCGGCAAACAGTCATCAGGATGAAGAGAGTCACAATGCTCGCCGTGAACTGATCGCTATGCTGATGGATCGCCACGGCACCAGCAGACTGCTGTTCCGTAATACTCGTGGTGGCGTGAAAGGTTTCCCACATCGTGAACTGCACGAAATCAAGTTACCATTGCCAGCCCAGTACCAAACGGCAATCAAGGTTTCTGAAATCATGGGCGCCAAAAAGACTGTGGAAGCACGCGCCAAAGATATGCTCTATCCTGAGCGGATCTATCAGGAATTCGAAGGTGAAAATGCTACATGGTGGAACTTCGATCCCCGCGTAGAATGGCTGATGGGTTTCTTGATGGCAAACCGGGACGAAAAAGTGCTGGTGATCTGTGCCAAGGCAGAAACCGCGCTGCAACTGGAGCAAGTTCTGCGTGAACGTGAAGGTATCCGCAGTGCCGTGTTCCACGAAGGTTTATCCCTGCTGGAACGTGACCGTGCTGCCGCTTACTTCGCTTCTCAAGAAGAAGGCGCGCAAGTGCTGCTCTGTTCTGAAATTGGCTCCGAAGGTCGTAACTTCCAGTTTGCCAATCAGCTTGTCATGTTTGATCTGCCGTTCAACCCTGATTTGCTGGAACAGCGTATCGGCCGTCTGGATCGCATCGGTCAAAGCCGCGATATCAAGATCAGCGTACCTTATCTGGAAAATACCGCGCAATCCATTCTCCTGCGCTGGTATCACGAAGGTCTGGATGCTTTTGAACATACCTGCCCAACAGGTCGTGCTATCTATGACAAGTATTATGAAATCCTGCTGAACTTCCTTGCTAAACCAAATGAGCAAACTGGCTTCAGTGAATTGATTACAGAATGCCGCACGCATCATGAGCAGCTCAAACAGCAATTGGAGCAAGGCCGTGACCGTCTGCTGGAGATGAATTCCAACGGTGGCGAGCAAGGTCAAAAACTGGCAGAAAAAATCGCGGCGCAGGATAACGATACGGATCTGGTGAGTTTTGCCCTGAATCTATTCGATATCGTCGGCATCAATCAGGAAGATCACAGTGACAGTATTATTGCCCTGCATCCATCCGATCATATGCTGGTGCCCGATTTCCCAGGATTGCCGACAGATGGCTGTTCCATCACATTTGATCGTGAAAAAGCACTGTCTCGCGAAGATACTCAATTCTTAAGCTGGGAACACCCAATCATTCGCAATGGCCTGGATTTAATCTTGTCAGGGGATACAGGAAGCTGTGCCGTTTCCATCTTGAAAAACAAGGCACTGCCGGTCGGTACGCTGTTGGTTGAGTTAATTTACGTCGTTGAAGCCCAAGCGCCGAAACATCTGCAATTGACCCGTTTCTTGCCACCAACCCCTGTACGTCTCTTGTTGGATCTGAAAGGCACCAATCTGGCCTCTCAGGTGGAATTTGAAAGTTTCAACCGCCAGCTAAATGCCATCAATCGCCACAATGCCAGCAAACTGGTCAATGCGGTGCAGCAAGAAGTTCATGCTATTTTGCAACAATCTGATCCTCTGGTTGAAGAGCAAGCGCGTGAATTGATTGAGAGGGCGAAGAAAGAGGCCGATGAAGTGCTGTCAGCGGAATTGTCACGTCTGGAAGCCCTGAAAGCGGTTAACCCGAATATCCGTGATGATGAGCTGGAAGCGATTGGATCTGAGCATAAAAATTTGTTGCTCAATCTTGATCAGGCTAATTGGCGTCTGGATGCCATTCGTCTGGTGGTTGTTTCTCATCAATAGTGAGTCATCAATAGCTAGCCATCAATAAATCTTAAACTCAGGGCATCTCGTGGATAGAGCCCTGAGTTTCATATTAATCTCACACCGTGAGCCATATACTGATAGAATGCGCCCCGTCATTTTTCCGACCCAATTATTTTCCGACTCGATTATTCTTCGACACGATTATTCTTCGACACAATTGGAGCCACTATGCTGGAGTCTTATAATCCCCCGACTGATCCTTGGTTATATGTGCTGTATCAGGATGAGCACATTATGGTTGTCAATAAACCCAGTGGATTACTTTCTGTGCCGGGCAAAGCAGAAGAGCACAAAGACAGTATCATGACGCGGGTACAGGCTGAATTTCCCACCGCCGAATCAGTACATCGGTTAGATATGGCCACCAGCGGTATCATGGTCGTTGCGCTGAATAAAGCAGCCGAGCGTGAACTGAAGCGGCAGTTCCGTGAACGTGAGCCGAAAAAGGTCTATATTGCGCGGGTATGGGGAAAGATGGAGCAGGGAAAAGGATTGGTGGATTTACCGTTAATCTGCGACTGGCCGAATCGCCCGAAACAAAAAGTTTGCTTTGAAACAGGAAAATCAGCACAGACTGAGTATCAAGTGCTGGAATATGAAGCACAGGCAACACGTGTCAGACTAGCTCCCATCACCGGACGTTCTCATCAGCTCCGTGTGCATATGCTGGCACTTGGTAATCCCATTCTGGGAGATCGGTTCTATGCCCATACGCAGGCAAGGGAACTGGTGCCTCGTCTGCAATTACATGCCCAAGAGCTATTCATTACTCATCCGGCTTATGGCACGCCAATGCACTTTGAGTGCAAAGCCGATTTTTGACGAATGCTCTTTTTATAGATGCGCTTCTTTGACAAGTGCTATTTAAAGCCCTTCTCTTTTTTAATTAAATCATAAGCGGATTGGATGGACTGCGCTTTTTGTTTCGCAAGTTCCATCATTTCTGGTGGTAAACCTTTTGCCACCAGTTTGTCGGGATGATGTTCACTCATCAGTTTTCTATAAGCCCGCTTAATCGTTGTAGCGTCATCATGTTCATTGACGCCCAATACCTTACAGGCATCCGCCAATGTCGCACGCTGCTGGCCTTGGTAATGACCGTGTTGTTGATACTGACCACCAAAATGATGCCCGTCAAAATGACGCCCACCTTCCATCATGGCAAGGAATTGTTCAAATTGAATACGGGAGATCCCCAGTTCTTCGGCGATGACAAACAGGACTTTTCTTTCGTTGGGGTGCAATTCACCGTCAGCAAATGCAGCCTGTAACTGAATCTCCAGAAACATCCGAATCAGGTCGAAACGACCAAGGCAGGCACGCCGTAATTGTCGTAATGTTTCACGCAGGGGGAATTGGGATTGTTTACCCTCACGAAATGCTTGCTGGGCAGAAAACCGTGCCTCACCATGCAATTGCATTCTGTCCATCAGTTGAGTGGCTAGCTGGATATCCGTTTCTGTTACCCGACCTTTTGCTTTGGTTAAGTGCCCTAATACTTGGAAGGTACTGCAAAAAAACAGCGCCTGTCGGGTTGGGCCTTTGCTGGTAGCTCCCAGATTGCGAGCCCTGACTTTGTCAAGTATATGGCCGAGCAACAGGCCAATCACAATTCCCCAAAAACCCGCGCCGGACGCAATACCAAATATTAATCCGAATAATTTTCCCCAATACTGCATATAGTCTTCAATTCCCCAATGCCCTGAGCGCAATTTTGCATTATCATACTATTCATTAAGCTCCGTGCCTAACAGCAAGATTAGCAAAGTTAAACTTTACTCTGGCGCCTATATCTCAACTGCGTTAGTCTCTGAACATTTGCCGGCACGATGCCACTGATGACGGAACTGCATAAACATCTATGAATAAATGTTATCCCACTCTGCTGGCCACAATGGTATGGGCAGCACTTTACAGTCAGCAAGCACATGCTGACCTCGCAGCACAATGTATGCTGGGTGTCCCTGTCTATGATAAGCCGATTATCACAGGCGATCCCAATAACATGCCCATTAACATTAAGTCCGATGATACTCGCGGTGAATATCCCAATGCGGTTGATTTCATTGGTAATGTTGATATTCAACAGGGAAATAAAACGCTGACGGCCGATAAAGTACGGCTCGAACAAACACAGGATAAAGAACCCGTTCGCACCGTTACCGCAACAGGTAATGTCAGCTATGATGACCCCCAGATCATTTTGAAGGGGCCACGCGGCTGGTCTAACTTGAACAATAAAGATACAGACGTGGAACACGCCAAGTATCAGATGGTTGGCCGTCAAGGGCGCGGTAGCGCAGAAAAGATGATGCTACGTGATGAAAACCGCTATACCATTTTGGATAACGGGATTTTTACTTCCTGTTTGCCGGGTAATGATAGCTGGAGCGTTGTCGGTTCTGAAGTGATCCTCGACCGTGAAGAAGAAGTGGCTGAAATCTGGAACGCTCGTTTCCGAATTGCCAATGTGCCTGTGTTTTACAGCCCGTATTTGCAGTTACCGATTGGTGACAAACGCCGATCTGGTTTCTTGCTTCCGAATGCCAGTTTCTCCAATAAAGACGGCTTCCAATTCCTGCTGCCGTATTACTGGAACATTGCTCCCAATTATGATGCCACGATTACTCCGCATCTCATCACTATGCGCGGTTTTAAGCTGGATAATGAATTCCGCTATTTAACCAAAGCAGGTACGGGTACCGTTGCGCTGGATTGGATTGGTCATGATCGTCTGTATGAAGAGGATAAAAAACTCAACATCAGGCCTCAGCGGGATAGCAGCAACCGCTGGCTATTATACTGGAACCATAGCGGTGTCATGAATCAAGTTTGGCGTTTCAATGCCGATTATACTAAGGTCAGTGATCCGAACTATTTTACTGATTACACCTCCCAGTACGGATCCAGTACTGATGGCTACGCTACCCAGAAGTTCAGTATTGGCTATGCTCAACAGAACTGGAATGCGACTTTGTCAACCAAACAGTTCCAGATTTTTACCATGAGTGATAGCAGAAAAGCTTACCGAGCTGCGCCACAGTTGGATCTCAATTACTATAAAAATGATTTGGGGCCATTTGATTTTCATACTTATGTTCAAGTAGCTAAATTCACAAGTGTAGGCAACCAATGGCCAGATGCAACACGCTGGCATCTGGAACCTGCCATTAATCTGCCACTCTCCAATGGTTGGGCTAGCATCAATAATGAATTTAAATTGATGGCAACTCATTACCAACAGGATATTTCGGCTGAGGCAAAAAACAGAAACGCCTTATTGGAAAAATCAGTTAACCGTGTCCTGCCAGTGTTTAAGTCAGATGCGAAGATGGTGTTTGAACGCGCCATGTATTTTAATCAGGATTACACCCAGACACTGGAACCTCGCGTTCAATATCTCTATGTGCCTTATAAGAATCAAAATAACATTAACAACTTTGATTCTTCCCTGCTGCAAGCAGACTATACTGGCCTGTTCCGTGACCGCTTCTACAGTGGCCTAGACCGCATTTCATCAGCCAATCAGTTTACTACCGGTGTTACCACCCGCATTTATGATGAAGATTTAGTTGAACGTTTTAGTCTGTCTGTAGGTCAAATCTACTACTTTGAGCGTCCACGTACCGAAGATACCGCGCCTAATTCAGGTGGTAAAGATATCATCAGAAACAAAAAGGGAACGGGCGCCACAACATGGGCTGGGGATGCCCACTGGAGAGTCAATGATTCCTGGGGTCTCAAAGGCGGGCTGCAATATGATAACCGCTTAGGCAGCTTAACCATGGGCAATGCAGTAGTGGAATATCGTCGTGATGCTGACCGCATGTTGCAACTAAGCTATCGCTTTGTTGACCGCGATTATATTCAGGCCACGATCAAAGAAGGCGCACCAGCCTATCAGCAGGGTATTTCGCAGGTCGGTATGGTAGCCAGCTGGCCGTTAACTGATCGCTGGGCGTTTGTAGGCGCGTATTACTACGATACCAAAGAAGAACAGCCGGCAAGCCAGATGGTTGGTCTGCAATACAACACTTGCTGCTGGGCAGTCAATGTGGGCTATGAACGCAAGATCGTCGACTGGAAGTTCAGCAGCAGTCAGTATGACAACAAATGGTCATTCAATGTTGAACTTCGTGGCTTAAGTAACAATCACAGTTTGGGTAGTCAGAAAATGCTACAGCACGGTATTCTTCCATACCAGCGCGCATTCTGATACCGATAAACGCAATGTAAACACAATAACCCCGCCAAGGCGGGATTGATATGATGGGAAATGTATGAAGAACTGGAGATCGCTCATTCTCGGATTGATGTTTTCAGTAAGCACTGTCGCAATGGCTGCTCCACAAGAGCTCAATAAGGTGGCTGCCGTTGTTAACAATGATGTCGTACTGGAAAGTGACGTCAACAGCCTCTTACAATCCGTTAAACTCAATGCAAAACATGCAGACCAGCAGATACCGGATGAGAAAGCATTGCGTCACCAGATCCTTGAGCGCCTGATTATGGATGACATTATTCTGCAAATGGCAAAACGGATGCAGATTACTATCCCCGATCAAACCGTGGATTCTGCGATCACAAATATTGCAGCACAAAACCACCTGAACCTTGCCCAGTTGAAACAGAATCTGACAGCTGATGGTATTAGTTTTGATACCTATCGCAATCAGATCCGCAAGGAAATGACGATCGCGGAAGTCCGTAATAATGAAGTACGCCGCCGCATCACTATCCTGCCACAAGAAGTTGATTCACTGGCTAATCAAATCGGCAGCCAGAATAGTCAGGATACGGAATTGAATATCAGCCATATCCTGATCCCTCTGCCAGAAAATCCAAATCAGGCTCAGGTAGAAAAAGCTGAAACAACGGTCAGAAAGATCTTATCTGAACTCAATAATGGCGTAGATTTCGGTAAACTAGCCATCACCTATTCTGGTGATACCCAAGCCCTGAAAGGCGGCAATATGGGCTGGAGCAAACTCCAGGAATTGCCATCCCTGTTTGCTGAACAACTCAAGTCTGCGCACAAAGGACAAATTATTGGCCCAATCCGCTCCGGTGTTGGTTTTCACATTCTGAAAGTCAATGATATCCGTGGTGATCATATGCCAATTGCGGTCACTGAAGTGAATGCCCGTCATATCCTGCTGAAAACATCACCCGTTATGAACGACGATCAAGCTCGCGGTGAGTTGATGAAGTTGAGGGAAGAGATCTTAAGTGGCAAAACCACATTTGAAGAAGCAGCGAAAGAGCATTCTGAAGATCCTAGTTCAGCCATGCGCGGTGGCGAATTGGGCTGGAACTTGCCGAGTGCGTATGACCCTGCTTTCCGTGATGCGTTGACGAAGCTGCAAAAAGGCGAGCTCAGCCAGCCTGTTCACTCTTCTTTCGGCTGGCACTTAATCCAACTGCTTGATAGCCGCAAAGTCGATAGAACGGATGCAGCCCAGAAAGATCGTGCCTACCGTCTGCTGTTCAACCGTAAATTCAATGAAGAGGCACAAAGCTGGATACAGGAATTACGCGCCTCCGCTTATGTGAAAATTTCAGATGGTAGCGATGCACAACAATAAACCCATCATTATCACCCCCGGCGAACCAGCCGGGGTTGGTCCTGATTTAGTCATTGCCCTCGCCCAAAAAGAGTGGCCTATCCAATTGGTTGTCTGTGCTGATCCAGAGCTGATGCTCTCCCGAGCCAAACAACTGAATTTGCCCCTGCAACTACAAATTTATTCCCCTGAACACACTTCTTTATCACAAATGGCTTCATCACAAGCAGCCGGAACCCTGACTATCCTGCCCGTTTATCTCCAATCCCCAGCCATTGTGGGGGAATTGAACCGAAAAAACGGTACTTATGTCACGGAAACATTGGCAAAAGCCTGCGATGGTTGCCTGAACGGGGAGTTTTCTGCACTGGTGACAGGCCCTGTACATAAGGGCATCATTAATGATGCAGGCGTACCTTTTACCGGACATACTGAGTTTTTTGCTGACCACTGCCAATGTGCAAGAGTCGTCATGATGTTGGCAACAGAAGAACTACGGGTAGCGCTGGTAACGACGCACCTGCCGATTCTGGATGTTCCCAAGGCGATTACGTTTGATTCTCTGCGGGAAGTTGTCACCATTCTCAACCATGACCTAAAAACCAAATTCGGTATCCACCGTCCCCACATCTATGTTTGCGGCCTAAATCCCCATGCTGGTGAAGGGGGGCATATGGGGCATGAAGAGATAGATGTGATCATTCCGGCATTAGACAGCCTGAGAGCAGAAGGTATGTGGTTGGAAGGCCCATTGCCCGCTGATACACTATTTCAGCCAAAATATTTGGATAATGCCGATGCCGTGCTTTCTATGTATCACGATCAGGGGCTACCCGTGTTAAAATACCAAGGTTTTGGCAGGGCCGTGAATATTACTCTGGGCCTGCCATTTATCCGGACTTCTGTCGATCATGGCACAGCTCTCGAGCTGGCAGGGACAGGTCAAGCTGATGTGGGTAGTTTTATCACCGCATTAAATCTAGCAATTAAAATGATACAAAACAGTAATGAATAACAAAGTCCATCAAGGGCATTATGCCCGTAAACGTTTCGGGCAAAACTTTTTAACCGATCAGTTTATTATTGGTAGCATTGTCGATGCAATGAATCCACAAGTTGGTCAAGCCGTCGTGGAAATTGGCCCAGGTTTGGGTGCACTAACTGAACCTGTTGGTGAGCGCATGGATAAAATGACTGTCGTCGAACTTGACCGCGATCTGGCGGCTCGCCTGCATGTCCATCCGAAACTGAAAGATAAGCTAACTATTATTCAGCAAGATGCGATGACGGTTGATTTTGGCCAGATTGCCAAAGAGCGTGGGCAGTCCCTGCGTGTATTTGGTAATTTACCTTATAACATTTCCACTCCGTTGATGTTCCATCTTTTCAGCTATACTGATGCTATCGCTGATATGAGCTTCATGTTGCAAAAAGAAGTGGTTAATCGCCTTGTTGCAGGGCCTGGCAGTAAAGCCTTCGGGCGTTTAAGTGTGATGGCTCAATACTACTGTCAGGTAATCCCTGTTCTTGAAGTACCGCCTACGGCATTTACGCCGGCACCAAAAGTGGACTCCGCCATTGTGCGCTTGATCCCGCACAAAATTATGCCTTATCCGGTTCAGGACATTCGTATGTTAGCCCGGATTACCACTCAGGCATTTAACCAACGGAGAAAAACTATCCGCAACAGCCTTGGAAATATTTTTTCCACTGAGCAGTTATCTGAGCTGGGCGTTGACTCAAGCACACGGGCTGAAAACATTTCTGTCGAGCAATACTGTAAAATGGCAAACTGGTTATCGTCTCAGCTTGAAACTGCCTGAAACCAATAAACCGCCATTGCAGTAACAGGAGGCACCTATGCTCAATGAACCAAGAATTTATATTCAAGTACAAAGTGCTTACGTAGAAAGTCAATCACAACCGGAACAACAGCGTTTTGTGTTTGCTTATACAATATCAATTCGCAATCTTGGGCATTTTACCGTGCAACTTATTAGCCGGTACTGGCGCATAACCAACAGTGATGGTCGCAAAACCGAAACTCAGGGTGAAGGGGTTGTGGGAAAGCAACCTTTGATCCCATCGGGAACAGAGTATAGCTACAACAGTGGAGTGATTCTGGAAACCCCTCTGGGCACTATGGAAGGCCACTATGAAATGATTGACCTCGATGGTCGTCCGTTTCGTGTCGCCATTCCCGTGTTCCGGCTGGCTATTCCAACACTGATAAATTAACTATGGCTACATATCTTATCGGCGATATTCACGGCTGTTATCGTGAATTACGCGCCTTATTAGAACAAGTCGATTTTCATCCTAGTGAAGATACTTTATGGCTAACAGGCGATCTGGTTGCCCGTGGCCCTGATTCATTGGCAGTACTTCGTTATATCAAGCAACTCGGCTCTGCGGTTAAACTTGTGTTGGGTAATCACGATCTGCACCTGTTGGCTGTTTACGCCAAAATCAGCCGTAATAAGCCGAAAGATTTGCTGGATGAATTACTCACAGCACCAGATATTGATGAATTGATAAATTGGCTGAGAAAGCAGCCAATGTTACAGATTGATGATAAATTGAAACTGGCCATGGCACATGCAGGGCTTACTCCACAATGGAATTTGGAAACGGCCAAAACCTGTGCCCGTGAAGTGGAAGCTATTCTTCGCAGTGACAGTTATCCTCTGTTTCTCAATGAAATGTATGGGGATATGCCAAATAGCTGGGCACCGGAGTTACGTGGTCTTGCTCGGTTACGTTACAGTACCAATGCACTGACTCGGATGCGTTATTGTTTCCCAAATGGTCAGTTGGATATGATGTGTAAATCTAAGCCCGAAAATGCCCCAGCCCCGCTGAAACCCTGGTTCGAATTACCACGCAATATTCCTGAAGACTATTCCATTGTATTTGGTCACTGGGCTGCGCTGGAAGGTCAAGGAGCACCTGATAGCATTTATGCTCTGGATACGGGCTGTTGTTGGGGAGGTAAATTGACAATGCTTCGTTGGGAAGATAAACAGTATTTCAGTCAGGCTTCATTGCTCAAAAAATCGTAAGCCTGAACCTGTGACGCCGGAGTGCCTTTAAGCACTCCACCGTGAAGGGCACCCTATACTTAAAAGACGCCCCACACCTAAAAGACGCTCCGCACGTAAAACTTGATTACTCTCGGCGCTCTAGGATTTCAAAACAATAGCTATGTGAATTGTTTTCATCTGCATCGTGATATTTGGTAAAGACTGAATTCCACTCATCAGGTTCATAATCAGGGAAATGCGTGTCACCAATCACTTCTGCATCGATGTGAGTAAGGTACATGCGATTGGCCAGAGGAATAAACTGCTCATAAATCTTTCCTCCCCCCATCACCATAACTTCTTCAACATCGCCAGCCGCAGCCAACGCAGCTTCAATAGAGCTTACCCAAGTAACCTGATCATCACTCGCAGGTTGCCTGCTGATCACGATATTCAGGCGTCCCGGCAAAGGACGGCCAATCGACTCATAAGTAACCCGCCCCATCACAACTGGCTTTCCGAGTGTATTGCGTTTAAACCAGGCTAAATCACCTGACAGAGTCCACGGCATGGCGTTTTCCATACCAATAACTCGATCCATAGCCATCGCAGCAATCAAGCTGATATTCATTAAATCACCTTACAGGCAGTAGTATGAAAATTTGGAACACTATACGGAAAGGGCTACTCTCAGTCGATAAGATTAGCAATTTATTCAGGACAAAAAGTTAGTTTGCACACTAATTGTTAAACAATCTATTGTTTAATCTTCCCATTATTTAACAAATAAACCCCAAAATAGCAGCTCCATTCAATCTAACAGGGCATTCAATGCTGATGCTCATGCCCATTTCTGAGCATGCAACCTTGCGATACTATTAGACAAAACAAAAACAGTAACAGGGTTTTCGTTTAGAAGCCGGCAGGATTGACAATCAACTGCCCAGCAACCCCACGATCCGCCATTTCCAATATCTGGCTGTAATACATGAAGGGGAAATGCTCATAAGATGGCTGCATCATATTCACCAGTAATTCTGCCCGGCCATCAATCCAAACAGTATCTTTCCAACCATAATCCTGTGGTTCTGGACGATTGCCATTAAGGCTGATGACTTTAAATCTTACCCCTTCAATATGGAAAGGTTGAGGTATTGATGTTGTGACTATCCAGCGTTCCCATGCTCCTTGCTGGCTAGTGATGTCAACTCGATACTCATTCAGCAATGAGCCATTAATCCCTTGCGAATCATCCCCTAACACAAGCTGGCGGCTTCGAATGGAGGAATTGACTTGTGTATTATCAACCACGAGTTGAGAGGGTGATTGATCCGTCACCAAAGAGAGCAAGCCACTGGCTTTAAGCGTCAATACCGTGGTTGACAACAATTTGGTTGAAGGCTCAAATAACCCTTTCAGGCGATCCATCACGCTTGCGGATTCCCCCGCAGTAATGGTCACACTTTCCACTTTCGACATATCAACCAAGACTTCACGGCGTTCACCCGGTGCCAGTGGCAGTTGCTGTACTGCCACAGGAGCAGGCAGCAATCCTTGATCAGTACCAATGATGTAAAAAGGGCGCCCATCACTAAGCTCCAATTGATATCGCCGGGCATTAGAGGCATTCAGTAAACGCAGTCTGACCCAACCTCTGGCAACTTCAACAAAAGGATTTTCGACACCATTCACGACCAAGGTATCTCCAAGGAAACCTTGATTAGCGGGCGGGTTATATTGCGGTACACCAAAGTTATCCAGCCGCTTATCCTGCAAAATAACAGGGAAATCATCGATACCATAATGTTTAGGCAAAGGTAAATTACGGCTGTTGTCATCTTCCACCAGCCACATTCCGGCCAAACCAGCATAAATATGCTGTGCCATTCGGTTTGGCGTATTGGCATGATACCAACAGGTCGTTGCAGGCTGATCTATAGGGATAACGGGCGACCAACTTTTACCCGGCAACATTAAGCGTGTTGAGCCTCCCATCAAAGTTCCGGGCACCAGCAAACCACCTACCGTCATTGAAACCGGTTCAGACAGACGATTGCTATATATCAGTTTGACATCATCTCCTCGACGAACCCGAATAGTTGGCCCTAAATAATGTCCATTGATGCCCCAGACTTGAACCTTATTCTGACCATTAAATGACCAACTGGCTTTTTGTACGGCTAAGAATAGAGGTTGTCCGCCTCGGGATTCCAGTAAGGGAGGAAGCGGCAATTTCGTTTGTTGATTTTTATTGGCTCGAACCGCAAAAGGAAGTGCCCCTAAACACATTGCCAAACCAGATGCCTGAATAAATTGGCGCCGACTTAGTGACATACTTTCTCCACAGTAGGAATAGTCTCCACAACAGGAATAGCCTCCACGACAAGAATAGCAATCCCTCAATGATTGTTTTAGATAATTACTGGGATGAATACCCCGATATTGTGGCTATCAGGATTTATTATTCTATCGATTGCGTTTAATAAAAACATTAACTCATTAAACGCAATCATATCGCGGATAGGGGATAAATTCTAAAACTATCTTAAATTTATAGCTAGAATTCATCCAAAGAGTGGGAGAACATATTTGACGATTTCGGTTAGTTTACCGTCATTCAATTATCTTCGCTTATTAAGTTCTTCGACTTCTTTATCCAATTCTTCAATTCTAGCTTGCATCATTTGCTGACAGTATTCTGCCAGTTCACGAACCTGCTCTTTGGTGTATTTCGTGGTATCAATTGGCGGCAACATTTCAACAATAACGGCGCCATTATTCCAGCGATTCAGTTTTATTTTATCGTGTGTTGAAGAAACACAAACGGGCACGATAGGCACGCCTGCGGCAATAGCTGCATGAAAAGCACCCGTTTTAAAGGGTAATAATCCACGACCACGGCTACGAGTACCTTCTGGAAACATCCAGACTGAAATTTGATGTTTTTTGATCTGATCAACAACCTGTGAAATTGTGCCGTGTGCTTTTGTCCGGTTTGCCCTGTCGATCAGAATGTTACCCGTCAGCCAATAAATTTGACCAAAGAAGGGAATAAAAACCAAACTTTTCTTGCCCACGGTTACTGTACGTGGCTGCACCGCATTTGACATGGTAACCATGTCGTAATTATTTTGATGATTGCCAATATAGATACTAGGCCCATATTCCCGGGCGTCTACTGGAGTACGTACCAACAGATTAATACCAAAAACCTGATGTAATTTGCCAAACGCATGACCGAACGTCATAACGTGACGTGGATTCCGCGGGCTGAATAAACAGTAGATACAACCGAAGACAAAGATCAGGATGGTAAATAGAATAACAATAATTCCACGAATGATTGCTAGCATAGTTGCCTCTTGCAAAGCGGGCCAGTATCACACTGACCCGCAATTATGATTTATACCTTTTATCTTTCAAGTTGCAGCTTGGTTGGCTGCAACTTGAAGCCTATAGATATATGCTGTTATCGCCTCAATTTGTTGGTATTACCTCAACTTATTGTTTAGGCATCTCCACGACAACACGTTCAACACGCTGTAATCCACGAGGCAGCGAGGTGCCCTTGCGTCCCCTCTCAGCTCTGAATTTCTGTAAGTCCTCTGGATGAAACTGTAGCTTGCGCTTACCAAAGTAGAGCGTGATTGAGGATTGTGGAGACAGTACCAGCAGCCAACTCAGCATATCTTCCCCTGATGCGGCCTGTGCTGCTGGGATAGAGACAATTTTGTTGCCCTTGCCTTTCGAAAGCTGCGGAAGGTCAGCCACTGGGAACATTAACATGCGACCCGCTTTGGTAATCGCCAGTAGCATATCATCCTGTTCGTTGTTGATCTCCAATGGCAGCATCACCTTGGCATTTTCAGGCAAAGTAATCAAAGCCTTGCCCGCACGATTCTTGGCAATCAGGTCACTGAAAGTACAGATAAAACCATAACCCGCGTCTGATGACATCAAGAACTTCTGTTCTTCTTTCGCCATCAGAAGATGCTCAACCGATGCCCCAGCCGGCAACGCAAGTTTACCTGTCAGCGGTTCCCCCTGCCCTCTGGCAGAGGGCAAATCTAACGAATCGATGGAGTAACTACGTCCTGTGGTATCAATAAAGACCACTGGCTGATTGCTCTTGCCGCGTGCTGCGCTGCGGAAGCTATCACCTGACTTGTAATTCAGGCCCGTTGGATCAATTTCATGCCCTTTCGCACTGCGCACCCAGCCCATTTCTGACATGACAACCGTAATTGGCTCAGACGGCAGAATGTCATGATCGGTCATGGCCTTAGCTTCCATGCGCTCTTTCAACGGAGAGCGACGAGCATCACCATAGCTTTCCGCATCGGCAATAATCTCTTTTTTCAGCAAAGTATTTAATTTACGCTCAGAACCCAGAATCGCCTGAAGTTTGTCTCGCTCTTTCGCCAGTTCATCTTGTTCGCCACGGATTTTGACTTCTTCCAGTTTCGCCAAGTGACGCAATTTCAGTTCCAGAACTGCTTCGGCCTGCGTTTCAGTTAATCCAAAACGCTGCATCAGCACTGGCTTTGGTTCATCTTCATTGCGAATAATTTGGATCACTTCGTCAATGTTGAGATACGCCGTCAGTAAACCGTCCAAGATGTGCAGACGCTTAAGGACTTTTTCCAGGCGGTAATTCAAGCGGTTGCGCACAGTTTCACGACGGAAAACCAGCCATTCACTGAGGATTTCAACCAGACCTTTAACCGCTGGGCGGTTATCCAAACCGATCATGTTGAGGTTAACGCGATAGCTTTTTTCCAGATCAGTGGTCACAAACAGGTGATTCATCACTTGTTCAACATCCACGCGGTTAGTCCGTGGAACAATCACCAAGCGGGTTGGATTTTCGTGATCGGATTCATCACGCAGATCCTCTACCATCGGCAGCTTCTTCGCCCGCATTTGGCTGGCGATTTGCTCCAAGATTTTCGCTCCGGATACTTGGTGCGGCAGGGCAGTAATAATAACGTTGCCCTCTTCTTTCGACCATATCGCACGCATACGCACCGAACCACGGCCATTTTTGTAGATCTTGCGGATATCTTCTTTTGACGTGATGATCTCGGCTTCTGTTGGATAATCCGGCCCCTTGACATATTCCATCGCCTCATCAAGCGACAAGTCTGGCTTATCCAGCATGGCAATCAACGCACTTGCCACTTCGCGGGCGTTATGTGGAGGAATGTCAGTCGACATACCAACGGCAATGCCAGTCGTGCCATTCAGCAGAATGTTAGGCAGGCGTGCAGGCAGCATTTTCGGCTCCTGCAATGTGCCATCAAAGTTTGGCACCCAATCCACTGTGCCTTGCCCCAATTCACTCAGCAGCAATTCGGCATATTTGGACAAACGGGATTCGGTATAACGCATCGCCGCAAAGGATTTTGGATCATCCGGTGCGCCCCAGTTACCTTGGCCATCCACCAGCGGATAACGGTATGAGAAAGGCTGGGCCATCAAAACCATGGCTTCATAACAGGCCCCATCACCGTGCGGATGGTATTTACCAAGAACGTCACCCACAGTACGGGCGGATTTTTTGAATTTGGCACTGTTGTGCAGACTCAGCTCCGACATCGCATAGACAATACGGCGCTGAACAGGTTTTAAACCATCCCCGATAAAAGGCAGCGCCCTGTCCATGATGACGTACATGGAGTAATTCAAATAGGCGTTTTCAGTGAACGTGTGAAGCGGCTGGCGCTCCACACCATCGTGAGTTATCTCACTCATGTATTTATTTCCTCGAAATCTATGGGGTATTGACTACCGTGCTCTATACTTCAATGTCGATGGAATTACCCTTCTCTTGCAGCCAGTTACGGCGATCTTCTGAACGTTTCTTCGCCAGAAGCATATCCATGACTGAGAGGGTTTCCTGATAATTATCATCGTCAATAGTCAATTGCACCAGACGGCGAGTGTTGGGGTCTAATGTGGTTTCGCGCAACTGTATTGGGTTCATTTCACCCAAGCCTTTAAAGCGCTGGACATTAGGTTTACCCCGCTTGCGGCTCAAGCGATCCAGTATGGCGCTCTTTTCCCCTTCATCCAGCGCATAATGCACTTCTTTGCCGAGGTCGATTCGATACAACGGCGGCATTGCCATATAGACATGCCCGCGTTTTACCAGTGTCGGGAAGTGGCGGACAAACAGGGCGCACAGCAGCGTTGCAATATGCAGTCCATCGGAATCCGCGTCCGCCAGTATGCAGATTTTACCGTAGCGAAGCTGGCTGAGATCGTCGCTATCAGGATCGATACCAATCGCGACAGAGATATCATGCACTTCCTGCGAAGCCAGCACCTCATCCGAAGAGACTTCCCATGTGTTCAGGATTTTTCCACGCAGTGGCATGATCGCCTGAAATTCACGGTCACGGGCTTGTTTAGCAGAACCACCAGCCGAGTCCCCTTCCACCAGAAACAGTTCAGTGACATTGAGATCCTGTACAGTACAGTCTGCCAATTTTCCCGGCAGCGCAGGGCCGTTGGTCAACTTTTTACGTACCACTTTCTTCGCGGCGCGCATTCTGCGTTGAGCACTGGCAATCGCCATTTCAGCGAGTTGTTCCGCATCTTGAATGTGCTGGTTCAACCACAGGCTGAAGGCATCTTTCACTACGCCAGCAACAAAGGCCGCAGACTGGCGCGAAGAGAGACGTTCTTTAGTCTGTCCGGCAAATTGTGGGTCTTGCATTTTGAGTGATAACACGTAAGCACAGCGATCCCAGATATCATCGGCAGAGAGTTTGACCCCACGCGGCAATATGTTGCGGAATTCACAGAATTCACGCATGGCATCCAACAATCCTTGGCGCAAGCCATTAACGTGGGTTCCGCCCTGCACAGTCGGGATCAGGTTAACATAACTTTCTGCTAGTAATTCCCCACCTTCAGGTAGCCAGAGCAATGTCCAGTCAACGGCTTCGGTATCTCCGCTAAGTGTCCCTACAAATGGCGCTTGTGGCAGTGTTACCAGCCCGTTGACGGCTTCCAGCAGATAATCTGTCAGCCCGTCGGCATAACACCATTTCTGCTCGGTATCATTCAGTTTGTCCTTAAAGACGATTTCAACGCCCGGACACAATACCGCCTTGGCTTTCAGCAAATGGGTCAAGCGAGTAACAGAAAAACGGGGAATATCGAAATAGCTTTCATCTGGCCAAAAATGGACGCTCGTTCCGGTGTTGCGCTTACCACAACTGCCGATAATTTCTAGCTCTTGTACTTTTTCGCCATTTTCAAAGGCGATCAGATGAACTTGGCTGTTACGGCGAACCGTGACCTCCACTCGTTTGGAGAGGGCGTTGACCACAGAGATCCCAACACCATGCAAGCCCCCAGAAAATTGGTAATTTTTATTGGAGAATTTCCCGCCTGCATGCAGGCGGGTCAGGATCAATTCAACAGCAGAAACTTTTTCTTCAGGATGGATATCAACCGGCATACCACGGCCATCATCTATCACTTCCAGAGACTGATCGCTGTGAAGGATCACTTCAATATGCTTCGCGTGACCAGCCAGAGCTTCGTCCACACTGTTATCGATCACTTCCTGTGCCAAATGGTTCGGGCGGACTGTATCAGTATACATTCCGGGACGACGACGAACTGGCTCCAGGCCACTGAGGACTTCAATGGCCTCTGCGTTGTAACTAGATTGAGTCATGTTGTAATTCTGTCGGTTGCTTCGTTATTAGAGGGCCAATCAGTATTGATATACTGTTGATAATACCAGTCGCTTACCTATTTTTGGCAATTTTTTTACTATTGCCACAGGTTAGCCCCAAGAAATTGATGATTTGAGGGAAATAATATTCGAAACCAACAAACGCATGATTCCCACCAGATTCGACCGTTTGCCGGCACTGCATCAGGTAAGCAACGGCTTGACGGTAATCGAGCACTTCATCCCCTGTTTGCTGCAATAACCAGATAAGATCAGGCGATTCCAGCGGGTCGATGTGCATCACTTTGAGATCATGTATGTGGCTTTGTTCAAGAGTATACCGCTCTTCGGTATAGGGATTCACGTTTTCCCCAAGATAATTCTGAAGCAAGTCAAATGGACGTACTGCAGGATTGACGACCACGGCAGGTAATCCAAAACACTGGGAAAGCCAGATAGCCAGATAACCGCCAAGGGAAGAACCAACCAGCCCGATGTTCTCACCGGCGCGCTCCATTACCAGTTCTTCCAATAAGATGGCCGCATCTTCAGGATAATGTGGTAATTGCGGCACCAGCATGTCAATTTCAGGATGCTGCTGATGCAACCACGTTTTCAGCATATTCGCTTTCGCTGATTGGGGCGAACTATTGAAACCATGTAAATAAAGTAACGTTGACATTAATACCCGTCCGAATCTAAATCCGGGCAAAATTCGTTACTCTTAAGCCTGTGAACCTGCGATTGCAGCCTCACTTCCTCGCTGCCAGCCACAGACAGTTCGAGATAACGCCATCCCGGAGCCACTGTATCAAGCATAAAATTAGTACAATGTGGCTTAAATTGCACACAGGTTGATGGCGTAGCCATAACACGAATACCATTCCACACTTCATCAACCTCTTGGTGGATGTGCCCACACAGTATAGCTTTCACCTGTGTTTTGTCTTTTAAAAATTCTGATAACGCGGGGGCGTTGCGTAAACTGTGCTGATCCAACCATGTGCACCCAGACGGCACAGGATGATGGTGAAGCATAATAAGCGCATCACGATCACTGTGCTCATCCAAACATTTTTTCATCCATTCAAGCTGATAATCCGTCAATTCACCATGAGGAACGCCCTGCACCTGACTATCCAGCATAATCAATTGCCAATGCTGCCCGATGAATACCTGCTTAGAAGGTGAAATCCCTGCGGCCGCCAACGTATCAACCATCGCTGGCTGATAATCGTGATTACCGGGCAACCAAACACAGGGCGCAGGCAAACGGGCAATGCCCTCAGCAAAATGCTGATAGGCATTGATCGTTTGATCCTGTACCAAATCCCCTGTCGCAACGATCAAATCAATATCGAGATTCTGCTCAAGGATCATGTCCAGTACAGCATGATAACTGCGGTAGGTATTGATGCCCAGCAGTGAATCGCCTTTATTGGCGAAAAGGTGCGTATCAGTGATTTGCAGTATTCTGGCTGTGGCGCCTTCTGCCACAGGTACTTCAAGCAGGCGTTCCAAATGGTTTCCTTTTCCTGTCGATCATGAGAATTATTCTAACGTGTCTTTGTGCAGAAGATCTGCTTACTGGGGCACACTTCCCGTTTTCCAGCACAAATTAGGAGTTATTACCCAACCACTCTTTCTTAATTTTTTCATGGTGCAATGCCAGCCACTGTATTGCAATAACCGAAGCCGCATTATCGATAACGCCCTCTTCTACCCACTGGTAGGCTTGCTCGCGGCTGACCACCAGAACGCGAATATCTTCATGTTCTCCTTCCAGACCATGAACGCCTGACGCGGTGGAAGCATCCACTTCACCGACAAAGATATCCATGCGTTCTGTCGTGCCGCCGGGGCTGGAGAGATAACTCAACGCAGGCTGACAGCGTTTAACCTCAATACCTGCCTCTTCCACTGCCTCACGACGAACCACCTGTTCAACTTCTTCGCCTTCTTCGATCATGCCGGCGATCACTTCCAGCAGCCACGGTGTATTACTGGTTTCAATCGCCGGGATACGGATTTGTTCAATCAAAACCACCTCATCGCGTACCGGATCATAAGGCAACAGAACACCGGCATTACCGCGTTCAAAAACCTCACGTTTAATTGTTTCACTCCAGCCGCCTCGGAACAGACGATGCTTGAATTGATACTCCGTCATTTTGAAAAAACCGCGATAGAGTGTTTTTCGGGAAATCACTTCAACATCTTGTTTCGTAAAAGTGCGTGGTAAGGCAAGATTTTTACTCATAAAACCCTCTAATTATTTTTTTAATAATCTATTATTAAAATGTATTTTTCTGCATTGATCTAAATAAATTCATTCAGATGATACAAACAAGCTGAAAAATGAGGCAATATGGCACAAACAGCCACCCTACCCTGCTGGCATTCTCTGCTAGAATCGGTGGTATTGGTTTTTATGCAGGGGCAACTTAAGCAAAATAGCTGCACACAAGGAACGCAAATGAAAAAATTGCTCTCTCTTTTTATCGCTATGAATCTGGTAGGTTTTAGTACTTCGAGCCATGCAGCAGATTTGTTACAGATTTATCAGCAGGCGAAAGAAACAAACCCCGAATTGCTTAAGGCACAAGCTGATCGCAATTCGGTTGTTGAAAAGATTAATGAAGCCCGCAGTTCGTTGCTGCCTCAATTGGGACTGAGTGCCAGTGCTAATTATGGCAAAGGCTTTCGCGACAGCAGAAATACAGAATCTCATGGTACAGATGCCAGTCTGAAACTAACCCAGACCATCTTTGATATGGCGAAATGGAACCGACTGAATCAATCTGAAAAGAGTGCTGGTATCGCCGATATCAATTACCAAACAGCCCAACAAAAATTAATTCTGGACACCGCCCAAGCCTATTTTGACGTCCTGAATAAAATTGATACCCTGACGTTTACCGAAGCCCAGAAAGCCTCACTGTACCGCCAGTTGGATCAAACTACCCAACGCTTTAATGTAGGTCTGGTTGCCATTACCGACGTACAGAATGCCCGCGCCCAATATGATTCCGTTCTGGCACAAGAAGTTTCCAATCGTAACGATCTGGAAAATACGTTGGAAAAACTGCGCTTGATCACAGGAATCTACTATCCGCAACTGGCCGCATTGAATATTGATCAATTCAAGACCAAACAACCTGAGCCAGCTAATACGGTACTGAAAGAAGCTGAAACCCGTAACCTAAGCCTGCTGTCAGCCCGCTTAACACAGGATCTAAAACGCGAGCAGATCAAAGAATCACAGACAGGCTATATGCCAATCGTTGATTTAGCCGCAAGCACAGGAATCAATAACAGCCATACACGCGGCGTTCAGCAAGAAGATCGCTACACCGGAGGTAATTCCGTTCAATTATCCTTAATCTTGCCTCTGTTTAGTGGCGGTGCTACCTATTCTCAAGTAGAACAGGCAAAATATAATTTCGTCAGCGCCAGTCAGGACTTGGAAAACACCTATCGCAAGCTGATACAAGAAGTGCATTCCACCGCCAATAACATTTCTGCTGCTGTCAGTAGTGTTGAGGCCAACAAACAGGCCGTACTCTCCACCCAAAGTTCATTGGACTCAATGGAAGCCGGTTATCAGGTGGGAACCCGTACCATCGTTGATGTGCTGGACGCAACAACGAAGCTGTATCAAGCCAAGCAGAATCTGTCTAAAGCACGCTATGATTATTTGCTTTCCCAATTACAGAACGAGCAAGCTCGCGGCACCCTGAACGAGAACGATTTGATAGCATTGAACAAGATGTTAGGCACACAAATCTCAACTTCGGCCAGCAATATTATTAAAGAGATGAAAACCCCATCAATTCGCTGATTTAATGCACTATCGTTCCCGATTAAAAAACGTTATATTAAAAACGCTATACTAATAACGAAAGCAGCCCGCCGATTGTGTGGGCTGTTTTTTAAGCATATCCCTGAGAGCCAATCCCATTGGGTACCGTGAATGGGATACGCTCTTAATCAGATACCTTCAAGATGGATGCTCCCTATGACAATGAAACGGACAAAAGAGATAAACCGCGATTCTTTCCGCAAAACGTGGCGAAGCTATCGTCTGGCACCAGTAGCGCTCGCTATCAGTGCTGTTTTCATGCTATCTGCCTGTGAACAGAACGATGAAACGGTATCACTCTATACGAATGCTGATGAGTGCTCCCAGGCGAATCCTTCTCAAAGCGAGCAATGCAAAACCGCTTACAACAATGCCCTGAAAGAAGCGGAAAAAACTGCACCGAAATATGCCTCTCGCGAAGAGTGTGTTGCTGAGTTTGGTGAACAACAATGTACTCAAGCACCTGCTCAGGCGGGAGTTGGTCAGGCTCAGGCACAAAACAGTAGCGGTAGCTTCTGGATGCCTTTGATGGCGGGTTACATGATGGGACGTTTGATGGGTGGCAGTTCTGCACCATCACAACCGCTGTTCACATCAAAATCAGCCTCCAGCCCAGCTAATGGCAAGTTTGTTGATGCGACAGGTAAAAACTATGGCCCAGCCACCGCTGGTGGTCGCAGCATGACAGTACCAAAAACTGCCATGGCACCAAAACCTGCGACCACCAGCACCATTACCCGTGGCGGGTTCGGTGATTCCGTAGCGAAGCAATCGACCATGCAGCGTTCGTCTACCAGCTCAAGTTCTAATTCTTCCCGCTCTATGGGTGGTTAATCAAAGTGAAACGCATTGGAATTACCGAGCGCCCAGATTGGCGCGAAAAAGCAGCAGAATATGGTTTCAATTTTCACACCATGTATGATCAGCCTTACTGGAGTGAAGAGGCTTATTATCAGTTCACACTGAGTCAGATTGAAGAAATTGAAGATGCGACGGCAGAATTGCACCAAATGTGTTTGCAGGTTGTGGAAAAAGTAGTCAATAGCGAAGAGTTGCTGACAAAATTCCAGTTCCCAAAACATTGCTGGGAGTTTATCCGCTCTTCATGGGTAACCAGCCAACCTTCGCTCTATTCCCGCTTAGATTTGGCCTATGATGGCAAAAATCCTCCCAAGTTGCTGGAAAACAACGCCGATACTCCAACGTCCCTGTATGAATCGGCCTTCTTTCAGTGGATTTGGCTGGAGGATCAGGTTAACGCGGGCAATCTGCCATCACATGCAGATCAGTTTAACAGTCTGCAAGAAAAGCTGATTGAGCGTTTTGTTCAGTTACGTGAAAAGCATGGATTCGGCCTGCTGCATATGGCTTGTTGTCAGGATACTGAAGAAGATCGTGGCACCATCCAATATTTGCAGGATTGTGCTGCGGAAGCTGATATTCCAACTGAGTTCCTGTTTATTGAGGATATCGGGCTGGGTGAAAAAGGGCAGTTTACTGACTTGCAGGATCAAGTGATCGGCAATCTGTTTAAACTGTATCCGTGGGAATTTATGCTGCGCGAGATGTTCTCTACCAAACTGGCCGATGCGGGTGTTCGTTGGCTGGAACCCGCATGGAAAAGCATTATCTCCAACAAGGCTCTGCTGCCGATGCTGTGGCAGATGTTCCCGAATCATCCTAATCTGCTGCCCGCTTATTTTGCGGATGAACGCCCTTCAGACATGGATAGCTATGTCATTAAGCCACTGTTCTCCCGTGAAGGTGCCAATATTCGCATCATTGAAAATGGCCGGGAAGTCGCTAGTGCCGAAGGCCCTTATGGGGAAGAAGGCATGATCGTCCAACAATTCCATGCACTGCCAAAATTTGGCGATAGCTATGTGTTGGTCGGTAGCTGGCTGGTCGATGATCAACCTGCGGGTATCTGTATCCGTGAAGATCGTGAGTTGATTACCCAAGATCTGTCACGTTTCTACCCGCATATTATTTTGGATTGATTCACTCAACCAAGCTGAATCGATAACATACTCAAGGAGCCGTCTTCAATACCCTCAACAGGGGTTGAAATCGGCTCTTTTTTATTCCATGTGCCCATCACATACAGCAACGGTAGGAAATGCTCTGGCGTTGGGTTAGACAATTGACCATCTTCTCTATCCAAAGCATTAAACAAAGGATGAGGCTCCTCAAGGCTGGTTAAACTTTCGCGTACAAACTGTTCGAAAGATAGTGCCCATGGAAAAGGTTCTGCCCCCAATTTTTCGGCTGGCAGGTTGTGTACGACATTTCCACTTCCCAGGATTAAGACACCTTCATCCCGCAGTAAAGCTAATTTTTTACCTATTTCATAATGAAAAGAAGCAGGTTGATTGCGATCCATGTTCAGTTGGATAACTGGAATATCTGCATCGGGATACATTTTTGCCAATATTCCCCAAGACCCATGATCCAATCCCCAATGTTCAAAATCAGTCTCGACCTCAATCGGCTCAAGAATATCCTGCACCAATACAGCCAGCTCAGGAAATCCCTTAGCTGGATACTGTTTTTCATGCAGTTCTCGGGGAAAGTTACCAAAATCGTGGATAGTTCTGGGCTGTGCCATCGCTGTCACTGTTGTACCATTCGTGTACCAGTGTGCAGAAATCACAAGAATCGCCCTTGGTCTAGGCAATTTGCTCCCCAGTTCAAACCAAGCACGTGAGTAGTAGTTATCTTCAATGGCATTCATTGGACTACCATGACCAATGAATAAAGCAGGCATTCTCAGGAGACTCATTCTCGCCCCTTATTACAGCAAATTAAACATTTCGAATAATGACTTGTGAATTATGATAAAAAAATCATGACAAGATTAAGACTTTTCTTCCTTGAATATAGCCAATCAAAAATGATGGAGTGCTTCAAAAATACTGAAAGGCCACAGGGTGTGGGCTGTAGCCTCTCAAACGTACATGCAATATATCTCCCCATCTTTCAAGCTACTGTGCTGGCCGCACTGCAACCTGAAATCCGTTGAGTATAACCGATATATTCTATCCCGAACTGTTTTCTATACAAGCCTCATAAAACAATACCAATTAGGAGCTATTTCAATAGTCACCTTAAGATAGCCTGATGGGATTGACTATCAACTAGCTGCTTTTGCTATTTTCAGGCGATAGTTCACCAAATCTTCAATAGTGACGACCGGCATATCATACTGTTTTGCGAATTCAATCACTTCAGGCGCGCGAGCCATTGAGCCATCGTCATTCGTCAATTCACACAGCACTCCCGCAGGCTTGAAACCGGCCATTTTAACCAAATCAATGGTCGCTTCGGTATGACCGCGGCGAGTCAAAACCCCTCCCGGTTGGGCGCGCAGAGGAAAAACATGCCCAGGCCGATTTAGATCGTTTGGCTGTGCATCATCTGCAATGGCGGCTTGGATCGTAGTGATGCGATCCGCCGCAGACACGCCGGTTGTTACACCCTGTGCAGCTTCAATGGTAACGGTGAAAGCCGTCTGGTACTGACTGGAGTTGTTTTCAACCATCATGGGCAATGTTAGCTGCTGACGACGTTCTTCAGTCAGGCAAAGACAAACAATTCCACTACCATGACGGATGGTCAATGCCATTTGTTCTACAGTCATCGTTTCAGCAACGAAAATCATGTCACCTTCATTTTCACGATTTTCGTCATCCAGTACCATCACGCCCTGACCCGCACGCAAAGCAGCAAGCGCACGTTCAACACGTTCAAATGGCGTCCCATATGAGGAAAGTAGCGTCTGATTCATGGTAAAGAAACCTCTTTAAATGTATGGATTACCAGAATCAGGGCAATTTTGAGGAGTTTGTGCTGCATAAAAATACGGCAGCAAAAACAACAGGCGAGCGCAAGCACTCGATTGATGCTGTTATTCTCTCCCATCCGGACTATAACCGTCGGCTCCAGAATCACACTGGATCTGCTGACCTCTGTTTTATCCCTCTAAGGATAACTGCAAACAAAGCGCTCGCGGGCTTCATAAAATAACCATTTGATCATTTCATGTTACCGCCGGTAGGGACTTTCACCCTGCCCTGAGATAAACAATTTCACTATAGCGTTAATAATCTGTAGGAGCAATCAACAAAATCAAACATGAAACCTAGCTCGCGATCATTTATGCTTTCGCCATCAGGTACTAAAATACTGTCAACACAGTTACGTTATAAAACACAGTTATGTCATAAAAGGATGATCATCATGCTCGATCCAAAGAAAATTGAACAAATTGCCCGCCAAATCCACAATGCCATGCCGAAAGGTGTTAAAGAGTTTGGTGATGACGTAGAAAAAAAATTGCGTACCGTTCTGCAATCCCAACTGAGCAAGCTGGATCTCGTCAATCGTGAAGAATTTGATGTTCAGACACAAGTCCTGCTGCGTACCCGTGAAAAATTAGTCGTCATGGAACAACGCTTGAATGAACTGGAAGCTCGCCTCGAAGGATCAGACAAAAAAACGGAGCAGTCTGAATAATTGTGTGAGGAAAAATTATGTGAGGAGAATCGCTACTGTAGCCCAGTTCTCCTCCATAGAATGAAGATTAAGCGCCTAATCGGATAGGCTCTAAGTACTATTGAATATATATTTATTATCTTATATTTTTCTCTATGCATATCGCTCTGATGGAGTCGATGTTATTTGGCGTTATATTTTTCATACACGCCTGATATTTACCTCCATAGTTTTTAAATTCTTCTCTTGCTATGGATAATGGTTTTTTCAATAAGTCTTCAATAAAATCTATACTTCCTACTTCAAAATGTTGGTAATCTATTGGTGTATCCCAATAACCACCCCATCGCATAAAACCATTTGATAAGAATATATCAAGGATTTCTTCTGACATCCCTTCTCTAACCACTTTTCCAGGTCTTTTTTCTATTCTATTTAAATATTTTTCTGTGCTTTCTTCGGGTAGAACATAGGGAGCACCATGTTGGTTGAAACCTAATAATGGGTTCTGTAATGGATTGAGGTCTATGGCCGCACCATACGCATGTTTTGACCATGATGACGCCCCTGTTATTTTTCTGCCATTAAATGCCGATGAATTATTATCACGCATTGAAGCTTTATCATCACCATTATAATGCTCTATTGCTAATGCTTTGTGTATCGGAAATTTGGCTGCTAATAACTCGTTAAAAATATTCTCAACTTGTGGGGAAAATATATCAAGAACGATGACTTTCCCGGCATTTTCGTTTCCTGAAAAATCAACATATTTGAAATTAACGACATTTAATCTATTACAAGGAATTGGATTGTTTTTTGTTATCACGTTCGCTAATTCCATTTTCTTGCAATCGTCTAATGTGAGTGGGGATATTTTAGCTGATACATAAAAAGGCAATAATAATACAGACAAGATCACAAATTTAAATATTTCCATAAGCCCTTCATAAATAATAAAATAGATAATCCATTATCATAATTATTATTTATTTGGAGTAAATTATTCATTTTTGTTTTATTGAGAGAAAAAATAACGGTCAATTCACTGAATGAATGGGTCAATCTATGCCGTTATGCTTCCAAAGCAACATAACGGCACATGATGTCAAACTTACTGGCGCTTAATAGTTTTGATGATATTGGTCGTTGAAATACCATCTTCGAAGTTTAATACTTTAACTTCTCCACCCGCCGCCCAAACTTCTTCGCTACCGGCAATTTCTTCTGGCTTGTAATCGCCGCCTTTGACCAAAATATCCGGCAAGATACCCGCAATTAAACGTTGAGGCGTATCTTCTTCAAACTCCACGACCCAATCCACCGATTCCAATGCAGATAGCACAATCATGCGCTGCTCCAGTGGATTCACCGGACGAGTTTCGCCTTTCAGCCGTTTGGTAGAAGCATCACTATTGACGGCAACGATTAAGCGATCGCCTAATTTGCGCGCGTTGGAGAGGTAAGAAACATGCCCAGCATGAAGGATGTCGAAACAACCATTGGTCATAACGATGCGTTCACCGCGCTGACGAGCCTGTGCGACGACGTCTTTCAGTTGATGTTCGCTCATCACACCAAATCCGGTTTCGGCACGTCCACGTACTGCGTTTTCCAGTTCTACAGAAGAAACAGTAGAAGTCCCCAGTTTGCCAACAACCACGCCCGCTGCCGCATTAGCAAGATAGCAAGCCTCATTCAGCGGTTTGCCTGCGGCAAGTGCCGTTGCCAGCACGCCAATCACGGTATCTCCTGCACCAGTAACATCAAAAACTTCTTGTGCCTGAGTCGGCAGGTGTAAAGGTGGTTGACCGACTCGCAGCAGGCTCATGCCTCGCTCAGAACGTGTGATCAGCAACGCTTTCAGTTCCAAATCCTGTACCAGTTTTGTGCCCTTCTGCACCAGATCATCATCATCTTTGCAGTGCCCCACGACCGCTTCAAATTCTGACATATTTGGCGTGAGCAGCGTTGCACCACGATAGCGCTCAAAATCGCTGCCCTTAGGATCGATAAGTACAGGAACATTGGCTTCATTGGCCAGCTTAATCATTGCCTGAACTTGATTCAGTGCGCCCTTGGCGTAATCCGACAGTACCAACGCCCCAATATGCGGCAAGGATTGTTGAATTTTCTCCAGCATCGGTTGAGCATCCACATTCTGGAAGCCTTCTTCAAAGTCCAGACGGAGCAATTGCTGGTTACGCGATAAAACACGCAGTTTCGTGATGGTTGGATGAGTTGGAACAGGAACAAAATCACATTGGACTTTCACGCTACTGAGTTTTTCATTCAATGCTCGCGCAGCATCATCAACCCCTGTCAAACCTATCAAACGTGAATTCGCACCCAATGACGCGATATTCATGGCAACGTTAGCCGCCCCACCAGGACGCTCTTCAATAGTTTCCACCTTAACCACGGGAACCGGTGCTTCCGGTGAAATGCGGCTGGTTGGGCCGTACCAATAGCGGTCTAACATAACGTCGCCAACAACCAAAACACCTGCGCGGTGAAAATCAGGGAGTGTTACTTTCATCCCATGCTCCAAATAGCAAAATAAACTGTTGCGGATATTACCATAACCAGACGAAAGACCAGCAAAATCCATCAGGAAAAGCGACGATTCCAGCGATTATTAGCCAAGGTCAACCACCAAGCCACTTCTGCCAGCTATCGCGCACTAATGCCTGCTGATGGCTGAAATGCTCGGCTGAAACACAGCTGGATAACGTCTGCAAGGCAAGATGATGCAGTTCATCACGCATGGTAATGTAAGCCTGCGTCAATGCCATCGCCTCCTGCTCATCCATAATATTATGGTTCGCCATTAATTCGAAAATTCGCACATTGTCAGACCAGCGAGTCAGATTGGCATTTTCCGGTGCATAGCGTAGCACCTGATACTGAGCAATAAATTCAATATCGGTGATCCCGCCCGGATCAGCCTTAATATCAAATTGATCCGGTTGATGGCTGCCCAAATGTCGATACATTTTCTCCCGCATTTCACGCACTTGCTGGTGCAGAAGATCGGGCTCGCGGGGAAGACATAACGTTTCACGGCGAATGCGTTCAAAATCACCGCGCATTTTCTCATCACCAAAAACCATACGCGCCCGAATCAACGCCTGATGCTCCCAAGTCCAAGCTTCATTTTTCTGGTAATCATCGAAGGCTTCAAGGGTACTGACCAGCATTCCCGCTTCGCCAGATGGACGCAAACGGGCATCAACGTCATACAGTACCCCCGACGCCGTTCGGGTACTGAACAAGTGAATGATGCGTTGGGCAAGGCGCAAATAAAACTGGCGGGCATCAATCGAGCGATCGCCGTCAGTCATCACATCCATTGGACAATCCAACAAGAACACCAGATCCAAATCAGAACCATAGCCAAGTTCCCAGCCTCCCAGCTTGCCATAACCGATGATGGCAAAACCCAATCCTTGCTGCTGGGATAAATGAGCGGGAACACCATAGCGTTTCACCATCTGGTTCCATGCCTGCTGCACAACAGCCCCGATAATGGCTTCCGCCAGATAAGTTAGGTGATCACTTACTTTCATCACAGGCAGGACACCTGCAATATCTTCTGCCGCGATCCGCAATAATTGAGCTTGCTTAAATTGACGCAATGCCTCCAGCAATTGCTCCTCATCATCCTCAGGGATGCGCAACAAATATTGATAAAGTTCGTCGCGATAGGCTTCCATCAGTAACGGCTGATACAACGATTTAGGATCGAGTAGTTCATCCAGCAACAATGGATGGTGAGTAAGCTGGCTGGCTATCATCGGGGAAGCGGCACACAGGCGGATAACATGAATCATGACCTGCTCTGATTCCAGCATCAGTTCCAGATAAGGCGTCCGGCTGACGATGCTGAGTAACAGGGGAATAATCCGCGCCAAAACGGTATTGGCATCTTCCCGTGCCCCAATTTTAGCCAACAAGCGCGGCATCAATTGGTCAAGCACATCCCGTCCCCGCGGGCCGATGGTACGTTTACTGACGTCTTGACGGAAAAGGCCAATGACATCGAGCATTTTCTGGGCTTCCATCTCATCAAAATGAGGAACCAGTGAGATGAGTTCATCTCTGTTCAAAGCTTCCAACCATAAACTCTTAAACGGCACATGGCTGGCTTCTTCGCCATTTTCATCCGTTTCATCGCCTATCAATTGCTGGAAAATACCTCGTACCGCACTCATTTTTCGTTCAGTTTCGATCATCAACCCATCCCAATCGGCAAAATCCATTCCCCAAGCCAAGCGGGCGCGATCCAGTGCATTATCCGGTAAGGTTTGTGTTTGTTGGTCACGAATCGATTGCAGCAGGTTTTCAAGCCGACGTAAGAATAGGTAACTTTCTGCCAGCTGCTTCACCTGTTCTGGTGCCAATAAAGCCAAATCTTCGATGGCATTTAATGTCGGCAGCAATGAACGGAATTGCAGGTTCGGCTCCCTTCCCCCGCGAATAAGCTGAAAGACCTGGGTGATAAACTCGATTTCACGGATCCCGCCCGCGCCCAGTTTAATATTATCTTTTAATCCCCGACGGCGGACTTCCCGCTCAATCATGCCCTTCATATTGCGCAAGGATTGAATCACACTGAAATCGATATAACGGCGGAAAACAAACGGTCGCAACATCTGGCGCAACTCCTGACAATAGGTCTGCTCGTCATGCCCCAAAATACGCGCTTTAACCAGTGCGTAACGCTCCCAGTCACGCCCCTGTTCCTGATAATAATCTTCCAACGCCGGAAAGCTGAATACCAAAGGCCCACTATCACCAAATGGACGTAATCTCATGTCCACACGATAAACAAATCCGTCCACGGTTTGTTGATCCAGCGCCTTAATCAACTTCTGTCCCAATCGAGTAAAAAATTGGGAATTATCCATTTCGCGACGACCACCTTGGGTTACGCCATTTTCTGGATAAGCAAAAATGAGATCGATATCAGAGGAAAAATTGAGCTCTCCGCCTCCCAGCTTGCCCATCCCCAGAATTAACAGCGGTTGTACCACGCCATCACGATTAGTGGGCGTACCCCAATCCTGACAGCAACGCAGGTAAAGCCAGTCGCGGGCTGCCACAATCAAGATTTCAGCCAGCATACTTAATTGCTGCAATGTTTGCTCTGTGGTACTGCTTTGCAATGCCTGCGACCATGCTATCCTGACCAGCATTCGGTGACGGAACAGACGTAAACCCCTCATCAAGCCATTTTCATCATTTGCCGTAGCTAACACTTGTGTTAACCAATCGGAATAATATTGCCACTCCTCCGCCTGAGGGGGATTCTGACGGATATCCTCTAACCATGCAGGATGTGACAGTAAATTTTCTGCCACAAAATCACTCAATGACAACACAGCCTGTTCATGAGGTGTAAAGGACGCTACCGTTCCCTCTAATGGCTGAAGATTCACAACGATATGTTGTAATTGTTGTGCTAAAGGCGATGAAAGTGGCAACATAACTGGGTTTTCCTTGATTACCGTTTACGACTGTAATAGAGAAAGCTTATCGAAACTGAACCATCAACCATTGAGTTAACGCTAGCTTACATTGCAGCCATGAGGCGCTGTAACACAACGTTTCAGCTTCTGCACCAGCAGCAGATAAAGCCTCCTTCAATTCAGGCAATAAATCAGGCAATAAACCAAGCGCTGGCAAATGTTCGGCCTGTTTTTCAGTCAGCCGCATCACCCACTGAAAAATCTGCACCAATCCTGTTTTACCTTCAACCAAACCCGCCAGCCATCCTTCCTCCTGTTCCTGCCATTGCGCCAGAATTTCAGGTAAAAGCACAGACAACGGCTGCTGCCATTCCAACTCGTCAGGTACACTGGGTAATGCTTTATGCGATGAACCATGAACAAGCGCATATCCCCGCTCGGCCTTGCTTTTATTCGCCAAACGCAGGCCATCTTGTGATGCCAGTTTATCCGCCAGCGACAAAATATCGGTGACATTCCCGCTTTTTAGCTCCAGTTCAAATTCACAAATGGGTGAAAAATGTTCGCCAGAACGTTTATTTCCAGAGCAAATCGCCCCTTGATCCAACACCACTTCAATTTCGCTTTGTCCATGGGATACGAGCCATTTTTCACGGGTAAAATCGGTGCTAAATAATTCGATCAATTGAGCCTGTAAATGTGCAACATCGGTGTTTTCAGGCCAGATATGAGCGGGAAACAGGGCTAAATCTAATTCAGGATGGCGCAGAGGTACATTGAATTCAGGACGCTGGTGCAATCCACCAACCACCTTACCTGCGGTTTTAATGGTCATCTCATAGTGCCCCTCAAAACCACGAATACGCAGCCCCATATCCCAACGTCGCAATTGATTATCGGGCGTCTCAAAGTAAATATTAGCCAGGTGTTGTGGTGAAGTGTAATGATGAGGAAACTGAAATAACTGCTGACGAACTGCCGGTATCACATCAAGCTTCACAGATAATTTCAATTCTATTTCAACAGAACCCATATTTTTTATTCCTCAATTCATATAACAGAATTTTTTCTTAACTCTGTTTACACTTTCTTTCGCAAAAAAGAAAAATAAACCACAATAGGGTGTTATCTCAACAATCATCATGCACACTTCGCCAAAAAAACCCTAACAAGGTCTGTATTCAGTCAGTTGATATCGCCTTCATTCTGGTTTACTGATTGCACCCGCAAACTTAACTCTTTACTATCGTTTGAGTAGTTTGAATCACGATTAGTCCATACACAGAGAACAGTTGAACACAGAATGCAAAAACTACATCAATTATTTATCCTGTTACTGGGTTTTACACTTCCATTAGCCGTACAGGCTGAAGAAAAACGTTATGTTTCTGATGAGCTATCCGCTTACATTCGTAGCGGCCCAAGCATTCAAAACCGCATCACTGGCTCATTGAATGCCGGGGAGGAAGTCACCTTACTCAGCCCAAAACCAGAAAATGGCTTCTTACAGGTGAAAGACTACAAAGGGCGTACAAACTGGATCCTTTCAAGTGAACTCAGTAATATTCCCAGCCTGCGTGAACGTATTCCCGCCATGGAGCAGAAGATCAAAACGCTGACCGATAATCTGGCGGATATTGACAATAAGTGGAATAAACGTACCGCAGAGTTGCAAAACAAAGTAGCTACCAGCGATAAGATCATCAATGATCTGAAAAAAGAGAATGCTCAACTCCAGAATAAATTGACAGTGGCTGAGAAAAAGGTAGAAATGGCCAATTTACAGCTGGATGATAAACAAAGAGAAATTATCTTACAATGGTTTACGTATGGCGGTGGCGTTGCGGGTATTGGTCTGATTTTGGGTCTGATATTGCCGCACATTATTCCACGCCGTAAAAATAAAGATCGCTGGATGAGCTGATTGTAAGGAAGTGAGAGTGAAAGTCTATTTGGTTGGCGGCGCAGTTCGCGATCAATTATTGGGGCTGCCTGTGACTGAAAGAGACTGGGTTGTCGTTGGAGGCAATCCAGAGAAACTTCTATCACAGGGGTATCAACAGGTTGGGAAGGATTTCCCTGTTTTCCTGCACCCTAGAACCCATGAAGAATATGCGCTGGCACGCACAGAAAGAAAATCAGGTCAGGGATATACCGGTTTTACCTGTTATGCCGCTCCCGATGTAACGCTGGAAGAAGATCTGCTGCGTCGTGATTTGACGATTAACGCGATTGCACAAACGCCTGAAGGTGAATTAATCGATCCTTATCATGGTGCCAAAGACCTCAAAAATCGCACTCTGCGGCATGTCTCAGCAGCGTTTTCAGAAGATCCATTGCGGGTGCTGCGTTTAGCTCGCTTTGCCGCCCGCTTTGCTCATTTGGGCTTTTCAATTGCACCGGAAACTCAATCACTCATCGCAAAAATGGTGGCGAGTAGTGAGTTGTCGTCATTGACCCCAGAGCGAGTTTGGCGAGAAACTGAAAAGGCATTTACATCACAATCACCACAAATCTACTTTCAGGTTCTACGTGATTGCGGTGCATTGGCAGTACTCTTTCCTGAGATTGATAACTTGTTTGGCGTTCCTTTACGGGAAAAAACGCATGTTGAACTTGATGCAGGACTTCACTCATTGCAAGTTTTGCACATATCTACCCAATTGAGCAAAGAGACAGATATTCGTTTCGCCTCACTATGCAGCCATATCGGAATCATGCCAGTGAAACAAATGTGCGAACGACTGCGCATTCCCAACTCGGCGCGCGACTTAGCCACGATTGTGACGCAATATCACGATTGGGTACATACCGCAGAGCAATTACCTCCGGAAGCCCTGCTGACTTTGTTTAATGCTGTAGACGCTTGGCGCAAACCGCAACGCATAGAGCAATTGATTATCTGTAGCGAAGCAGATGCCCGTGGATGCACCGGATTGGAAACATTTTCCCATCAACAAAGCAGCAATTATCCACAAGGTAATTATCCTCAAGGAAATTATTTACGTAAGGTATTTGCCATTGCCAGCCAAGTGAGCGTTCAAGAAGTTATTGCCCGTGGGTTTCAGGGCGCTGAGATTCGCACAGAATTAGAACGTCAGCGACACATTACCATCGAAAACTGGAAACCACGTTCCGTAGGTTAGTTTTTGATGATAAATAAAAGCGTCCCGAATAATTCATCAATTTTGGACGCTTTTTTAATGCAGTTATTTGAAGAACCCGCCAATTAACTCGCGCTCCGCTCAATCACCACACCTACACTTTTTGCCTGTGCAACTGCGCCTGGTTTACTGACTTTGATCCTTACCCAATGTGAATGAAATTGATTCAGCAAGATATCTGCCACTGCTTCTGCTACCCGTTCAACCAAAGCAAAACGCTGGTTTTCCACATGATTAATTACGGCTTCGCTAACCTTGGCATAATCCAGACAGTGTTCAACATTATCGCTGGAAGAGGCTCGTTTGTTATCCCATCCCATTTCGATATCGAACACTAATTTCTGTTTAATCGTTTGCTCCCAATCATAAACACCAATAGTGGTAATGACCGCTAATTCTTCAATAAATACGATATCCATCACGACCTTTTCCCCGTTTTTCGGTTCGCCAGATACCACTTCCGGCGAAATGTGCGTATTATCCATTGTTAGACTTAAGAAAACGACCCTTATTCATTGGAGATATCTTATGAGTGCAATCGCGCTTGGCATGATCATCTTCGCGTACTTATGTGGCTCTATATCCAGCGCGATATTGATCTGCCGTTTGGCAGGGCTTCCCGATCCCCGTCAGCATGGTTCCGGCAACCCTGGGGCAACGAATGTACTGCGTATTGGTGGTAAATGGGCTGCATTGGCAGTACTGGTTTGTGATGTCCTAAAAGGACTCATTCCGGTTTGGCTGGCATACAAATTCAGCGTTCCCCCATTTTATTTAGGCATTATCGCCATTACTGCCTGCCTGGGGCATATTTACCCTATTTTCTTCCATTTCAAAGGGGGTAAAGGAGTAGCAACTGCCTTCGGTGCCATTGCTGCCATTGGTTGGGATCTTATGGGGTTAGTCGTAGGCACATGGCTGATGACCGTGCTATTAAGTGGCTATTCTTCATTAGGTGCCATCGTCAGCGCATTAATCGCTCCTTTCTACGTCTGGTGGTTCAAACCTGAATTCACCTTTCCTGTCGCGATGTTGTCATGTCTGGTTTTAGTACGCCACCACGACAATCTCCAGCGCCTTTGGCGAGGGCAGGAAAGTCGCATCTGGCAGAAATTGAAAAAGAAACAGGAAATGACGGATAAAGAGAAAATTCAAGCTACAAAAGAGCAGGAACAACAAGACGATTGATGCAGACAGCCCCACACGGGGCTTCCTTCCATAATTCCTCTATACCCACTACCCCATCTAATCCCTTTGAATATATAAAAACCTCACAAAGAAGTATTAGCCTGCACTTACAGCATATCGTTCCGACTTTGCTACCAAAATATAACGTGAATCAGGTTATAGACTACAGCCAGAGAAATCGACACATCATGGATGAAATATTCAAGAACAACGGATTACTATCACCCCAATCTCCTATCATAGATACATTACAAAATTTAAGGAGAAGGAATGCCACAATTACCCGATGAAGAAGTACCCGATGAAGAAGGTGAAGATGAACTCTTCGATATCCTATTGATAAACAAACTGGTCATGACTCAGGAAAATAGCTTTATTCCAATGCGACCAAATACCAGAAGCCATCGAGACCCAAAGCACTCAGATATCGTCTAGTTCCCTATATTAGTCCCCTATATGAGCCAACGGTTATTACCCAATAGTAAATTTACTTCACTATCATGGGCGTTAAGAAAAATATAAGCTAAATTTAAGTCTACACTACGGTCTCTTGATACGTTGAATTATTCCCATTATTTCAATTTATAACTCGTGGAGGGGCATATGAAAGCACTTGTTTATCACGGAGCAGGCAAAAAACGCTGGGAAGAAAAATCTCTACCCCAGCTCATTGAGTCAACCGATGCGATTGTCCGCGTCATCAAAACCACTATCTGCGGAACAGACCTGCATATCCTCAAAGGGGATGTTCCAACTGTAAACGAAGGCCGAATCTTGGGCCATGAGGGTATTGGGATTGTTGAAGCTGTCGGGGAATCTGTCCGTAATATCAAAGTGGGTGATAAAGTCATTATCTCCTGTATCACCGTCTGTGGTAGTTGCCATTATTGCAAACGCCAGCTTTATTCACACTGTGAAGATGGCGGTTGGATCCTTGGGCATAAGATAGATGGCACTCAAGCTGAACAAGTACGCATCCCCCATGCCGATAACAGCCTGCACCGCCTGCCGGCAGGTGTAGATGAAGAGGCCGCATTAATGCTCAGTGACATCTTGCCGACAGGGCTTGAAATCGGAGTCATCAATGGCAGAGTGCAACCAGGTCATACCATCGCCCTGATTGGCTCAGGTCCTGTTGGTCTTTCTGCACTACTGGCATCACAATTTTACTCTCCGGCACATATCATTATGATTGATACCGATGAGAACCGCCTTCGTGTCGCCCAGCAGTTTGGCGCTGACACAATCATCAACCCAGCGCGTCAAAACGTGGTGGAAGAGATTCAGAAACTCACCGATGGCATTGGTGTAGACGTCGCGATTGAGTGCGTTGGTATCCCCGCCACATTCAAGATATGCCAGGATATCATCGCCGCTGGTGGATACATCGCTAACGTTGGTGTTCACGGAAAATCGGTTGAATTGCATCTGGAAGATCTTTGGATCAAGAACATCACTATCACTACCGGACTGGTCAACACAAACAGCACACCTCTGCTGCTGAAAAGCGTCCAATCCGGCAAAATTTCGCCCGAAAAACTAGTGACTCACCGTTATCTATTGAGTCAAATTGAAACAGCCTATGAAGTGTTTGGTAACGCTGCACAGGAAAAAGTCCTGAAAATTGTTTTGACGGCGGAGTAAGTGTGCAGATAAGAACAGGAAGGAGGGATTTCAATGCTCCTTCCTGCTAAGATAACTATTTTCGCAATGCAGGAAGATCCGCCAACGGCCAGCGTGCTTTTACTGTCACGCCCAATTCACCGGCAGCTCCACCTTGCAAACGGATCATACCAGCCAGTGCGATCATTGCCCCGTTATCAGTACAGAATTCAGGGCGAGCATAGAAGACTTCGCTTCCCAGCTTTCCCATTAACGCCTTCATTTTGGTACGCAATGTCCGGTTTGCGCTAACCCCGCCCGCCATCACCAGACGTTTGAATCCCGTCTGTTCCAACGCTCGTTTGCACTTAATCGCCAACGTATCTACGACCGCATCTTCAAATGCACGGGCGATGTCCGCCTTAGTTTGCTCATCTTCAGCAACATCATATCCATGAATGTTATTACGGATCGTATTGGCAGCGAACGTTTTCAAGCCGGAGAAGCTGAAATCCAGCCCCGGACGATCTGTCATCGGGCGTGGAAAAACAAAACGTCCTGCCTTACCTTGCTGCGCCATATGGGAAAGCACTGGGCCGCCAGGATAGTCCAATCCGAGCAGCTTTGCTGTTTTGTCGAAAGCCTCGCCTGCCGCATCGTCAACAGATTCACCCAACAGTTTATACTCACCGATACCCGTCACACTAATAAGCTGGGTATGACCGCCAGAAACCAGTAAGGCAACAAAAGGAAACTCAGGGCTATTTTCTTCCAGCATGGGTGCCAGCAAATGACCTTCCATATGGTGCACAGGAATAGCCGGTACATCCCACGCAAATGCCAGTGAACGCCCGATGGTTGCACCAACCAGCAACGCACCGACCAAACCAGGCCCCGCAGTGTAAGCAACGGCATCAATATCTTTATTCGTCAGGCCCGCTTCCTGCAAAGCCGCCTGAATCAAGGGAACCGTTTTACGAATGTGGTCACGGGACGCCAGTTCAGGCACAACACCGCCATAATCAGCATGCAGCTTGACCTGACTGTACAATTGATTGGCTAGTAGACCGGCTTTATCATCATAAATTGCGATTCCGGTTTCATCGCAAGACGTTTCTATACCTAAAACTCGCATTGCACTATTCGTCTCGTTATTCGTTCGTCTCGTTGTTTTTTGTCACTATACATTCGTATTCCTCTCAACGGATGTCAGTGTAACACTATCTATACAATACTATCTATTTATGTACCTCTATGTTTATACACCCCCTATATGCATTCGTGCGCCTCTATCTGTTTAACCCCTTGCTAACAAGCACTTTTCACATCAACATTCCCCTCACTGAATCCATTACGTGCTGGCTATTTTTTCTGTTTAGTCTATAATCAACGCCCTACTTGAATATCCTGTGTGGTTAATGTTAATAACGCTGGCGTCAGGCTGCTTGTCTGATATACAAACAAAGCATCCTATAATCCGTGGCGTTGTAGGTTTCAATTTTCCTCGGCACTTTACAAAGCCGTGTTCATTGAAGTAAAATTCCGCACCATTTTAAAGACGGCTGGCACTATCGCGCCAGCGACAAACCCGATTTCTATTGAGGTGAGAGGCACATGCCAGTAATTAAAGTACGTGAAAACGAGCCATTTGACGTAGCACTGCGTCGCTTTAAGCGTTCTTGCGAAAAAGCAGGCGTATTAGCAGAAGTTCGTCGTCGTGAATTCTATGAGAAACCAACGACTGAGCGCAAACGCGCTAAAGCTTCTGCTGTTAAGCGTCATGCTAAGAAACTAGCTCGTGAAAACGCACGCCGCACTCGTTTGTACTAATCCTTGCGGTCAATCCGCTTAGTGGTTGTATTAACAAACTACTGCAGTTAAAGGCCGTGCTTTCCCAGAGAAAGCGCGGCTTATTCTCGTTCATCAACAGGCGTAAAAGGGCTTATGGCTGGACGAATTCCACGCGCATTTATCAATGACTTATTAGCAAGAACCGATATCATTGATTTGATCGATGTTAGGGTGCCTCTCAAAAAGAAAGGCAAAAACCATCAAGCGTGTTGTCCTTTTCATAACGAAAAAACCCCTTCATTTACTGTTAATGGCGATAAACAGTTTTACCATTGCTTCGGTTGTAGTGCGCATGGCAATGCGATTGATTTTTTGATGAATTATGACCGATTAGACTTTGTCGAATCCATCGAAGAACTGGCAGCGATGCACGGGCTGGAAGTGCCCTACGAAGCAGGCTCCGGCGGCGGTCAAATAGAACGCCACCAAAGGCAAAATCTTTATCAACTGATGGATAAGCTCAACAGCTTCTATCAGCGTTCACTGAATACACCCGGAGCCCAGTCAGCCCGGCAATATCTGGCTCAGCGGGGTCTCAGTGAAGAGATCACTCAGCGTTTCGCTATTGGTTTTGCGCCAGCGGGATGGGATAACGCCCTAAAACGGTTTGCCCATAACGAGGAAGATCGCAAACAGCTAAACGATGCGGGAATGCTGGTCACGAACGACAATGGTCGGACTTATGACCGTTTCCGCGAACGTGTGATGTTTCCCATTCGCGATCGCCGTGGTCGTGTGATTGCATTCGGCGGCAGAGTGCTGGGAGATGCGCTTCCCAAGTACCTGAACTCACCGGAAACAGAAATTTTCCATAAAGGCCGCCAATTATATGGTCTTTTTGAAGCACAACAGAACCACAATACGCCTTCAAAACTATTGGTGGTTGAAGGTTATATGGATGTTGTCGCGCTGGCCCAGTTTGGCATTGACTATGCCGTGGCGTCACTGGGAACATCCACAACAGCCGAACATATTCAGTTACTTTTTCGGACAACGGATAGTGTCATCTGTTGTTACGATGGCGACCGCGCTGGCCGTGATGCCGCATGGCGCGCACTGGAAACGGCGCTGCCCTATCTGAATGATGGTCGGCAGTTACGTTTTATGTTCTTGCCTGATGGCGAAGATCCAGATTCACTGGTTCGCAAAGAAGGGCGAGAGGCTTTCGAGCAGAAAATGGAAAAGGCATTAACTTTATCTGAATTCTTGTTTGAGTCTCTATTGCCACAAGTAGATTTGAGTACCCCTGAAGGTGCAACCAAAATCAGTTCGCTTGCCATGCCACTGATTAGCCAGGTTCCAGGGGAAGCATTGCGGATCTATCTGCTCCAAGAAATTGGAAAACTACTTGGCATACCTGATACAGCACAATTGGAACGATCTTTGGCAAAACTTGTCAAAAAAGATACCAGTACATATCAGGCGCTAAAACTGAAACCAACAACAATGCGTATCCTTATCGCATTGCTGGTACAGAATCCGCATTTAGCGACATTAGTTCCTTCATTACAGGGAATGTTTTCTGCTCAGATAGCGGGGTTACCGTTATTCATAGAGCTTGTCGACGCGTGCCTTGCCCAACCAGGTTTAACAACTGGGCAACTTTTGGAGCAGTATCGCGATAATAATTACGCAAAACAGCTTGAAAAACTCGCTGCGTGGAACGATATACAGGTAGAAGAGATTGCTGAAAAAACTTTCAGTGATGCGTTGAACCATCTTTTCGCGTCAGCACTTGATGAACGTTTTAACTTTCTGATTGCCAAAGAGAGAACTGAAGGTCTGACACCAGAAGAGCGCGAAGAAGTCCGGTTAATTACGGAATCCGGTGCGAGGAAATAAGAATCTGCCTCAACAAGACTATATTGCTTACAGACTATATTACTTAGCTCGCTTACTCAATGCGTTTATGTTCGTAATATAGCTTGATGAAAATATAGCTTGATGAAACAGGTTCTAAACCAAGATTTAAGATCACAGGCACAGAATTCACGGCTTAAATGCCGCATTAGGTAGGGAGACAGCCCTACGATTGCCGCTATTGTGGGCAGCGGCAATACAGTGTAAACGCCCCTAAATGTTATTGTTGGCATATTTGTTTCGCCGACCGACACCAACCAATACTCTGAAGTGTGGATACCGTCTTATGGAGCAAAACCCGCAGTCACAGCTAAAGCTACTTGTCACCCGAGGTAAGGAGCAAGGCTATCTGACCTATGCTGAGGTCAATGACCATCTGCCGGAAGATATCGTCGATTCTGATCAGATAGAAGATATCATCCAAATGATCAATGACATGGGCATTCAGGTAATGGAAGAAGCACCTGATGCTGATGATCTCATGTTGGCAGAAAACACAAACGACACCGATGAAGACGCGGCGGAAGCGGCTGCGCAAGTATTATCCAGTGTCGAGTCAGAAATCGGTCGTACCACCGATCCAGTTCGCATGTACATGCGTGAAATGGGTACAGTGGAGCTACTGACTCGCGAAGGTGAGATTGACATTGCAAAGCGCATTGAAGATGGCATCAACCAAGTACAGTGCTCCGTTGCCGAATACCCTGAAGCGATTACCTACCTGCTGGAGCAGTACGACCGCGTCGAAGCCGGTGAAAGCCGCCTGTCCGATTTGATCACGGGTTTCGTTGATCCTAATGCAGAAGAAGATCTTGCACCAACAGCCACTCACGTTGGCTCAGAACTTCCTCAGGAAGAGCTTGATAACAATGACGAAGAGGGTGAGGAAGAGCAGGATGATGATTCTGACAGCGAAGATGATAACAGCATCGATCCAGAATTGGCTCGTCAGAAGTTTCAGGAACTGCGTGAACAATATGAAACTACCCGTCAGTCAATAAAGAAACACGGACGCAGCCATCCAAATACCGCAGCAGAAATATTGACCCTCTCTGAGGTATTCAAACAGTTCCGTTTGGTACCAAAACAGTTTGATTATCTGGTCAACAACATGCGTTCCATGATGGATCGTGTGCGTCTTCAAGAGCGTCAAATCATGAAGATGTGTGTTGAACAGTGCAAAATGCCGAAGAAAAACTTCATCACTCTGTTCTCTGACAATGAAACCACTGATACATGGTTCACCGCTGCAAAAGCAATGAACAAACCATGGTCTGATAAGTTGCTGGAAATTGAAGAAGAAGTTATGCGTAGCTTGCAGAAGTTACGCCAAATCGAAGAAGAGACTGGCCTGACCATTGAACAGGTCAAAGATATCAACCGTCGCATGTCAATCGGTGAAGCAAAAGCCCGCCGTGCGAAAAAAGAGATGGTCGAAGCCAACTTGCGTCTGGTTATTTCGATTGCGAAGAAATATACCAACCGTGGCTTGCAATTCCTCGATTTGATTCAGGAAGGTAATATTGGCCTGATGAAAGCGGTTGATAAATTTGAATATCGTCGTGGTTACAAATTCTCAACTTACGCGACATGGTGGATCCGTCAGGCCATCACCCGTTCTATCGCAGATCAGGCACGTACCATCCGTATCCCGGTACATATGATTGAGACCATTAACAAACTCAATCGTATTTCCCGTCAGATGTTGCAGGAAATGGGTCGTGAACCTTCACCGGAAGAACTGGCAGAACGTATGTTGATGCCTGAAGATAAAATCCGCAAGGTACTGAAAATCGCCAAAGAGCCAATCTCAATGGAGACACCAGTAGGTGATGATGAAGATTCACATCTGGGCGATTTCATCGAGGATACTACTCTCGAACTGCCGCTGGATTCTGCCACTTCAGAAAGCCTGCGCTCTGCAACTCACGATGTGCTGGCTGGCCTGACCGCGCGTGAAGCGAAAGTTCTGCGTATGCGTTTTGGTATCGATATGAACACTGACCATACACTGGAAGAAGTGGGCAAACAATTCGATGTAACCCGTGAACGCATTCGTCAGATCGAAGCAAAAGCACTGCGTAAACTACGCCACCCAAGCCGTTCTGAAGTACTGCGCAGCTTCCTTGATGACTAATCAACGAATTTGCTGATAAACCTGAAAAGCGCCTGTTTCCAGGCGCTTTTTTATTACTCGCGGATAAATCCCTGATATTCAAACAATAGTTTAAACCCAATTCGCTGATACAATCCATTACCGTCACACGAGGCATCCAAATAGCACGCTGTCGCGCCCTGCTGTCTGGCTTCGTTCAACACATGATTGATCAAGGCAAAAGCGTATCCCTTTCCCTGCTGTTCTACCACCGTACCAATATCATCAAGGCGAACGATATTATCTAACCTTGATAAAGTTAAAGCACAGCTCGGTTGACCATCTACATACAAGGCGTAATGTTGTAGACATTTTCCTGCATCCAATGCCGCCTGATGACATTTTTGATATTGCCCAGAGATAGGGCTGCCTGTCTCAAATGCACTTTCTATCGGGATTGCCCAATCACCTAAACAATGATCGACACACTGAATTTCATATCTCCCAGCCGATACATCGCTCATTTGCCAATTCATTAAATCAAGCCGCATAGCTGTGGTTATGCTATCAGCATCGAACACAAACCCTGCCTGCTGGAGAACCGCTAAAATTTGACTATCTGGCTCTACGGCAAAAATCGCAAAAGGGACATCATTTCTCTCATTCAGTAACCGAATACCCCTTTGCAAATCCTCTGCGGTTTGAGCATGATTATCCGTCACCAGCAAAAAATTTAATGCGTGAGTTTCAACGCCTGTCACATAGGCTCGGACATCTTCGCTGATATGCTGATACATTCGGCTGATAGATGAGAAAAAGAGATCTTCTATTTGGTGATGGGCCAAAATCGCTACCGACAAGTGATGTTTATTCATATCGATTCACTAAGGTATTGTTATGGGAAAATAATAAGAACGGTTGAAAATCAATAGGAGAAATAAAACCGTGCTAATCGGATTTTATTGGCTAGAGTATGACCAAAGCACATTAAATAATCAGAAAACTTTATTAGAAAGGTAACCAACATCACTAAAAACAATTTTAGATGACTTCCAATTGATTGAAACACGTTAAAATATACTGATTATTGTACATAAAATACGCATATGAATTTTCGGGACTAGACCTAATACCAAACTGTACCGTATAATCCTCCCACTTCGATGGCCCCTTAGCTCAGTGGTTAGAGCAGGCGACTCATAATCGCTTGGTCGCTGGTTCAAGTCCAGCAGGGGCCACCAGAATTATCAAGGGGTTGCATCAAAAGTGCGACCCCTTAGTTTTTTCTAGGATACCCATAGGATACCTTCTGGCAGTAGCGTGAGGTATAACCGATTAACACCGCTACGGTAATGAAGCGTTCTTGTATTTCCCTCTGTGACTCTTATCACATTCCCTGAACATTAAGACGCCTAGATAAATAACAAGTAAGTTAATGATTATTCCAGCGGCTTGTCGCGCACTTTACGCTCAATGGGTTGACCATACGAATCAAAATAGCGGCTAGTACTACAGTCGTACGCCC
>NZ_JACOII010000033.1 GCF_016306625.1 Xenorhabdus lircayensis | reverse complement strand
TATGGCATTATCGTAACGCCACCGTAGTTGATGGTTATCTGAAATCTGCGTCCCCCATCATTAAAATCTGGAGTGATAGCAAATTCGAAACCAACGACGAATCAGAGGGAGCAACGGTTGAGCGTCTGTCTGAGGGCGTGTACCTCATTAAAAACGTGTTGGGATTCAATGCTGATGCTGCATGGGGTGGCGCTGACGGGGGTATTGAAATCCCGCTGTGCAAAAATAAATTACCGCTGATTTGGGTCGATTATAAAGTGCTTCCTGACGGTTCAATCAAATTGATGACCTACCACCGAGAGCACACCAGCGCCCCAAAATTCGCCAGAAATACACGGGAAGGCTACTCAGACGGGGATTTGATTGATATTCCTGATGGTCGGTCTGTTTCAGTCCGTGTCCAGATGCCGGCAGATTCGGTGTGGAATCAGCAGCAACAGAAATCCGCAGATACCGCCCCCGATATCCCATGGCCGGAACAGCCGAAGTAATGACAGGGGCGATTGCCCCAATCCCGCCGTGGTTTGGAACTGTGTCAAAACCGTGACACAAAAAAGGATAAATGACACAAAAAACCGCAGAATTTGACATACCGTATATTGTGAGGCTGGCGTGTACAGTGGCTTAATTAGCGATTAGAATGTGCTCTTTTTTGTCATGCATCAGACTGTTTTTCTGATGTCTGGAGGTTAAGTGAAATTTGAGTTACAAAAGACGGATGGAAATGCCCGTCGTGGCCGCCTGATTTTTGATCGTGGCATAGTGGAAACCCCAGCATTTATGCCAGTGGGCACTTACGGTACAGTAAAAGGGATGACACCAGAAGAAGTGAGAGAAACCGGTGCGCAGATCCTGTTAGGGAATACTTTCCACCTCTGGCTGCGTCCGGGACAGGAAATCATAAAATTGCATGGCGACCTGCATGATTTTATGCAATGGCAGGGGCCTATCCTGACTGATTCAGGCGGTTTTCAGGTTTTCAGCCTCGGTGCGATGCGTAAGATCAAGGAAGAAGGAGTTCATTTCCGTAACCCAATCAACGGAACACCTGTTTTCCTCAGCCCAGAAAAATCCATGGAAATCCAATATGACTTGGGTTCTGATATTGTCATGATTTTTGATGAATGTACGCCATACCCTGCTGATTGGGATTATGCGAAGCGTTCCATGGAAATGTCATTGCGCTGGGCTGCGCGCAGCCGTCAACGTTTTGATGAGCTGGAGAATAAAAATGCCTTGTTTGGGATTATTCAGGGTAGTGTTTACGAAGATTTGCGTGATATTTCCATAAAAGGACTGGTGGAAATCGGTTTTGATGGCTACGCTGTGGGTGGTTTGGCCGTCGGTGAGCCGAAAGAAGACATGCACCGTATTCTGGAGCATGTCTGTCCGCAGATCCCGCAGGATAAGCCTCGCTATTTGATGGGTGTTGGCAAGCCGGAAAATTTAGTTGAAGGCGTTCGTCGTGGTATCGATATGTTTGATTGTGTGATGCCAACACGTAATGCCCGCAATGGTCATCTGTTTGTAACAGAAGGAGTGATCAAGATCCGCAATGCCAAACATAAGGAAGATACTTCTCCGCTGGATGAGCATTGTGACTGCTATACTTGCCGCAATTATAGCCGTGCATATCTCCATCACCTTGATCGTTGTAACGAAATTCTTGGCGCAAGGCTGAATACGATACATAATTTAAGGTATTATCAGCACTTAATGGCTGGAATGCGCAAAGCCATTGAAGAGGGCAAACTGGAACAGTTTGTTGAAGAGTTTTATCTGCGGATTGGCAAACCCGTTCCGCCGTTAAATATATAATTTGGCGTGACTAACCAGCCTCAATATGTGTAGCATATCGGGCTGGTTTTTGATCGGGCCACTGTCGATTTTCGACAATAATATTTTCGATAACAATGTATTCGATAACAATGAGGGAAATTTGATGAGTTTTTTTATTTCTGAAGCTGCGGCAGCTGCTGGTGCGCCAGCGCAAGCTCAGGGGAACCCATATTCTCTGATTATCATGCTGGCTGTTTTCGGTTTGATTTTCTATTTCATGATCCTGCGTCCACAACAAAAACGTACCAAAGAACATAAAAAACTGATGGGTTCCATCTCCAAAGGAGATGAAGTGCTGACTTCTGGTGGTTTGGTTGGTCGTGTCTCTAAAGTGTCTGAAACAGGCTACGTTGTGATTGCCCTGAATGACACCACCGAAATAACTGTCAAACGTGACTTCGTCGCTGCCATTTTGCCGAAAGGTACAATGAAGGCTATTTAATTTCCGATTTTCCCGAAGGGAACTGCCGTGTTGAACCGTTATCCTTTGTGGAAGTATCTGATGCTGATCGCTGCGATCCTCATCGGTCTGCTTTATGCACTTCCCAACCTTTATGGTGAGGATCCGGCTGTACAAATCACTGGCGCGCGAGGTATCGCCGCCAGTGAAAAAACGCTGGACCAAGTCCGTAATGTTTTAGAAAAAGATCAAATCAAGAGCAAGTCCATTGCATTGGAAAACGGGGCAATCCTTGCTCGTTTCAGTAGCTCTGATGTTCAGCTCCGTGCCCGTGAAGCGCTGGTCTCTGCATTGGGTGAACAGTATGTCGTGGCATTGAACCTCGCGCCTGCGACGCCTGTCTGGTTAAGCAAAGTTGGTGCTGACCCAATGAAACTGGGGCTTGACCTACGTGGTGGTGTTCACTTCTTGATGGAAGTGGATATGGAAACCGCACTGGGCAAGTTACAGGAACAGAATATTGATAGCCTGCGCTCTGAACTGCGTGATCAAGGCATCCCTTATTCCACTGTCCGCAAAATTGATAATTACGGCGTCGAAGTTCGTTTCCGTGATAACGACGCACGTTCTAAAGCGGAAAGTTATCTTGAACCCCGTCATCGTGATTTAGTGTTCTCCAGTGGCACAAACAACACACTGAAAGTTGTCATGAGTGATGAGCGCCTACGTGAAGCTCGCTCTTATGCGGTACAGCAGAATATCACTATTATGCGTAACCGCGTTAACCAGTTGGGTGTTGCTGAACCTCTGGTTCAACGTCAAGGTGCAGACCGTATCGTTGTGGAGCTGCCTGGTATTCAAGATACCGCCCGCGCGAAAGAGATCCTCGGTGCAACTGCAACACTGGAATTCCGTCTGGTCAATGCCAATGTTGACCAAAATGCAGCGTTGTCTGGCCGCATTCCAGCCGATTCAGAATTGCAGTATACCCGTGATGGTAGCCCTGTTGTATTGTACAAGCGCGTTATCCTGACAGGTGACCATATCACTGATTCCACTTCCAGCACGGATGAGAACGGCTATCCGCAGGTAAATATCTCGCTGGACAGTGCTGGTGGTACTGCGATGTCTAATTTCACCAAAGATAATCTGCAAAAACCAATGGCGACGCTGTTTGTGGAATACAAGGACAGCGGCAAGAAAGATGCCAATGGCCGTGCGATGTTAGTTAAGAAAGAAGAAGTCATCAATATCGCCACCATTCAGTCGCGTTTGGGTAATAGTTTCCGCATTACTGGCATTGGCAATCCGGCGGAAGCCCGTCAGTTGTCTTTGTTGTTGCGTGCGGGTGCACTGATTGCCCCAATCCAGATTGTGGAAGAACGTACCATCGGGCCAACTCTGGGCTTGCAGAATATCGAACAAGGTCTTGAGGCGTGCCTGTGGGGCTTGATTTCCTCCATCTTGTTCATGGTAATTTACTACCGTAAGTTTGGTCTGATTGCGAGCAGTGCGCTGCTGGCTAACTTAGTGATGATTGTTGGTATCATGTCCCTGTTGCCGGGAGCAACGCTGACCATGCCGGGGATTGCGGGTATCGTCCTGACACTGGCTGTGGCTGTGGATGCGAATGTATTGATCAACGAACGTATCAAAGAAGAGCTGCGTAATGGGCGTACTGTACAGCAGGCGATCCATGAAGGTTACAAAGGTGCGTTCTCCAGTATTATCGATGCAAACCTGACTACACTGATTACTGCCATCATCCTGTATGCAGTGGGTACCGGTTCTATCAAGGGCTTCGCGATCACTACTAGTATTGGTGTGGCGACTTCGATGTTCACTGCTATTGTGGGAACACGTGCAATCGTGAACTTGCTGTACGGTGGCAAGCGTATCAATAAGTTGTCAATTTAAGGAGCACGTTGTGGCACAGGATTATACTGTTGAACAATTAAACTATGGGCGTAAAGTTATCGACTTTATGCGCTGGGACAACGTTGCCTTTGGGATTTCGTTCCTGCTATTGATCGCTTCCATCTTGATGATTGGTGTCCGTGGATTTAACTGGGGGCTTGATTTTACCGGTGGTACGGTAATTGAGATTAACCTAAGTAAACCTGCGGATCTGGACGAGATGCGTGAAAGCCTGACACAAAATGGTTTTGCTGATCCACTTTTGCAAAATTTTGGCAGCAGCCGTGATGTGATGGTTCGTATGCCGCCAGTGGTGGGCAATGCAGGGCAAGAACTGGGCAATAAGATTATTTCGGTTGTTAACCAGAATATCGATAAAGATGCTGTGGTCAAGCGTGTGGAGTTCGTCGGCCCAAGCGTGGGAAGTGAACTGGCGCAAACCGGAGCGATGGCGCTACTGGTTGCACTGATCTGTATCCTGATTTATGTCGGTTTCCGCTTTGAGTGGCGTCTGGCATTAGGGGCAGTTATCGCACTTGCGCATGACGTGGTTATTACGCTGGGTATACTGTCGTTGTTCCACATCGAAATTGATCTGACTATCGTGGCATCGTTGATGTCCGTTATCGGCTATTCGTTGAATGATAGTATCGTTGTGTCAGACCGTATCCGTGAGAACTTCCGCAAGATACGCCGTGGTACGCCGTATGAAATCACCAACGTTTCCCTGACTCAGACATTGAGCCGTACGATCATGACGTCTGCGACCACGTTGCTGGTTGTGATGATGTTGTATATTTTCGGTGGTGAAATGCTGAAAGGTTTCTCATTGGCAATGTTAATCGGTGTTTCTATCGGTACAGTGTCTTCCATCTATGTTGCTTCTGCTCTGGCCTTGAAGCTGGGTATGAAACGTGAACATATGGCCCTGCAGAAAGTTGAGAAAGAAGGGGCGGATCAACCTTCCATTCTTCCTTAATGATTTAGCATGATCGAGCGCTGATATTGCTTAAACACTCTGTGAGTACTTACTGACAGGGTGTTTTTCATTATCACTTCAAGGTACACTGTTATCCCTTCGGTTAACTGTCAGGAAACGATATGCATTGCCCATTTTGCGCAGCCGTTGATACTAAAGTTATTGATTCCCGCCTGGTAGGGGATGGCTCACAAGTGCGCCGTCGCCGTCAGTGCCTGGAATGTCATGAGCGCTTCACTACGTTTGAAATCGCAGAACTGGTGATGCCGCGAGTCATTAAAAGTGATGACATTCGGGAGCCTTTCGACGAAGAAAAATTGCGTCGTGGCATGCAAAAGGCATTGGAAAAGCGTCCTGTCAGCTCTGATGATGTGGAAACGGCGATTAGCCATATTAAGTCACAGGTGCGGGCAACGGGAGAGCGTGAAATCCCGTCCAAAATGATCGGGAATTTTGTTATGGATGCGTTGAAAAAACTTGATAAAGTGGCTTACATCCGTTTCGCATCTGTTTACCGTAGTTTTGAGGATGTTCGAGAATTTGGCGAAGAGATTGCCAAACTACAAGATTGAGAGCTTTGTTTTTCAAAAACGATGGTTTTCAATAAATCCGACTTTCTAAAAATGCGGCGATCGAAAAATTATGACACTCGATGAAATATATATGTCCCGAGCGCTGGAGTTAGCGCATCAGGGCCGTTTTACAACATCTCCGAACCCGAATGTAGGTTGCGTCATCGTTAAGGATGATCAAATAGTAGGAGAAGGTTTCCATTTACGTGCAGGTGAGCCTCATGCAGAGGTTCATGCTCTTCGTATGGCTGGTGAAAAAGCCAAAGGTGCTACAGCTTACGTCACACTTGAACCATGCAGCCATCACGGCAAGACTCCTCCCTGTGCTGATTCTTTGATTGCCGCGGGTTTAAGCCGTGTTGTGGTCGCGATGCAAGATCCCAATCCACAAGTTGCCGGACGTGGTTTATATAAATTGCGGCAAGCGGGTATCGTTGTTGAACATGGCCTGATGATGGAACAGGCAGAATCCTTGAATAAAGGGTTTCTCAAACGTATGCGCACGGGATTCCCTTATCTGCAATTGAAACTGGGAGCATCATTGGATGGTCGTACCGCGCTGGCGTCGGGGGAAAGTAAGTGGATTACTTCACCAGAAGCCCGTCAGGATGTACAGAAATTGCGGGCGCAATGCAGTGCCATTTTGAGTTCCAGCTCAACGGTACTGGCAGATGATCCTTCATTGACTGTCCGCTGGAATGAATTGGATGCTGAAACACAAACGGTTTACCCTCAAGAGCTTCTCCGTCAGCCAATCCGCATCATTACTGATAGCCAAAATCGTGTGACCCCACAGCATCAGGTTATCCAGAAAACAGGGATATGTTGGTTAGCACGTACTAACAAAAATGAACAGCAATGGCCCGATAATGTCGATCAGATTTTATTGCCTGAACATGGTGATGGTGTCGATTTGGTGCTGTTGATGATGCAACTTGGTAAGCGTCAAGTCAATTCAGTTTGGGCGGAGTGTGGTCCTGCTTTGGCTGGGGCTTTATTATCACTGGGGCTAGTAGATGAATTGATCCTTTATATCGCGCCCAAGGTGCTGGGAAATAGTGCCCGTGGGTTATTCACTATCCCTGAATTGCAGAAGTTATCGGATGCTCCTGAATTCACTCTGTTTGATGTACAACAGATTGGGCCTGATGTGCGTCTTCGTTTACGACCCGTCTGGGTATCCTGATTTAAGTTGGGACATAAACCAAGACGCAGAGAAAAATAATGTGATAAGATCCGCGGCCCTGCGGATATGAATAAGGTATAAGGAAGGCTATGAACGTAATCAAAGGTGTTGTTGCAGCTCCTGAAGCCCGCATTGCTATTGCGATCGCCCGCTTTAACAACTTCATTAATGACAGCCTGCTGGAAGGAGCCGTGGATGCGTTGGAACGCATCGGTCAGGTTTCTCCAGACAATATCACCGTAGTATGGGTTCCGGGTGCCTATGAGCTGCCGTTGGCTGCTAAGGCACTGGCTGAATCCAAAAAATATGATGCGGTTATCGCTCTGGGTACTGTTATCCGTGGCGGTACAGCCCACTTCGAATATGTTGCCGGCGAGTGCAGCTCTGGCTTGTCCAGTGTGGCGATGTCCAGTGACATTCCTGTCACATTTGGTGTTCTGACAACTGAAAATATTGAACAGGCAATTGAACGCGCAGGTACTAAAGCGGGTAATAAAGGCGCGGAAGCTGCCTTGACCGCATTGGAAATGATCAATGTAATCAAAGCCATTAAAGGCTAAATTTTTTAGTTTTAATTAAGGGGAATTTTGTGAAACCTGCTGCTCGTCGTCGTGCTCGTGAGTGTGCTGTTCAGGCAATTTATTCATGGCAATTATCCAAAAATAGCATTGCTGATGTTGAATTGCAGTTTCTGTCAGAGCAGGACGTAAACGGTGTTGATATCACCTATTTCCGTGAGTTGCTGTCCGGGGTAGCGGTCAATGCTACAAAATTGGACGCTTTGATGGCGCCTTATCTTTCCCGCCAGCTCGAAGAGCTAGGTCAGGTGGAAAAAGCTATCTTGCGCGTTGCAATGTTTGAACTAAGCTTTCGTGATGATGTTCCCTACAAAGTGGCTATCAATGAAGGTATCGAACTGGCAAAAACGTTTGGCGCCGAAGATAGCCATAAATTCGTGAATGGGGTGTTGGATAAAGCTGGCCCGGCAGCACGTAAGAAAAAGTGATTGCTTGCCAGGAGTTCCCCATTATAACTCGATGATTTTACACATGAGGCCGGATTACCGGCCTCATGTGCTCATCGTCAGTCACTTTTTGGAATTCTATTATGGCATGTGGTGAATTTGACCTCATTGCACGTTATTTCAATCGCCATGTCATCCGCCGACGTGATGTAAATCTCGGGATTGGTGATGATTGTGCGCTGATGACCGTTGCAGATAAGCAAGAATTAGCAGTAACAATGGATACACTGATTTCTGGTGTCCATTTTCTTCCTGAAATCTTACCGGAAGATTTGGCCTATAAGGCACTGGCTGTCAATATCAGTGACCTGGCCGCCGTTGGGGCAGACCCAGCTTGGGCATCGCTGGCGTTAACGTTGCCTGACGTCAATGAGGATTGGTTAAAGAGATTCAGTGATAGTCTGTTTGAACAACTGAATTATTACGGTATGCAATTGATTGGTGGGGATACCACAAAAGGCCCCATGAGTTTGACGCTAACCGTACATGGTTTGGTTCCGGCCGGCAGAGCGTTGCGCCGCGCAGGTGCGAAGAACGGTGATTGGATTTATGTAACCGGAACGCTGGGTGACAGTGCAGCGGGGCTTGCTCTGTTGCAAGATCGTCTGACTGTGGAAGATAGTGCGATCCACAATTGGCTGGTTAAGCGTCACCTCCGCCCGCAACCACGAGTTTTACAGGGGCAGGCGCTGCGTGATCTCGCTTCTTCCGCGATTGATCTGTCTGATGGCTTGATTTCTGATCTCAATCATATTCTGACAGCTAGCCAATGTGGCGCACGTATTAATCTGGATGCGTTACCTTATTCCGAAGCTATGCAGCAATATGTTGCCCCTGAACAGGCCTTGAAATGGTCGTTAAGCGGTGGTGAAGATTATGAATTGTGCTTCACTGTACCTGAGCTTAACCGTGGTGCATTAAATATGGCATTGGCCCATTCGGGTGCCAGTTTCTGCTGTATTGGGCAAATTAGGCCAGAATCAGAAGGCATCCGCTACTTTAACAACAACGAAGAAATTGAGCTGGATCTGAAAGGCTTTGACCATTTTAAAACCGATAAAAAACCTGTAGTACCTTGTTCAGCAGTACAGCAAGCAGAAAATGACCAAAAGGAGGGGACGCATGGATGATGCAAAACGTCACTTAAAAATGAGCAATCCGTGGCATTTGTTGGCCACGGGGTTCGGTAGTGGCTTATCGCCGATTATACCGGGCACGATGGGTTCAGTGGCGGCGATCCCTTTCTGGTTGCTGTTGGTGCAGTTGCCTACATGGGGAATTTGGTTGGCCATCTTGTTGGGAACCATCATTGGTTGCGTGATTTGCCAGAAAGCGGCTGATGCCATGAAAGTGGAAGATCCGGGCTGTGTGGTCTGGGATGAATTCATCGGCATGTGGATCACATTGATGGCGATTCCGGTGCTCAACTGGCAATGGGTTTTGGTGGGCTTTGTGGTATTCCGCATTTTTGATATGTGGAAACCGTGGCCGATTCGCTGGTTTGACCGCTATGTGAAAGGCGGAGTCGGCATTATGCTGGATGACATTATCGCGGCAATCTTTGCGGTTGCGGTTATTTGGCTGCTGAATGTCTACCAACTGTTGCCTTTCTAAACGATTATTATTCAAAACGATTATTATTCAAAACAATAGCATTAAACGTTGTGATAACTGAATAGATTAGCCATTGAATACAGTGGCTAATCTATTTCCGGTATTGACTTATTCTCTTAGTGCGTAGCACCGCCTGTAACAACAATATCCGCTTTATTTTCCCATGCTGTTTCAATGGCTGTTTTCAACGCTATTGTTATCAATTCTAGTGTCATACTTGGCATATTAGAATGTTTGACTGCCTGTTCTGGCAGATAAGGAACATGGATAAATCCTCCGTAAACAGAGGGATATTTTTGTGCCAAATAATGCAATAAGCCATACATAACATGATTGCAAACAAAAGTACCAGCAGTTTGGGAAACTGACGCGGGAATACCTGCCTTCTTCAGCTCATTAACCATAGCTTTGGTAGGCAGACTAGAGAAATATGCCGCAGGGCCACCGGGAATAATGGGAGTATCAATCGGCTGTTTCCCAGCATTATCGGGAATACTGGCATCATTGATATTAATTGCGATACGTTCTACGCTGATGTTTGCCCTACCTCCTGATTGCCCTACTGAAATCACCAGTTCCGGTTGAATCTGGTCAATAGCAGCATAGAGATGTTCTAAAGCGGCATCAAAAATGCAGGGAAGCTGGCAAACTTCAACATTTGCGCCGGCAATTTGATGGCCCTGTAATAGTTTAGTGGCTTCCCATGATGGATTTATCGTTTCACCATCAAAAGGTTCAAAACCAGTAACTAAAATAGTTTTCATGTCGGATCCTTATTGTTGTTTCATAAGAACATTAGGAAGTAGAGTAAGAACACATTAGTCACCAGTAAAGTGCTTCCCGTGGGAATTTGTGCTTTGATCACAGCATTGCGATCAGGCAACTCTAACAGAGCCGCGGGCACGATGTTGAAATTCGCTGCCATTGGGGTCATTAACGTACCACAATAGCCGGAGAACATACCAATAGCGGCCATAACTGCTGGATTGCCGCCGTGCTGTAAGATCAAAATCGGAATGCCAATACCAGCGGTGATGATGGGAAAGGCGGCGAAAGCATTACCCATAATCATGGTTAGCAGAGCCATGCCAAATACATAAGCTATAGCAGAACCAAAATAATATGACATAGCATCTAAATTCAAATGACAAGGCAGTATTGCTTATGAGGCATGTAGACTGCGTCAAGTTATACTGATTTAGCTATACCACTGCGATAAATCGATTATCGACAGCCAAATAATTTTCGGTCAGATGAGAAATCACAGTGCCTACACCGGCTGCGGTAAACAGCAAACCGAGGGTTGCCAGAATTTGTGGTAGGATAAATACACAACCAATCGAATCTAGCAGACGGCGAGTCTCCTGTATAGGCTGTGTAATGGCATCACGACTCATGCGTAACGCGATAATTAATCCAATCAGGCACCCTAGAGTAACGGAAAAGAGCGTCACCAGTGTTGAGTTATTGCCTGAACCAAAGACAGCTTGTTGCAGGTCGGGAATGTGGTTAAACATCAGAATGCCAAGCATGGTGACAATGGGGATCAGCAAAGCGGGCAAAAATAACCGATTACCAAGACGTTCAGCACTTTCCTGCCGTTGTTTTGGTGTGCGTTGATGATAATTTCCCAGACGAACACCGCCGAATCCAGCCAGCAGTGCCATAACAACCACCAACACGCCAACACAGATATGGGCGATTTTCTGGGCATGGACTTCATCACTGATCCAGATAGCCGTAAAATGATAGCTCCATTTCCCCATCAGAAAAATTAAACCGTACAGTGCCCAAAACAGGCCCGTAGTTAAGCGCCGAGGATTGGCTTTATCACGCCATGACATGATAGCAACAGCGATCAAGATAAGCCCCGCCAGCACATAGAGATACTGTAACTGAAACATTATTTCGCTCCTTTGCTATTCAATCTAGTGTGATTCAAGGAATTCAGTTCGTTGGCAAGGCGGTGATCGAGGCGATATAACCGAATAGAGTGGATTAGAAAAGCACAAATTGCGGTGGGAATTCCCCAGAGGGCAATATGCAGCGGTTCGGTATGAATACCACCCGATTCCAGCATGAAATTGTGCATAAAAATAATGGCCCCAAAGGCGACAAAAATATCCTCACCGAAGAACAGCCCAGTATTATCCGTTGCGGCGGACATGGCGCGAATGCGATGACGAACCGAATCCGGTAACTCTCCATATTGGTTTTCAGCCGCACCTTCTGCCATGGGAGCCAGCAGAGGGCGAACCATTTGTGGATGCCCGCCTAAACTGGTTAACCCTAGAGCAGCAGAGGTTTCGCGTATAAACAGATAGACAATCAGTAAACGCCCAGTGGTGGCGGTTTTAATATGGGCAATGGATTTCTGGGCGCGTTCTTTTAATCCATGCCTTTCCAGCAGGCCAATAATGACCAAAGGAAACAGGATGGTCAGCGTAAGATTTAACGTATTAATAAAACCAGAGCCTAGCTTCTCCAGAACGTCAACTATTGGCATTTGGGCGGCTAACCCCGTTATAAGGCCGGCAATTGTGACAACAAGAACAGGATTAAATCTGATGATAAAACCGATGATAATGACGGCGATCCCGATTAAGGGCCAAAAATTGATAGCTTGCTGCATAATTTACTTCCCCATGATTAAACTTAGTGTTGTTGTATTGTTGTATTGTTGTATTGTTGTATTGTTGTATTGTTGTATTGTTGTATTGTTGTATTGTTGTATTGTTGGCTTAGGTTATGTTTATTGTTAATTAATTGTTTTTGTATTGTTGAACAATAAATAGGATGTGATTAACAAATAGGCAAATAAAATTCGCATTGGATTGTAAAAATGGAATGCAGATCACTTCTTGGACGAAAATGTTTTGCTAGCCAGCTGGAAGCCAAAAGAGATAAAACTCAGAGGAAGAGAAATGTTATATGATGTATTTAAAAATAATATGTCTATCGTACTTATACCTGTCTGGTAGGGATAAAAGAACAAGTTATTGAACTTACCATAAATAATGCCGATATCCGTGACACTGCATAGGCATTAAATATCGGCATTAACATTGTTGCTCCTATTTAACAGTTTTCACTGTGATGTACAACGATATCGTAGGTATTGATAAAATTTGATATTCAAACAAAAATCCTGCTTTCAGGACACAAAAAACTTTCTGGTACATAGAGATCGAAATCATTAAAACGACAGTATTCTTCCAATTGTTGGGCAGAGCTAACACCAACCTTTTTATATATTTGTGCTGTATAGTTTTCGACAGTACGATAGGAAATATTTAATATTCTGCCAATTTGTTTACTGGTATTTTTGTGTAAAGAGAGGAAAATGACATCCCATTCCCGTTGAGTAAATAAATGAGTAGGTGGTTGAAACATAATAGATGCAGGAAGTTTTCCATGGTATAGGCGGGTTAATGAATAATCTTGAGCTTTCCATAAATGATATATAATTCCTATACAATCACCATTTTCATGATAGAGAGGTGATTTTTCACAGAAGTAAGATGATAATGTTTTTGTTTCCCCCCAAATATGTGTTTCGAGAGAAATGTATGATTTTTCTTCTTCCATTACCTTTTGATCATGATTAATATATTCCTTTGCAAATTCAGCACCATCCCAAGGAAGTTCATCATCATAAAGTCCTTCAAAATAAAATGAATCAGAGAAACCTTTAATAGAACTCAATGCTTTGTTACCATAAATAAAGCATGAGTTATTATCCTTTATCCCCCAAGGATCGTTACTTATTGCTAGAGTGTTAATTATTTGAGGTGAAATGATGGGTTTATTACTCATATCATATTCCTTTTTTCTGTCTGAATAATATAATTAGTTGAGTTCTTTACTACCAATAGTGATAAACCTTTTAGGAATATAGTGATCAAATTTATGCTTTTTGCAGAAGTCTTTCAGGTCTATATGTCTTGAAAGATTAAACTTTTGGTAAATTGATTGTATGTAATCAGCAATATCTTTTGTATTGATCGTTAATTCTTTACTAATACTTTTTTCATCCAATGAACGTAAGATTAGAAAGAGAATTTCCCACTCAATTTGCGTCAATACATTACTAGGAGGTGTGAATTCTAGGGAGACTGGGATGGTTTTATCATAATAATAAGAGGTGGATAAATTTTGAACTTTGTACATATGAAAAGTGATGCCAATACAATCGCCATTATCATCACAAAGTGGATATTTATCACAAAGATAGGCTTGTTTGACTTTATGTTTTCCAAATAGATGAGTTTCCATTGAAGTTACTCTTTGCATAGTTTGAATAACTTTTTGATCCTGAAGATAGAGTTCCTCTTCATATTCTGCAATAGGTGAGGGTAATTCGCCTATATGAAGTCCTGTAATGTCGAAATTTTCAGGTAGGTCGAGCAGTTGGTAAAAAGCGGGGTTGGCATAGATAAATCTTGATTGGCGATTTTTTGCTCCCCAAGGATCAATGCTTTTTTTCCACATGTGAATTAATTGCGGAGTGATATTATTTGGTTTTTTCATATTTGACATGTTAACTATTAATTCATTATCTGAATTGTTTTCTAATTATGATTGGAATGATTTAACCATATAATATGGCACAATAATTATCCAGTCAAAGCCTGTATGTTTAATTAATTTCAATATGACATTATTAATGTAAAAAATATTATTTTTATTTGAAATTATTTTAAAAGTTAATGGTATTAGCGTATAAGGTTGTAACCTATTAAGATAGATGGTTTTATACAGATAAGAAATATTAACTAATTGTGATTATGTACTTAGCATTGTCGGTAGTATTATCGGTTTTTTTGAGAGAATAAAAGTTCATTAAAGTATTTTATACGCTTCCAACATTTTAAAAAATAACTAAACTTTTTAAGTATCTTGGCGGCCACGGGTCATAAAAGAATCCATCTGAGTGTTTATTGTTCTAACTTTACTGAGTGAATTAATTTGTGACTTTTGGGTAACTAGATGTAACATTTTCCTATTAGAAGAATATTTGACTGTACTTAGCGGAATTTAACGTATTAGTACAGATGTTTTTAGTATTTTGTACCAGCGCCGGCTCCAGGGAAAAGGCTGTAATAATATAAAAATATTAATCTGAAGAGGCTATAAACATAGCACTTTGAGTAACCAAACTAAGGGAAAGAAGAAGGAATGATTGGAAGAAGGAATGATTGTAGCAAATGCCTTGCACCGCTTCTGGTCTTAAGGGTGAGCGACTTATCGTTATCGCTTTAAATTGTGAGCATTACGGAATATGACCAAGCAGATATTTTAAATGAATTGTCATTTCCGAAATCAACATGGGTGTTTCATACAAAAAACAATAAAAATAAACTAATTACCTGAAACTTTTCTTATGGAAAGTTTCAGGTATGATCATATCTCTTCCTCTATTTTTGCTGATCTTTCGGATGCCTTTTTATTTTATGGTATTAACCTTTATGGGTGTTAACCGAGCTAAACCGGCGATTGCCTTTTCAAGGTATTGACGGGGACAACCTAAGTTTATTCGGATAAACCCTTTTCCTCTATCGCCAAAACTGCATCCCATTGAAACAGCTATTTTGGCTTTCTGCATTAATTCCTGTTGCAAGGTATTATCATCCAGTCCTAAATCCCGACAGTCCAGCCAAGCTAAATATGTACCTTCCGCTTTGGTCATTCGGCACCAAGGGGCGGAAGATGCTAAAGCTTTTTCGAACCAGTCACGATTTTCAGCCAGATAGTCTTGTAGTTTATCAAACCATGTATCCCCATATTGGTAAGCTGCTGTAGCCGCAGTCATAGATAATGAATTGAATACATCTAATCCGTGAGCATTCAACCGATCATTAAAGGCTTGTCGGAGACTGGGATCTGGAATGAGAAAGTTTGATATACGCAGTGAAGCAAGCCCAAACGTCTTACTTGCTGAGGTGGCGGCAATGACATTGCTATGCCATTCACTCCCAAGATGCAATATTGAGGTGAATTTACCCCAAGGCAAAATTAAATCAGCCCAAATTTCATCAGAAATTACCGTCGTACCGTATCTTTTGCAGAGTATCAATAGTTGGTGGAGTTCGTCACGATTCCAACATCGACCAGTAGGATTGTGTGGGTTACATAATAACAACAAAGGTGGTCTGTGTTGCTCCAATATGTGTTCTAAATGGTCATAGTCAATTTGATAACTTTCTGAACTTTCAAGAAGCGGATTTTCAATAAGCACCCTGTCGTTCATCGTAATAATTTTGGCAAATGAAGCATAATAGGGGCCTTGTATAATGACACCTTCTCCTGGTTTACTCAGCATTTGTATCAGTAAAGATAGTCCAGGTATGACACCTTCTATTGATGTGAACCATTCCTTATGCAAAGTCAGTTTATGGCGTCTTGAAAACCAGTCTATTGCTGCTTGGTAGTAGAGATCGTCGCGTTCGCTATAACCGAAAATACCGTGGTCAATCCGGGAGGATAGGGCTTGCAGGACTTCTATTGGGCATTGAAAATCGAAATCAGATACCCACATTGGCAGAAGGTCAGTTTGGTTTAATTGTAAGTCACGATCTAAAAAATCCCACTTAATAGAGCCTGTATTGTGGCGATCGATTATCTGGTTGAAATCAGGAGATTTCACGTTGATTTTCCTTTTTCTTCAGGGGGTTTTCCGGTGTGGTTTTTGCAATACCGAAACCAGTAAAGCCATAAATAAGAGCACAAAAGACAGCGGCATAGCACTGGATTGCCCAAGGTAATAGCTCGAGCGTACTGACACCCAATGTTGTAGCCATATATATGCCAGCAGAAGTCCAAGGGAGCAGTGGTTCAATGACAGTACAGCCATCTTCTATGGTTCGTGAGAGATTTTTGTTGTCTAGCCCCATCCGGCGATAAGCGCCTTTGAACAACTCTGCCGGGATGAGAAGAGCCAACTTTCCATCACAGGTTGCGCCAGTGACCAGAAGGGTTGTAGCTAGAGTTGCAGCGATGAGTTGCCCGGTTGTGTGAACAGCTCGCAGAAGCCGGTTAATGATGACGGTCAAGGCACCAGTGAGTGTTAACGCACCAGCAAACGCGAATGCACAAAATACAAGTAATATAGTTCCCATCATTGAGAACATACCACCGCGATTGAGCAGGCGGGTTACATCGCTAATGACTCCGGTAATGTTGTGTCCCTGATCAGAGAACATTGAGAGATTGAAACCATCAATTAACGCATTAAGCCCCTGTTTAAGAGTAAATCCCTGAATACCTATACCGATCACAATGGCCAGTGTGCAGGCAGCCAGCATGATTGGTATCACCGGACGTTTTGTCATAGCTCCCCATAAAACCAGTATCGGTGGCAGAATCAGCAACAAATTGAAGTGATATAAGCTTTCAAGCGATTGCATGATTTCTGTGATTTTTTCGGGGGTTGCTACGCTACCTGTTAAGCCCGTATGACCTGCAATAAAATAGACAATGGTGGCTAAAATAAAGCCTGGGATAGTGGTATACAATAAATGTTGGATATGGCTGTAAAGATCAGTGTCGGCAACGATTGCAGCGAAATTAGTTGAATCAGATAACGGTGAAATCTTATCACCGAAATACGCGCCTGAAACAACCGCTCCCGCCGCAGCTGCCAAAGACACATCAAGGCCAGCGGCAACTCCCATTAAAGCGACCCCTACAGTTCCGGCTGATCCCCATGATGTACCGGTACAAACTGAAATAAGGCTCGTGATAAAGAAGGCGGCAATGAGTATATATTGAGGGCTAATCAGCTTTAATCCCCAGTAAACCATGTAAGGTATGGTTCCGCTGAACATCCAGGTGCCAATTAAGCCTCCAACGCAAATCAGTATCATGATCACAGGCATTGCTTTGGCTAGCTTTGCCACAATGGCATCAATAATGTCATCCCAGCGATAGCCTTGCCAATATGCCAAGGCTGCTGCTATTACCGCTGATATGAGCAATAAGGATTCGATACGCAGCCCCAGTTGACCATAGCCAATAATTAGCAGTAAGAGCATTGCTGCAATAGGCAGTATAGCGAGTCCTAGATTCAGTTTTTTCTTTTCATCCATATAAAAATTCCAATTTTGATAGGTTATTGAAATAAAAATTATTCTATTAAAGAGACGGAGTCTCTGATGACAAGTTCTGCTGAGAACATATTCATTTGTGGAGGTAGCTCTTTTTTGGCAACGAGCTGTAAAGCTAGGTTAGCTGCTCGTTGAGCCATTTGTTCTACTGGGTTATGTACGGTAGTTAAGGGGGGATAGAGATAACGGGCCGTGACGATATCATCAAATCCAACGATCGACAGTTGTTCAGGTAATTTGATTTTTCGCTGGTGTAGGAATCTCATCATGCCAGCAGCCATAACATCATTGAATGTCACTGCCGCAGTAAAGTTGGTGCCACTGCTTAAGAGTTTTTCTGCTGCCAGTTCCCCACCTTCTTCGTTAAATGGAACGCTAATAACCCAATTGCTAGGTACTGTGATACCCGCATTAGTCATTGCAGAATGATATCCTTCCAGACGGAGTTTTCTATCATCGATCGGTATATCTGCCGTAACATAAGCAATTTTTCGATGACCATTTTGGATAAGATAGTTGGTAGCCGTATGAGAGGCACTGACGTTATCTAGCCAGATACATCGGTTAGCGATAGCTGGGAAATATCGATTAATAATCACTAATCCTGGCGTATGAGCTGCATAACGTAATATATCTGCTTCGCTCATTCTGCTGACATAGGCGATTATTGCTTCACATCCTTGATTGATTAAAAAGTCCAAGGCTAATTTCTCAAGTTCAGCTTGGTGCCCGCCACTACAAACCATTAGTTTGGTTTCTTTTTTCCGGGCAATTTTTTCAACTCCTCGAGCCAAAAGGGAAAAAAAAGGATCGGCCAAATTACCAGTCAGTAAACCTAGCATATTCCCGCATCTTTTCGCCAATGCAAGCGCAGCAGAATTACGGTGGTAGTTGAACTCACGCATGGCTTTTTCTACACGCTCACGGGTGCCCGGTTCGACATAAGCTGTATTATTAATGACACGGCTGACAGTGGCTACGGACACTCCAGCTTGATGTGCTACGTCTTTCATAGTGGCCATGCTTTCTCCCCAGCAATTGAGTAAGATAAATATGAAGCGGGATCTTATATTAATTTATTTACATTATAATAAATCTATTTATATATATTTTTCAATAACTTAATTTTATTTTATGTTTAATTTGTTATTTTATTAACTATTTAATAATTAAGTGAGGACGATTGGGAGTATGAATTTCCCTTAAGTCACATGATTATTAAGTCTTACCTCTTTTGTCACTTAACTCACCTCCCTGATTAAGCTGCGAAGTATGGGGGAGCACCGATATCATCTTTAATATATCAATGCATGTTCTATGGATTTTAAATATTCTGGTGGGATATACAGGTCATAATTATTTCTTTCACAGAGCGTTTTTAACTCAATGATTGAATTGATTGATAATTTTTCATAGATAATCTCAAAATACCTTTCCAAGGTACGACATGAGATTTTCAGTTCATTAGCAATATCTCTATTACTGATACCACGACAGAACAAAAAAATTATCAACCATTCTTTCTCTGTCAGTATATTGTTAGGAGGACTAAGATTAATAGATATAGAAATCTCATCTTTAATATAATGATGTACTGAAAAATGTTTCATTTCTTTAGCGTGGCAAATTATTCCGATACATTGATTATTTTCACTCATTAGTGGGTATTTTTCACAAAAGTAGGGTTTTATTTGTTGATTGTTATGTTGAAAATAAATTCCGATAGATGATATTCGTTGCATGGATTGTAAGACTTCACGGTCATGCTTTTCAAAGAGGTGAATAGGGTAATTAAACGGCGTGGGTAATTCTTTTTCAGTATATCCTGTAACATCAAAGTTTTCAGGTAGATTATTTAATTTAATAAATACTCTATTTGCATATATAAAACGGAGATCATTATCTTTTACAAACCATTGTTCATGACTTCTATCCCACATATTCGTTAACTGAGGGGTGATTTGACTCATATATAACCTTCAATAATTCTTGAGTATAATATACCCGTTATTTTTCGAATCGCTTCTTTGTGGGTTTCACCCACCTCAGTTACATAGCTCTCTATGCTCTTTCGGATTCACTTTATAGAGCATTCCTTCATAAACAGAGGTTATCGTATTGCTATGATTTCCGTCGTATGACTGGCTCTCGATTGAAAAGTATTCTTAAATCATACATTGTGAACTCCAGTTTTGGGTTGGTCGTTGCAAACGTCATTTTAAACAGAGTAATGAATTTATTTCAGATGAAATGTGAAGTGAGTTTTTTATTCATGTAATCGGTTTCATGAAGTGTGAAAATGTGACTTTCGTATCAGTTTTTGATCTTGCTTATCACCGAGTAAGCAAGAGTGGAACTGTAGCCATTACCAGCCCATTATGCGCAAATGAGGGTAATTGGAGATATGAATATGACTGCTACTTACAGCCAAACGCTCCGAAGTCACGCTATCATCTAAAAGCCAAGGGCCAAGAACAGCAATGCTATATGACGAATATAAAAATTATATTTACGATAATTAAATAATATCGATAACTTTACTTTTGGTAGTATTGAAATGTTTTTTCCAATTTAATTTTTAAGGTGATTTTTATTTGGCTGATTTTCGTGTAAGTAATTAATTGGGTAATGATATCAATTTGCTGATATATGTATAATACCCCTATTTGGAGAATATTCAGATGGCAAAGATTGATGTTGTTTGTCCATCCTGTCGTGCTGTCAAAGGCATTCATTGCAATGGCCGCGATGGCTCTGGTCATCAGTTACCTCTGCCAATCTTGTCGTCATACCTGGCAACTTGAATTTACTTATACCGCGTGTCAGCCCGGTACTCATCAGCAAATTGTTAAGATGGCTTTGAATGGGTCTGGATGTCGGGCAACCGCGCGAGTGATGGGAATTGGATTCAATACGGTGCTTCGCCACTTTAAAAAACTCCAGCTAAAACAAGTAACAGAAGCTATTTCTTCTGGCTCGGAAGTCGTTGTTTGCTGCAAAATGGATGAGCAGTGGTCATACGTGAAATCAAAGGGTAATCCTCTTTGGCTCTTTTATGTTTACGACAGAATAAAATGGAAAGTTATCGCTCACGTTTTTGGCCCGAGAACAAAGAAAACACTGAGACACCTAATGGCCTTGCTGGCACCTTTCGAAATTGTGCTCTACATGACTGATGGCTGGCAGGGTTAAAAGAACGGGCGGGGAAACTTCATGTCGTCAGTAAGCGTTATACGCAGCGTATAAGAGGCATAACCTGAACTTGCGCCAGCATTTGGCAAGGCTGATTCGCAAAGCACTAATCCAGCAATCCATGTGTTTATCATAGAAAAAAATCAGCGCCGAAGAGTCATACTCTCAATCGGTGCTGATTATTAAATTTTCAACTTTTACACTTTGCTGGCAGTAAAACGCCGTACCCACAACAAGAGCAGCACCAATACCGTTAGCGGCAAGCCGTGGAATATCAGAATTACAATGGAGGGTGGCAACCAGACGTAGAACGGAGCGACCAGCAGCATTCCTATTCCAAAGCCTGTCATTTGCAATAATGTCAGCAAGCTGAAAATAGGCAGGCGTAAACTTTCCGGTTCGCTTTGTGCCCGTGATATCAGGCTGACTTCTGCGATACCATCCCCAATTCCTGCCCAGACTGCAAACAGCAGCATCCAGAATAGGTTGCTTTGTTGGAAGGTGAGGATAAATCCCGTCGACATCAGAGCGACGCCGATAAAAAACAGTTTTTCCATCTTCAATAGATTGCGACTACGTAGCAGATAGCTAGCCAATCGTGCACCGCTGAATTTACCTATCGCCCATGTCGCCAGCAGTAATCCCATTGTGGTACTGGCGTTATCGGGGGTAAGGAGTTTTGAAATGATGGGAAAACCGACGTTATGGGCGGCGCTGCCCAGTGTGTCGGCCAGGCTGAGGAACAGCATTCCTGCCAGCATTGGCGCACCGCGCAAACCGAAGCGTAATTCACGCCATTCATTACCGAGTTCTCTTAACGTTTTTTGTTCAGGTAAAGAGAGGAAACGTAGGGGCATAATCAGGATCGCAGCCAGCAGATAAGTAATGATATTGACGGTAAATACCATTTCATAACCGCTGCTTGCGACCAGAAGCCCCGATACAAGACTGCCAAATACTGCCCCCGTGGCAGCGACGGAGGTTAGCCAGGAGTTCGTTGATATGCGTTGGGAAGCGTGTACCCAAGAGGGCAGTTGGCTGTTAAGTCCGATAGCAAACATGGAATTGCCTAAGCCAATGCCGAAGGCGATCACCGGTAAGATCAGTAATTGCTGTGAGACAGGGATCACCAATAATAGGGACAGCAAAATGACGCGCACCAGATCAAAAATGACCAGCGGCCATCTTCCCGCAAATCGTCTGAAAAACGGCGTTCCGATCAGGCTGGCAATGATGCCACCAGCAACACGGCAGGCAAGAAAAATACTGACGTGCATGACACTGTTACTGAGCAGGTAAACGTAGGTGGAAAGTGCCACCATATTCAGAAATGCACCAAAATCAGAGACGAAGCGGGCACTGACGATAAATAAAGCATTAAGACCGGACCAACGCAAATTCAAACTATTTTCCTGGCTTGACATTATTATTAGCTCTCTTGTTGTTCAGGAAGTTGCCGGAAGGTCACCAGTAATAGATCCCGAAATGCCGCGTTTGTAGGAGATACTTGCCGAACATTGCTCGCTCGATGATAAAGTTGTTTATCATTTATTACGAGTGTTTCAAGAAAGTGTTCCATTGCGGTGTGTAACAAGGGCGGTGCTTCATGTTCTGTTGCGTGAACTTCGGAAATCACCGGCTCGGTATTATGGCTTTGGATAAAGTGCATAAAGATCCAATCTTGACTATCTTGATGAATCCCGGAAGTCGTGGGACTCTCTTTACCGGACTGCGTTTTTACACGAAATTGGTGAATATCAATCGCATAGTGGTGTTCCTTAGTTAATCGATCACCTAAAATTGCAATATTGGTTGCAAGGATGTGTTGCATGATGGGGTCAGTGATGAACGTTTCTTCAGCATAACTGAGTTGATTGGCACCTTGTTTATATTCAATGTTATAGGTGATGGATGAGCGATATTCAGTATTCCTATTGAGTTGAAGCGGACTTTCTTGAGCAGAATGATAATAATAGCGCAGGATACGCCTTTCCCTATGAGTGTAGTCTTTAAAGTTCTGATCTAAGGCCAGATTATTCCAATGATCTTTAAACGTTTTAATTTCCTTTGAATCATAGGAAATCAACTTGCTGAAATATGGGGTGTGGCAATAATGCTCATTCATCAAACGTGCCGATATATCTGCAATTAGCATATCTTGGCTGCCTTATGGAGTGGGGACGATAATGGGTTTTACGTGCTCTAGCATTTCTTGGTGTAGCGCATGGGCATTGGAAGCATCGCCTACTTTTGCCCAGCATCTGAGCAGGTAATGTTCCTCGGTTTCCGCATTGATGTAGCAGTCAGCGGGGTGGGGAATACATTCGATCACATTTGGATGGTTTTTTATGTGTTCGATATTTTCAATACCTTGAAAATGCCCGCTCTTTTCCGGATACATGGCTAGCATCGAATAATGCTGTTTGGACGTTGTGGCTCGTTGTTGGGCGAGGCTGAGCTGTGTATCAATGCCCTGTTCTTGCAAAAGAATGGAGAGATATAGCTGGTATGGATCTAATTCGGCGGCATCACGGAAGGAAGAATTAACAAATAATCCACCAAGACGCGGATTAATCTCAATCACGACAGGGCCATCGTGGGTCATACGAAATTCAAGATGAGCGATGGCATAGTTCAATCCGACGGCCTTGATACAGGCTACGGCATAGTCTCTAATCTGTTCTTGTTCTGACGGAGAAAATGACACTGGCGGGCAAATCAGCAGATTTTCCAGTACGGTGTTTTCTTTTTCAGTGAGGATTAATTTTTCATTGATCAATACCGGATGTACCGTGTGCTGGCTAATGACACATTCAACAGTGGCTTCGATGCCCTCAAGATATTCTTCCAGTAGCAGGCTTTTTCCCGGTATGCTGATATGTTTTTCACCCTCTAAAGTGAAATATTCTTGTGTATCTCCCATAAAATCGATGTAAATCGAGTGGGCATAATGAGCCGTAAATGCGTGGCAATGTGCTTGAAGTTCAGTCCAGTTGCGGCATTTTTTGATAAAGGCTGAACCCGCCCCAAACGGCGGTTTTGCAATTAAGGGATAGCCAATCATCTCGGCTTGTGAATGGAGTTCTTCTTCAGTGTGGCACAGCGCATGACGTATTGATCTGACACCATGCTTTTGCAGCGCTTGACGCACCAGAAACTTGTTATTGCAGGCGGCAATAGCGGGGGAAGAGGCATTTGGCAGACCAATGTTGTGACAGACTTCCGCAACGATGCAGCCAACTTGACCGCTGGTAAGGCAATGTTGGAAACGTGGCGCTTGAGTTTGCTCATGATGGAGATGGCATCGTTGATCGAGGCTTTGTATTCCGAGGAGCCTGGAGAGAAAGGCATAAAGTGGTAAAGATAGTAGGGTTTCACTCCTATGCGATATAGGTCGATAAACAGTTTGTGGAGGGTTTCCTCGTTGTCATTGATACCGCGCAGGAAGGGCATATTGGAAAAAACAATCGGTACGACACTTTGGATGCGGCGCACGGCAGCCTGAAATTCTTCGCTCAACTCAAGTGGATGGCAGATATGCACACCAAAGGCGTTGACGCGGTGTTTTTTCAATGTCCTGATGAGAGCATCGGTAATACGGTAAGGGTTGAAGGTCAGGGCACGGGAATGAATACGGATCAACAGATCTTCTCTGATTTCCCTGATGGCGGCTAAGGATTCGTCAAGTTTGTTATCTGTCAGCATTAAGGGATCACCCCCACTCAGGATCACTTCTTCCACAGAAGGAGTATTTTTGATGTATTCAAGGGATTGTTGGAAGGAGCTGCGACCAGCATTCGATTTACCTGAATCTACCTTCAATGTCCGCAGAGCCTCAAAGCAGAATTGGCAGTAGGAGTTACAGGCATTCACCATCCGCAAAATAACGCGATTGTCATATTTATGCTGGCAGATGGGGGTTTTCATCTCATCATTGAGTTCCCAGTTTTCAGATTCGCCATCGTAGCCATTGAGCTCCTCTTTACTCCAGAATGGAACCACTTGCCGCCAGAGTGGGTTTGTCGTGATATCGTCAGATTGGTTGGTGGCTAGGATTCTGCTGAGATAGTAGGGCGTAATTTGCATTTTCTGGCCCTGCAAATTTTGCTGAATACGTTGGATTATTTCATCACTCCATCCACCACAGGCGGTACGTAAAGACTCTGCATCACGTAATGCGTTTTTTTGCTGCCAGCGCCAATTGAGCCAATTTTCATGAGAGTTACACAAGAATTGCTGTGAATGGGGGACTACATCGATATTATTCATTATACAACCTCAATATTTATTTAATTTTTAATGTGTTGCTTAAATAACATGGTTAATAAACACTCAACTTAAATGGTTATCATTGTGTTGATTTTTAGTCAAATTGATATCTTTTATTTGAGAGATAAGGAGAAGTGTTTACGAAATTGGTATATGAAATATTGATTGAAATGGTTAGTTTTTTGAATGTATTTGTGGCGATATCTATAACAAATAAAACACTTGAATAGAAAAATTTGAGTGGGTTAAGCGTAGAAGTGGAGAGAGGAACGGATGAGTATTTAACAGGAACACCCATCCGCTATCAGAAATTATTTAGCCAGATATTTCTCGATACTATTTTGAATACCTGTCGCATCCAACCCTAAATCAGCGTGAAGCTCTTGCTGGGTTCCTTGGGGTATAAAGTGATCAGGTAATCCCAGGTTTAATACGGGAACTGACCGTTTTTCCTGCATCAAAAGCTCGTTAACGCCACTCCCTGCACCGCCCATGATGGCGTTTTCTTCTAAAGTCACCAGCAAATCATGGCTAGCGGCCATTTCCAGAACCAGCTCTTTATCCAGTGGCTTGACAAAGCGCATATCGACGACAGTCGCATTTAGGTTTTCAGCCGCTTGCAGCGCATAAGGTAACAATGTGCCAAAGTTAAGGATCGCAATGCGCTCTCCCTGACGGTGGATCACGCCCTTGCCAATTGGCAAGGATACCAGCGGTTGAAGTTCAGCACCGGTCCCTGTACCGCGAGGATAACGGACGGCAGCTGGGCCTTCTTGATAGTGATGCCCAGTATGTAGCATCTGGCAGCATTCGTTTTCATCGCTGGGAGCCATGATTACCATATTCGGAATACAACGCAGGAATGAGAGGTCAAATGCACCTTGATGCGTCTGACCATCTGCGCCGACAATGCCGCCACGATCGATAGCAAACAATACGGGCAGGTTTTGGATGGCAACATCGTGGATAACCTGGTCGTAAGCGCGTTGCAGAAAGGTGGAGTAAATGGCGACGATGGGTTTGTAGCCACCGATAGCCAAACCTGCCGCAAAGGTGACGGAATGCTGTTCGGCAATGGCGACATCAAAATATTGTTCAGGATACTCGCGGGAGAAACGCACCATGCCGGAACCTTCTCGCATGGCGGGGGTAATCGCCATCAGTTTTTTGTCATGGGCGGCTTCTTCACACAGCCAGTCACCAAAGATCTTGGAAAATGTCGGGCGAGTATCTGCGCTTTTTGGCAGGGAACCGGTAGCCGGATCGAATTTTGGGACAGCGTGCCAACTGATGGGATCTTTTTCCGCGGGGGCATAACCACGGCCTTTCTTGGTCATGATATGCAGGAATTGTGGCCCTTTCAGTTCACGCATATTTTTCAAGGTCTGGGTCAGCGCCAGTACGTCATGACCATCAACAGGCCCAATGTAGTTAAAGCCAAGTTCTTCAAACAAGGTGCCGGGGACGACCATGCCTTTGAGATGTTCTTCGGTTTTTTTCAGTAGCTCTTTGATAGGAGGCAGGTTGGAAAAGACTTTCTTGCCGCCTTCACGCAGGGTTGTATAGAGTTTGCCTGATAGTAATTGTGCCAGATGGTTATTCAACGCCCCGACGTTTTCAGAAATCGACATTTCATTGTCATTGAGAATAACCAGCATATCGGGGTCGATATCTCCCGCATGGTTCATGGCTTCGAAAGCCATACCCGCAGTGATGGCACCATCCCCAATGACGCATACCGTTTTACGGCCTTTGCCTTCGTGTTTTGCTGCGATAGCCATACCTAAGCCGGCGCTAATTGAAGTGGATGAGTGGCCGACACACAAGGTGTCATATTCACTTTCATCTCGCCACGGGAAAGGATGAAGACCATTTTTCTGGCGAATGGTATCAATGCGATCACGACGCCCAGTTAAAATTTTATGTGGGTAGGCCTGATGACCAACATCCCAGACTAAATTGTCAAAGGGTGTTTTATAAACATGGTGGAGTGCGATGGTTAATTCGATAGTGCCAAGGCCGGAAGCAAAGTGCCCACTGGAGCGGCTGACACTGTTCAGCAAAAATTGACGCAGTTCATCGCATAACTTTGGCAAAGTGTCTTTGGGTAGCAGGCGAAGTTCTTCTGGAGTTTCCGCCAATGCCAATGTTGGATATTTCGCTATATCAATGCTCATGCTATGCCTGTATAAAATGCTATACCCGTTAGAAGTTGAATATTAAGAACCCTGTTATTATCAGTATGTAATTTTTGGGTTCACCCCATGAGATACTTTTATTGATTATGGGTTTTTATATAACTGGTGACCATATTAATCGATGACTAATATGACCGTTTTTTTAGCTGTTTCTCTCAATGATAAAACCAGCCAGTTTTTTTAAAGTTGCGGTGTTATACGACTGTTTTTCCAGTTCTGTGAGTGTGGTAAGTGCTTCTTCATACAGATCTCGGGCTTTTTTCTGGGCTTGCCCTAAACCTAATAAGGCAGGATAGGTACTTTTGCCGAGTTGTTGATCGTTGCCCTGACGTTTGCCAATCACTTCAGTATTGCCAATGACATCCAGAATATCATCATGTACCTGAAATGCGAGGCCAATGGCTTGGGCATATTGTTCAAGCAAAGGCAAAACTTCACGCCCCCGTTGCCCTGCGCTATAAGCCCCCAGTCGGACGGCTGCGCGTATTAATGCGCCTGTTTTATGTCGGTGAATTTGTTCCAGCGAGGCAAGGTCGATCTGTTTACCTTCAGCTTCCAAATCCAGGGACTGCCCACCGCACATACCAGCAAAACCGCTGGCACTTGCCAGTTCAGTGACCATGGCAAGGCGATCGGATAAGGCAACATCGGGCATGTCTTGCTTTGCCAGAATTTCAAAGGCCAATGACTGTAACGCATCACCTGCTAAAATGGCCTGACTTTCACCAAATTTGATGTGGCAGGTGGGTTGCCCACGGCGTAAATCGTCGTTATCCATTGCGGGTAAATCATCATGAATCAATGAATAAGCATGGATGCACTCTAATGCGAGGGCTGCGGCATCAAGACTCTTTTTGGGGAGACCAAACATTTCGCCCACGCTGTAAACTAAAAATGGACGCAGCCGTTTTCCACCCAGTACCGCACCATGCTGCATTGCTGTGCCTAATGGGCTGTTTAAAAAGGGTAATGAAGAAAATGTTGCCATCAGTTTGTCATTGACATGTTGCTGACAAGCACTTAATTGCTCTTCAAAAGGAGTCTCATATTGTTCAGGCATAAATTTACTCAGTATCGGACGAAAATTCATCAAGTGGCGATTGTGCGTCATGATTCAATAAAATTTGCACTCGTTGCTCCGCCTGCTGGAGAGTTTTCTGTCCCTGTCTTGCAAGTTGAATACCGCGTTCAAATTCATCCAACGCATCTTCTAATGGGAGTTCCCCGGATTCCAGCCGAATAACAATTTCTTCCAGCTCTTTCAGCGAGGTCTCAAATGCTGGAATTTTTTCGGTTTCTGATGTTTGATTTGCTTTAGACATAATGACTTAACGTATGGTTATTTAACGAATTACAGCAAAGCAATTTCGTTATAGAATTGCAGAATACCCTACTACAGCAAGAAAAATAAATCATGCGTTACCGCTGTTTTTTTACAGGCTATATAGCAAGATGATGTTATACTCTGCGCCCTACCCAACTGAACACTTAAGAACAATCATTGATATTGTTTGTGATAGTTCAACATTGAATGACTACTATATCTTACTATGAAGTTTATCATTAAATTATTCCCCGAAATTACGATCAAGAGCCAAACCGTCCGTTTGCGTTTTATTAAAATTCTTGCCAGCAATATCCGCAATGTGCTGAAAACATTTGGAGAGGGCATTGCTGTTGTTCGCCATTGGGATAATATCGAAGTTCGAGTCAAAAATGATAACCTCGGTGCAGAAATTTGTGACGCACTGACACGTATTCCAGGTATTCACCATATCCTGCAAGTAGAAGAGCGAGATTTTCGTGACTTGCATCATATCTTTGAACAATCTTATGAAGCATACGGTCATTTACTGCATGGTAAAACGTTTTGTGTCCGTGCAAAGCGCCGTGGCAAACACAGTTTTACATCCAATGAAGTCGAACGCTATGTCGGTGGTGGCCTGAACCAGCACATTGAATCTGCCAAGGTAAAATTGACCCAGCCAAATGTGACGGTCAATTTAGAAATCGATCAGGATAAATTGATTCTGGTTAAAGCACGCCATGAAGGGATTGGCGGTTTTCCTATTGGTACACAGGAAGATGTGCTGTCACTGATTTCCGGTGGATTTGATTCCGGCGTTTCCAGTTATATGTTGATGCGTCGTGGTTGCCGTGTGCATTATTGTTTCTTTAATCTTGGTGGCTCTGCCCATGAAATTGGGGTGAAACAGGTTGCTCATTATTTGTGGAACCGATTTGGGCGTTCTCATAAAGTCCGTTTTGTTGCTATCGATTTTGAACCTGTTGTTGCTGAAATTTTGGAAAAAATCGAGGACGGGCAAATGGGGGTTGTGCTGAAAAGAATGATGGTCAGGGCGGCGTCCAAAATTGCAGAGCGCTACGGTGTACAGGCGATCGTAACGGGGGAGGCATTAGGGCAGGTATCCAGCCAGACCTTAACTAACTTAAGGCTGATCGATAATGCCTCAGATACGTTGATCCTCCGTCCCCTGATTTCTCATGATAAAGAGCACATTATTAAGCTGGCTCGTAAGATTGGCACGGAAGACTTTGCTCGTACCATGCCAGAATTTTGTGGCGTGATTTCGAAAAGTCCAACAGTGAAAGCTGTTAAGGCCAAAATTGAAGGGGAAGAAAACAATTTTGATTTCGAGATCTTAGAGCGGGTAGTCAGTGAAGCTCAGAATCTGGATATCCGTCAGATTTCAGAGCAAACCAGTGAGCAAGTTGTTGAAGTGGAAACGGTGACGGAATTTTCCACCAATGATGTACTGCTGGATATCCGTTCTCCAGATGAGCAAGATGATCGCCCGTTAAATATGGAGGGTATTGACGTTCATTCATTACCTTTCTATAAACTGAGCACTCAGTTTGGTGATCTGCCAAAAGAGAAAACTTATTTGCTTTATTGTGAGCGTGGTGTGATGAGCCGTTTACAGGCCCTTTATCTGCGTGAACAAGGTTTCGAAAATGTGAAGGTCTATCGGCCTTAACTTAATTTGAGATCAGAGCATCAGGCTGCTTATTAGAACATATCTTTAAGCAGCCTATGCAGGCAGATGATTACTGGGTATTTTGGTAATTATTAATGCCGGGCGGTAAAACGAGTTGAGCGGCAACTTCTGCTGCTTTCTCTTTTCCTTGCAACAATTCAATCAGCTTCAAGGCGAAGTCAAAAGCGGTAGCAGGCCCTTGGCTGGTCAGTAAATTTACTCTTTCATCAAAATAAACCCGTTTATCAATCCATTTTTCTGGTGCAATCTTATCCTGCATGCTGGGAGAGCCAGTCATGTTTCCGATGGGGAAAAGTTGGTGATGTTCCAGTACGATAGCGGGAGATGCGCAGATTGCCGCGATGATTTTCCTCTGACTTTGGGCGATACGAATTTTTTCTACTACCAGTAAGCTGTCACGAAAACATTCTGCGCCTTTTATCCCTCCGGGCAGGACAATGGCATCGAAATCTTCGTCAACTACATCAACCAAAGGCACGTCCGCAACGATTTTGACACCGCGTGAGCAGGTTAATGTGAGGGTGCCATCTGTTTCGGTACTGGCCACGGTTACATCAATTCCGGCTCTAACAAGTAAATCAATAGTAGTGACCGCTTCGGTCTCTTCACTGCCATGAGCCAGACAAATAAGGGCTGAGGCACTCATATTCTTCCTCCTTGCGCTTAATATAATGATAAACAGTGGTATTTTCTGCGGCTGGCAGCCCGTGTATACGGGCTCGGCGCAGTAAAAAACCGGTAATGTAGTCTATTTCTGTATGCCGTTGCGCCCGTATATCTTGCAGCATGGATGAATAGTTTTCAGATGTCTGCTCAATCACATTCATGACGTAATCAATGAGTGTTTGTTTGGTCGTATGGATATCATCATGTTCCATGACTTGATGGATTTCGTCACATAATAATTGAATTTGTGCACGGTGATTCAGTAACCCGCCATTGTTACAATCATACATCACAGTGAGTGGATTAATGACACAGTTGACGGCAAGTTTCATCCAACTGATGACGTGTATTTCATTATGCCATGCCACATCGGGCAGTGCGTGGTGCAAAATATCTGCCAACCCACTGAGTTTATCAGCATTAGTTGTCACAGAGCCAATGTGAGTCATCCCTTGTGATTTGTGATAAACAATGTCATTTTTCCGATAGGCTCCATGAGTTGTCACGCCAAGTAAAATGGGATTGGGTAAAGGTAAGAATTCTTCCTGTGAACCCATTCCATTATGCAATAACAGGATCGGGCAATAAGGGGAAAGTTTGGCAGCAAGGTTGTTAATCGCATCAGAAACCTGCCATGCTTTTAAACAAACAAGAAGTAACTCGCTTTCAGCGAGATGTTTTTCGTCATTAGCAAGAAATCGCTGATGAAATACTTTGCCATTGAAATTTTCGATCTGGGCGGAAATCAAAGGTTGTGGAACTCTTAGCCATGCCTGAAGGCTGTGGTTCTGCTGGGATAAGGCGGCAAGCCACAGTTTACCTATAGCGCCACAGCCAAGAATGGTTATTTTCATATTTCTTCCTTGAGGGACACTTTCATGGGGAACCTCGACTCGTAATTTAACGCTAAATGTCCTCAAAAACAGGATAAATTCACAAAGATCGCTAAACCTCCCGAGTATAGATCTTTTGCCAATAATGGAAAGCGGTTATCATGCCGACTTATTGATTAGCAGGAGGTGACGGGTAATGCCATCATTTGATATTGTTTCAGAAGTTGATATGCAGGAAGTGCGTAACGCAGTAGAAAACGCACAGAGGGAGTTAACCAATCGCTGGGATTTCCGCAACGTCAACGCGAGTTTTGAATTAAACGAAAAGAACGAATCGGTCAAAATTGCAAGTGAATCAGATTTTCAGGTGAATCAATTAATTGATATTCTGCGTGAGAAATTTTCTAAACGTGGGATTGATGGTTCCGTACTTAATATTCCGGAAAATATGGTTCATAGCGGCAAAACATACAGTGTAGACGCGACCTTGCTGCAAGGTATCGATACACCGTTGGCGAAGAAGCTGGTGAAACTGATTAAAGACAGTAAGCTGAAAGTACAAGCCCAGATTCAGGGTGAACAAGTTCGGGTAACAGGTAAAGCACGCGATGATCTGCAAAATGTCATTGCATTAATTCGTGGTGCAGAATTAGGGCAGCCTTTCCAGTTTACTAATTTCCGTGACTAACTGCCGTCATTGACCGGTTTGTTTTTGTTGGACTAACTAAAGTATTTAAGGGAAGCACAGTAATTTCAATAATGACTAATGCTTCCCTTTATAATCACCATAAAATAAATTAAATTATTACCGATATGAATAATTGATAATTTCATTTTTTGTTTTACAGAATGAGTTTCATAATATAATGCTAATAAATGATGAGGTATGAAATAAAAAATGAGTGAGCTAGGATGATTTCTGAATTTATAAAGACAGGCATGTAATTCTAATTTTAAAAAAGGAGAGTTTATGTCAAAGATAACTCAGATAGATCCACTCAGTGAAGAATCTTACCGTTTAGATAATTTTAAACCGGCAACTGAAACAACAAAATACAGTTATACATCGGGAAGAGTTGCTTTACCTGTTTATAATAAATATGATGTTAAAAATAGGCCTAAAGTTATTGGTTATTATACCGACTGGTCACAATATGATGGCCGTTTGCAAGGCAATCAAACGCCTTCTGCACGAGGAAGAGGTATTGATCTACAACATCTGTTAGATAACCCTTTCGCCTATGACAAACTGATTATTGGTTTCTGCGGAATATTGGGGGATAAAGGTGAGAAGGCATCTTTAATTTCTCGGGCAGCACCAAAGTTTGATCGTCATAAAAATGGAGAAGTCACATTTACTGATGAATGGGGCGATTGCCAATCTTATGTCAACTGTACTTACCCTGGGTGGCAAGATATTCACATGCCCAGAGACTTCAATCAAGCTAATTCCATGGGAATATTGGGTGGATTGGCAAAAGTGCAGGGCGCAGCAAGAGCACAAGGCCATGACTTGGCAATGTCATTCAGTGTTGGTGGCTGGACCATGAGTAATGGTTTTTTCCATATGGTCAGAGACAACCAGCTGAAATCCAATTTTATTTCTAGCTTGATAGATATATTCAGACGTTTTCCGATGTTCACTGAAGTAGATATTGATTGGGAATACCCTGGTGCTCCAGGAAACCAGAATCCGCACGATTCGGACGATGGAAAATATTATATTAGCCTCATTCGCGATTTATCTTCTGCCTTCAAGAATGAAGGGCGCTCTGATATTAAAATCAGCATCGCTTGTTCTGCCGTACCCGACATCATGGAGAAATCCAGCATACCGGAATTATTAAATGCGGGATTGTATGGCGTCAATGTTATGACTTATGATTTCTTTGGTACGCCATGGGCGGATAAATTAAGACATCATACTAACTTACGTCGTTATCCTGGTAGCGAAAATAGTGTAGAAAAAGCTGTTGAATATTTACTGAGTGTAGGTGTGCCATCTCAGGCTATTAATATTGGTTATGCAGGATATTCCCGTAATGCAAAAAATACCAATATTGACAGTTATTCACCACTATCGGGAAGCTATAATCATGACAAGGGTACGACGACTACGGGAACATTTGAATCCGGCTCAACAGAGTGGTATGACACAATATATAATTATATTGATCTCGAATCTCGAAAAGATAGAAACAATTTTACCCTTTATACCGATGAAGTTGCGGATGCAGATTATCTTTATAACCAAGACAGTAAACTGTTTTTGTCAATCGACACACCGCGTACAGTGAAAGCTAAAGCAAAATATGCATTGGAAAAAAATCTGGGTGGGGTTTTCACTTGGACTGCGGATCAAGACAGAGGGTTATTAGTGAATGCAGCGCGTGAAGGACTGGAATGTCCATTATTGATTAAAAAGATCGATATGGAGCCTTTCTATTATAAAGGGAAAACCAGTAAATAATGCGTTATTCCTGAAGCAAGCTATCAGCTTAAATGCCTGATGCTAACAATAGTACGGTGTTTGGCAAGCACCGTACTTATTTGTTATAAATTCTGCTTTGTTACAAATACAGCCAATCATTCATGGGACAAGACAATTTGCTCTAACTGTTCGCGGTTGGTCAATTTGGTATCGACTTTGATATACACACTGAGTTCTTCTGGTGCGATGACGACATCTTTTACACCAGCCTGCGCCAATATCTTTTTTTCCAAAATATCAGTATGGTTCAATTGATTGGGCAAAATGAGTCTGATGCTGCTGACATATGGGGGTTGCCGCAATGTGAGGCTGATAATAAACCAGAGTGCAGTCAGCGCGATGCCTCCCATAAAAACCAGTGATGCACCTTGCAGTTCATAAAGCATTCCACCAAGGAAACCCCCCAAAGCAACCCCTAAAAATTGGCTGGTAGAATAAACGCCCATGGCAGTGCCTTTGTAACCCGCAGGGGCTTCCTTACTGATAAGTGAAGGCAAAATGGCTTCCATGATATTAAACGCAAGGAAGAAAATTTGAATGCCGGCAAAGATCCCCCAAAGATGCGATCCCTGCGACCATAAAACGACTTCAGCAATGAATAGCATACCAACGCAAAGTAAAAATACCTGCTTCATGCGGCGTTTTGTTTCTGCATAGATAATGAAAGGCAGAACGGCAACAAAGGAAATCAGTGTGGTAATTAAGTACACTTTCCAGTGTTGTTGCGGTGGAAAGCCTACTTTCTCCATGATGAGGGGCAGGGCAACAAAGCTTGACATCAATAAGGTATGTAGGCTGAGAATACCAAAATTGAGTTTTAATAGCTGAGGATCGGATAGCACACGCTTAAAACTGTCTCGGGCGATGCCGGATTCGCGATTCAGTAAATGCTTCTGTGTATTTGGTACTGCGAATAGAGTGATCAAAATCCCACATCCAGCCAAGACAGCGATTACCCAGAATAGACCATTTAAGCCGATGTGGTGGGTAATAATAGGGCCAACGACAATAGCAAAAGCAAATGTAATACCAAAGCTAATACCAATAAATGCCATAGCTTTTGTTCGGTTCTGTTCGCGGGTTAGATCAGAAATTAATGCCATGATTGCGGCGGATATCGCCCCTGTGCCCTGCAAGGCTCTACCGATAATAATGCCCCAGATAGAATCGCTTAATGCGGCAATAATACTCCCTAATACAAAAATGAGTAGTCCACCGATGATTAAGGGCTTTCTGCCAATTTTATCTGAAAGTAGGCCGAATGGGATTTGAAATATTGCTTGTGTTAACCCGTATATACCAATGGCAATCCCGATCAGTGCTTCGGTTGCACCATGTAATTGCAGGCCATAGGTCGTCAGAACAGGTAAAACCATGAACATGCCTAACATGCGCAGAGAGAAAACCGAACCTAAGCCCCATGTCGCCCGAAGTTCAAGCGGAGTCATTTTATTATCGTTCATGGATACCTCAAAGAAGCTGGTATGACATTTTACTTTGATGGGGGCAAACTAAAAAAACATATTTGCAACCGAATCATTTGCCATTGAATAAAAGCGATAAGGGAAAGGAAAAGATGGCAGGGCTATCCCTGCCATCTTTGAGATTACCAGACGTAAGTCAGTAGGTTTTCTGGAGATGCTGATGAATCTACAGACATCATGACGCTTAATGACATGATAGCGACGATAGAAAACATGAATAGCTTACGGGCCCAAATACGGTCATCAGAGGTTTTATAACCTGATAATGCCATACCCAGCCACCAGATACTGACTGCTGCGGCTACGATAAGGTATTTATAACCAGCATAGCCACTGATAGTCAGCATTAAAGTGGCGACCATAAAGGCCAGAATGTACAGAGTGATGTGGTTTTTCGCGACGGAAATACCTTTAATCACTGGTAATACTGGAATGTTAGCGGCTTGATAATCTTTGAACCGAAAAATAGCAATGGCGTAAGAGTGGGGCATTTGCCACAAGCTGAAGATCAGCAATAAGATCAGCGCCCCTGTATCAAAGTGCCCTGCTACCGCACAGTAACCAATTACGGGAGGTGCTGCGCCTGACAAGCTACCAACCAGTGTGCCGTACACAGATTTCCTTTTCATGTAGAGGCTATAAACCCCGACATAGATAATAAACCCGATAAAAGCTAACTGCATTGCTAAGGTATTGGCTGCTACATAGAGCAACACGATGCCAGCAATACCTAGCACTGCGGCGTAAATCAGGCTGATTTTCGGATCTATAAGCCCTTTTACAAGGACTCTTTCTTTCGTTCTTTCCATTATACGGTCGATATCGCGGTCGATATAGTTGTTGAATACACAACCAGATGCTACCACCAGCGATACCCCGACCATCGTTGCAAAGAATAAGGGGTAATCTATTACGCCCCTGGAAGCGAGTAGAAAACCACCAATCGCAGAAATTAGATTTCCGAAAATAATTCCTGGTTTGGTCACTTGCAGGTATTGCTTAATCATTCAAATCAACCCTTAATCAACCATCATATTGATGTTCAGGTTGTACATAATCCACAGGGAGCCAACAACAACGATAGCGATGACCAGTAATGTGAATAGTAAAGCAACGAGATTCCAACGCTCTTCAGACGATGTATTCATATGCAGGAAGCAGATGAAATGAACAAAAATCTGAACGACAGCCATCGCGACTACTGTTACGAGGATGGTGCTGTGTGAAGCTGTACCTTCCATCACCATCCAGAATGGGATCACGGTCAGTATGACTGACAATACAAAACCAATCATATAGGTTTTGAAGCTACCGTGGCTGGCGCCGGAATGAGAAGTATTTGGATGACTCATTACATAGCTCCCATCAGATAAACGACAGTAAATACACAGATCCATACAACGTCAAGGAAGTGCCAGAACAAACTCAGGCAGTTCAGACGAGTACGGTTCATGTCAGTCAGACCACGACGTGAAACCTGAACGATCAGAACGATAATCCAAATCAGGCCGAAGGTGACGTGCAGACCGTGAGTAGCAACCAGTGCAAAGAAGGAAGACAGGAATGCACTACGATCCGGGCCAAAGCCTTCTGAGATCAGTTTATGGAACTCATACACTTCCATTGAAACGAAACCAAGGCCGAACAGGAAGGTAATGAACAGCCACAGGTTAACCTGTGCAACTTTACCTTTGTTCATGTTCAGCATAGCGAAACCATAGGTAATACTACTGAACAGCAGCAGGAAGGTTTCGACTAGAACAAAATCCAGTTCAAAAATATCTTTACCTGTTGGGCCACCAGCAGTGCCGTTAACCAGTACTGCATAGGTAGCGAACAGACTTGCAAACAGAACCAAGTCACTCATCAGGTAGATCCAGAAGCCAAATACTTTATTGGCTCCTGTATCGTGGTGCCCATGATCGTCATGGGCAGCTGTGTTATTCAGGGTTTGAGTCGACATTATTTCACACCTGCCTTTCTCAGTTCTTCGTAACGCTGATTTTCAACTTTCTCGACTTCAGCTACAGGGACGTAGTAATCAACGTCTTCGTCAAAGCTTTTCACGATGCAACTGATAACGATGCCAGCAAAGCTTCCAATAGCCATCCACCAGATATGCCAGATAAAAGCAAAGCCTAATATCAGACAGAATGCGCTGATGACCACGCCAGCTGCTGTATTTCTAGGCATATGAATTTCTTCATATTTGGCCGGACGCTTATATTCAGTGCCTTTTTCTTTTATATCCCACCATGCATCACGAGTCTGAACATGTGGAACTTCAGCAAAGTTATAGAATGGAGGTGGAGATGAAGTTGACCATTCAAGGGTACGAGCACCCCATGGATCACCAGTCAGATCACGGTTTTGTTCACGGTCACGGATACTGACATAGAACTGGATAACCTGACACAGAATACCCAAGGCGATTAAGACAACGCCGCCAGCTGCAACAACCAGCAGTGAGTGGAATTCTGGGTTGATATCTTGGCTCAGACGACGGGTCATACCCATGAAGCCCAGTGCGTACAGCGGCATGAAGGCAACGAAGAATCCAGAGATCCAGAACCAGAATGCGCGGACTCCCCATTTTTCGTTCAGTGTGAAACCGAACGCTTTCGGGAACCAGTAAGTAGTACCTGCGAAGCAGCCGAATACCACACCGCCGATGATGACGTTATGGAAGTGAGCAATCAGGAACAGACTGTTGTGCAGAACAAAGTTCGCGCCAGGTACTGCCAGCAGAACACCAGTCATACCACCAATGGAGAAAGTGACTAGGAAGCCGACAGTCCACAGCATCGGGGTTTTGAATTCGATACGACCACGGTACATAGTGAACAGCCAGTTGAAGATCTTAACCCCGGTTGGGATAGAGATAATCATCGTGGCGATACCAAAGAAGGCGTTGACGTTCGCGCCGGAGCCCATGGTAAAGAAGTGGTGCAACCATACGATGAACGACAGGATAGTAATAACGATTGTCGCCCACACCAGTGAGGTATAACCAAACAGGCGTTTTTTCGAGAATGTTGCAGTGACTTCAGAGAAGATACCAAAGACAGGCAGAACCAGAATGTAAACTTCAGGATGACCCCAAGCCCAAATCAGGTTGATGTACATCATCATGTTGCCGCCCATATCGTTGGTAAAGAAATGGGTGCCCAGATAACGATCCAGAGTTAATAGTGCAATGGTGACTGTCAGGATTGGGAACGCAGCAATGATCAGTACGTTGGTGCACAATGAAGCCCATGTAAAGACAGGGAGTTTCATCATGGACATACCTGGTGCACGCATGCGCAGGATGGTCACGAAGAAGTTAACACCTGTCAGCAATGTACCTACACCGGAGAGCTGAAGACTCCATATCCAGTAATCGACCCCGACCCCAGGATTATATTCCAGACCGGACAGAGGCGGATAGGCTAACCAACCCGTTTGTGCGAACTCACCGACCCCCAGAGAGAGGTTGATGAGTACTACACCAACAACAAACAGCCAGAAGCTTAAAGAGTTCAGGAATGGAAATGCAACGTCGCGCGCACCGATTTGCAGAGGAACAACAATGTTCATCAGACCGACAACGAAAGGCATTGCCATGAAGAAGATCATGATAACGCCATGGGCGGTAAAGATCTGATCATAATGGTGCGGGGGTAGGAAGCCTGCTTCACCAGCAGAAGCGAGGGCTTGCTGTCCACGCATCATGATGGCGTCAGCAAAACCACGAAGCATCATTACCATGGCTACGACGATGTACATGACACCGATTTTCTTATGGTCAACGCTGGTTAACCATTCACTCCAGAGCCATTTCCATTTACGGAAATAGGTTAAGGCACCGGCAACTGCCAGCCCCCCAAGCAAGATCCCAAGCAATGTCACCACAATAATGGGTTCATGCAATGGGACCGCATCCAGTGTTAATTTTCCCCACATGCCTTTATTCCTCAACACCAGCATGAGCCGGCTGACTCATATTCATATTATGACCCGCAGCTTCACCATGTTCTGTTTTACTATGGCTTGATACACCAAACATACCACCATGGCCCATATCACCCATGAATTTGGCGATAGTTTCTTGGAACAGTTTTGGTTTCACGCTTGAGAAGTATTCAACAGGATTGTTTTGGCTCTGTTTAGCCAATTCATTGAATACTTGCACGGTATCTAGGGTTTTAGGTGATGCTTTAACTTTCTGCACCCACTCTTCAAAACCTGCACGATCATCAGTTGCTGTTGCAGTGAATTTCATGCCTGAGAAGCCATGACCACTGTAACTTGCTGAGAATCCATCGTATTTACCCGCAGAGTTAGCAATTAAGTGCAGTTTTGTTTGCATGCCTGCCATTGCATAAATCTGACCACCTAACTGTGGAATGAAGAAGGAGTTCATTACAGAGTCTGAGGTGATTTTGAAGTTAATTGGAACATCTTTAGGGAATACAATTTCGTTTACGGTTGCGATACCCTGTTCCGGATAGATGAACAGCCATTTCCAGTCGAGGGAAATCACTTCAATCGTCACCGGTTTTACATCACTGTCCAATGGCTTATATGGATCGAGTTCATGAGTCGTTTTCCATGTAATCGTTGCCAAAGTGATGATAATCAGGATAGGCACTGTCCAGACGACAAGCTCAATTTTATTTGAGTGTGCCCAGTTTGGACGATAAGTTGCAGATTTATTGGCTTCCCGGTAACGTACGGCAAAAATAACTGCCATTACGATAGCCGGAATAACAACGATCAGCATTAGGCCAAACGCTGTTAGTATCAGCGTTTTTTGTTCAACGCCGATCGCCCCTTTGGGATTCATCAATACCATATCACAACCACTTAGCATTAAAGTGGCTGCGAGTAGTGACGATAACCCAATAGTTTTTTTGTATTTCATAAGTCTCATTGAGCGACCCCAGATAACAAAAGCTTTATTGTCGTTTCATCAGTGCGGGCATTCTACGGTATGGTTACCGGAGTGTAAACAATTGTAATAGAAGCGGGTTGGCTTGTAGGCTTTTTATGTTAGAGGGATCACATGAGGTGCTAAATTTAATAAAACGTTAATTTCGGGCAGTTATCTTAACCAAAAAATCAAAATAGATTATCTATTTATAATAACCCTATATTTTTTAAAAGAAAAAATTTACAGAAATCAAAGAAAAAAATCCTCAAATAAGCTTTCTGAACGATGGGGTAACTACTGTTTATTCGTATCAATGGGCAGCCAGAGGCTGCCCACTCGTCAAACTAGTTATTAGAAGTTATATTTTACGCTGTAAACAATACCATCCTGCCAGAAATCCTCGCCCAATTTGTTATCTGCATAACGGTATTGAACACCCGTTGTAAAAGAAGGATGTGGCGTCCACCACAAGCCGATAGCGCCATTAACGCCTTCGCGTCCACCGTTGCCGTAACGTTTATTGCGGTTCAGTTCAATTTCATTCCAGTTTGTAACGCTGAATTTTTGTTCCCAAAGGTTGAAATCGTATCCTGCAACCCAGCCTACGACATAACCGTTATTTCCTGAGTAGAAAGTTTGGTCAACATAGTGTAGTGCGACGAAAGGTTTGAACCACAGACCGCCAAGGTTAGTATTGTAGCCCAATCCGTAGAGTGTATTGACTTCATGGAAGTTTCCACCGTTCACTTTACCTGGTAATGAATAGGTTCCATAGACGTGACCATAGAGGTTGAAACCAGTATCCCCCAGATAGAAACGGCCTGTTGTTTTGAAGGTGTAACGTTGGTTATCACCCGGTTGTGCAGTTTTACTATTAAATGGATTTTCTAAATCAGCGAAACCATATAATTCACCCCAACTGAACCCTGCTCCACCTTCTAATTCCAGATAAGCAAAGTCGTCTTTATGCGAGGCCTGCCCAGTTTTTTGAGTGGCGTGTTTGTTCCAGTCAAGGTAGTTCATGCTGACATTGGCAAATCCCCACTGGTATTCCGCGCAAGCTGAAGCAGAAACCAAGGCAGTAGTAACTGCAGTGAGTGTCAAAATATGTCTTTTCATAAATTCCCTTTATATGGTTTTAGGATAATAAAGATATTTCGAATAGTTAGAAATAAAATATTTTCAAATAATAATATTTGTTAGTGTGAATATAAATATTCCAACCCTGAAAAAGATGTTTTTCAGGTCACATAATTGTGTTTTTTTATCTTTATTGTGAAGTTTATCACTAAAAAACTTAGCAGAAGACTGAACTTTGTCAGTCTTCTGCTGTAGTAAAGAGTGCATTAACGATATTTTGTCAGTGTATTATTAGAGGAGTACACTAAGCGAGGTTAGTTCTTCTCAGAGCCAAATAATCCAGAACCCCTCCCAAAACCAACCCAAAAGTGCCGATTGCTACACTCCATGACAGCATAGGAGATATCACATCTTTAATATGATGAATATTTAGCAGATATTCCTGAGTGGCAAAAGGTAAATAAATCACCACATGACCTGCAATGAATAACAGAATGCTTAGTACTAGCCAAACTATAAAGAGAAGGGCGGCGCTTATCATGGTAATAAAGGCCAGTCGGTAATAGCGGCCAAGCAGTGTTCGTGAAATGAAACTGTCAGTTTTTTGAGTATAAGCCAGTGTCTTACGGCAGACGAGCAACAGTACAAGCCCCGGTAATCCGATAACAATAGAGAACAAATAAAACATTGGCCAGCCGTGTGCTTCTGCGAACCACCCCGCTACGGGGCCAACATAAACCCGTCCAACAGCCGATAATGCAGAAAGCAAAGCGAACTGTGTTGCTGAGAATGATTTATTGCACAAGGTCATTAGCAGGGCAACAAATGCCGCAGTTCCCATACCGCCACAAATATTTTCTAGAAAAACAGCCGCTCCCATTACGTAGATGTCTTTAGGAGTAACAGCAAGTACCCAGTACCCGAAATTTGAAACGGTTTGCAGAATGCCAAATATCATCAGTGCACGGAACAGACTCAACTTATGCATCAAGTAACCCCCGTACAATGCGCCGACAATAGTGGCAGCGAGTCCGAGAGTTTTATTGATCATACCCACTTCGGCCGCATTGAAACCAACCCCACGGATAAGGAAAGTCGTACTGAGTGAGAGGGCAAAAGCATCTGCCAATTTATACAGTACAATCAATAGCAGGATAAGCCAGGCATTATTTCGACTGAAAAAATCAGACAAGGGTTCGAATACTGCCTGATGTAATGTTTTTGGCGGGGCAGTATTAATTTCTGGTTCCTTGGCTGTCAGAGTGGCACAAACTCCAATCAGCATCATGCCAGCCATAACCCAATACATACTCTGCCAGCCGATACAGGTGGTCAGCAATAAAGCTAATCCACCTGAAACCAGCATCGCCAGCCGATATCCCAGTACTGAAATCGCCGCTCCTGACCCTCGTTCTTCCTGTGATAGCAAGTCTGTTTTGTAGGCATCGAAAATAATGTCTTGGGACGCCGAGAAGAATGCGACAGTAACAGCCAATGCAGCTAGCCACCATAAATGCTGGGATGGTTGAAGGAAACCCATCGCGGCAATACTGACGATCAGTAAAAGTTGAGTAACGAGCATCCACCCGCGTCGTCGCCCTAAAAATGAGGGAGAATAGCGATCCATTGCGGGTGCCCAGAGAAATTTAAAAACATAGGCTTGACCAACCAAAGTGAAAAAACCGATAGTTCGGATATCGACGTTTTCGACAGTCATCCATGCTTGTAACGTTCCAGCTGTAAGCGCAAGAGGCAGGCCTGAGGCAAAGCCCAGTAATAGAAGGGTGCGATAGTTGCGTAATGCAGATAGGTTTAAATAACGGTGGTTAGTCATGAGCCTCCCAAAAATTTTCGGCGTGTCATCTAATTTGTTAGCATCAGGCAGAAAATTTGTTCATTATCCGGTTAGCGGACGTTTTGCTTGATGAAGGTGCTGATTGACGAATCTTGAGCCATGTCTGCGATCACATCAGATAAGACAGTATTTACTGCTTCAGCAATTTTTGCGTTTGTTGCACTCAATGGTCCCTGAACATTGTAACTGGTACGATAGTTTTTAATTTGTTTACTCCCGTCTTGTGCATAAACAATGATAGAGATCTCTGCTTTTGTTGAAATGTCATGACGCAGACTACCTTCTTTCACGTCGGCATAGAGCTGATTCACAATGACTTGCAAATTGGCATTGGCGGGGGAACCAATCATATAGCCGCGAGCCACCATTTGCTTTTCCAGTGCTTCTTGCAGTAAAAAGCGTAAGTCGCGGGAAGGGACTAATGTGACCAATCGTGCATCACGATTAATTTGGGCTAGGGCTTGAGATTGGCGATGGTCGACCCCACTAATACTGATTGTAATCGCTTTCATTGTTGGGTCAGCTAGCGGCAGAGTAATTTTAGGCTGAATGGCTAATGTATTGCCTGAGTCTGCGCAGCCAGATAAGCCCGCTAAAAAGAAAAGCGTAATCAATGAAATAAATATTTTCTTTAGCATTTAGGTTTTCTCAATTCAAGATTCGGATACCCGATATATTAATACAGTAGTATAAACCGCCGTAATCATAGCATCGCCATTGGTAGCGGCATATCCCTGATGATTGAAACACGGGGCGAAATACCTCAAGTAAATTCTGTTAAATAGATTTGGGGATCCCCAATGTTATAAATTATGGGAAATAAACTAGAATCAATTATGTGGTTGATAAATAACCTTTGGTGATTAAGGAGAATGAGATGGTTCGTCAGGAAATAGAAACAAAGTTACGGGCGGCATTTAAGCCTTCTCATCTGGAAGTGATTGATGAAAGTTATCGTCACAATGTGCCTGCGGGTTCTGAAAGCCATTTTAAGATTATTGTAATAAGCAATGATTTCGTTGAACAAAAAATACTCAGTCGCCATCGCTCAGTATATAGTGTCCTGGCTAAAGAGCTAGAAGAAGGCGTGCATGCTTTGGCTCTGCATACTTATACGGAAAAGGAGTGGCTAGAACTGGGAGATACCGTTCTGGCTTCGCCTGCGTGTCGAGGCGGGAATACAACGACGTCAAGTTTATGATTTTTCGGGCTAATCCAATAGTCTGTTTGGCTTTATTTTATTAATCTAGGTTTAATTTTAGATGGCAGCCTTCGGGCTGTATTTTTGTTCATATGCATATCACATAAACAGTATCGTGATGTAGTCATTGAGCAACGTTTATCACATAAGTCAACGAATCATGCATGCTTTTGTCTGCAATTCTCGACTCATACTGTCTGCGTCGCTATAATGCTGCGTCTAAATTTTTAGAATGGTTTCGGGACGCTTCTGATCACAGGGATTCTCGGTTTTTAAATGCGACCGCCCCGGTTCTTAAAGAGTACTGCAATCAGTTTGTTTTAAGTATTGCAGCTATCCTGAAGTTGACCGAGCAATATGATTTTTTTGAGGTAACAAGATGCAAGTTTCTGTTGAAACCACTCAAGGCCTTGGGCGTCGTGTGTCAATCACCGTTCCTGCTGCCGATATCGAAAAAGCAGTTAGCAGTGAACTGGTTAATGTAGCAAAGAAAGTCCGTATCGACGGCTTCCGTAAGGGCAAAGTGCCAATGAAGATCGTTCAGCAGCGTTACGGCGCTTCTGTTCTTGAGGATGTTCTGGGTGATCTGATGCAGCGCAATTTCATCAATGCGATCATTGAGCAGAAAATCAATCCAGCCGGTGCACCAAGCTACAAACCAGAGCAGTTTAAAGAAGGTGAAGACTTCACTTACTCAGTTGAGTTTGAAGTTTATCCAGAAATTGAACTGAAAGGCCTGGAAGAAATTGAAGTTGAAAAACCTGTAGTTGAAGTTAAAGATGCAGATGTTGACACTATGCTGGAAACTTTGCGTAAACAGCAGGCGAATTGGAAAGAGGCTGATGAAGCAGCAACTGCGGAAGATCGCGTAACTGTTGATTTCACGGGTTCTGTCGATGGTGAAGAGTTCGAAGGCGGTAAATCAACTGATTTCGTTCTGGCAATGGGTCAGGATCGTATGATCCCTGGCTTTGAAGACGGTATCGTTGGTCATAAAGCGGGCGAAGAATTTACCGTTGATGTGACTTTCCCAGAAGATTACCATGCAGAAAACCTGAAAGGTAAAGCTGCAAATTTTGTGATCAACCTGAAGAAAGTTGAACAGCGTGAACTGCCTGAACTGACTGAAGAGTTCATCAAGCGCTTTGGTATCGCTGATGGTACTGTTGAAGGTCTGCGTGCTGAAGTTCGCAAGAACATGGAACGTGAACTGAAAAATGCAGTTCGTAACCGCATCAAAACTCAGGTTCTTGATGGTCTGGTTAAGGCTAACGAAATTGATGTTCCTGCTGCAGTTGTTGATGGTGAGATTGATGTCCTGCGTCGTCAGGCTGCTCAGCGTTTTGGCGGCAACGAACAACAAGCTCTGGATCTGCCACGTGAACTATTCGAAGAGCAGGCAAAACGCCGCGTTGTTGTTGGTTTGCTGTTAGGTGAAGTTATCAGTAGCAATGAGCTGAAAGTCGAAGACGAGCGCGTTAATGTGCTGATCGAAGAGATGGCTGCTGCTTACGAAGATCCAAAAGAAGTTGTTGAATACTACAGCAAAAACAAAGAAATGATGAACAACATTCGCAATATTGCTCTGGAAGAGCAGGCTGTTGAACTTGTTCTGAACAAAGCCAAAATTTCTGAAAAAGAAACTGGCTTCAATGATCTTATGAACCAAAATCAACTGGCATAAGTTTCATTTATTGATTGCCTGAGATGATGAAATCTCACTCTCAATGAAGTAAACCCGCAGGCTATGCTTGCGGGTTTTTTTTATTGTTCTTGAAAAAAACAGATTTAACCTCATATCCTTTCTTACTATTATGTAAGAGCTTACTACTTTTTTAGAGGGGAAAAGCCCCTTGTTAGTTAACTTTGGATCATGGTCATCATCGCTTATCTCAAGTAGAATCAGTTATGAATGGCACCAGCGTGAGTTCTATTAGGAGACGGAAATGTCATACAGTGGCAAGCAAGATCAATATGCACCTAACATGTCTTTGGTGCCGATGGTGGTTGAACAAACAGCACGTGGGGAGCGTGCATTTGATATTTACTCCCGCTTATTAAAAGATCGTATTATTTTTATGACTGGCCAAGTTGAAGATCATATGGCGAACTTGATTGTCGCTCAAATGTTATTCTTGGAAGCAGAAAACCCAGAAAAAGATATTCATTTATATATTAACTCGCCGGGTGGGGTTATTACGGCAGGCATGTCTATTTATGACACGATGCAGTTTATCAAGCCAGATGTGAGTACTATTTGTATGGGGCAGGCATGCTCAATGGGCGCATTTCTGCTGACCGCTGGAGCAAAAGGCAAGCGTTTCTGTCTACCAAATTCCAGAGTTATGATTCACCAGCCATTAGGTGGTTTCCAAGGGCAGGCGACTGACATTGAAATCCATGCGCAGGAAATACTCAAGGTTAAAGCCCGTATGAACGAATTGATGGCGAAACATACTGGGAAACCGCTTGATAAGATTGTTGAGGACACAGAACGTGACCGTTTCTTATCAGCCGCCGAGGCCGTAGAATACGGACTGGTTGATAGTATATTCACCCAGCGCAACTAATTTATTGACAATTACTTTATTACTCCGATGCTAGCTTTTTTAGGGCGTTTCTTTATTTTGACGTCAAATTAATCGGAGTAATAACAGAGTTTTTTCTGTTATGCCAGATAAACTGGGATAACAGCTCATAAAGTGAGGTTGACTGATGACAGATAAGCGCAAAGACGGTTCAGGAAAGCTGCTGTATTGCTCTTTCTGCGGGAAAAGCCAACATGAAGTACGGAAATTAATAGCCGGCCCGTCAGTGTATATCTGCGATGAATGTGTCGATTTATGTAACGATATTATTCGCGAAGAAATTAAAGAGTTGGTACCACATCGTGAGCGTAGCACATTGCCTACTCCTCATGAAATTCGTCAACATCTGGATGATTATGTCATTGGTCAGGAAGCGGCGAAAAAAGTGTTAGCAGTGGCTGTCTATAACCATTACAAGAGATTACGTAATGGTGACACTAGTAATGGTGTGGAATTAGGCAAAAGTAATATTCTGCTGATTGGCCCGACAGGTAGTGGTAAAACTCTGCTGGCAGAGACACTTGCCCGCTATTTAGATGTCCCGTTTACTATGGCTGATGCTACGACATTGACTGAAGCGGGTTATGTTGGGGAAGACGTAGAGAATATTATCCAGAAACTTCTGCAAAAATGTGACTACGATGTGCAGAAAGCACAGCGTGGTATCGTGTATATTGATGAAATAGATAAGATTTCTCGTAAGTCTGATAATCCTTCAATTACTCGTGATGTATCGGGAGAAGGGGTTCAGCAGGCTCTGTTGAAACTGATTGAAGGTACTGTGGCAGCGGTTCCACCTCAAGGTGGTCGTAAGCACCCACAGCAGGAATTTTTGCAAGTTGATACTTCCAAGATCCTGTTTATCTGTGGTGGCGCATTTGCAGGTTTGGACAAAGTTATCAGCCAGCGTTTGAATGTCACTTCAGGCATTGGTTTTAGTGCTACAGTTAAGGGGGAATCGGAGAAGGCAACAGAAGGTGAATTGCTGGCTCAGGTTGAACCGGAAGATTTGATTAAATTTGGGTTAATTCCTGAATTCATTGGTCGTCTGCCAGTTGTGGCAACGCTGACTGAACTTAATAAAGAAGCACTGATTCAGATTCTACAAGAGCCGAAAAATGCGCTGACCAAACAGTATCAGGCCTTGTTTAATCTTGAGGGTGTTGAACTGGAGTTCAGAAAAGAAGCTTTGACTGCCATTGCGAAAAAGGCAATGACGCGTAAAACAGGTGCCCGTGGTCTTCGTTCAATTGTTGAAGGTGTTTTGCTGGATACAATGTACGACCTGCCATCAATGGAACATGTAGAGAAAGTTGTTGTTGATGAAACGGTTGTTGAAGAGAAATCCGCACCATTATTGATATATAGCAAGCCGGATGCTCAAGTTTCTGGTGAGTGAAGAAAATAGGGTAGGAAATACCGATTATCAATATACGTTGAAAAAATTAAAATGAGGGGGTCTCCCTCATTTTGTTTTTTGCAGGTATAGGCTATTGAATGTTAGATTCCTGTCCCCATATATTTTGTATTCTTTGAAGTGAAACTCGTGAAAACCGTGTTTCACGAGATTCCTAAAAACTGGCGAAAGCTGTACCCAATAGATTTTGAGTTGCATCGCGGCGGCAAGTGTATGAGCGCAGCCAACAAAGAGGTAACTTAAAAAGATGAAGGGTATAAACGAAGAGAGAGCTCTATGAATCCTGAGCGTTCCGAACGCATAGAAATCCCTGTATTGCCTTTGCGCGATGTAGTGGTTTACCCACATATGGTGATCCCTCTGTTTGTTGGGCGTGAGAAGTCGATTCATTGCCTGGAAGCAGCAATGGATCATGATAAACAGGTCATGTTGGTCGCGCAAAGAGAAGCATCTACTGATGAGCCGGGAGTCAATGATCTTTTCTCCGTAGGTACAGTGGCTTCTGTTTTACAGATGTTAAAACTGCCAGACGGCACAGTAAAAGTTCTGGTTGAAGGCTTGCAGCGTGCTCGTATTACCACGTTGACGGATAATGGCGAGTATTTTTATGCGCAGGTTGAATATCTTGAATCCCCTGATGTTGATGAACGCGAGCAAGAAGTTCTGGTAAGAACCGCCATCAATCAGTTTGAAGGTTATGTCAAACTGAATAAAAAGATCCCACCAGAAGTATTGACATCGTTGCACAGTATTGAAGATGTGGCAAAATTAGCGGATACCATCGCTGCACACATGCCTTTGAAAATCAATGACAAGCAGGCTGTTTTAGAAATGGCTGATGTTATTGAGCGTATTGAATATCTGATCGCAATGATGGAATCAGAAATCGATCTGCTACAGGTAGAAAAACGTATCCGTAATCGCGTTAAAAAACAGATGGAAAAAAGCCAGCGCGAGTACTACCTGAATGAGCAAATGAAAGCGATCCAGAAAGAATTGGGTGAGATGGATGACGCACCTGATGAATATGAGACGCTGAAACGCAAGATCGAAGATGCGAAAATGCCGAAAGAGGCGCGCGAAAAAGCAGAAGCTGAATTGCAGAAATTAAAAATGATGTCTCCAATGTCAGCTGAAGCAACGGTTGTTCGTAGTTATATTGACTGGATGGTTCAAGTTCCTTGGGTTGCACGTAGCAAGGTAAAAAAAGATTTAGTAAAAGCTCAGGAAGTGTTGGATACAGACCATTATGGTCTGGAGCGTGTGAAAGAGCGAATTCTTGAATATCTCGCAGTACAAAGCCGTGTTAGCAAAATCAAGGGGCCGATACTTTGTTTGGTAGGGCCTCCGGGCGTGGGTAAAACCTCATTGGGTCGTTCCATTGCACGCGCAACTGGGCGAAAATATGTGCGTATGGCCTTGGGCGGAGTGCGTGATGAAGCAGAAATCCGCGGTCATCGCCGTACTTATATTGGTTCCATGCCGGGCAAATTAATTCAGAAAATGTCCAAGATTGGGGTTAAAAACCCACTATTCCTGTTGGATGAGATTGACAAAATGTCATCTGACATGCGTGGTGATCCGGCTTCAGCCTTGTTGGAAGTACTTGATCCTGAACAAAATGTGGCATTTAACGATCACTACCTTGAAGTAGATTACGATCTGTCTGATGTTATGTTTGTAGCAACATCTAACTCCATGAATATTCCAGCTCCATTGCTGGATCGTATGGAGGTCATTCGTCTGTCGGGCTATACCGAAGATGAGAAGTTGAACATTGCCAAACGTCACCTATTGCTAAAACAGATAGAACGCAACGCCCTGAAGAAAGGCGAATTGACCATAGATGATGGTGCAATTATCGGCATTATTCGTTATTACACCCGTGAGGCTGGCGTTCGTAGTTTGGAACGTGAAATCTCTAAATTGTGTCGTAAGGCCGTCAAAGCATTGTTGATGGATAAGAAGCTTAAGCACATTGAAATCAATGCAGATAACTTGAAAGATTATCTGGGTGTTCAGCGTGTTGACTACGGTCGTGCTGATACAGAAAACCGTGTTGGTCAGGTAAAGGGTCTGGCATGGACAGAAGTGGGAGGCGATCTGCTGACAATTGAAACAGCTAGTGTGCCGGGTAAAGGTAAATTGACTTATACCGGTTCATTGGGTGAAGTGATGCAGGAGTCCATACAAGCAGCATTGACGGTTGTTAGAGCTCGCGCAGATAAACTGGGCATTAGTTCTGATTTTCATGAAAAACGTGATATTCATGTTCATGTACCTGAAGGGGCGACGCCAAAAGATGGTCCAAGTGCGGGTATCGCAATGTGCACTGCATTGGTTTCCTGCCTGACAGGTAATCCGGTTCGTGCTGATGTGGCCATGACGGGTGAAATTACCCTGCGCGGTTTAGTTCTGCCAATTGGTGGTCTGAAAGAGAAACTACTGGCAGCGCACCGTGGAGGAATCAAAACTGTCTTGATTCCAGATGAAAATAAACGCGATCTGGAAGAGATTCCTCAGAATGTGATCCAAGATTTGGAGATTCATCCTGTTAAGCGCATAGAAGACGTTTTATCCATAGCTTTGCAGGAGTCGGCATTTGGAGCTGAAGTAGTATCACTAAAATAGTACAAAAATAGTGAGCTAACTCAAGAACTGTGTATAAAATTTAGGTTGGCGAGTAAATTCAGACTTGCCAGCCTTTTTTTGTGTCATTAAGTTAGTTTAGTCTAATTATCCGATTAAATATTTTGCTGTTCCATGATTTCTTGCTAATACTGGAAAGGATTGATATGACGGCATGACTGTCGTGTTATCCGTTATAAATCGGTTTTTGTTACGATAGTAAAACTAAATGGGGATGATAAGAGTGAATAAGTCACAACTGATCGACAAAATTGCCGCTGATGCGAATATTTCTAAGGCAGCAGCCGGACGTGTAGTAGATACATTTATTTCTTCAGTATCTGATGCATTGAAAGACGGTGATGATGTCGCTTTGGTAGGGTTCGGTACTTTTACTGTGCGTGAGCGCGCAGCACGTACGGGACGCAACCCTCAGACAGGCAAGGAAATTAAAATTGCAGCAGCAAAAGTGCCTGCATTCCGAGCTGGAAAAGGTCTGAAAGATGCTGTTAACGGCTAATGAGCAGGAAACTGCCTCCTTGTTTTTGGCATTGCCGTAAACTTGAACTGACTAGGCAGTGTTGATAGGTTAGAATATAAGCGCATCAATTGATTGATGCGCTTTTTTTCTCTTAGCGTTTGAATTGTCGTAATATGACAGTTTCTTTTTCACTAAAGCGGAGTTTTACGTCTTTATGATGGACAACCTACGCACGGCGGCAAACGGTCCTGTGCTTAAAATTGTGTTGGCTCTAATTATCCTGACCTTTGTGGTGACGGGTTTAACAGGCTACCTGTCAAGCGAAAGTGGTAGTTATGCTGCCAAAGTGAATGACCAAACCATAAGTCGTGCTCAGCTAGAGCAGGCATTTCAGCAAGAAAAAAATGCGTTGCAGGAGAAGCTGGGAGATGGATTCTCAACTTTGTTGAGCGATGAACAGGCTGTACAGCGGATTCGGCGTCAGTCATTGGATCGCCTTATCAATGCCACTCTGATTGAACAATACGCGCATAAGCTGGGTTTATCAGCAAGTGATAAGCAGGTTGCTCAGGAGATACGTAACCTATCTTTTCTCCAGACTGATGAAAAATTTGATAACAACAAATATCAGGATTATTTGAACTGGCTTGCCCGTTCAAACATGAGTCCTGATGGATTTGCGGAGCAGATTCGTCAGGAGCTCATTAACCGTCAATTGAAGCAGGTATTGATAGGTGCGGAAATTGCATTACCGTCAGAAATCAAACAGGAAGTCGCACTGTTTTCTCAAGAAAGAACAGTACGTTTTGCGACTCTTGAATTGAAATCAATTGAAGCACAGCAAAAAGTCACCGATGAAGAGCTGAAAAACTACTATGGTGCGAATAGCAAAAATTTTGCTGTGCCAGAAAAAGTTAAAATCAGCTACATCAAGATGGATGCTGCGGATGAACTGAAAAATGTCACCGTATCTGATGCGGATATTGAACAATATTATAAAAGCAATCTGTCAAAATATACTAAGTCTGAACAGAAGAAATACAGCTTTATTCAACTGGCCTCAGATTCTGCCGCTAAATCGATTTTGGATGAATTAAAGAAAGGCACAGATTTCAGTCAATTGGCATCAGAAAAATCGACAGATAAATTTTCTGCTCAAAAAGGAGGAGATCTCGGTTGGATGGAAGAGAGTTCTCTGCCTAATGAGATCAAATCAGCTAATTTGACACAGAAAGGGCAACTTTCTGATGTTATCAAATTATCTAATGGATACGCAGTTTTCCGTTTGGACGATATTAAGCCTCAGGTAATTAAATCATTGGCGGATGTACGAGCGGAAATAGAAAAAATCACTAAGCAGGAAAAAGCGATTGATGCGTTCTATGCATTACAGAGAAAAGTGAGTGATGCAGCTGCCAATGATAACGAATCTTTGGCCGCAGCAGAAAAAGCCGCGGGCTATCAGGCTGTTACCACTGACTGGTTTGATCGTGACCATATTCCTGCTGACATTAATTTCAATCAAGTTGTACAGGCTATTTTCTCTGGCAATTTGACTGATGATAAAGGCGCGACAGGAACTAACTCTGATGTCATTTCTGTCGAGGGTGACAGAGCCTTTATTGTACGTGTTGGCGATGTTAGACCTGAAACAGTTCAGCCGTTTGAACAAGCCAAAACTGAGGTGGCTGAACTGGTGAAACGCCAGAAAGCGGAAAAACAACTTCAGGTTGAAAGCGCAAAACTGTTGGCTGCTCTGAAAGAAGGTAAAGGTGAGCAGGCATTGACAGCAGCAGGGATTCAGTTTGCTCAACCGATGGTGATAAAACGTATGTCACAAGCCAATCAGGCTACCGATGTGGCGTTCACTTTGCCTCATCCTAAAGATGGTAAGGCTGAATATGGGTTAGCTCAAGACGGACTGGGCAACGCTGTATTTATCCAATTGGATAAAGTTGTTCCGGGTTCTATTACAGACGAACAGAGCAAACAATATATTGCGGGTTATCAATATCAAACAGGTAATATCATGCTGGAATCACTAATAATTAATTTACGTGATGATGCGGATATTAAGCTCGGTCAAATAGAATAAAATTGCGAAGTCACTCGCAACTGTTTTTGCAAGCTAGTAATTAAAAAAGGCCACTTTCGTGGCCTTTCGCATATTTGAATCTTGCCTGTTGTCCAGAAATATTGTTATGGCAATCTCTCCTCCGTCAACAAAACATGGAGAGACTTACATGAAATATTTAAAGATATTATTCAATTCACTCATTATGGCTTTGTGTATCAACATGCCGTTATCTCATGCCACCACGGTGAATGAGTCTACTGATAAATTGGTGAAACAGCCTATTAGTCAGAATAAAGCCAACATTGAGATCGATAATTCGAAAGAGGGGAAAGAGCAAGTCTCAGGTCAGCAAATATCGGGAAAAGGAGCCCTTAATATCAATACCGCCAATGCTGAAGAGTTAGTGAAAGAACTCAATGGCATTGGAGCTAAAAAAGCACAGGCAATTATTGAATATCGTGAAAAATATGGCCCCTTTACGACAATAGAGCAATTGCAGGAAGTTCAAGGTATTGGACCTATTTTTATAGAAAAAAATCGAGATAAATTAACTCACTGAGTGTTGAGCCCTCTTGTGGAATCAGAGTGATTTTATCAAGGGGGCTGTGATACTGATCAAGAATAATTCATTAAACACTATTGTAATTAAATTGTTTTGCTATTGTTACATGTTATCTGGTCTGATGAGTTGAAAGGGAAAAATAGCAATGAGTACGATTATCAAAGTCAGGGGCTATCATATTGATCTTTTCCAGCATGTGAATAATGTTCGTTATTTGGAGTTTATGGAAGCAGCCCGCTGGGATTTACTAACTGAAGATGACACTCTGGAATGGCTAAACAGCAAGAATATTGGTTTTGTTGTGGTAAATATCAATATTAATTATCGCTATCCAGCAGTGGTAACAGATGAGCTGGAAGTGAGATCTTCCATGCAGGAATTGGGTAACAAAAGTGGCATATTTTTTCAGGAAATCACACGTCTGAATGATAATCAAATTATTGCTGATGCTTTAACTACATTTGTCTGTATTGATTTGAAAACTCAAAAAGCGCTCGTTTTGGAAGGTGAATTGCGGGAAAGAATGGAAGCGTATAAAAACAATGCCTAATAGCTTTCAAGTTGCAGTGCAGCCAACCCAGAGGGATATTGAAAGACGAAGAGTATAAAACAGTGAAATGAGAGGTTCTTGGAACCTCTCACAGATAATGTTAATTGAATAAAATGGTTTGACTAACTTAAATGTGTTTTGGATTTCATATCTGCCATAGTGGATTGGGCATTGTTTAAATAATTACTTAATCCCTTGGCTCGGAGATGACAGGCTGCGCATTCACCGCATCCATCACCTTGAATACCGTTATAACAAGTGAGAGTTTGATTGCGGACAAAATCCAGTTTTTGATAATAATCGGCTAGTGCCCAAGTTTCCGCTTTGTTTAACCACATTAGGGGCGTTTCGAAACGGATATCACAAGCAATACCCAGACTGATAGCCTTGTTTAGGGCTTTGACAAATTCGTCACGGCAATCTGGATAGCCCGAAAAATCAGTTTCACAAACGCCAGTAATAACAGCTTCAGCCTCAACCTGATAGGCATAGATTGCCGCCAGAGTTAAAAACAGAATATTACGACCAGGCACAAAAGTATTTGGGAGGCCACTTTTTTCACTTTCACTGAAATCTGGCACAGGAATGTTGTCTCTTGTCAGGCTGCTGATTGCAAGCTCATTCAATAAAGTAACATCAAGTACCTTGTGGGCAGCGGCTCCTAATTCTTTGCTGATACGACAAGCTACGTCAATTTCAGCACGGTGGCGCTGTCCATAATCAAAGGTGACACAGTGAACTTCGTCATATTGATGGAGTGCCTGGATTAAACAAGTGGTGGAATCCTGCCCACCACTAAATACAACAACGGCTCGTTTCATGATACCTACCTCTGTAAATTGAAGGAGATATGTTACTCATAACCGTTTAATTTGGGTAGTTGTGTTAGATACTGTGTGATATCACCGATATTATTGCGAACCCATTCTGGGTTGTAATAAGTATCAAGATAGCGCTCTCCGCTATCACAAAGTAACGTCACGATTGCCCCTTGTTGGTTGTTATCGTGCATTTGCTTGGCGAGCTGCAAAGTACCCCAGAAGTTAGTTCCTGTTGATGCGCCCGTTTTTCTGCCAATTAATTTTTCAAGCCAATAAATGGTAGCAATAGAGGCAGGATCAGGAACTTGGAGCATGTCATCGATAACACTAGGAATAAAAGAAGGTTCCGCGCGCGGGCGGCCAATGCCTTCGATTTTGCTACCAGTATTTCCGCGAATATCACGGTGATTTTGATGGTAACAATCGTAGAAAACGGAGTTTTCAGGATCAACAACAACCAGTTTGGTGTTATATCCCTGATAGCGGATATAGCGGCCAAATGTTGCGGATGTGCCGCCCGTTCCAGCACTCATAACGATGTAAGTTGGTTCAGGAAATGGCTCTAATTGCATCTGGCGGAAAATGCTTTCTGCAATGTTATTGTTTCCTCGCCAGTCAGTAGCTCGTTCGGCATAGGTAAATTGATCCATATAATGGCCATTTAGCTCTTTTGCCAGACGCTCTGATTCTTGATAAATCAGAGCCGAATGCTCCACAAAATGACATTTACCACCGTAGAACTCAATTTCCTGAACTTTGCGTTTAGCTGTGCAGAAGGGCATTACGGCAATAAAGGGCAAACCCAGCAATCGGGCAAAATAAGCTTCTGAAACAGCGGTGCTACCAGATGAAGCTTCAATAATTGGGGTTCCTTCCTTGACCCAGCCATTAGTGAGTGCATAAAGGAATAGGGAACGCGCAAGCCGATGTTTCAGGCTACCTGTGGGGTGAGTGCTCTCATCTTTGAGATAGAGATGAATGCCCGGAAACATGGGAAGGTTGAGGTGAATCAGATGTGTATCAGCACTGCGTTGATAATCAGCTTGGATAGCTTTTATGGCATTTGTAGCCCATAAAGACGACATAAATTGACCTTGAATAATAATACCGTAGTGGTATATAGATTACCCTTACATTTAGAGAAATAGATTGTTATTTTTCTAAGTTTATCCGTTATGTTTGGGAAATATTTCTACAGGACTAAGATATGCTAGACAAAATAGACCGTAAGCTACTGGAGCTGCTCCAACAGAACTGTAGTCATTCCCTGAATGTGTTGGCTGAAGCTGTTAATTTAACGTCCACACCTTGCTGGAAGCGTCTCAAGCGACTTGAAGATGAAGGGTATATTGTTGGAAAAGTTGCATTACTAAATGGTGCAAAACTCGGGCTTGGCCTGACAGTGATCGTGATGATTAAAACCCAGCAACACAGCAGTGAATGGTATGAACAGTTTGTCAACTTTATAAAGGAAATGCCGGAAGTCCTGACATTTTATCGAATGGCTGGTGAATATGATTACCTAATGCATGTAGAAGTTGTTGATATGAAAAGTTATGATCGGTTCTACAAACGCATGGTAAATGGGGTTTCTGGTTTGATTGATGTGACCTCAAATTTTGCAATGGAGAAGATAAAATATACAACGGCGTTGCCAATACCAGATTCAGTAATATGAAGACCCTTTTGGTAGTTGGGCGCTAACTCTTTCATTTTTTACATCGGGAATAGGCGTGTGAGACTATTTTCACAATTAGGCTGGTATTTTATTAGTGAATGGCGGCGTTATTTGGGCGCTGTTATTTTTCTCATTATGATTGCGGTGCTGCAACTAATTCCTCCTCGCTTAGTTGGAATGATCGTTGATGGCGTTAGTACAAAGACTATGTCATCCCGCCAGCTATTAATTTGGTTGGGGGTAATGCTACTTATCGCGTTAGCAATATATGGGCTGCGATATGTTTGGCGTGTATGGCTGTTTGGTGCTTCTTATCGACTGGCTGTTAAATTGCGCAGTGATTTTTATCTGCGGCTGAGCAGCCAAAATCCTGAGTTTTATTTGCGCCATAGAACAGGTGACCTCATGGCTCGCGCAACAAATGATGTTGATAGAGTTGTTTTTGCTGCGGGTGAAGGAGTACTTACTTTAGTTGATGCTTTAGTCATGGGGTGTGCTGTTCTGATCGTAATGAGTGTGGAAATTAGTTGGCAATTAACGTTGTTATCACTACTGCCCATGCCCATTATGGCGTTAGCGATTAAGCATTATGGCGATCAACTTCATCATCGTTTTAAGTCTGCACAAGGTGCATTTTCCGTCCTGAATAACCACGCACAGGAAAGTCTGACCAGTATTCGTATGATAAAAGCGTTTGGATTGGAAGAGCTGCAATCCAACCAGTTTGAAGAAGTTGCTATTGATGCTGGGCGTAAAAATATGCATGTTGCACGCGTAGATGCACGTTTTGATCCCACCATTTTCATCGCTATTGCGGTTGCAAACCTCTTGGCTGTGGGTGGAGGGAGTTGGATGGTTGTGCATGGTTCAATGACCCTTGGTGAGCTGACCAGCTTTGTTATGTATCTGGGATTGATGATCTGGCCAATGCTGGCATTGGCGTGGATGTTCAACATTGTTGAGAGAGGAAGCGCTGCATATACACGTATCCGCAGTTTATTGCAGGAACCATTGGCGATTGCAGATGGTTTGTTGTCCTTATCTTCAGAGCGGGGGTGCTTGCAGGTAAATATCAACTCTTTTATTTATCCCAAAAATGATAGGCCTGTTTTGGATGATATCCGTTTCCAACTAGCGCCTGGGCAGCTATTGGGGCTTTGTGGGCCAACCGGTGCAGGGAAAAGTACTTTGCTGGCCTTGTTGCAAAGGCAATTTGATGTCACTGACGGAGAAATTCGTTTTCAGTCACAGAATATTTCTACTCTCAGAATGGAAGAGTGGCGTTCACGATTGGCTATCGTCAATCAGACACCTTTTCTGTTTTCGGATACGGTCGCAGGTAATATTGCACTAGGGCGGCCTGATGCAACCCAAGAGCAAATAGAAGAGGTCGCTCGCCTGGCAAATGTACATGATGATATTTTGCGACTTTCTCAAGGTTATCAAACTGAAGTGGGAGAACGTGGTGTAATGCTTTCTGGTGGGCAAAAACAGCGTATATCCATTGCCAGAGCCTTGTTGTTGGATACTGAGATTTTAATTCTCGATGATGCTCTGTCGGCTGTTGATGGGCACACAGAGTATCAAATCATGAAAAATCTCAGCCAATGGCGGCGGCAGCGCACCATTATTATCAGTGCACACCGACTGTCTGCATTAACGGAAGCAGACAATATTTTGGTTATGCAACATGGAACGATTGCGCGGCAGGGCCAGCATAAACAACTTATCGCTCAATTCGGTTGGTATTCCGATATGTACCATTACCAACAATTAGAAGCCGCATTGGATGGGGAAAATGACTAATACTCATATGCACAAGCTATGGCCATCATTAAAGCGGCTGCTCTCTTATAGTAAAAATTACCGCAAGCCAATGCTAATTGCTGTACTGATGTTATGGATTGCAGCATTGGCAGAAGTGAGTGGGCCGCTGCTTGTGAGTTATTTTATCGACAATATGGTCGCTACAGGGAATTTGCCGCTTGATGTTGTCATTGGTCTTGCAGCAGCATTCTTGGTCTTGCAGCTGGTTTCTGCCGCTTTACATTATTATCAGACTTTATTTTTTAATCAGGCATCGGTAGGGGTGGTGCAGCAGCTTCGTACTGATGTTATGAACTCAGCATTGCGTCAGCCATTAAGCGCTTTTGATAATCAACCGGTTGGCCAACTAATCTCTCGCGTAACGAATGATACTGAAGTTATTAAAGATCTGTTTGTTAATGTGATCCCTACTGTGTTTCACAGTATTGCACTGATTGGAGCGATGCTGATAGCCATGTTTGTCCTAGATTGGCGTATGGCATCTGTTGCGGTCGTAATATTTCCAGCGGTCTTGCTGGTAATGATTATCTATCAGCGTCTTAGTATCCCAATTGTTAGACGGGTACGTGGTTATCTGGCTGACATTAATGATGGTTTTAATGAAGTCATTAATGGAATGACTGTGATTCAGCAATTTCGTCAGCAAGCCCGTTTTGGTGAAAAAATGCTGGCTACTAACCGAGCGCATTATAAAGCTCGCATGCAGGCTTTACGGTTAGATGGTATTTTGTTGAGGCCATTAATGAGCTTTTTTTCTACCACAATATTGTGTGGTCTGCTTTTGCTGTTTGGATTCAAAGGAACGGAAGTTATTGGCGTAGGTGTACTGTATGCCTTTATAAACTATCTTGGTCGATTGAATGAACCGCTGATTGAGCTGACTGCACAGCAATCGTTATTGCAACAGGCTGTAGTTTCAGGAGAACGGGTTTTTGAGCTAATGGATAGTCCACAGCAGCAGTATGGTGATGATCTGCAGGCATTAGCGAGTGGGCGAATTGATGTTGAAAATCTAAATTTTGCCTATCGAAGTGACAAACTTGTTTTGAATGATATTAATTTGCATGTCCCTCTACATGGATTTGTAGCTTTGGTTGGGCATACGGGGAGCGGCAAAAGTACTCTGGCCAATTTGATCATGGGGTATTACCCGTGGCAAGACGGTGAAATTTACCTTGATGGGCGTCCCGTATCTTCGCTTTCTCATGCCGTATTGCGTAATGGTGTGGCAATGGTACAGCAAGATCCCGTGGTTCTGGCTGCTTCACTTCTCGACAATATTGCGTTAGGACGAGATATCAGTGAAGAGAAAATATGGGAAGTGCTGGAAATGGTTCAATTAGCTGAATTTGTTCGTAACTTACCCGATGGTTTGAATTCTGTACTGGGAGAGCAAGGAAATACCCTTTCCGCGGGGCAAAAACAGCTTTTGGCAATGGCTAGGGTTTTAGTGCAAACGCCACAAATTCTTATTCTGGATGAGGCAACGGCGAATATTGATTCGGGAACGGAACAATCAGTACAGAAAGCGTTGAGGATGATCCGCAAACAGACGACATTGGTGGTTATTGCTCATCGTCTTTCAACCATTATTGAAGCTGACTCCATATTAGTGCTGCATCGTGGTGCAATTGTCGAGCAAGGGCAGCACCAACAGCTACTGGCAAGGCGTGGGCGCTATTATCAAATGTACCAACTCCAACAGGTTGGTGAGACTTTGAATGAATCTGTGCCCGTTTAGTGTGCATATGGGGAGTGATTGTGCTTGCTGCTCCCCTTTTTATCCCTTCTTTAGAGATATTCTTCTATAACAATCTGATTACATATCATTTTTAACTGTTGGCATATTCCTTGCTCACCTTCTCTTGTGCAAACACAGCAAAAAAGCGGGGGAAGTATGAAGCTGATCACCATCATCATAAAACCATTTAAGCTGGAAGAAGTACGGGAAGCACTTGCTGATATAGGTGTACAAGGTATGACTATCACGGAAGTAAAAGGATTTGGGCGTCAAAAAGGTCATTCCGAACTTTATCGAGGTGCTGAATATAATGTTAACTTTTTGCCTAAAGTTAAGATTGATATTGCTACCAATGATGAACGGATTGAGGAAATTATCCATATTGTTCAACAAACTGCATTTACAGGGAAAATGGGCGATGGGAAGATTTTTATCTTTGAGTTACAGCATGCCGTCCGGATCAGGACGGGTGAAACGAATGATTCAGCACTGTAAATAGGGGATGAAAAATGAAGAAGCAACTTTTATCCATAGCTGGTATTACGGTCAGTTTTCCTTCATTCGCTTTTGCTGCGGAAGCAACCCTCGATAAAGCTGATACGGTATTTATGCTGGTGAATACGGTACTTGTGCTTTTTATGACAATACCCGGAATTGCCTTGTTTTATGGGGGATTACTGCGCCGCAAAAATGTATTGTCATTGATGTCTCAGGTGATTGTCAGTTTTTCATTGGTTTATGTGCTTTGGTTTGTTTACGGTTACAGTATGACTTTTGAGGCAGGCAACCGTTTTTGGGGTGGGTTAGATCAGGTCATGCTGAAAAATATATCCATAACTGATCTGAATGGCAGTTTCTACCAATTGATTCATGTTGTTTTCCAAGGTGCATTTGCTTGTATCACTGTTGCTTTGGTCGTGGGAGCTTTGTGCGAAAGAATTCGTTTTTCAGCTTTGTTGATTTTTAGTGTGTTATGGCTGACGGCATCCTATATTCCTATGGCACATATGGTATGGGGAGGAGGCTGGCTTGCTGAGGATGGCGCTTTGGATTTTGCTGGTGGGACGGTTGTTCATATTAATGCGGCAGCAGCGGGGTTGGTTGGGGCTTACTTACTTGGAAAGCGTTCAGGATTTGGACGGGAAGCGTTTAAACCTCATAACTTACCAATGACTTTTATTGGAACAGCGATCCTTTATATCGGTTGGTTCGGTTTTAATGTGGGCTCTGCTGGTGCAGTGAATGCCATCTCAGCGCTAGCTCTAATGAATACCGTGATAGCAACGGCAGGTGCGGTATTGTCATGGGTTTCTTCTGAGTGGTTATTCCGTCGGAAACCTTCGCTTTTAGGGGCATGTTCTGGGTGTATTTCGGGCCTAGTGGTAATTACACCTGCTGCGGCAACAGTGGGGATCGGTGGTGCTTTGGTTATGGGGTTGATTGTGGGTGTTGCCGGTTTATGGGGAGTGGTCATACTGAAACGGTGGTTACGTGTTGATGATGTCTGTGATGTTTTTGGTGTACATGGAGTATGTGGCATCGTTGGTTGTTTGTTGACAAGTATTTTTACTGCATCTATTTTAGGTGGAACAGGGTTTCCTGAAGGGATGACAATGCTAAGACAGCTTGGTATTCAGGTTATTAGTATATTGGTCTGTATTGTCTGGTCATCGGTAGCTGCTTACATCTCATTTAAGATTGCTGATAAATTGGTTGGGCTGCGCATTAGTATTGAATCAGAAAGGGAAGGCTTGGATATTACTTCACATGGTGAAAGTGCTTATAACTGATTATATTTTGCTTCTTCGAAAACTGTATGCCGTGCCGTAGTAACAGAAAATAAAATGAGTAATAGGGCAACAATAATAGCGCAACGCTCACTTCTGTTATTACGGCATATTATTACAGTATTATAGTGCTTCTTTAATTCATTACAGCTTTCGGATTACTCCTTCCTGAACCGCGGAAGCGATGAGCACACCTTCACGGCTATAGATATGCCCACGAACAAAACCACGGGCTCCTGATGCGGATGGATTTTCGATTGCATAGAGTAGCCAATCATTCATATTGAAAGGGCGGTGATACCACATTGAATGGTCAATTGTGGCTACTTGCATATTGCGTTCCATAAAACCTACGCCATGGGGCTGTAATGACGTGGGCAGGAAATTGAAATCTGAAGCATAACCTAGCAAACAATAGTGAGTGAATGGATCTTCCGGCATTTTTCCATTACTGCGGAACCAAACATAACGAACAGGAGCGTTTGGTGAATGGTTAGGTAGGTTGTGAGGTTTAACCAGTTTCATTTCCAGTGGTGGTGCGGAAAAAGCTTCTTTTAGTTTGGCAGGGAGGGGACCAGCTATTTTTTTTGCAATTTCTTCTTGGGATTCTAACTCTTCTGGGGGTGGGACTATAGGCATGGTATTTTGGTGCTCGAAGCTTTCTTCATGGCCTTGAAAGGAAGCAGTCATGTAGAAAATAGGCAAACCATGTTGTATTGCACTGACACGGCGAGCACTGAAGCTTTTCCCATCACGTAATATTTCAACGTCATAAACGATGGGCTTATGGATATCACCCGGGCGTAGAAAATAGCTGTGGAAGGAATGAATCATTCTATCATTTGCAACAGTTTGTTTTGCTGCATATAGAGCTTGACCTATTACTTGTCCGCCAAAAACATGAGGAAACCCTAAATCTTCACTCTGGCCTCGGTAAATTCCCTCTTCTATTTTTTCCAGATGCATCAGGTTAATTAAATTTTGTAATGTCTGGCCCATAACATGCCTTTGCTTTTTAAGAGCGTTTAAAACGCATGAATAACTATTGTAGATAATAAGTCTTTATATATTAGAAGAAAAACATGTTTAATTGTAAATAAAATTTATCCTTGCGTTTTTATTTTGGATATAAATTATCACTATTAATTTTATCAATATTTACCAAATAATGAGAATGACATTGTTTATTGTGTTTATTGTGTTTATTGTGTTTATTGTGTTTATTGTGTTTATTGTGTTTATTGTGTTTATTGTGTTTATTGTGTTTATTGTGTTTATTTATTGATTTATATAGTTATTTCTTGATTTTTAGAGGACGAAAAAGAGAATGTTTATATTTTATTTGAGTTGTTATTGTACAATTATTGGTTTTTTATATGATATAAAAATGATTCATTAGTGTTATTGAATGTATTTTTTATTATTTTATCTGTTTATTGCCAGTATATTATATAGGCTAATTTGTCATGGAATATAGCTATTGTACTGAAAAAATTGAAGATAATATGAAAAATCAGGAAAAGTACCAAATAGTATTTTGTTAAGCAGAAATTTTAGTTCTTTGACGCTGTTTTGATGGTTTTTACATCACGATGAGCAAGAATACAGCATTCAAGTGAAGTGGCCTTGCTATTTTATGATGTATGAAAGATAATGGCCGCCGCTTCGAAATTTGAAGCTAACGTCAATGGGGGCTCTGTTGGTTCTCCCGCAACGCTAACTTGTTAACTTGGTCAGATCCGGAAGGAAGCAGCCATAGCAGGGGATGTGTGTGCCGGGATGTCGCTGGCAGAGCCCTCACCATTTTCAAGCTCATCATTGATTTATGCAGTCAGCCGATAATAGCTACCGGCTTTAGTCACTTCCTATCTGATCACTTCAGTCTAGCGGACAAATTTCCAAACAGATGATGGGATCTTATCATAGAGTTTATTCATGGTAAGTTCAGCCAAACGGTGGTCAGCAGCGGAATAGAACAGTTCAAGTTCATCATCCGAGAGTTCGTATTTATTCTTTTCAATTACACGTTCCAGTGTTTCAATAGAAGTGCATTTTCTCAAACGCATCAGATAGTCAGTTTTAGTCATGGTTGCCTTATCTTATTTGGTATAAAAAAGTTAGAAATATATTTATCAGGTTTTGCTTAACGAAGCATTCAAATCATGTAGCAGAATGTTAGTTAAGTGTTCGTTTGTTTTTTGCCATTTTGTAAGTTCAAGAAAGCTTATCTTATCACTTCCAAATAAATTATATGTTTCATCGAGATACTCATCAATTAAGGTACTGAGATCGTAGTTATCTGAGTATTTAATTTTAAAGTACCAAACAAAAGCTGCAATGTGTTCGATCAATTCGTTTAGTTTTAAGCTTTTCTCGGAAGTCAGATCGTGAATCCAATGATTATCAGTGCGATTCAGGACTGAAAATGCCTCGTGAATTAAATTTTCACATAAGTATTTTAATTCAGCAATATCATGTCTTCTTGGTGAATATTCATCCATAATCACCTCCGTAAACAACGCACGGCTTATTTGAACTAAGGCTTATACATGTTAATTATTATAGTCATTCTTTTAAAATTGAGCCTATCAAAACATGATTATTATTTATTAATATTAAAGCTCTATTTTTTACGCATCTGCCAACAGGGGTTTTTAAAAAGTGGCTAATTTACGCCTGAACCTGACAAAAGCTTAACGCTCTACTATAAAGGATAGTCATATCCACATATGCTGTTAAATGTATTGAATTATACTAATACAGTAGATGCTGTAGCAATAGCACAGAAGTCATTATAGGCGATTGTATTGCGATTTTCAAAATCAATATAGTGCCATTATTACATATGTCACTATCGAGATGGAACACTTTTTACCATTAAAGGTGTAATCAGAAGAAAAACAAGCTAAGTTATCAATTTATCTTCTATTTATTATAAAAAACAGAAAGATATCACCTTTAAACATAACCTATTTATCATAAGTATTTATTTTAATTAGATTATCAAAGGAAAAGGCCACATATGTGGCCTTTTTTAACATAGTTGAATTTAGTGAGGAGTTGAGATGTGCTCAATATCTTCACTTTTCTTCGTGAATCGACGCTTGATGACAACGAAAAATACTGGGACGAAATAGATTGCCAGCGATGTAGCTGCAATCATACCACCCAATACCCCTGTCCCTACGGCGTTTTGTGCACCTGAGCCTGCACCATTGCTCAATACCAGAGGCATAACCCCAAGCATAAAGGCCAAAGATGTCATCAGGATTGGACGTAAACGCATTTTGACAGCATCTAGGGTTGCTTCTATTAACCCCTTTCCTTCTTTTTCTATCAGGTCCTTAGCGAACTCTACGATAAGGATGGCGTTTTTCGCTGACAATCCGATAGTCGTCAATAGGCCAACCTTAAAGTAAACGTCATTATCCAATCCGCGCATTGATGTTGCTAACAACGCACCGATAACCCCCAGTGGGACGACCAGCATGACCGAGAATGGAATAGACCAGCTTTCATAAAGAGCAGCCAGACAGAGGAATACGACAATCAATGATAGCGTATATAACGCTGGAGCCTGATTGCCAGACAGACGTTCTTGATAAGACATTCCAGTCCAGTCATAGCCAATACCGGGTGGTAATTGTGATGCCAGTTGCTCCATAAGCGCCATTGCATCACCGGTACTTTTGTCAGGAGAGGCTTCACCCACGATTTCCATAGAAGGAAGGCCGTTATAGCGTTCCAGACGCGGTGAACCATAAACCCACGGTTCTTTTGATATGTCTAAGAATGCGGAAAACGGTACCATTTGACCATGGTAGTTACGGACATACAACTTGCTGATATCGCTCGGCAACATACGATAAGGGGCGTCGGCTTGAATATAGACTTTTTTGACACGACCGCGGTCGATAAAGTCATTGATATAAGCGCCACCAAACATCGTACTTAGTGTTGAGTTGATATTTGTGGTGGATATACCCAGTGCTTCTGCTTTTTCCTTATTGATATGGATACGATACTGTTGCGTGTCATTCTGCCCATTAGGACGAACACTCCTGAGCATATCTGGGTGTTGTGCCACCATGCCAAGCAACTGGTTACGTGCTGCCGTCAGTGCTTCATGCCCAAGGTTCCCTTTGTCAATCAATTGGAAGTCAAAACCACTGGCAGAGCCCAACTCTACAATTGAAGGAATATTAAACGCAAAGACGATACCTTCCTTGATTTGAGCAAAATTTGCGTTTGCTCGGCCAATAATGGCTGGCACCTTATATTTCTCATCCTTACGTTGTTCCCAATCCTTTAAGCTGATAAATGCCAGACCCGTATTTTGCCCCTGACCACCGAAACCAAAGCCGTTAACTGTAAACACAGATTTAACAACATCGTTCTCTTTGGTATAGAAGTAGTCATTGATTTCGTTCAATATCTTTTGTGTCTGTTCCTGAGTTGAACCCGGTGGTAATTGAACCATTGCCAGCAAGACGCCTTGATCTTCTTCAGGTAGGAAGGAAGATGGCAGACGATTAAACATCCAGGCCATCCCCGCGATCAGTACGACATAGATCACTAAGTAACGCCTGGAACCCCGCAACATCCGACCGACGCTATCGGTATAATGATGGGTGCTCTTTTCAAACATGCGGTTAAACCAGCCAAAGAACCCCTTGCGAGTTCCATGGCTGCCTTTGGCAACAGGTTTAAGCATGGTTGCACATAGTGCGGGGGTCAGGATTAAGGCCACCAGTACAGACAGTACCATTGCTGAAACAATAGTGACTGAGAACTGACGGTAAATTGCTCCTGTCGCACCTCCGAAGAATGCCATTGGTATAAATACAGCGGAAAGTACCAGTGCGATACCGACTAGAGCTCCTTGGATCTGCCCCATCGATTTTTTGGTGGCTTCCTTCGGTGATAGTCCTTCTTCCTGCATGACGCGCTCGACGTTTTCCACCACAACAATGGCATCATCCACCAGTAGGCCGATGGCAAGTACCATGGCAAACATGGTCAATGTATTGATGGAATAGCCAAATGCAGCAAGGATGGCAAATGTACCAAGCAACACAACCGGCACTGCAATTGTTGGGATCAATGTGGCTCGGAAGTTTTGCAGGAACAGATACATGACAACAAACACCAGCAGGATAGCTTCCGCCAATGTTTTCACCACTTCGAAAATAGAGATTTTAACGAATGGTGTGGTGTCATATGGATACACGACAGTCAATCCATGTGGGAAGAAAGGAGACATCTCAGCCAGTGCTTCTTTGACGGCTTTGGAGGTATCTAATGCGTTGGCACCTGTCGCTAGCTTGATACCAACCCCTGCGGCGGGTTTGCCATTGAATCGACCAATGATACTGTAATTTTCAGCGCCCAATTCAACAATAGCTACATCATGTAAGCGAATTTGTGAGCCATCAGGATTCACGCGCAGCAAAATATTGCCGAATTCTTCCGCAGAATTCAGACGTGTTTGCGCGATGATGGAAGCATTTAAACGCTGTCCTGGAACGGGTGGAGTTCCCCCTAACTGTCCAGCTGCCACCTGATTGTTTTGTGCTCTAATCGCACTGGTTACATCAGTGGTGGTCATTTTATAGTTGATCAATTTGTCAGGGTTGAGCCAGATACGCATGGCATACTGTGTACCGAACAGTGTTGTTTCACCCACGCCAGTAACACGACTCAAGGAATCTTTGACATTGGCTCCGACATAGTCGGCGATGTCATCCTGAGTCATGGAACCATCTTGAGAGATGAAACCTGCCACCATCAAAAATGAGCTGGTAGTTTTATCAACACTGACACCTTGTTGCTGAACTTCTTGAGGTAACAATGGCATCGCCAATTGCAGTTTGTTCTGAACCTGTACTTGCGCGATATCTGGATTCGTGTTCGCTTCAAAGGTTAGTGTGATATTCATGCTTCCCGCAGAATCGCTGCTGGAAGACATATACACTAGATTATCGATACCATTCATGTTCTGTTCGATAACCTGTGTTACAGTATTTTGTACTGTTGTTGCATCAGCCCCAGGGTAAGATGCTGAAATGGAAATGGCGGGTGGCGCAATTGCAGGATATTGTTCCACGGGTAATTTCATGAGTGCCAGTAGACCAGATAACATGGTGATAATCGCAATTACCCATGCAAAGATTGGCCGTTCGATAAAAAACTTAGGCATGAATCACCGACTCCTTATTGAGACTTTTTTGCAGGCTCAGCTTGATTAGCCGTAGGCTTGGCATTCAGGTCTGTTTCCACTGGCTGAACCGTTATTCCCGGCGCTATTTTCTGTAATCCTGTAATGATTACTCGATCTCCAGCTTTTAGACCTTCTGTCACCAACCATTTGTTACCGATTGCCTGAGCAGCATTGATATTACGCAATTCTACTTTGTTATCTTTATCGGCAATCAGTGTGGTTGCCTGACCACGAGGCGTTCTGGTAACGGCTTGCTGAGGAATCAAAATCGCATTCTGACGCACACCTTCTTCCAATTTAGTGCGGACAAACATACCCGGGAGTAATTCTTCATTTGGGTTGGGGAAAACAGCACGCATAGTGATAGAACCTGTTGTTTCATCAACCGTAACGTCTGAAAACTCAAGGTAACCTCCCTGGCTGTATTCTTGGCCTGTGTCAGTAATTAGGCGGACTTTGGTTTTGTTACTCTCTTTTTGAACGGTTCCTTTTGCTATTTCGTTTTTAAATCTTAGATAGTCATCACTTGATTGGGTGATATCAACATAGATAGGGTCTAATTGCTGAACGGTTGTCAGCGCTGTTGGCTGCCCAGCAGAAACCAGTGCTCCTTCTGTGACGGTGGATTTACCCGCACGACCAGAAATAGGGGATGTGACTTTGGTATACGCCAGATTGATTCTGGCACTTTCCAACGCGGCCTTAGAGGACTGAACATCTGCTTTTGCCTGTGCATAATCAGAATTTGCTTTATCAAATTCCTGTTTACTCACATATTGTGTACCCAGCAAGGATTGGTAACGTTCAACGGTTAGATGAGAAACATTCTCATTGGCCTGTGATCTGGCTAAATTTGCTTTGGCTTTACTGTATTCTGCCTGATAGGTGGCCGGATCTATTTGGTATAACGACTCTCCGGCAACAATATCACTTCCTTCTTTGTAGTTACGTTTCAGAACGATGCCGCCGACTTGGGGCCGAACCTCCGCAACACGATAGGCTGATGTACGGCCCGGTAATTCCGTGATAACCGTGAGAGGTTCTGCTTTCAGCGTTACGATACCCACTTCAGGAGCCTGCTGGCCAGCAGCCCCTTGCTGTGCATTTTTATTATCATTACATCCTGAAAGAATGAAACTGCCTGAAAGTACCAGTAATGTGGCCAGAGGCAAAACTCCCCTGTTTTTTCGCATAAGTAAACCTCAATTTTTTAATATTGACTCTTTAATCTAACGAGTGAAATTATTACTTCATTGATTAAGGGTGCTATAGTACAAACATACATGAATGTATGTAAATCAGCCTCAGTCAAAAACAAAGTTTATGGCACGAAAATGGCACGAAAAACTAAACAGCAAGCACAACAAACTCGTCAGCAAATCATAGAAGCAGCGATAAAGACTTTTTCTGAGCGTGGCGTTTCTGCTACCTCATTATCTGATATCGCAATTGCAGCCGGTGTAACGCGTGGAGCAATCTACTGGCACTTTAAAAATAAAACGGATTTACTTTCTATTGTTTGCAAAATGCCAGAACACAAAATAGACGAGCTAGAGAAAGAGTATCAAGCAAAACATCCTAATAATCCACTCATTGCGTTGAGATCTTTATTGATTTCGATGTTAAGGATGATGATTGATGATTTCCAAACCCGCCTATTAATGGAAATTTTTTTCCATAAATGTGAGTTTGTTGGAGAAATGTCTTCACTAGCTGAGGCGCTTCGGGAGACATGTATTTCCGACTACAAGAAGATTGAAAAAATGCTGGCGGCTTGCATTCAATCAGGAGAGTTACCCTATGACCTTGACCTTAGGCGTTCTGCCATCATGTTGAGGGCATTGATGACGGGGTTACTGGAAAACTGGTCATTTTCACCGGACAGTTTTAATATTCAGGAACAGTCTGCACACTTGGTGGATAGTTTCATCGATACACTCAAACACAGCCACCACTTGCGATGCAGCGAAAAAAATGAATCTTGAATATAGGAGCAAATGTCAATGGAATCCATTCTGATCATTGCCAATGGGGCGGCATATGGTAATGAATCCCTTTTTAACGCATTGAGATTATCCATTGCTCTCAAAGAGCAGGAACCCCATAGCGAACTGAAATTGTTTCTCATGTCTGATGCAGTAGTTGCTGGTTTAACCGGGCAAATACCCAAAGAAGGCTATAATTTAAAGCAAATGCTGGAAATTTTGACGGCACAGAATGTCGAAGTTAAATTGTGCAAAACTTGTACGGATGCCAGAGGGATTAGTGAATTGGCATTGGTTGATGGCGTGGAAATCGGTACGTTGAGCGAACTGGCGCAGTGGACATTGGCTGCATCCAAAGTGTTATCATTTTAATATTAGCGTTTCAGGAAGTGCAAAATCAGAAATACAGCCAGCACCTCCTGATATTCAGCGCTATCATTCCATTATCTGCAAATGATGAGTAGATGAGTTCATGGTTTCAGTTAACCGATATTTGGATGTTTTGCTCAATAAGGGGGGCTTGTGCAGCAAACTCTCCGACATATTATTTTTTCGCTTTATCTTGATGGCTAGCCTGTTTTTTCTTCTGTCATCTCTCTATTCCCCTGCGAATGCTGCTTTCAGTAGTGATGTTCCAACCCGCAATGATATTCAAAATCAGCTTAAGATCCTGACAGAACGTAAGGAACATACGGTTGAGGAAAAAGTCTCGATAGCTGATTTGGAAAAAGCGCTCTCTTTCTTTGACAAAATAGATCAAGTGAAGCTGGATTCCGATCTACTTAAGAAAAACCTGCAAGACGCACCGCAAAAATCACGTCAGGTTATGACTGTATTGGAGAACCGGAAAAATAACGCTCAGCGGGATGAAAATGAATATAAACAGGCGCTGGAAACACTGTCTTTGAAACAGCTTGAATTGAAACTGAACAATACCCTGAATAGCTTGCAGCGGGCACAGGAAGATCTTGCTAACTACAATAGCCAGTTGATTGGGCTACAAACGCAACCGGAACGTGCACAAAACGTGCTATTCCGTAACGTGCAGAGATTGCAGCAAATTCGCAATCAACTCAATAATGCACTGACTGAGCAGCCAGAATCGAGTCATACCCAGATGGAGCTGCTACAGGTAGAACAGTCTTTCTTGATGCAGCAAAATGATTACCAAAGGGCATCCTTACAGGCGAATACTCAGCTACAAGCACTTTTACAGCATCAACGGGATTATACGACGTTCCAAATTGAGCAATTGGAATGTTATGTCCAATTTATTCAAGATGTGGTGAGTGGGAAACGTTTGATCCTTTCTGAAGAAACAGCCAAAGAAGCGCAAACTCAGGACGGAAAAAATTTACACATTCAAGATAACCCACTAGTTCAAAAGGAAATTGATATCAACCGTGAGTTCAGTGAACGGCTGGTGGCTGCAACACGTGATAATAATCAACTTGTGCAGAAAAATATTCTTGTTAAGAATTTTCTGGATCGAGCCATCCAGTCTGAGCGTAATCTGAAAGAGCAGGTTAAGGTTTTACGAGGCAGCTTATTGCTATCTCGCATTCTGTTTCAGGAACAGTTGAAAGTACCGCAGAATGTTCTGACAAAAGATTTACTGACGAAAATTGCTGACTTGCGTCTGGAGCAGTTTGAAATTAATCAGGAACGAGATCAGCTTTGTCAGGGGAATGACTATACTGATAACTTATTGAGCGATGGGCACAATAAAATCAAAAATGAATCCGCAGAGATGATGAATGAGATCCATAATGCCATCAACCAGATTCTGGAAGTGCGTTGTGAGCTTTTGGATCAGCTTAATAATCAATTGGGAAATCAGATTACTCACGCTATCAACTTACAGATGGATCAGCAGCAATTGCTGGATGTGAGCGAATCGCTGGAACAAACCCTTGTCCAGCAAATCTTTTGGGTGAACAGTAACAAACCGATGAATTTAGCTTGGTTGAAATCTTTGCCTGAGCAGATTCAGGGAGAATTGAGCCACCTGAATATTCGTTTGACTCTGAGCGGCCTTATCACGGGGCTGAAAAATTCCGTCCATTTCGTTATTCCCCTTGTACTGGTTGGCTTATTTTTACGTTGGCAAACCAAAGGCATTAACGAGCAATTGAAGAAAATTGCTGATGAGGTGGGGCAGTTCCGTCGTGATAGCCAATTGCATACTCCACTGGCCCTGATACTGACACTGATAAAAACATTACCGCTTGCTTTTATTGTGCTGGCGATAGGTTATTGGTATTCGAAATCAGGTGATGATTTGGGCGATTTGATTTGGGGTTTCTCCTGTCAATTGGCGCTATTTTGGATTATGTATAGTTGCAGCCACCAAATCCTTGCCAAAGGTGGAATCGGAGAACAGCATTTTTCTCTGGACAGAGCAGTTTGTACTTTATTCCGTAAAAATCTTGCGAGTCTGTCAATTGTGTTATTGCCTATTTTATTCTGGGTAACATTGGGCGTAAAACATCCTTTGCAGCTGTCTGATGATGTGATTGGTCAGTGTACTGTATTGATCTGTTTGTTCTTTATCTTCCTTTTTGTCTTTCCATTCTGCCGTCATGTATGGCGTGAAAAAAGCTCACACATGATCCGCACTATCGTGGTGACGGCATTGACCTTTGCGCCGTTGGTGTTGATGGTGTTGATGGTATCAGGTTATTTCTACACGACCTTGCGTCTGGCAGAACGTTGGCTTTACAGCCTGTATTTACTGTTTCTCTGGCATATCAGTTATCAGGCTTGCTTGCGGGGATTGGGAATTGCCGCCCGCCGTATTGCCTATCGACGCGCTGTGGCCCGTCGTCAATCGCTAACGAAAGAAGGGGCGGAAGGAGAAGTAGTGGAAGAGCCACCAATGGCTTTGGATCGCATTAACCAGCAATCATTGCGCTTGACCACCATGGTGTTGTTTTTGATCTTTTTAGGGGCATTTTATTGGATTTGGTCTGATTTAGTAACGGTATTTTCTTACCTTGATGGGGTCAATCTGTGGCAATACAGCACCACAACAGAATTGGGCAATGTTCTGAAATACGTGACCTTGAAAGATTTAGCGCTTTCGATAGCGATGTTAGTTATTTCATGGGTCATGATGAGAAACTTGCCGGGGTTACTGGAAGTGTTGGTGCTATCCCGTTTGCAGTTACAGCAAGGCTCCTCGTATGCCATTAAGACGACACTAACCTACCTGATTATTGGGGTTGGAGGAATTACTGCACTAGGAACACTGGGTGTTTCATGGAATAAATTACAATGGCTGGCGGCGGCTCTTTCGGTCGGTTTAGGTTTTGGTTTACAGGAGATCTTTGCCAACTTTGTTTCTGGTTTAATTATTTTATTCGAACGCCCTGTCCGTATTGGAGATACGATAACGATCGGCACTTACTCTGGTTCAGTCAGTAAGATCCGTATTCGTGCGACGACAATTACAGATTTTGACCGCAAAGAAGTGATCATCCCCAATCGAGCATTTGTGACGGAACGTCTAATCAACTGGACACTTTCTGATACCATCACGCGGATTATCATTAAGGTCGGTGTTGAATACGGCTCTGATCTCGATAAAGTAAAAGACATTTTGTTAAAAGCGGCGAACGATAATTCTCGTGTGATGAATGAGCCAGGGCCGCAAGTCTACTTTATGAGTTTCGGTGCGAGTACTCTGGATCATGAATTGAGGCTCTATGTTCGAGAATTGGGCGATCGTAGCCGTACTGTGGATGAAGTTAACCGCAGTATTGATAAGTTGTGTCGAGAAAATGATATCAATATCGCATTTAACCAGTTGGAAGTTTATTTACATAATGGGCAGGGCGATAACTTGCAAAAGGTGCAAAGGCCATTGAACGGTGGTAACCCCCCTCCAGATGGAAAATCTTCTGGAGACAAGCCATTTCTGCCTTAAGCTTTCTTCTAAAAAAACAGGATCTGATGGAGTAAGCGTTAATCCCGCTTACTCCTCAGGCTGTTGAGCCTGTTTTTCCAGTTTCCCCTGAAAATCGTGTTTGACGATCTCTAATGCAGCCAGTGCCATGGCAGGGGAAACTTCATTACATTCGAGCAGATAAATAAGATCTACCGCAAGCTGCACTTCAGGTGGTGCTTGTTCGAGAGCCATAACTGGTCATTCCCTTTGTGACTAATCTGAATTTTCTTGTTTTTCTATCGATTTCTCGATGCGCATCAATGCTTGACGACAGCGGGCTAATCTTCCCGCCAGAGCAGCGATTTCTTTTTGCAGTTTATACTTATCGGCAAGCGTAATTTGTTTATTTAACTGTAATTCTCTGTCATCGATCATCGCAATTAAACGGCGTTCATAATCTTGATGTTCTGCCAGACGTTGGTAAAGATCCCGTTCTTGTGAGCGGCGTTCAAATTTATCTTCTTGCTTTCGCAGCGCTTGAGTTGCTATTTCGCGCTTCAAAGCTTCGATTTGTGCCACTAAACGTTCAGAAAGGAATTTAACTTGCTCAATACGATAATTGTTTACGCAGGATTTTAATTGTTCCATATTCTGTTTGATTTCTTGCATGTATCCACCGAGTTTATTGCTGTGATGGTGGAATAGTGTTTGATCAAAGCGGGCGATGGAAAAAGGGGTGTTGGGTAGTAAGGCGAGATCTTTTTCCAGGGTGCTGATTTGTTTTTCAAGTGCGCTTAATAAATTTTGTATGCCCATCAGCATCCCGTTATCATTAATAATCTGCTCGTTAAAGCCCATTTAGTGACCTATCGTATTTGGTAGCAATAATACCTAATCCGATAGACGCCAAGCTTGACCTAATTCAACAAAATATAGGCTGCAATTTGTATTGCAGTTGCTTTTTTCCGGTAGTTTGAATAGATTTTACCGTTTTCATTTTTTATAAACTGGCTGGCATCGATTATGACCGCTAACGCACAACAACTGCAATTAATTAAAGATAGTATCGAAACAATCCCCGATTATCCAAAAGCGGGAATATTTTTTCGTGACATTACCACATTGCTGGATAATCCTTTTGCCTACCAAACTACGATAGATCTACTCGTGGCGAATTATCAAGAAAAAGGCATCACGAAGATTGTTGGTACTGAAGCTCGTGGTTTCTTATTCGGTGCTCCTGTTGCACTGCGTCTGGGCGTTGGTTTCGTTCCTGTCCGTAAAAAAGGTAAATTACCGCGTGAGACGTTAAGCGAAACTTACGATCTGGAATATGGTACTGATACGCTGGAAATCCATAAAGGCAGCATCAACGAAAGAGATAAAGTTCTGGTCATCGATGATCTGCTCGCAACGGGTGGCACCATTGAAGCGACGGTACGCCTAATCCGCCGTCTGGGTGGTGAGGTTTCCGAAGCAGCCTTCATCATTGGACTGCCAGATTTAGGTGGTGTTGAACGCTTGAAAAAACAAGGTGTTGATAGCTACACGATCATTGAATTCCCTGGTCACTGATTGTTCTGATTTTTGCATTATTGATACATCAGCCTCGCCGTTCATGGTGAGGCTGTGCTAGCATGTTAGACAGTCAAGTTCAATTTTCTCGGTATTCATGAGCTATCAGGTACTTGCCCGTAAGTGGCGCCCACAAATATTTTCTGATGTGATTGGTCAGCAACATGTGCTGACTGCACTGGCGAATGGTCTTGAGCACCAGCGCCTCCATCACGCTTATCTTTTTTCCGGCACTCGCGGTGTAGGTAAAACCACAATTGCACGTCTGCTGGCAAAGGGACTGAATTGCGAAAAGGGTATTACAAGAACTCCGTGTGGTCAGTGTGCGAACTGTCTCGAAATTGAACAGGGGCGGTTTGTCGATCTGATTGAGATCGATGCGGCTTCCCGGACAAAAGTAGAAGATACCCGCGAATTACTGGACAATGTCCAGTATGCGCCTGCCCGAGGCCGTTTCAAAGTTTACCTTATTGACGAAGTTCACATGCTCTCCCGTCATAGTTTCAATGCCTTGCTGAAGACATTGGAAGAGCCGCCTGAACATGTGAAATTCCTTTTGGCAACGACAGATCCACAGAAACTACCTGTGACTATTCTTTCACGTTGTCTGCAATTTCATCTGAAAACACTTGATGTTAATCAAATCAGCAGCCAATTGGAGCATGTTCTTAATGCGGAGCAAATAGAGAGTGATGTTCGCGCTCGACAGCTTCTTGCTCGTGCTGCGGATGGCAGCATGCGTGATGCCCTGAGTTTAACTGATCAGGCTATTGCTCTTGGTGGAGGAAAACTGACATCGGATATTGTCAGCCAGATGCTGGGAACATTGGATGATGATCAACCGCTGGCGATGATCGAATCTCTGGTTCGTGCCGATGGGCAACAAATGATGGCTTTAGTTGAACAAGTTGCATCTCTTGGTGTGGACTGGGAAAATTTGTTGATCGAAACGCTATCGTTGTTGCATCGCATTGCCATGCTCCAGTTATTGCCCCAGCAACCTGAAAGTGATCCCTCTTCAACAGAAGGGCGGTTGCGCCTGCTCGCAAGATCGATTTCTCCAACTGATTTGCAGCTTTATTATCAGGCATTACTGGTGGGACGCAAAGAACTCCCTTATGCACCAGAGCGTAGGATGGGGGTTGAGATGGCATTATTGCGAGCATTGGCATTCCATCCTAAAACTGTCGTTGAAGAAGCGCCATTACCTGCGGTGGAAATCCCCGTAACGCCAATAGGTTCAGCACCTGTACCGCCATCTTCGGTTCAGTTTGCCCCAAATAATGGGGTAGGCGAACGTGCTGAACAGAGAGTGCCCCAATCAATGGGCACCGAATCCACGACGAACAGCCCAACTGCGAAATTATTGCAAGCGAGAAATTCGCTAACTCGTCAAGGCAATATTCTGCCAAAAAAGTCTGAGCCGGCAGAGCCTGCAAAGGCGAAGCTGGCAAGTTCGGCACTGGATCGATTGGTAGCGGTGGCCGAACAGCGGCCTCAATCTTATATCCCTAAAGCACGGGAGCCTGAACCGGTAAAGAAAGAGGCATATCGCTGGCGGGCAACGAATGTTGAAGAAAAGCAGGAGTCGGTTACGACACCAAAATCGATAAAAGCGGCGCTTGAGCATGAAAAGACAGCAGAGTTGGCAGAAAAGCTGGCTATTGAGTCGAAACAAAGGGATTCATGGGCTGCAGAAATTGATAAACTGCATATTCCCAAATTGGTTCAACAGGTAGCGTTGAATGCGTTTAAAGAACAGATTGATGAAAATCGGCTTTGTCTGCATTTACGTTCAAAACAGCGTCATCTTAATTCGGCATCGGCACAGAAAATATTGACCGAAGCGTTAAGTGAATTGCATGGAAAATCTATTGAACTCAGTATCATTGAAGATGATAATCCTGCGGTAAAAACGCCTCTGGAGTGGCGACAAGCCATTTATGAAGAAAAATTGGCACAAGCACGCCAATCTATTATCTCGGATAGAACGATTCAAACACTTCAGCAGCTATTCAATGCAGAATTGGATGAAGAAAGTATCCGGCCTGTTTAACCGCCGCAGCGTGTCTTTATGCTGTGGCTATAGCGAAGAGAGAGAATTATGTTTGGAAAAGGTGGTTTGGGCAATTTGATGAAACAGGCCCAGCAGATGCAAGAAAAAATGCAGAAAATGCAGGAAGAAATTGCAAATCTGGAAGTCACGGGTGAATCTGGTGCAGGTCTGGTTAAAATCACTATTAATGGCGCACATAACTGCCGCCGTGTTGAAATCGATCCAAGCCTGATGGACGATGACAAAGATATGCTGGAAGATCTGATCGCTGCTGCGTTCAATGATGCAGCTCGTCGCATTGAAGAAACCCAGAAAGAGAGAATGGCCGGTGTTTCCAACGGAATGCAATTACCACCTGGCTTTAAGATGCCATTCTAATGCAAACCAGCCCTCTTCTTGAATCGCTGATGGAAGCCCTGCGCTGTTTGCCCGGCGTAGGCCCTAAGTCTGCTCAGCGGATGGCATTTCATCTATTGCAGCGAGATCGCAGTGGAGGGATGCGATTGGCTCAGGCACTGACGCGAGCGATGTCTGAAATTGGTCACTGTCAGGGTTGTCGAACATTCACTGAACAGGAACAGTGCATGATTTGCGCCAATCCCCGGCGTCAGCATAATGGTCAGATCTGTGTGGTGGAAAGTCCGGCGGATATTCATGCTATTGAACAGACTGGTCAGTTTGCGGGGCGTTACTTTGTCTTACTGGGGCGCTTATCGCCGCTAGATGGCATTGGGCCAATGGATATTGGTTTGGATCGTTTAGAAGAACGATTATCTTCTGAAATCTTATCAGAAATTATTCTGGCAACGAATCCAACTGTTGAAGGAGAGGCAACGGCAAACTATATTGCAGAAATGTGTTCGCAGTATGGTGTGACCGCCAGCAGAATTGCTCACGGTGTCCCTGTGGGTGGTGAGCTTGAAATGGTGGATGGCACGACCCTGTCTCACTCGCTGGCTGGCCGTCAAAAAATCACTGTTTTGTGATTTATCGCCCAATTCCAGTGGGTAATTCTAATGGCAACTTTTATGGATGGTGCTGCGGATTATGCCGCCATCCATAACAGATTAGCGCTCTCATCAAACTAATTTTGCATTCTTCTTGTTGCTCTAACTTGAAACTCTCCGAATCTATCCCCATTTGATTACCATCGTCCGATTTTACATATTTGAACTGGATTTAGATTGAGGTAATAAATGAGCATGAAAGATCAGGAAACCCGTGGATTTCAGTCTGAAGTCAAACAATTGTTGCAGTTGATGATCCACTCTCTCTATTCCAACAAAGAAATTTTTCTCCGTGAACTGATTTCAAACGCATCTGATGCTGCTGACAAATTGCGTTTCCGTGCATTGTCCGCCCCTGAATTGTATGAAAATGATGGTGAATTGCGTGTTCGTCTGGCTTGTGATACAGAGCAGAAAACCATCACCATCAGTGATAATGGTATCGGTATGTCCCGTGATGAAGTGATTGATAATCTGGGAACGATTGCAAAATCCGGCACTAAAACATTTCTTGAATCCATCGGTTCTGATCAGGCAAAAGACAGCCAATTGATTGGTCAATTCGGTGTAGGTTTCTACTCTGCATTCATCGTTGCGGATAAAGTCACTGTACGTACCCGTGCAGCTGGCGCAGCGGCGGATCAAGGTGTGTTCTGGGAATCAACGGGCGAAGGTGATTACACCGTTGCTGATATTGATAAAGCAGAGCGTGGTACAGAAATTACTCTGCATTTGCGTGAAGGGGAAAGTGAATTCCTCAATGATTGGCGCCTGCGTTCTATCATCGGCAAGTATTCTGATCACATTGCCTTGCCCGTTGAAATTGAAACCCAGACTAAAAATGAAGAAGACGACAGCGTTACTGTCACATGGGAAAAAATCAACAAGGCCCAAGCATTGTGGACTCGTGGTAAAGCAGAAATCAGCGATGAGGAATACCAAGAGTTTTATAAGCATATCTCCCATGATTTTGCCGACCCTATGATTTGGAGTCACAACCGCGTTGAAGGTAAGCAGGAATACACTAGCTTGTTGTATATTCCTTCCCAAGCACCGTGGGACATGTGGAACCGGGATCATAAACATGGGCTGAAACTGTATGTACAGCGTGTATTCATCATGGATGAAGCTGAACAGTTCATGCCTAATTACCTGCGCTTTGTCCGTGGTCTGATCGATTCCAATGATCTGCCATTGAACGTTTCCCGTGAAATTCTGCAAGACAGCACAATCACTCGTAACTTGCGCAATGCGCTGACTAAACGTGTATTGCAGATGCTGGATAAATTGGCAAAAGACGATGCAGAAAAATATCAAACTTTCTGGCAGCAGTTCGGCTTAGTACTAAAAGAAGGGCCTGCTGAAGATGGTACCAACAAAGAAGCCATCGCTAAATTACTGCGCTTTGCCACAACTCACAATGATGATTCGGCACAAACAGTTTCCCTGGAAGATTACGTCAACCGTATGGCGGAAGGGCAGGAGAAAATTTATTACATTACCGCAGATAGCTACGCTGCGGCGAAGAATAGCCCACATTTGGAACTGTTCCGCAAGAAAGGCATTGAAGTTCTGCTGTTGTCTGAGCGTATCGATGAATGGATGATGAGCTACCTGACTGAATTCGATGGTAAGTCATTCCAGTCTGTCAGCAAAGCTGATGAATCCCTTGATAAACTGGCGGATGAAAACAAGGCTGAACAGGAAGAAGCGGATAAAAAACTGGAGCCATTCGTTGAACGCGTGAAGACATTGCTGGGTGAGCGTGTGAAAGAAGTAAAATTGACTCATCGTCTGACAGATACACCTGCGATCGTAACAACTGATGCCAATGAAATGAGCACCCAAATGGCGAAGCTATTTGCAGCCGCAGGCCAGTCTGCGCCAGAAGTTAGCTATAACTTTGAACTGAATCCAGAACACGATCTGGTTAAGAAAGCTGCTGATATTCATGATGATGTCCAATTTACTGATTGGATAGAATTACTGTTGGAGCAAGCGCTGTTTGCAGAACGTGGCACATTGGATGATCCAAACCAATTCATTCGTCGAATGAATCAATTATTATTGACTGAAAAAGCTTAACCTCGTTGAGACCATGATAAAAAACCACGCTTCAGCGGAGACTGGAGCGTGGTTTATTTTTTGCATCATGCGAAAACGTTTACCTGTTTTCTTGAGCCATCCCCCATTCAAATGGTAAGGTGGCTCGTTTTCTTTAAAAAAATACGAAAAGCAAATAAGCAAGGGGATTTACGCAATGCGTATTATTCTGCTGGGCGCGCCAGGCGCCGGTAAGGGGACTCAGGCGCAATTTATCATGGAGAAATATGGGATCCCCCAGATTTCGACAGGTGACATGCTGCGTGCCGCGGTAAAAGCTGGCACAAAGTTGGGTTTGAAAGCAAAAGAACTGATGGATGACGGCAAGCTGGTGACTGATGAGTTGGTCATTGCCTTGGTCAAAGAGCGCATCAAACAAGATGACTGCCGTAATGGCTTCTTGTTGGATGGGTTCCCACGTACCATTCCACAGGCAGATGCCATGAAAGAAGCCGATATCAAGATTGATTTAGTTCTGGAATTTGATGTTCCTGATGAAATCATTGTTGAACGTATTATTGGTCGTCGTGTGCATGCGCCATCGGGTCGTGTTTATCACATCAAATTCAACCCACCAAAAGTGGAAAACAAAGATGACGCCACTGGAGAAGAACTGACCATCCGTAAAGATGATCAGGAAGATACTGTCCGTAAACGTCTGGTTGAATACCACGCACAAACTGCACCTTTGGTTTCTTACTACCAGAAAGAAGCTCAGGCAGGTAACACAGAATACTTCAAACTTGATGGTACTCGCCAAGTCTCTGAAGTCAGCGCTGAATTAGCCTGCATTCTGGGTGAATGATTTAGCTGATTCTTGAATGGCTACATCTTGAATTATTAGAACAGGCGGTATTTGCACCGCCTGACTTTTTTTGCAGTTTACTCTACTCTATGAGAAATTCACTCCATTAAATGTTATATGTGACTATCATTCATGTTTTATACTAGGTTGTCAGTCATTTTAATGGAGCACTGAGGAATGAGTAGCAAGAAGCATGGTGTCCTATTGGTAAATCTTGGTACACCGGACTCACCAACACCAGCAGCAATAAGGCGTTATCTGGCAAAATTTCTGAGTGACAGAAGGGTGGTTGATATCTCCCCATTTATTTGGAAGCCCATATTATACGGTCTTATTCTTCCTTTTCGTTCTTCTCGTGTTGCTAAGCTTTACCAAGAAATTTGGACGGAAGAGGGTTCTCCTTTACTCGTTTATGGTCGCCGTCAGCAGAAGTTGTTGGATGAAAAGTTGGCAGATGTCCCTGTTGTCTTGGGAATGACATACGGCTCACCTTCTTTGTCTCAGGCGGTAGATAATTTACTGCAACAAGGCATTGATGATTTGATCATACTGCCACTTTATCCTCAATATTCTAGTACGACTTCGGCGGCGGTATTTGACAGTATCAGTAAAATATTGCAGGGATATCGCACAATTTCTAACCTGCATTTTATCCGTAGTTATGCCACACATCCTGCCTATATTGCGGCGTTAAAGGAAAGCATCAAGCAGAGTTTTAAAAAATATGGTCAGCCTGATCGTCTGATCCTTTCTTATCACGGTATTCCTGAGCGTCTGGCAACTATGGGGGATATTTATCCGCAGGATTGCAAGGCGACGACTGAATTGTTGATTCAGGCATTGGACTATCCGGCAGATAAAATTATGATGACATATCAGTCTCGTTTTGGACGCTTACCGTGGTTATCTCCTTATACAGACAAAACAATGGCATCATTACCAGGCCAAGGAGTCGAACATGTTCAAGTGGTATGCCCGGGATTTTCAGCGGACTGCTTGGAAACATTGGAAGAAATTAAGCAACAGAATAAAAACATCTTTTTGCATGCGGGTGGGAAAAAGTTTGAATATATCTCCGCACTTAATGATAATGAGGCACACATTTCGTTGCTTGAAAAGTTGGTAAATAATGTCATTAAATAACTCGTAGCTGCTTGTTATGGGGTATTATCTAACATGGTGAATGGCAGGTATTGATAGTTATACGATTTTTAAGGATATAGTTTTTCAATCAATGAGGACTGTGAGCGGGAGAAAAAGCTTGCATATCAATGAAAAGCAAAATTATTTGGATTGGAAATATAGATAATGAGTAATAAACCTATTAAGCACCCCGATTTTTATGAAGAGCATTCAAACTATTATCATCCAGCACAGGAAGATGAAATTGATTTGTTTGAACTATTCTCAGTACTCTTCCAATCAAAATATTTGATCATTGCAGTATCTCTTGTTTTTGCAATTATTGGTTTCGGTTCTGCATCATTTTTACCACAGAAATGGACCAGTTCAGCTGCCGTGATTAAACCGGGATTGGAAGAATTTCAGCCATTGAAAAATGCATTAACGGAATTGCACGTTCTGAATCTTGAGCCGAAAGTAACAGAGGAGTTGTTGTATAATCGTTTCATTGAAAACTATAACTCGCGTGTATTGCGTGAGGAATATTTGGTCAATACTGACTACTTTAAGACCTTGCTTGCTAAGAGTGATGATAGCTCTGAGCAGGAACAAAGAAGATTGATCGAGCAAGTTGTCAATAAAAATATCTCTGCTTCTTTACCCAAGAAAGACGATGAAGTTGATGAGTCCAAACTCTCTTTCAGTGCGGGCACTGCGAAAGAGTCTTACAATCTGTTAACTGGTTATATCAAATTTGTCTCTTCAGTTGTTCGTGATCAAGTGAAAGATGAGCTGAATGATATGGTTCATCAGAAACTGGTGTACTCGAAAAAACTGTACGAGCTCGATTTATCACGTATCGGCAACATGCGTAGTGTAGATATTGAACGATTGAAGTATGCGATTTCTATTGCTAACTCTGCGGGTATTAAAAGGCCGGTATCGAATGGTGGGGCTATGATCAAGGATGACCCGGATTATTCGATTGCGTTGGGTTCTGATGCGCTGCAACGTAAGCTCCAAATTACCGAAGAAATTACCGATCCAACTAAAATCGATGCCGATCTGCTTAACCGCCAGTTGTATATCAAAAACCTGGAAAGAGTGAACGTTGATAAGGTTGATTTCAAACCATTCAAGTTTATGCAGGAACCTTATGAACCGACATCAAAAGATTCACCTAAGCGTTTGTTGATTCTGGTTGGTGCTGGTTTTATCGGATTCATTTTGTCTGTCATGTTTGTTCTGTTGCGCCATATGGTACGTAGTCGTCAGAAACAAGAAGCTTAATATTATTTATAGATAATATGCGTTATAGCTGATGTTTTGATAGCTGATATTTCAGACAGCCGATGTTGCAATAACATCGGCTGTCTTTATTTCTGCCACTGTGTTTTTTGCTTTGCTCTGGTATTGTGTCATACCATGTATTGTGTCATACCATGTATTGTGTCATACCATGTATTGTGTCACACCATATTGTGCTAACATGCCGCATATTTTGGCTCTATAACAGCAATTAATTATGAAATTCCCGGGTAAGCGTAAATCTAAACACTATTTTCCTGTCAGTTTAAGAGATCCTCTCCTCCAACCCATCAAAGAGACGATGGACACCGAAAATAACCGAGCCTACATTGTCGGCATTGACCAAACACTGGTAGATATTGAAGCCAAAGTCGATGAGAGTTTTATCCAGCGTTATAACTTGAGCCAGGGGCATTCGCTAGTTATTGAAGATGATGTAGCTGAGGCACTTTACAAAGAACTGACAGACAATAATCTGATCAGCCACGAATTCGCGGGTGGCACCATCGGCAATACTCTACACAATTATTCCGTTCTGGCTGATGATAAATCTGTGCTGCTTGGCACTATGTGCAATAACATCCAGATAGGAAGTTATGCATATTGTTATCTTTGCAATACATCCAGCCGTATGGATTTGAATCATCTTCAGGGCGTTGATGGTTCAATTGGTCGTTGTTTTACCTTAGTGACGGAAAATGGTGAAAGAACCTTTGCTATCAGCCCGGGTTTAATGAATCAACTCCGCCCAGAAAGCATTCCGGAACATATTATTGCAGAAGCATCAGCATTGGTCATTACCGCTTATCTGGTGCGTTGTAAATCGGGTGAACCAATGCCGGAAGCAACAATGAAAGCCATCGAATATGCGAAAAAACATAATGTACCTGTTGTGCTGACATTAGGGACAAAATACGTCATCGCTGATGATCCTGAATGGTGGCGTGATTTTCTGGCTGAGAATATTTCAGTTGTAGCAATGAATGAAGATGAAGCCCATGAACTGACAGGCTTCAGTGATCCTTTGCTGGCGGCAGACATGGCGCTTAATTGGGTGGATTTGGTGTTGTGTACCGCAGGGCCTGCTGGGTTGTATATGGCGGGTTATACTGAAGAGGAATACAAGCGCCAGACATCGCATCCTTTGTTGCCAGGTGCGATCGCGGAATTTAACCGTTATGAGTTCAGCCGGGTGATGCGTAAGGTGGATTGCCAGAATCCAATGCGAGTCTATTCCCATATTGAGCCTTATATGGGGGGCCCTGAAAAAATCATGAATACTAATGGGGCTGGGGATGGCGCGTTATCGGCATTGCTGCATGATATCACTGCCAACAGTTATCATCGTATGAATGTACCTAACTCCAGCAAACATATGCGCTCTTGTTTGACTTACTCCTCTTTGGCGCAGGTATGTAAGTACGCGAACAGGGTGAGTTATCAGGTCTTGAGCCAACATTCTCCACGCTTAACCCGAGGGTTGCCGGAGAAAGAAGATAGCTTGGAAGAGTCTTATTGGGAACGTTGATACTGGTGGGTTGAAATATTGCTTTAATATTTTATTGGAATATCCCCATAAGCTGGGGATATTCCTTGATCGGCAAATTATGCTGTTGATTACGGGGTTGTTGGTGAAAGTAATGGTGGTGGCTCTATCGGGCAACTAGCCTCATATTCAGGAAGTGCATCAGCCATCGCTCTCGCTATCTCATGTTCACCAATAATAATGTGATTGCTGCCCCGCTCCGTAATATAGGTAACTTCGTCATCATAATGGGCGCGTACGATAATATCGATATCTGACCGGATTTCTCTGGTATTAGCAACAATTTCTCCGGATTCGTAGCCATTGGGGATCGTCAGGAATAACGTACAAGCACAATCGAGCCGTGCCAGGGCCATGATATCTTTATTGGCTGCGTTACCCATCACCGCACTGATACCCATTTCCCCCAATTCTTCAAACCGGGAGCGCGTGTCTTCAATGACCACCACTGGAAAGCTTTTTTCTTGTAAATGTTGACAAAGTAGACGACCAACTCGACCATAACCTACCACAATGGCATGACCACAGATATTGACGGGAATTTGGGTTTCTTCTTCCAATGTTTCTTCGAGTAATTGTTCTTCAATGGTTTCTGTTTTTTCCAAATAGCGATCCAGCAAACTGAATAGAATCGGATTCAACATAATGGAAATGATGGCTCCAGCCAGTACAAGATTACGGGCTTCCCCATCTAATAACCCCAGCGTGACGCCAAGCCCAGCCAGAATAAAGGCGAATTCACCGATTTGAGCGAGGCTGACCGAGATGGTCAAAGCTGTACGTCGTGAATGCCCAAACACTCTGACCAACAGCAAGGCTGCCAATGATTTGCCAATGATAATAATGGCAAGGGTTCCTAAAATAGCGAGAGGCTGTTGTAACAGAACGATTGGATCAAACAACATTCCAACAGAGACGAAGAAAAGAACCGCAAACGCATCCCTTAACGGTAAGGTATCTTGTGCTGCCCGATGGCTCAATTCTGACTCATTCAGCACCATACCGGCAAAGAATGCCCCGAGGGCGAATGAAGCATCAAATAGTGTTACTGCACCGTAAGCAACACCTAGTGCAATGACAAGTACGGCCAGCGTAAATAGCTCACGGGAGCCTGTACTCGCCGTTTTCGCCAGTAGCCAGGGAATGACTCGGCGTCCGACGAAAATCATCAATAAAATAAAGGCCGCAACTTTGCCAATTGTGACGGCTAGTTCGATTAATAGTTGACTAATGTTGGTATTCTGATTATCCAGAATACCCGCCGCCGCGGGGAGTAACACCAATGCCAGAACCATTGCCAAATCTTCAACAATTAACCAGCCAATGGCAATTTGTCCTCTTTGGCTATCAATGAGCTGTCGTTCTTCTAATGCCCTGAGCAATACTACCGTGCTGGCGGTGGACAGGCAAAGGCCAAATACGATACCGCTGAATAGCCCCCAGCCGAGTAGCGTAGATAATCCGACTCCCAATAAGGTTGCGACTGCAATCTGAGCAATAGCGCCTGGAATGGCGATTGATTTAACGGCTAACAAATCTTTAAGTGAAAAATGTAGACCGACACCAAACATCAATAAGATCACGCCAATTTCTGAAAGTTCTGGAGCCAGTGAAGTATCGGCAACAAAACCAGGAGTAAAAGGCCCTGCCAGTACTCCTGCTACAAGGTATCCTACCAGAGGTGAGATTTTTAGGCGCTGCGCAAGCATGCCAAGCAGATAGGCGAGAACAAAACCGCCAACAATAGTCGTGATAAGAGGTGTCGAATGCTCCATCAAGGCTCCTTCTGAGGTAGAAATATAATAAATTTTATGGTTAGGTGAGGTAATAATATATTTTATAAATAATTCAAAATAAACTTGCTGAAAAATAGACTGAGAGGTGAAAATGCGAATGATCTACATAAATGCTATTGTAATGTAATTTTATGTAGATCTTGTCATTATTTACGCTTGCTTACAAAGAAAGATAGCGTGAGGGCTATGATAGCTATCTGATGATTTTATTGGTTTTTTAAGTTTTCTTTTCTATATTTGGTAGGAATAGCGTAAAAATACCGAGAAGTGGTAGGAAGGCGCAAATTTTGTAAACCAATTCTATACTGGTTTTATCTGCGACATAGCCAAGCACTGCCGCTCCAATGCCCCCCATACCAAAGGCTAGACCAAAGAATAAACCTGCGATCATGCCTGTTTTACCAGGGATAAGTTCTTGGGCATAGACCAAGATAGCAGAAAATGCAGATGCCAATATGATGCCAATGATGACCGTCAGTATGCTTGTCCAGAATAAAGATGCATAAGGTAACAACAGGGTAAAAGGTGCCACACCGAGAATTGAGACCCATATGACATACTTACGGCCTATTTTATCTCCAATAGGCCCTCCAATTAGAGTGCCTGCTGCTACAGAAAACAGAAAAACAAACAGATGGATCTGAGCGTTTTGTACTGACAAGCCGAATTTCTGTATCAGGTAAAAGGTATAGTAGCTACTGATGCTGGTGAGATAAAAGTATTTTGAGAAAATCAGCATCAATAGAATGGCAAAAGAACGTATGACCGTTTTTTTAGGCAATCTTGGCAGAGAAACGCTGCGCAAGGATTGTGGCGTGGTGGCTCGATGCTGCATCTTATACCATTGACTGACTTGTAATAGGATCACGATTGCCAGCAATGCCGCCAGAGAAAACCAACCGATATTTCCCTTGCCGTAAGGGGCGATGAAAATAGCTGCCAGCAGCGGACCAAGCGAGCTTCCCAAATTTCCACCTACTTGAAATAAGGATTGCGCCAGCCCATGACGCCCGCCGGAAGCCATTCGGGCGACTCGTGACGATTCGGGATGAAAAACGGATGATCCAGTTCCAACTAGCGCGGCAGCTACTAATATAACAGGGAAACTTTCGGCATAGGCCAGTAGGAGCAGCCCAGATAAGGTAAAACCCATACCGATAGGTAATGAATAGGGTTGCGGATGTTTGTCTGTATATAGGCCGATGAGAGGTTGCAGAAGGGAGGCGGTTACCTGATAGGTCAGCGTTATCAATCCAACCTGAATAAAACTCAGGGTAAATTCAGATTGCAGCAGTGGATAAATCGCCAGAATCAGCGATTGAATCATATCGTTCAGCAGATGAGATAAACTGATGGCACCGAGAATCGAGAAAACCGTCCGATGTGTTTTTGGTGATGAAGCTGGCAAGGGTTTTGTGTTGCTTTGTTCACTCATGTTTATTCGCTTATCAACGTGGACTGTAGGGAGATGGTTAGTGTTGTATTTTTGTTTAATTTTTACACTTTAATACATCTTAGTTTTCTAATAAAATTTTTATGCATATCGATATAATTTGACGGCTATCCCAAAAAGGTGAAAGAAGATATTATTTAATGGCACAATTATGTAAACCTGATCAGAAAAATGCGGTAAGCGCAGCATGTCATTATTCCAGATAATTAATAGGCTTTAGCGTCGAATAGATAGGCTATTAATGGGATGGTTTGTAAATTTTCATATCGCTAATCACGGTCATATAACCAATAAAATTTAAAGAACATGGAGATACCCCATGAAATTTTCGTTTAAAACGTCAGTATGCGTCCTTGCTGTTTCTCTATCATTGACACCGCTAATTGCAACCGCTTGGGAAAAAGATAAAACCTACGATATTACAATTCTGCATACTAACGATCATCATGGTCACTTCTGGCATAACGATCATGGCGAGTATGGTTTGGCAGCGCAAAAAACGGTGGTAGACTCCATTCGTCAGGAAGTGGCTAAGAAAGGAGGTAGCGTATTGTTATTGTCTGGTGGTGACATTAACACAGGCGTACCGGAATCAGACATGCAAGATGCGGAGCCAGATTTTAAGGGCATGAATCTGGTGGGTTATGACGCAATGGCACTAGGGAACCATGAGTTCGATAAGCCTTTGAATGTGTTGAATCAGCAGCAAAAATGGGCAAATTTCCCATTTTTATCTGCCAATATTTACCAAACCAGCACGGGCAAGCGTCTATTTAAGCCTTATGTCATGTTTGATAAGCAAGGCGTGAAAATTGCGGTTCTTGGTCTAACAACTGATGATACGGTGAAAGTGGGCAATCCCGCTAATTTTCCGGATGTTGAATTCCGTGTTCCTGCTGAAGAAGCCAAAAAAGTTATTGAAGAGCTGAAAAAAAACGAAAAGCCGGATGTGATTATTGCAGCAACTCATATGGGGCACTATGACGATGAACATCATGGTACCAATGCGCCAGGAGATGTTGAAATGGCGCGTAGTTTGCCTGCGGATTATTTGAATATGATTGTGGGTGGTCATTCACAAGATCCGGTCTGTATGTCCGTAGAGAATAAGAACTATAAACAAGTGGATTATGTTCCGGGAACACCTTGCTCTCCAGATCGCCAAAATGGCACATGGATTGTTCAAGCTCACGAATGGGGAAAATATGTAGGTCGTGCTGATTTTCAATTCCGTAATGGGGAATTCAAGCTAGTTCATTACCAATTGATTCCCATCAATTTAAAGAAAAAAGTAACAAAAGAAGATGGCAGCACGGAGCGTGTTTATTATACGCATGAAATTCAGCAGAACCCTGCAGTGCTCAAATTGTTAACACCTTATCAGGATAAAGGCAGCCAGCAACTTAATATTAAAGTGGGCTCGGTAGATAATAAACTGGAAGGTGATCGTAGTAAGGTACGCTTCGTCCAAACTAATATGGCACACCTTGTGTTAGCCGCTCAGATGGAGCGAACTGACGCTGATTTTGCTGTGATGAGTGGTGGTGGCATTCGTGATTCTATTGAACCAGGAGAGATCACTTACAAAGATGTCCTGAAAGTTCATCCATTCGCTAACCAACTGGTTTATGTGGATTTCAAAGGTAGCGAAGTCTTGCCATATTTGACGGCCGTTGCAAATATGGAAAAAGACTCCGGTGCTTATGGGCAGTTCTATAATGTTAGCTTCATGGTTGATGGTAAAAATATCAGTGAAGTAAAAATTGGTGGCAAGCCATTAGATCCAAATAAAACTTATCGTATGGCGACCCTGAATTTCAATGCGATTGGAGGAGATGGTTATCCACGGGTTGATAATTTGCCTGGCTACGTTGACACTGGTTTCGTCGATGCTGAAGTGTTGAAAGGGTATATTGAAAAGCATTCTCCATTGAGCGCTTCTGATTATGAGCCGAAAGGTGAAATTGAGCATAAGTGATAGCAACTGATTAATAGATTATTGTTAGCTATCTGTATAAAAAGACCATCTGGAAAATAGATGGTCTTTTGCTTACTGTGAGCTAGGAGTGGCTATGCATAATCTAAAATAGAGATGGTTGAAACTGAATAATAATCTACTTATTAAGTAGCATGGTAATTAATGAATTTCTTTCTCCTTCTGTTGGCAGTTTTTCAAGTCCATTCTTTTCATATAAAGCGATAAGTTGTAGATTGTTCTGACATTCTAAAACTGTGATTCTTCCTCCTATTAACTCTTGTGCTTTTTCAATGGTGATATTAATTGAAAGTAAAATATCTTTAAGCTTTATTGGATTATTAGTTAATGAGAAATTCTTGGCTATCTGACCAATTAAATAAACCTTTAAAGAGTTTGCATTTTTACTAATACCATCAAGTTTTTTTATTTTCGTCTTTGAAAGGGCAAGGTTTTTTGTAGACAGCTCCTTGAATATTAATGAAAAGTAAGCCAAAATAAGCCCTTCTCTATCCAAAATTAAGTAGGTTCTTGTTGCATCTGCTTGTTCAAATCTAATTGATTTTAAATGAAAAAATTATTCTACATCACGGTTTGATGGACAGGAAAATGAAAATTCTTTTGTTCTGTCATTGCCAAAAACCGCTAGTACTTTTCCTAGAGTGAGAATTTTCGTTTTAATATCTCTATTGCCTCTCTTTGCTGTGCTTCAAAATCTATTTTTTCAAAATTGCTTTTTCGTGGTTTTCTATTAGCTTTTTTCAGCATTTTAATTGCTTTTGGATCGGTGATAACAATTTGTCGAAAGAATGATGAGGTGGCCATTTTATCCCTCTTTTATTTAAGTTGATTAAGTTAATTAAAATGGTAAATAGTGTTTTTTCGCTGTGAGGAAAGTATATCGGCATTCTTATATAGCACAAGGCCCCGTTTTAAAGAAAACAGAGCCGGCTCGAAAAAATTTAATGAGAATTGCAATCTGTTTTCAAAGCTTCGCAATATCAGCAAACGAACAACTAAGTAGTTGGCATAAATCCGAGGGGGCTAATTCAATATCCAATCCACGCTTGCCACCAGAAATAAATAGAGTTGGTAATGTTTGTGCCTGATTGTCAATAATGGTCGGGAGACGTTTTTTCTGTCCCAGCGGGCTAATGCCGCCAACTAAATAACCTGTAACTTTTTGTGCTAACTGGGGATCTGCCATATCCGCTTTCTTCGCCTTGAAAACTTTGGCAATTTTTTTCAAATCGAGTTGCCCAGAAACAGGCGTGACGGCGACAGCAAGGTTTTTGGGATCGCCATTCAATGAAACCAGCAGTGTCTTAAAGACTTGTCTGGCATCTAAACCGAGTTTTTTAACGACTTCATCACCGAAATTATGCTCATTAACATCATGTGCGTAAGGATGAAGTTTGAAATTAATTTTTTGCTTTTCCAGCAAGACAATAGCGGGGGTCATATTTTCTTCCTGTAACTATTTTTCTGTAACTATTTCCCGGTAAAAACGGGATGTGTGAATGCGTTATTATTCCTGTGGATTTACCAGCATCTGTCGTAAATTGTCCTCGCCGTGAAGATGCAAAGCGCCGACAGCCACCAGATATTTTCCTGCGGGTAAGCTGTGTAATTGCTCACTCCATTGACGATTGCGTTCAGCCATTAAGGTTTGATAAATCTCTTCGCAGAATGTCATCGGCAACATCTGATTTTGTTGCTCGGACTTGTAGTTCATCCACTCGCTAATCATAGTCTGTAAAGCACGGGCATTGGTGTGCCAATGGGTAAGCGTATCTTCCAACAGAGAAAGCCCGCCATTTGGCAGGTTGGTGAGCAAATTAACCTGCGCATCAGTGCCTTCCAATTCGAGAATAGGTTTGTGGATGTTTTTTGCGCTATTCAGTAATTGGTAATCGGTGCCATATTGAGGGTGTAATCCTAAATATTGGGCTTGGGCGGCCTGTAATATCAATGCGACTTGCCAGGATGGCAGTGAATCCAGTAGCGCAATAGGATGCTGGATCTCTCGGCAGTAATGCTGTAAGCAGTCAAAATATTCGGGAGATAAACGTTGTGATAGCGCAATCTGTTCAGGAAGCTGTTCTTTGAAAGGGGAGCCTGCCTGTGTGATATCCGCTTCGACAACAAGCGCATCAGATTGTTCCAGTTGTTCCAGTAGCACTTCAGAAAGTGGGAACATGTTTTCTGTTCCCATATGAATACTGCCAACAATGTGCAATTGCTTATCTTGTTTCAGATTAATGTCAAAAGCAGGGTAGGGGTAATGGCGTTGAGAGTTTATCCCCAATATATTGCTGAAATATGTCATCAATTTTCCCATGTTCCATACTCCACTGGTTGGCATTAATCGGTATGCTAGCATAATCTCCTGAATGCTATTTCAGGATTTATACCCTTCATCTTTCAAGCTGCTGTTTTGTTGGCTGCGCTCATTCACCCCAGTTACATAGTCAGCTATAGTTACATATTAGCTATGCTCTTGGGGATTAGTTCCTTGCTGTCGCGCTGCAACTTTAATTCTATTGGGTATAGGCTTGAAGCGTAATAACCGATTGGCATTACTGACGACAGTAATTGAGGATAATGCCATTGCTGCGCCAGCAATCACCGGATTCAGTAGTGTCCCCGTGAAAGGATATAAGATACCTGCTGCAATCGGGATACCTAACGTATTGTAGATGAATGCGCCAAACAGATTTTGTTTCATATTGCGCAGTGTGCCTTTGGATAATTCAACCGCATCAGCAACCCCGTGCAAGCTATGACGCATAAGGGTAATAGACGCAGTTTCAATGGCGATATCACTTCCCCCTCCCATCGCGATACCTACATCTGCTTGTGCCAATGCGGGCGCATCATTAATGCCATCACCGATCATCGCCACTTTCCGCCCTTCCGACTGGAGTGATTGAATGGCTGATGCTTTGCCATCAGGCAAAACACCGGCAATCACTTGATCAATTCTGGCTTCTTTAGCAATGGCATTCGCGGTCACTGGATTATCCCCCGTCAACATAACTAAGCGATAGCCTTGATGATGTAAGCGTTGCAGGGCAGAAACGGTATCTTGACGCAAGGGATCGCGGATGGAAAACAAAGCAGCGACCTTCCCATTAACTGACAGAATAACGGGAGTTATGCCTTTTTCTGCCTGTGCAGCAACCAAGGGCTTTAATTCTGCTGTCTCAATCTGATTTTGTTCAAGTAAGTTTTGGTTGCCCAATAGTAAGGTGGTATCTCCAATCTCACCCCGTATTCCCAATCCCGCTAGTGTGCGGAATTGCTCGACTTCTGGTAACTTTTGTCCTTCAACTTTCATCAAGATGGCTTTTGCCAGAGGATGATTTGAACCCCTTTCCAATGCACCAGCCCATACGAATACTTGTTCTTCGGTGAAGCCGTTAAAGGTGTGGATCTCTGTTACCTGAGGCATACCTTCTGTTAAGGTACCAGTTTTGTCGAAAACAATCGTATCCAGTTGGCTGGCTTGTTGCAGGGCATCAGCATCACGTACCAGTACACCTAATTCTGCGGCTCGTCCTACCCCAGAAATGATGGACATGGGGGTTGCTAGCCCAAGTGCGCAGGGGCAGGCGATAATCAATACTGTGGTTATGATAACTAACGCATACATAATTTGTGGCGCTGGGCCGATAAAATACCAGATCGCGCCAGCAATCAGGGCGATGGCAACGACAACAGGCACGAATATGGACGATATTTTGTCTGCCAGTTGGCCGATTTCAGGTTTACTGCTTTGTGCCTGACGTACTAATTTGATAATACGTGCCAGAGTCGTTTGGCTGCCCACTGCATTGGCCTTAAACAACACAGTTCCATCTTGAACTACAGTGCCCGCATGAACGGTATCACCGGTTGATTTTTGTTGAGGAATGGGTTCGCCGGTCAACATGGCCTCATCCAACCAGACTGTACCCTGAATAATCTCACCATCAACCGGAACACGATCTCCCGTTGTCAGGCGTAGGGTCATATTGGGTTTTACGTCGGCCAAGGGTAGTGTTTTCTCGCCTGCTGTAGTCATCACTCGTGCTGTTGGCGGTGTTAAGTCCAATAACCGCTCAAGCGCTTTCGAAGAACGCTGACGGGCGCGTTGTTCCAACGCATGGCCGAGGTTGATTAAACCAATGATCATGGCACTGGCTTCATAGTAGAGATGACGGGCTTGGGGAGGAAAAATTTCCGGCCATAAATTGACACTCATCGAATAAAGCCATGCCACGCCAGTACCCAGTGCTACCAGTGTATCCATTGTTGCACTGCCATTTTTCAGACTTTGCCACGCATTGCGATAAAAATGACCGCCTGCGAATATCATTACGGCAAGTGTTACCAGACCGATGGTTAGCCAAATAGTGTGGTTTGAAGGCGTGAGTATCATATTGTCGCCAATCATTCCCCAAATCATGACCGGCACACCAACCACTAAGGCAAGGGCAGATTGCCAGCGAAAACGACGCATATTAGCCTGTGCAACTTGTTGTTGGCGTTCACGGCGTTCTGTTTCGTCCTGAATGATTTCAGCGCCATAACCTGCTTTGATGACTGCCTCAACCAAGGCGTTTGGTGATGCGCTGCCAGTGACCAATGCGCTTCTTTCCGCGAGATTTACTCTGGCGTGCTCTACTCCATCAACGGATTGCAGTGCTTTTTGTACCTTGCTGACACAACTGGCACAGCTCATGCCATCCAGTAATAACTGAACACTGTCATCATCAATAACATTATTTTTATTGTGCTCAATCGGAATCGTTTCGCTTGAGGCCGCTTTTGCCTGAGGCTCTTTTACCAAAGACGTTTTTACCGAAGAGGAAAGTGTTGCCGCTGCCAAAGATTCCGGTGTTTGTGGGACAGGTATTGTCAGCGGCTCAGTTTTTGGGAAATTTACTCCCACCGCTAATTCTGCGTGATATCCGGCTTGTTCGACGGCATTAATTAAAGCCCCGCTCTCTGCCTTACCGTAGATTTTTGCGGTTTGGGTATCCACCTCTGTGGCGATAACATCTTCCACAGCTTCTAATGCTTTCTGTGTCTTATTTGCACATTTCATGCAATTTAAACCTGACAGCCGCAATTCAATATCGGGCTGAGTGGCAACGGTGGCTTCATAAGCTGCGGCAATAATGGCTGAAATCAATACATCAGGTGAGACATCACCGATAACTTTGGCATAATTCAGACTCACATTCGTCTGTTCAACACCGGATATTTTTTCTAGTTCTTTTTTGACTCTGCCGACACAATGCATACAAGTTAAACCTTGAAGTGCGAGAATGGTAGTTTTGGACATAACAATATCTCCTGGTACAGAGTGATATACTTATCATTAAGGCTAAACCTTCCTGCAAGGGGAAGGTCAAGGGGAAATTATGAATATTAGTGAAATTGCCCAAAAGACCGGTTTAACGAGCAAGGCGATCCGGTTTTATGAAGAAAAAGATCTGATCACCGCCCCAGAGCGGGGAGATAATGGCTATCGCTATTACCAGCAAAAGCACATTGATGAGCTGATACTCTTGCGTCAGGCGAAAGAAGTGGGATTTACGCTGGAGGAATGTCGCGAGTTATTGCGCTTATTTCGCAATCCCAGTCGTCACAGCGCAGATGTAAAAACAGCGACTCTACAAAAAGTGGCAGAAATAGAAAAGACGATTGTGGAGTTGCAAAAGATAAAGGAAAAATTGCTAGCATTGTCGGCTGTATGTCCGGGAGATGATGGGGCAGATTGCCCCATCATTGAGCACTTATCTGGCTGCTATATGCATCACGACTGAGGGGGAATGGGTTTCACCTTCAACGTGATGCCGTCAACGGCGATGACTTCAACTTCGGCATTGGCAAGAAGTTCGTGGTCACAGTGAACGCGCCAACTGCCATCAGCCAGTTTGACTCGCCCATAACCGTTTTCGGTATCCGTAATTAAACGGGTGCGAAGCCCAATCAACTGGTGATTTTTCTGATTGAGGATCTTATCACTAGTCTGGCGCGGGCGGTGGCGTAGCCAACTACGCCATGCAATAACAGAAACCAAGGTCAGAACAGCAAACAGAATGCCTTGCAGTTCCCAGCTCATATTAGGGAAAATCCAAGTGATCAAGGCAACAACAACGGCTGCTGTTCCTGTCCACAACAGATATCCGCCCGTCCCCAGCAGTTCTGCAATCAAAAGCAGGCCACCAAAACAGAGCCAGAACCAAGTCGGCTGGGTGGCGATCTGTTCAATCATGGCTATTTATCCTGTTTGCTCTTCTTACTTTCGCCAATTAATTCAGCAATACCACCGATAGCTCCCATTAAATTGCTGGCCTCCAGTGGCATCATGATAACTTTGCTGTTATTTGCTGCACCAATGTTGGTGAGGGCATCAGTATATCTTTGGGCGATGAAGTAGTTAATCGCCTGCATATCACCATCAGCGATGGCATCAGAAACCATTTTAGTTGCACGTGCTTCTGCTTCTGCGGCACGTTCACGGGCTTCTGCTTGAAGAAAGGCTGACTGACGTTCACCTTCTGCTTTCAGGATCTGTGACTGTTTTTCCCCTTCTGCTTTCAGAATGGCAGCCTGACGAATACCTTCCGCTTCAAGAATATCTGCACGCTTGGTACGTTCCGCCTTCATCTGAGCGTTCATCGCAGAGATCAACTCCTTAGGTGGACGCACATCGCGGATCTCAATACGAGTGATTTTGACTCCCCAAGGGTTGGTGGCTTCATCGACAATTGTCAGCAGGCGGCTGTTGATGGAATCACGCTGAGACAACATTTCGTCCAGTTCCATTGAACCCAGTACGGTACGGAAGTTAGTCATGGTCAGGTTAATGATGGACAATTCCAGATTACTGACTTCATAGGCAGCACGTACTGGATCGACAACCTGAATAAAACAGACGGCATCAATGGTCACATTGGCGTTATCGCGGGAAATGACTTCTTGCGATGGGATATCCAGTACCTGCTCCATCATGTTGATTCTACGTCCAATCTTATCAACAAATGGCATGATGATATGTAGGCCTGGAGTCAAAGTGCGGGTATAGCGCCCAAAACGTTCAACGGTCGATTGATAGCCTTGCGGAATGGTCTTCACACAGGTAAAGACGATAACGACAGCAATAATGATTAGGATCGGTACAGCACCAAAAGAGAGTAAATCCATAACAATTCCCTTATTATCCAATTATAAAATACATAAATGTTTTTTACTTAATAGAGTAAAGAGTATACATGACGACGGTATTTAGATGCTAGCCCATCTCCGGTTCCCAGTGTGAAGATAATATCCATCATCGTTTTTTTCACTGCGCCATCGGCCGCGGCGAGATCTTTTTTCAGAAAACCGAACAGCAATTCGAGAGCTTCTTCATTACGACCAACTTCGTGTAATTTTGAGGCAAGTTGAATAGCCAGTTCTGCATTTTCTGGTTGAGTTGCCAGCTCTTGCTGAAGTTGTCGAATCTCAGGTGAATCAGCCGCTTCTTTCTGGGAGTTAATGTGTTCAAGTAACTCATTATAGAGTTCGTCTTGCTCTTCCGATGGAATGGTATCCAATATTTTTTGAGCGTCTTCAAGGTGATTGAGCGAAAGATTAACTTGGGCCAACAATAAGGCAATATCCGTTTCTTGAGGATTTTCCTGATGAATTTCTTTCAGTAAAGGCAACGCATCCTGATTATTGCCTTCTGCAAGCAGATCATTCACTTGCTCTAATGGTGATTTTTCCTCTTGAGTGAGGAGTTGGGAAAAAATCTGTCTGATGGTTTCATCTGTTTGGATGCCTTCAAAACCCTGGACGGGACGAGCCTCTTTCACAAACAGTACGGTAGGCAAGCCACGTACGCCAAACTGTGCAGCAAGATGAGAGAATTGGTCACAATTGACTTTAGCCAGAGCAAATTGTCCTGCATATTCATGTGCTATTTTATCAAGAGTTGCTTCCAATTCATGGCAATGTAAATTCTGTGAAGACCAGAAGTAGAATACGACGAGCTGAGTGAGTGAGTACTGAACGACTTGAGCAATATTCGATTCATCAATATTAATGATATGAGCGGTATTACTGTTTGCATTCACTGTGGATTCCATGGGCGTTCCTCTCTTGTTCTTTGTAAGGCGATTACATGAATAAATAAGACTCGTCTGTACGTTTTTCAATGTTCATTAGTGTTGCCAGCGCACGATTTTATCGAACCATTTTTCGGGGAGTATACGGCGCATCACTTTTACTGCATAAGTCAATAATGTAACAGAATAACGTAATTTAGGATTGGGGCTTTCCAGCGCATGAACCAGTTTAGCAACGACATCTTCAGGCATAAGTGTGAAACGACGAGTAAGGCTTGAGTTCTCGACAGGATGATCCCGCTGTGTTTGATTCACATTTTCTGTAAAACGTGTATTGATTGGGCCAGGTTCTATCAGACTGACTTTAATACCTGTTTTGGCAAGCTCCCCCCGCAAGGTATCTGACCATGCTTCGAGGGCATATTTACTGGCTGCGTATGCTCCACGGCCTGGTGTAGAGAGTAATCCCATAACAGAACTGGTTTGGACAATCCGCCCTTCGCCATAAGCGCGTATGGCTGGCAGTAGCAGACAGGTTAGTTGATGAGTACCAAAGAAATTGGTGGAAAACTGTTTTTCCATCTGTTCGCGGGAAATACTGTCCAATGGGCCATAAACACCAAATCCGGCATTATTGAACAGCCCGAACAAACGACCATCGGTTAATTCAATCACAGTCTTAGCTGCGTGCTCAACACTTTCTTTATCATCTAAATCCAATCCAATGGGCTCAAATCCCAGCTCTCGCATATGCACCAAATCGGCAGGTTTACGGCAAGCTGCGAGTACGCGGTAACCACGTTGATGGAGTGTTTTGGCTGCGACTAATCCTATCCCGCTAGAACACCCAGTAATAAGAATCGCTTTTTGCATAAATTTACCTGTTTATTTGCATCAATTCATGGAAATAAATGATTTACTATGAATGAATATTTTTACTTAAGAGTGGTTGATGTATACCGACAGTTTATTGGACATCCAATCAGCAATAAAGGGCTGCGCGGCTTGATTGGGATGCAACCCATCATCTTGCATCCATTCTGGCTTGATAGCAATGTGCTCCATGAAAAATGGCAGCAGAGGAATTTGGTTGCGTTCAGACAGCGCAGGATAAATTTTCGCAAAGGATTCGGTATAGCGTTTTCCATAATTGGGTGAAATACGGATTTGCATTAACAAAGGTTGTGCACCGGCTTGTTTGACCAAGGTAATGCTCTGTTGCAAATCTTGTTCTATGTTTTGAATAGGAAAACCACGCAGTCCATCATTCGCGCCAAGCTCTATCAGAACCCACTTTGGATTGTGCTGTTTCAACAACTCAGGCAGACGTTCAAGAGCCTGTGCTGCGGTATTGCCGCTGATACTGCCGTTAACGACGGCTGTTTTTTTGCCGGCTTGTTGCCATTGTTTCGCTACCAGCGCAGGCCATGACTGCTCAACGGGCAGGCGGTATCCGGCACTGAGGCTATCACCCAATATAAGCAGGGTATCAGCCGCAGCCGCTCTGGCGCTGCATAGCACCAACAATAAAAGGAAAAATACATGGCTGTAGAAAGTATTCTTGAAGTTCATCATCTCATTAAACATGTCGGTCAAGGGGAACAGGTAATTAATATATTGCAAGGTGTTGAGTTGGTTGTCGAGCCAGCGCAGACAATTGCTTTGATTGGTGAGTCAGGATCAGGAAAGTCAACGCTTTTGGGAATTATTGCGGGATTGGACGATGGCAGCGGGGGGGACGTCCATTTGTTGGGGCAGAATATCAGTCGCATGAATGAAGAGCAGCGGGCGCAGTTGCGAGCAGAAAATGTGGGTTTTGTTTTCCAATCCTTTATGTTGATCCCCACCTTGAATGCATTGGAGAATGTCCAGCTTCCGGCACTGTTACGTGGCGAATCGGAAAATCAAAGCCGTCAGCAGGCCATTGAATTACTCGAACAATTGGGATTGGGAAAACGCCTGAAACATATGCCAGCCCAACTTTCGGGCGGAGAACAGCAGCGGGTGGCGTTGGCCCGGGCATTTTGCACCCGTCCAAAAATCCTGTTTGCTGATGAACCAACGGGCAATCTTGATCGCCAGACGGGTGATCGCATCGCTGATTTACTATTTTCCCTCAATTATGATTACGCCACTACCTTGATTTTGGTAACTCATGACAGCCAACTGGCTGCCCGCTGCCAGCGCCGTTTACGTCTGGTGGATGGACAATTGCGGGAGGAAGCATGATTTGGCGCTGGTTTTGGCGTGAGTGGCGTACACCGTCTCTCTTAATTGTCTGGTTATCTCTGACATTGGCAGTGGCTTGTGTGCTGGCATTAGGGCGTATCAGTGATCGTATTGATCAGAGTGTGCATTACCAAAGCCGTGACTTTCTGGCGGGTGATCTCGTCTTAAGGGCGTCATACCCCGTTGATGAAAATTGGTTGAAAAGTTCACAGGAACACGGGTTGGCATTGAGTCGCCAGATCTCATTTTCGACCATGACTTATGCGGGAGATATTCCTCAATTAGCTCAAGTGAAAGCGGTAGATGATCGTTATCCGTTGTATGGAGAACTGGAAACCAACCCACGAGGATTAAAACCGGAAAAAGGTTCTGTGCTGGTGGCTCCGCGGTTGCTGACTTTATTGGGAGTCAAGGTTGGGGATAGTCTTGACGTGGGAGATACCACGTTAAAGATTAGTGGTGAATTGCTGCAAGAACCTGATAGCGGTTTCAATCCATTCCAGATTTCTCCCCGAATTTTAATCAACATTGATGATGCTAAGGCAACGGGGGCGATCCAACCGGGCAGCCGTTTGACTTATCGCTATATGTTCGCGGGTTCTCCAACAGCGATCCAATCATTCCAGCAATTCATTGATCCACAATTAAAAGTTGATCAACGTTGGCTGACACTGAAACAGGATAATAGCGTACTGGCGCAATCTATTGAGCGTGCCCAGCAATTTTTACTGTTGTCGGCTTTGCTGACACTGTTGCTTGCTGTGGCTGCGATGGCCGTTTCCATGGCGCACTATTGCCGCAGCCGACACAATCTGATTGCTATCCTGAAAACGTTGGGAGCAGGGCGCTGGGCTTTGCGTCAGTGGATTATTGGACAATGGTTGGTGATATTGTTTGCCGCCATTGTAGTAGGTTCTATTTTAGGCTTGGTTTTTGAATCTGCATTGATTCGGATTTTAGCCGGGATGTTGCCTAAAATGTTACCGACAGCGGGTATGTGGCCGTGGGTATGGGCGATGGGTTCCCTCTTCGGTATTGCTTTGCTGGTGGGAATTCGTCCCTATCGTCAATTAATGGCTACTCAGCCTTCACGGGTATTGAGAAGTGACGTAACTGCGGCTATTTGGCCATTGCGTTACTACCTGCCTGCGGTGGCATTGATTGTGACAGGGGGATTGGTATTACTGGCAGGCACGAAACCGCTGTTATGGTCATTGCTGGCGGGAGTGCCGATTGTCGCTCTGTTGTTGGCACTATTGGGATGGGGCGGTTTATGGTTGCTGCGCCGCGTGACATTTCGTCAGTTAAGTTTGCGTTTGGCAGTTAATCGCTTGCTATGTCGTCCATTTCAAACCATGACACAATTGGCGGCATTTTCTCTGTCATTCATGCTATTGGCCTTGCTTGTTATGGTAAGGGGCGATTTATTGAGTCGATGGCAGCAGCAATTGCCGCCCGATAGCCCGAATTATTTCCTGATAAACATCACTCAACCGCAAACTGCTCAAGTTAATGACTTGCTGGCTAAATATCAGGTGAAACCCACCGAATTTTATCCAATTGTGCTGGCGCGCTTGACGGAAGTGAATGGACAATCGGCGATTGTATGGGCTGATGAAAGACACCCCAATAGTACGACGGTGCGTCGTGAACTGAACTTAACATGGAAAACAGACCTGCCACCTTTTAATACCCTCATTGAGGGAACATGGCCGCCGAAGCCGAATGAAGTTTCCATGGAACAGGGAGTGGCGGAACGATTGCAAATTAACGTGGGTGATCAACTGACATTTACGGGTAATACTCGAACGTTCCATGCCACGGTAAGCAGTATTCGTAAAGTGGATTGGGAGAGTGTGAACCCGAACTTCATTTTTATCTTTGCTAAAGAGACGTTGGAAAATCAGCCTGGAATGTGGCTGACCAGCTTTCATTATGAAGGCGATGGGCGGCTGCTGACGGAAATTAATCGCCATTTCCCGACCATCAGCATGTTGGATATTGGTTCGATAATTAAGCAGGTACAAGGTATTTTGCAGCAAGTCAGCAAAGCGTTGGAAATCATGGTTGTTTTGGTGATGATTTGTGGTGGATTGCTGTTATTGGCACAAATTCAGGTCGGTATGAGCCAGCGTCAGCTTGAATTGGTGGTATACCGCATATTGGGCGCGAGCAAAAAACTACTGCGTCGCACATTGTGGAGTGAATTTGCGTTGCTTGGTTTTATGGCGGGTTTGGCGGCGGCATTTGGTGCAGAAATCGCACTTTGGTTGTTGCAGACTCAGGTCTTTGATTTTCCGTGGCAACCACAATGGCAGATGTGGCTTCTGCTTCCCATCATCAGTAGCTTACTGCTTTCATTATGTGGTGGTTGGTTGGGAATTCGGTTATTGCGTGGCAAAGGGCAGTACCGACGTTTGCCAGAGTAAAATAAAACCTAGCCGAAATGGGGAGGCATTGCACAAGGTGCTCCCCATTATTTAAGGTGACGGCTTGATTTTATCCGACAAATTCTTCTCTTAATTTGGGCAGGATCTGATCACCAAAAACCGTTAATCCCTTTATATAATCGGGGAAGATCAACATCACGCCATCCAATTCACAAGTGCGCATTAAATCTGCCAGTTGTTTGTAGCAAGTATCTGGCGTACCGATGGCGGTATGGGTCATAAAGGCATTTTGGGAGCGCCCAACCATCGCATTGCTTTTTCCATCCATATCGACGCCGAAACTGTGCATCATATTTTTGACGGCTTCTACATCCAAACTTTGACGGTAGAATTGGGCGAGAGTTTCAGCATAGGCATCTGTTTCAGCGCAAATGACAGTACACATGCAGAATGTTTTGGTTGTTGTATTGTACTCAGCAGCGATACGTTTGGCGGTTAAACTGATGTTGCGGGTTTCAGCCTCATCCTTACCACTGATAAAACAAACATCGGTATAGCGTACACTGAAACGCAGCCCTTGATCGGACTGGCCTGCACAAACTAGGTAAGGTCGAGGAAATGAAAGAGGCTTAGGTTCAGAAACGCACTGTTTTAAATGAAAGTAAGTGCCTTCATGATCAACTTGTTTTTCACACCAAAGTCGTTTGATCAGCTGAGTCCACTCTTCAGTCATGGCATAGCGCTGGTCATGATCCAGGCTGCCATCCCATTCACCCATTTGCTCAAACTCATCTCGGAATGAACCGGAAACAATATTCAGGCCAGCACGCCCCCGACTAATATGATCCAGCGTAGCGATCATTTTGGCCGTGACTGCCGGATTGTGTAACCCAGCATGAACAGTTGCGATCAGTTTTGCGTGGTGAGTGACTTCAGCAATGCCGGCCATCATCGTGACGGATTCGAGCGAGCTGCCCCAATGATCTGTTTCACCACCAAACCCGCTCCATTTACCCATAGACATAATGAAATCAAGGCCAATCTGGTCAGCCAGAATGGCAGCCTCACGGTTTTGTTTATAAGATGAATCCAGTGGTGGCGTGTTTTTGGAGATGATCCACCCACCTTTGGCGATGGGTAGAAATACACCGAACTCTTTCTTTGACATCACTATTTCCTTGTTTGTACGTTGTTTTAGTTCATTTTTATCCTATTCAGTAAATTGAGTGTTTTCGGCCGAATGCTTTCTCATTTTCTGAGTAGGCGGTTTCATCATTAATGTCACGACAAGCACAACAAATACGGGGATAGCAATAATCATGAATGCTGAAGTAAAGCTGCCTGAATAATCTTTAATGGCACCAGTAAAAAAGGGAGCCAAACAGGCCAGCGTGGAGATCAAGTTCATGATCGAAAACAGTTCCAGATAAGGTTTGCGGCCAAAATAGTTAGCCAGCAACACACTGGAAGCGAGGAAAGTCATTCCGTAACCCATGCCGACAAACAGCGTGAACGCAATCAAGAACGGCCATGAGGAAGCGATACTCAGCGCAATTAAGCCAATAATGATAATAGTCAGGCTGCCAATCAGTAATTTTTTCGGATCCACCCATTCCCCGACTGCGCCTCCGGCCAATCTGGAAAACGCATTGATGAAGGCCATCGTGCTCAGTAACCCTGCGGCGATGGTTTCGCTGAAACCATTTTCGATAATATGGGCAACGGCAAAGCTATTGACCGTAATACCACACCATAAAAACGCGGTGTAAGTGGCTGCAATCACATAGAATTGCCATGTACGCAGTGCTTGATGTGCAGTCCAGCGCTGCTTGGTGCGATAAATGCTGGATGTATCTTGGTTGTTATGTTGTTGGTTCACCGCTTTGGCATGGGCAATTTCCCGCTTTCCTTCTTGAAGGGTAATAATCGTCAGGATAACGAAAATGGTGAGCACAATGGCGGAAATCATCCAGTGCATCCGCCATGTTCCCCAAACACGGGTGGCCAGAAAATAGATCCAAGGGCCAATTACGCCTCCTAGTCCACCGATCGTGAAATAGAAGCCAAAAGCAAGGGACTGTTTTTCATATAAGCGTGAAATCACATAAGTGCCCGGAACTGTCGCCAAAAAGGTAAAACCGACGCCAATTAAAGCCGTACCAATAAAATAAGATGAAATAGCGTGCGTGTGATAAAGATTGTAGAAACCGGCCAGAAAAATCAGCAGGCCAATGAACAGAGTGAAGCGAACGCCAACCTTGCGAATGAACACGGTTGGCAGAAAACTGGATAGCCCGCAAGTCAGGCCAAGCAGCGTGAACCCTAAACCGGCATTAGTCCAGCTCCAGCCCAGTTCATTAATCATACTGGGTAGGACAACACCCAATGACGTAAAGGTTGTTGCTGTGGATAAAAAATAAACCATGCCTAAAAGTATCAGTAAAAGCCACTGATAAGTACGCCCGAATTTGTCGTGTTGAATGGACATTGTGACCCCATCAAGGATATAAACCATTAAAAACGGCACTATTTTATGTGTTTATTAGAAAAAGCTGTATCGAATAAACACCCCATAGCTAAATTGATTCGTGCGGTAGTACGGTGTATCTTTTATTTTGTACTTATTTTTGACCGGATTCACGACAACCCCTGTCCACAGATGGCCGGGTTGATATCCCAATTTTTTCCCCAAGTCATAATGTAATTCGGGTTTGAAATCGATCATCTCAGGGTTATCACGTAATCCCAGTGTATAATCGAAAGTGCCTGCAATGCGGAAATCCCCCAATTGATTACTGAACGGAATACCATAATCAATGTGGATACGCTGATCGTTCCAGCTTCCTTTTGCATTATTCTCAAAGTAAAAGATAGTGCGCAACCAACTGAATCCATCCACTTGCCAATCGAGGCTGATACCGGGGAAATAGTCGTATTTTACGTTTTCGGTTTTAGCAATCCACTGAGCAAACAGCACATCTTTTAATGGGCCATAGGAAAGATCATACCCCGTGATTTTGCTGGCACTGAGTCTTGGCACAAATTTATAGTAATAGGTGTTTTTATCGCCTTTATAGTCATGTTGCAGCGAATTTTGCCAAATACTGTAGACATACATATCGCCAATCTTGTAATCACCAAACGCTTCTATAATGGGAGAAAAGGTTTTTTGGGGAGCGACTTTGTTTTCGAATTGCAAATAAAGACTGGTATCAATTGATTGAAAATTGACAAAACCATCGGCTTGCGCAGGTGCTGAGAAAAGAAAGAAGAGTGGAATGGCCGATAAACCAGTAGTCGTTGCGGTAATAGACCTTAAGGCATTGTTGATTCCTTGTTTCCTTAGCGGTGGCACGTAGTGTCTCCTTGTTATCTCATCGGTAATTGACTGTAAGAGAGTAACATTTATTTAATTGTGCTCTCATGTCAAATAATTATTATTTTTATTCATGTTTTATGATGCATTAGCCAGATTAAATAGCCGATGCTTCATTATTTTTTGCTTTTTTTTAAAAAATTGTTGATTTTAATACCAGGGATTTGTTAATGATGGATTTAATTTCACTGGTGAGTTAAATTTATTTGTTTTTATATTTAGGGTTATATTAAATATCAGAATTTAGACCGTGGATTAGTGATAATTTAATCCAGTTGTTCGGATGCTCAGATAAAGTGAAAATAGGGGGGTAAGATACACTGGTATAATGAATTTGAGGTGTTTTTTGTATTGAAATACATTCTTATAATTAAAGAGTGATGATTATTTTAAATCGAGATAAATTATAGGAATGGAATATTTAATTATCTTTTGGGTTGCTGTTGGAGCCAGCGTCGCGATTGATGGCACATGCCTGACCGTTACCCAATTTAATGGGGATAGAGTGTATTTTGATATTTCTGATTTTACTGCTGATGCCACGACATTGAAATTTCTCTCCATTGGAGATGAAGTCAACGTTGAACGTTCACACCAGATGAATAAAGAAAATGGTGGGCACAGTCTTTATGGGCATGTAGAGGGGATGGCAGAAGTAGTGGAATTTACCGCAACCGGTGAAACTTATCGGTTAGTTATCCGGATCCCTCAAGACAACATTAAATATTTTTTCTTGAAGGGTTTTATCGGACTTCAAGGTTGTAGTTTAACCATCAATGGCATTGAAGAAGAAAACAAGACGATTGCCTTAAACCTGATCCCAGAAACATTAAGGATGACCAACTTCAGCAAAGTTAAGGTAGGTGATTTTCTCAATTATGAGATAGATCAAATGACAAGAACAATTGTGGATACCCTATCCCGAACGCTACCAAAAACATAATAATTGCCCATAGAGTTGGAATGGGAAGTGGTAGTTTGTTTTAAATTATTACCACTTCCTTGAGCTGGCTATCTAATATAACCGATCAATTTAATTTATCTTGGGCCCATTCCAGACCGCTTTGATATTCTTCCGGTAATAATGGGATCAACGTTTGTAATGCGGTTCTCAATATATCATTGTCAGAATGAACTAGATTCAGATGCCCTACCTTACGTACTGGGTGAACTTCCTTCTCATACCAATGTAAACGAACCAGCGGTAAACTGAGCCATGCAGGGTTTATCTCTGTACCGATCAAATTGATCATAACGGATGGCGCAAATATTTCTGGTTGAGGCATGGGCAGGCCCAAAATCGCCCGTAAGTGAAGTTCAAACTGGCTGATAGAAGCGCCGTTCTGTGTCCAGTGACCGCTATTGTGAACCCGTGGTGCCAGTTCGTTGATCAACAAATTTTCGCCAACAATAAAGCATTCCATTGCCATCACACCGATATAATTCAGGTGATCCATGATGGCGGACAGCATTTTTTCTGCTTGTTGCTGCAATTGCTTATTTGTATTGGGCAAAGCAATACTGGTACGTAAAATGCCTTCCTGATGCAGATTATGAGTGAGTGTATAAAATACCGATTCACCTTGGGCATTACGGGCGCCAATCAGCGACACTTCCCCTGAAAACGGGATGCCCTGTTCTACGATACATTCACCGTAAATCTCAGGTGGTAAGTTTGCTTCATCGCCCGGCCGGATACGCCATTGACCACGTCCATCGTAGCCGCCCGTCCGACGTTTAACGATGATGAAATCCCCCAATTCAGCAAACAGTTGTGGCCATTGGCTGGGGTCGGAAAGCAGTTTCCACGGTGCTGTTGCCAAACCCAACGTATCCATAAGCTGTTTTTGTGGCAAGCGATCTGCCAGTTGTGGGAAAATATCGCGATTGATAAAAGCCTTGTGATGAGCCAGCTCGCGAGTTAATACGGTTTCAGGCCAACGCTCAATTTCTGCGGTGATAACGCTGCTCTGATAAGGCACCGCTTCCGGCTCTGCATCTAACCCTACGGGGTAAACAGCGATCCCCAATGGCTCACCCGCCTGACGTAGCATCCGACCCAACTGACCATTCCCCAATACACAAACAGGTTTCATGCATCCTCCCGCGGATCAGGATTATCCAAAACATCCTGTGTTTGTGCTTGGCGCCAATCTGACAGACGTTGAAACAGGACATTATCATGCAAGGCTAACACTTGGGCAGCCAGTAATGCTGCGTTTGCAGCTCCTGCCTTGCCAATAGCCAGCGTACCAACAGGAATACCCTTTGGCATTTGGACGATAGAATACAGGCTATCAACACCACTAAGCGCAGCACTTTGTACTGGAACCCCAAACACAGGGACTAAGGTCTTGGCGGCCAACATCCCCGGTAAATGTGCCGCACCACCTGCACCAGCGATAATCACATCAAACCCATTTTCTTTGGCTTGCTCGGCAAAATGAAAAAGCTTATCGGGCGTTCGGTGTGCCGAAACAATTTCGACATGGAAAGGAATGACAAGAGAGATCAAAATATCAGCGGTGTGTTGCATTGTCGCCCAGTCACTTTTTGAACCCATGACAATGGCGATTTTGGCGTGGTGTTGCATTGTTGTAGTGGGAATAGCTGTTGTAGAAGTCATAGCTGTTACGGGATCAGGGCTGGCCGTCATAAATCAGATGCTCCTGTATTGGTGTGTCTACCAGAACAAAGATGATGTTTAAGTCAGGGGATCATATCACGCGAATTCCGCAAGGAAAACGTTTGCGTTGTTTGATTCGTCGATTTTCCAAAATAGTTAAGCAGGCTCAAAAAGGGAAAGATATTAGCTCAATGGACGTTTCTGTCACTTTGAACATCGAACCGTGATCATGCCATGCTCCTAACACACCGCGATGCAGGGTTTTATCACCAACTTGAATATCATGTATTGCCGGACGGTGAGTATGTCCGTGAATCATCCAATCGGTCTGATGTCTTTCGAAGTGTTCGATAACCGCTTGTTGATTGACATCCATGATTGATTCGGATTTTTGGCTGTTGGCGCATTGGCTACCCGCACGCATTTTGGCAGCGATTTTCAATCGGATAAACAAAGGAAGAAGTAGGAATAACCGTTGTATCCACGGAGTATGTACTCTCTTACGATACTGCTGATAACCGATGTCATCTGTGCATAGTGTATCGCCATGCAGGATCAAAATACGCTTACCATACAACTCCAGCACTTTTTCCTGTGGTAATAAGATCAGGCCACTTTCTCTTGCAAAGCGTGAACCCAGCATAAAATCGCGATTACCATGAATGAAATAACAGGGAATACCTTTTTGTTTCAGTACATTGAGTGCTTGGGCAATTTTAGTGTGCAGTGGGTTGGGATCATCATCACCAATCCAGTAATCAAAAAAATCACCGAGGATATAAAGACTCTCAGCATGAATCGCATTCTCACGTAAAAAACGCAGAAAACCGGCAGTAATTGCCGGTTCTTGCTCACTGAGATGCAAATCTGCAATAAACAGCGTGCTCATATAACGATTAACTATTCGCTAACAGTAACACGTTCAATGATCACATCTTCATGTGGTACATCTTGGTGCATACCGCTGCGGCCAGTGGAAACGCCCTTGATTTTATCAACCACGTCCATACCTTCAACCACTTCGGCGAATACGCAATAGCCCCATCCGTCTGGACGTTCTGAACGGAAGTTCAGAAAATCGTTATCAACAACGTTAATGAAGAACTGGGCGGTTGCAGAGTGTGGATCATTGGTACGTGCCATTGCGAGAGTGCCACGGCTGTTTTTCAGACCATTATTGGCTTCGTTCTTGATAGTATCCTGAGTTGTTTTCTGTTTCATACCAGGTTCAAAGCCGCCGCCTTGAATCATGAATCCATTGATAACACGATGAAAAATCGTATTGTCATAAAAACCTTCAGAGCAGTAATTCAAAAAGTTCTCAACAGTTACCGGCGCTTTATCCGCGAAAGTGTTGATCACGATATCGCCAAAGTTGGTGTGGAAAGTCACCATAGTAGAAATCCTAATAATAGTTTTGATTGCCCCTGTATTCTAGGGGTTCGGAAAAACGCTGTTATATCATATCTGAGATTTTGAGTCAGTACCCTGAAGCCGTATCAGAACAAGGCGGCTTGCGGTACTTGCAAAGCATTGCATATCAAGGTGAAATACCTTATCTGGCTTTTTATACCCTAGTTTATCTCCAATGGATTTCAAGTTGTCGTCAACAAAGCAGTAATTTGAAAAGTGAAGGGTATATTTATATCACTGATAAAGAAGCCTATAATCAATAAATTCATTTGACTTTATTACACGTACATCAATTTTACGGAAAACCCACTGATGCTAAAAATTTTCAATACTCTCAGCCGTCAAAAAGAAGAATTTAAGCCAATTCATGAAGGAAAAGTGGGCATGTACGTGTGTGGCATTACCATTTATGATTTGTGTCATATTGGTCACGGCAGAACGTTTGTTTCATTTGATGTTATTGCTCGTTATCTGCGTTATCTGGGATACGATCTGACGTATGTCCGCAACGTCACTGATGTGGATGACAAAATCATCAAACGTGCAATTGAAAATAATGAAAGCTGTGACGATTTGACCGCACGTATGTTGGCAGAAATGCACAACGACTTTGATACCCTGAATATTCTGCGCCCGAATTCAGAGCCCCGTGCAACACAACATATGCCAGAAATCATTGAAATTACCAAAGAGCTGATTAAGCGTGGACACGCTTATGTTGCAGCTAATGGCGACGTGATGTTTTCCATTGACACCAATCCTGATTACGGCCTACTTTCTCGTCAGGATTTAGAACAGTTACAGGCGGGTGCTCGTGTTGAAGTGACGGATGTAAAACGCAATCCAATGGATTTTGTGTTGTGGAAAATGTCCAAGCCAGGAGAGCCTAGCTGGGAATCTCCGTGGGGCGCAGGTCGTCCAGGTTGGCATATTGAATGTTCTGCCATGAACGGCAAGGCGTTTGGCCATCATTTTGATATTCATGGTGGTGGTTCTGATTTGATGTTCCCACACCATGAAAATGAGATTGCACAATCTACTTGCGCCCATGATGGCCCTTACGTTAATTACTGGATGCACTCCGGCATGGTCATGGTGGATAAAGAGAAGATGTCTAAATCACTGGACAACTTCTTTACCATTCGCGATGTGTTGGAGTATTACGATGCTGAAACCGTGCGTTATTTCTTGCTGTCCGGTCACTATCGCAGCCAGTTGAATTACACGGAAGAGAACCTGAAACAAGCGCGTACTGCTCTTGAGCGTCTGTATACTTCACTGCGTGGTACAGATAAATCCGCACTGCCTGCTGGTGGAGAGGCGTTTGAAGCACGTTTCACGGAAGCGATGAACGATGATTTCAACACACCAGAAGCGTATTCAGTCCTGTTTGACATAGTGCGTGAGATCAACCGCCTGAAAGCAGAAGACATGACTTCGGCGAATGGTCTGGCGGCTGAACTGCGTAAATTGGCAGGTGTTCTTGGCCTTTTGGAGCAGGATCCAGAACACTTCTTGCAGGGGGGAGCACAGGCGAATGACGATGATGTTGCTCAAATCGAAGCGTTAATCAAACAACGTAACGATGCCCGTAAAAACAAAGAGTGGGCATTGGCCGATACGGCGCGTGACCAGTTAAATGAAATGGGCATTGAGCTGGAAGATGGCTCACAGGGAACAACGTGGCGTCGTAAATAATCACTTTTGAACCGCCCTTTGTGGGCGGTTCAGTTTTTATCACATTTACGTTTTCACAACGATAATTTTAATTGTAATACATGTAGTTGTAATACATGAGCGGAATGAAAACAGGCAGATTTATCGCTGAATATTTAGATACTCAGGATAGAAAACAGTTCCCGCATGATACGTGACTTTTCCAGAAGATGTGTCTCGTTTCATGGCAACAAAAGAAGAATTACTTAGATGTTCTGGTACTTGATGTGTGTTATCACTGGAAGCAAGATTAAGAAGAGAAATAGTTACTTTGCGTTTAGAATTACTTAACTTATAAGACATACCCAACAACCTTTTTGCAGCTCTATTACTTAACATAATTAACTCCTTTTCAGTTGTACGTAAGCTTCTCAGTATAGCAACTTATTAGAAAACCAAAACATTTCTGGCATGATAGTTTATCAAGATACCGTTAAGGTCACATATTTTGCGGATAAAACCAGATAAATTGACTGTTAGAAACATCGATATCATGGCGTCTATTATGATCTACTCGTATTGTTATCTGGGGATTTTTAACAATTATAGAACGATTATTTAGGTATTTTTTAGCGAAATAAGGTTGAGTTATACGTAATTGCCCCATTGAGGCTTTAACAGGCCTATTGGTGAGGTTGGCAAATTCTTGAGCGAAGCCTGTTTTTCCTAGATGGCAACAACAAAGCCTTATACTATTAATATTATATTTTTCTAACAATTTTTGAATACTATAAAATAACTGTTTTGGAGTTAAACGATTACGGCTATTTTGAGCAATAGAATAGATATTGTGATGTTGGTTAACATGGCCGATAATATTTAGTCTTATAGGTAATTCATGTTTAGGGATATCAAGAAAGTATTGAATTCCATTGGGTAATTGTTGGAGTTCTACACTTAAATTTTCCCAATTTAATATTTCTTTTGGGTTGATTCTTGGCCCTGCATTTTTGGATTGGTTATTGGGTTTCTCTTGATTTTTTGTATTAAATTACGCTGTAAATCGAGATGGTGATAATATCTGCCTATAATACTGCCCTCATTATTTTCATAATATTTTATTATAATTATGATTCACCTTATACTGGCTGATAAAATAATTAATTACTATTTATAAAATAAAAAAATCAGCACATTATACATTTAATGTGCTGATTTTCTGGAAGGCATTAGCGGTAGTGTTTACCCACCGAGTTATGCTTCAACACGAACGGATTCGCCATTAAAGCTGACAATTTTCCCTGCAACGATTTTGCAGCGTTTGCGAGTTTCCACTAGCTCATCGACTTGAACTAAGCTTTCTGCAATCACAGTCTTCGCCGCTGCACCGCTTTCACACCATCCTTGGAATTTCAGCAAGTCACACAGCTCAACGCAAGGGTGTCCATCTAAATTAAAAATGTCCATCAGTATCCTTCAGTTCTATTTACATCATGGTATTCCTCGCAAGCCTGCAAGGTATTTTGAATCAATGTCGCGACGGTCATTGGGCCGACACCACCCGGCACAGGAGAAATCCAACTGGCGCGTTCGGAGGCGTTATCGAAATCCACATCTCCAATGACCTTGCCATTTTCCAGCCGATTGATGCCAACATCAATCACAATCGCGCCCGGTTTAATCCACTCGCCGGGAATAAAATTCGGCTTACCGACAGCAACGACCAATAAATCAGCCTGTTCAACATGCTGGCGTAAATTTTTGGTAAAGCGATGCGTTACCGTAGTAGTACAGCCTGCCAACAGCAACTCAAGGCTCATGGGGCGCCCAACGATATTGGAAGCACCGATGATAACTGCATTTAGCCCATAAGTATTGATATTGCAGCGTTCAAGCAGCGTTACAATTCCACGGGGAGTACAAGGGCGTAATTTTGGGGCGCGTTGGCACAGGCGACCGATATTATAGGGATGGAAACCATCCACATCTTTATCGGGATGAATACGTTCCAGTACTTTGACATTATCAATACCGGCAGGTAAGGGAAGTTGAACTAAAATACCATCGATTTCTGTATCGGTGTTCAGGTTATCTATCAGGGAGAGTAATTCGGCTTCGCTGGTCGTATCAGGCAGGTCATAAGAGCGGGACATAAAACCAACCTCTTCACAGGCACGACGTTTGCTCGCGACATAAATCTGAGAAGCAGGGTTTTCTCCCACTAAAACGACGGCAAGACCTGGAGCTCGTTTTCCAGCAGCCACACGCTGCCTGACTTTTTCTGCAACTTCGCTTCTGATTGTCTGCGCAATCGTTTTCCCATCAATAATTTTTGCTGACATGTATTTAAGATTCCATCATCAAGTATAGGAATAGGGGCTATTTTGTCAGAACATGAACCGCCTGTCAGTTTTATTGGTAACCATAAAATGAACATATGAGCGAAAAGGCCATTGACTCATTCCATTATGCCCGTATAATCCGGTGCTACATCAACGCATTAATGATGTTTCTTATTCTACATACCATAATGCGCCCTTAGCTCAGTTGGATAGAGCAACGGCCTTCTAAGCCGTAGGTCACAGGTTCGAATCCTGTAGGGCGTACCATCCATCCATATCTTAACGTCCTTTCAAGTCCACAAAACCCCAGTAAATACGCATTGTTAGCCTTTTCCCGTTCTTCTGTAGTCCAGTCAGGTAGGTTGAAATCCACGATCTTATGGGGGTATATTTAGGGGTACGTTCAGGTTCAATGAAGTGAGATACCCCCAGATGAAGCTAACAGCCCGACAGGTGGACACTGCAAAGCCGAAAGAAAAACCTTATAAACTTGCAGATGGTGGCGGACTATACCTATTGGTTAACCCTAATGGCGCTCGCTATTGGCGGTTGAAGTACCGGATCGCAGGCAAAGAAAAATTACTCGCATTAGGGGTATACCCTGATATCTCCCTCGCAGAAGCAAGAACCAAGAGAAACGAAGCACGGCGGACGCTATCGGATGGTCATGATCCGATAGAAGAAAAGAAAGCTGAAAAGGCAGCCAAAGCGTTTGCGGTCAGCAATAGTTTTGAATCCATCGCCATTGAATGGCATGAGCACAAACGTCCCAACTGGTCAAAAGGGTATGCCGAAGACATTCTGGAATATCTGAAAAAAGATATCTTCCCGTATATTGGTAAACGGGCTGTTACCGAGATTAAACCCGCCGAAATGCTGGCTGTGCTCCGAAAAATGGAGCAACGCGGTGTTTTGGATAAATTGAAAAAAACCAGACAGGCTTGTCGGCAAATTTTCACCTATGCAGTTATTACAGGACGGGCTGAGTTCAATCCCGTTACTGATCTTGCCAGCGCACTTAAAGCACCGAAGCAAAAACACTTCCCACACCTTTTAGCCGACCAAATGAATGAATTCCTCATCGCCTTGGCGGGCTATACCGGAAGCGAAGTGACTCAGTCCGCGACACGTTTACTGATGCTTACTGGTGTGCGTACCATCGAATTAAGAGAATCAGAATGGACTGAATTCGATTTCGATAAGGATATCTGGCAGATACCTGCTGAGCGAATGAAAATGCGCCGCCCTCACATCGTCCCGCTATCCAATCAGGTTAAAGCCATTCTTATCAAACTGCACTCTATTACAGGGCGTGGGAAATACGTTTTCCCCGGACGTAATGATGCGGGGAAAACGATGAGCGAGGCCGCCATTAATCAGGTTATAAAACGTATTGGCTATGATGGCAGGGCAACCGGCCACGGCTTCCGTCATACCATGAGTACTATCCTGCATGAACAAGGTTATAACACGGCTTGGATTGAAACTCAGCTTGCCCATGTTGATAAGAACAGCATCCGGGGAACCTACAACCACGCCCAATATCTGGAGGGGCGCAGGGAAATGCTGCAATGGTATGCGGATCATATGGAGATGCTGGAACGCGGTGAAAATGTCTTGATCGGAAAATTTGACAAAAGGGCGTAAAGATGCGGTGATTTTTCACACACCTGTGCCCGGGGCACAAAAGCCTGTTTTTCATACAACTTAAGATGTGTGGTGATTTTTTATTCTGTGTTGGCAGTGCCAACAAAGTTATTTTTTTATACAGAACATGGATGATGGATGTTTTTTAGACTGTGTTGGAGGCTTCAACAGTGACTGATTTTCATACAGCATACAATTGGAGGGCTGATACTCCCTATAAACCGATAAATTTTACAAAGGGAGTAAACAATTAACGCTGTTCATTTAATCTTGCTTTTTAAATAATCCGCCTGTCATCAAACAACGTCCACGATGAGCGCTCAAGGACTCGGTAACAGGAGATAAATAATATGACAATGACAGCACCGAAAGAAAATCTTATTCGTTTGCCCGAAGTTCAACGCAGAACGGGTTATAGCAAGGCGTGGATTTACAAGCTGATTAGCGATGGGGAATTCCCGAAACAAATCAAACTCGGCTCCCGCTCTATCGCGTTTATTGAATCAGAAATTGATAACTGGATTGCACAGCGGATCGCAGGATCACGGGCGGCATAGTACAGAAAAGAACATGACATAAGACACGTAATATAAAAGAGCAACGCCCCAGTGTGCGACAACACATCTGAGGCGTCTGACCAACAACCGTTATACGGAGTAACGATGATGGCTGATATACAGCATACCCAAACTCACCCTAAATTTACACTTTCAGATAAAACCCGCAGCCAAAAACCGCTCGACCTGATCCAGACCGTGAAAAAATCCGCCATGTATCATTGGGAAAATCTGCTGCCTGCGTGTGGTATCGATATCCCGGCAAAAGGTAAACATGGCGCTTGCCCGATCTGCGGTGGCACCGACCGTTTTCACTTTATCGATGATCACCATCACGGCAACTGGCATTGCCGCCAGTGTGATACGCTGAACTATGGTGATGGGCTGGATTTGGTAGCAAAAACCAAAGGAATTTCTATTACTGAAGCGGCTAAAATTGTTGCGGATGTACTGGCATTACCTCTGCCTGAACCCAAGCCCGCCAAAGAAAACCTTTATCCAATACAACCGATTGCCGACAGCGTGGCGGCTCTGATGGCGCAGACAGTTGCCGGACAATCTCCCTATTTGACTGCAAAAGGGCTGCATTGCCCTAATCAGCGGTTACTGCCTGATAATTCAGCAGTGTTGCGACTCGCAACACTGGACAAAAAAATAACAGGCGCGCAGATCATCAAACCGGATGGTAAGAAAAAATTACTCACTGGCAGCCAGAAAAAAGGCGCGTTTATTGCTCTATCAGCGCTGGAAGAACGTCCCAATACGGTCATCATTACCGAAGGTTACGCCACGGCACTCACGGTTAACCAATTCTGCAAAAGCGCTGTTCTGGCGGCGCTGGATGAAGGCAATTTGTTTTCCGTTGCTCAATCAGTCAGAGAATGCTTGCCGGATACGAAAATTATTATTGCCGCCGATAACGACTGGCATTACCCCGGTGAACTGGATAAGAAAGGTAAACTGAAAGTGAATACTGGCAAGATCTCGGCAGAAAAAGCCGCTCTAGCGGTGAATGGTTGGATCACATTGCCACCGACAGAGCATAAAGCCGATTGGGACGACTACCGCCAACGACACGGTGTAGAAACGGCAAAGCTGGCGTTTGCTCAGGGGCTTTATCAACCGGCACCTATAACGAAAAAAGCGGTCATTCAGCCCAATGATGCCAAATCGTCAAAACTGACCTTATGTCAGATGGGAGCCAGTCAGCGCGGAGAAGTGTTACTGGCACGTTATAATGGCGATTTGGCACTGGATGGCGCTTCGGAAACCGTTCATCACTATGATGGTATTGTCTGGTGTCCGGTCAGTAACCGCGATTTACAGCGGGAAATGGTGGCAGCTTTTATGGAAGAAAAAATGCCGTACTCACCGCATGGTATTGGTTCTGCCGTGGATGCCCTGAAATTACAGCTTCCCATGATGAACGCACCAGAGCGCCATTTAATCGGGTTCCGTAATGGGGTATTTGACCTGAAAATCGGCCGGTTTCGGCCTCATCATAAACATGACTGGTTGCTGCTTTATCTGCTGCATTTTTCAGAAAAATATAAAAAAGTGTTCACTACTATTCACCTTATAATTTAAACCAGATATATCAAAGTATTATAGGGTGAATGGTTATTTTTAAACTATTCACAAGTCTTCATCCCTGTTCACCTTTTTCTGATTTAGAGGTGAACGGTTGGGTGAAGAGTGGTGATGAGTTTAATTTCGAGTCATCACCATTTAACACTATGAATATAAATAAAAATATTTAGAGGTGAACAGGGTGAACCGTTTTATCCTTAATTTTTTTAATGGGGATGCTATAGAAATGTCTTTTCTGGCTGGCATAGTGTTTTTCTACATCTCAGGTTTGTCTGGTTAATTTATTAGCCAGACAAACCTGAGAAGACAAGCGTAGCGCGTTAGTGTGTTTTTAATCTGTTGTATTACGTGAAATTTAGATTAGATAATTGATTTTATTTAGTAAGCGAAGTTAATCACAATTCTTTTGAGGTGTCTCTATTTACACTTGAATAGATAAATTATTCTGTTATATACTTATTCAGTATATGTACTTACGGTAAGTCGTTGCGATTGTTAAGGAAACAGGTTTTAGTCGGTTTAGCTTCTCAGAGGTAATGAGATCGTAACTATTAATTTAACTGTGGCACGGAATCCTAAATTTTCTTTGCTTCTGATGAATGGAAAGAGCAAATATGGTGAAAAAAACGATGTTATTGATTTTAGCTGCTTTTTTGGGGGCGGGTATCGTAATGCTAATTCAATGGATGCGTCCCCCCACAGAAGATCCTTACTTTTTCTTAAATCCCAGACCAACTACAGTTGGTGATTACTACTCAGTTGAAACTCCTATTAAGCTGTACGAAAAAGGGGAAAAAGTAGATTTGGTGTTTTGGAAGGTTCCTCAACCCAAACCTAAACTTCTCTATCTCATTCCTGCTAATACTCCATCACCTCAAATTAGTTTGAATATTAAAAAAAGAAGAGGTTCTAATTTGGGATTCTATGTTAGTGACATATTTAGAGGGAGTGGACCTATACATGACCTTAAAGGAAAACCTATTTTTGATATAAAAATTTATAAAATAAATGATGATTTAACAGAAAGCATAGTATATGAAAAAACTCACACAAAAGTAACTTCTTCTTCTGGGTGGTCAGGTAATAATTTATTTGACTTAGTGGATTTTGGATCCCCATATCAATATGGACAATATCGCTTGAAAGTAGAAGTCCTAGCTGATCTGTCAGAATTAAAGATGGATGATTTAAGTTATTCTATCTATATTCGACAACATGCAATAAAATAAAAGGATTTAAAAAATGATGCCAAAAAACAAGACGGAAGAGTTATTAATAGGGATTGCTAACGACAATGCTCTTTCCAAAGAAAATAAAGAAAAACGTATCAATGCCAGTGCTTATCCTGATCAAAACATAAATTATGCTGCAGGGAAACCATGTGCTACGTGTGCACCTCCACAGGCAAGGCCCGAATTTGTAGAGACTTTAATTGAATCTTTAAACAAAAGGTATATTGTTATCATTTATGCAGCGCATCCGGGCACACCTCTTAATGATAATAATGGAACTCCTCACGTTAAAAATGGTGAGAGAGTAACATCGGCGGCTGGACATATGTGGTATGAAATTTCAGATGGTAAAGTTAATAATGCCTATGGATTTGCCCCTATTAAATCAGGCATCATAGGCCCAGGAGAGGTAACTATCTATGATACTAAGCATTATGAGAATCCACGATATAGCCGTACCATGGAAATTGCAGAAGAACACTATAATAAATTAAAAAAATACGGCGAATTAGCAAAAGATGAAAATAATCCTGATTTTGACCTTTATTATAATGGAGCTTCGAATAGCTGTATTGATTTCACCTGGAAGGCACTGCGCAGTGCTGGACTTATACCTGAAATAACATGGAATGATTTTACTGAATTTAATAAAATTAATAAAGTTTTTAAAAAATTCGATGGTGATATGAAAGTGGATAATAACATCCCGCATATAAAATCAATTCCAGCGCCATTCCCTGATAGTGAATTAAATAAACAGCATTATAATAAACCACCTAAAAAATCATTTTCTCAAATAATCCTTACTCAAACAGACAGTAATGAAACAGATATTAAGATCAGCTAAATGGAAATGTTTCTTTAATTCATATAGTTATAGTGAACCAATAAATTGATACACCCAAATATCATGGAGAGCACAAATGAGCAGGGTAATAGATAAAATCAATCAACTATTTGATCGCTCAGGGTTAAGAATTACACTGATTACGGAAAACTTACCCGAACAAACTTTTGCTGTCGTCGATTTTTCCCTACATGAATCACTATCTTCTCCCTTTCGGCTGGAAGCCACGCTGACCTGTAAAACCCCGGAAATTAACTTTGCCGATGTCCTTGACGGAAACGCCGTTTTTGCCGTGCATCGCAACGGGCAGGTTGAACGCCAAATCACCGGGATGATAACCCATTTTTCACTGCTTTCAACCGGACGGCACAGTAGTCACTACCATATCACCCTTCAACCCCCGTTATGGCGTGCATCATTGCGGGTCAATAGCCGGATTTTCCAAAATCAGTCCGTTGTGGATATTGTGGAAAGCCTGCTCAGGGAAAACGGTGTACGTAGTTTTTTCTTTGCTTTGGGTTATAAACATCCACCACGGGAATTTTGTGTTCAGTATGATGAAAGTGATTTGGCCTTTATTCAACGCTTACTGGCTGATGAGGGTATTTTTTACTATTTCGTTTTCGATCAGGAGCAGCACGAGCAACGCATCGTATTTCACGATTCCTGCCTGTCCCTTAATCAGGTGATCACCGTCCCTTATCGTCCCGAAGCTGATGTAACGGGGGAAACAACCTGTATTCACCAAATTAGCTGGTCAGAGCGTGTTGGTGTTGCCAATATCACCACTAAAGACAGAACGTTCAAGAACCCCCGCTGGAACCGTGAATTCTGGTATGAAGGTCGCAATCTTGATAATCAGCGGATCCTGAACAGCTATCATTATTACGATTTCCCCAGCCGCTTTAAGGACGATGATTTAGGCCAACGGGCAAGCCAGTATCGTCTGGAATACCTGCGCCGGGATACTCAGCTTGGCAATGGTCATGGTGACAGTTTTGCGATGTGGCCGGGGCAATTGTTTAACCTGACAGATCACCCCAGAGAAACTTTCAACGACCAATGGCAACTCATCCAGATTACTCATTCCGGGCGGCAACCACAGGCAGATGAAACTCAATCCGGCGATAGCGGCACATGGCTGTCTAATCAATTTACCTTTACCACCCGAAAAAATTCTTACCGCCCTTCACCTTACCCAAAACCCAAAATGGAAGGCCCACACATTGCCACTGTTGTTGGGCCAGAAGGAGAAGAAATCTTCTGTGACGAATACGGGCGCGTTCGTATTCAGTTTGACTGGGACAGATATGGTGAATTCAATGACCAAAGTTCTTGCTGGGTACGGGTCAGTCAGGCGTGGGCTGGACAACTAATGGGAATGATTGCCATTCCCCGTATTGGGCATGAAGTGTTGGTAGATTTTGTTCATGGCGACCCGGATCAACCTATCATTGTTGGTCGAGCCTACAACGCCCTTAATATCACACCAAATCGCCTGCCGATGGCGAAAACCCAAATGTCGATCCGCTCGAAAACCCATAAAGGCGAAGGGTTTAACGAATTGCGTTTTGAGGATGAGAAAGATCTCGAAGAAGTGTTTATCCATGCTCAGAAAAATCTCGCCATTCAGGTACTCAATTCACGGGGAGAACGAATCAACTATGACCGTACGACCAGCATCGGCCATGACGATGAACTGGTAATAGCCAATAACCGCAAAGTGACCGTAGAAGGTCAGCAGGAGCACAAAACCACCGGCAACTATATTGAGCAGGTTGACGGCGACTGCTCATTACAGCTTAAAGGCGATCTGGCTGAAAAAATTCAGGGCTTGGTTAGTGTGGATGCACAGGGCGATCTGACCCTGCAAAGCGGCAGCAAAATTACTCTGAATGTTGGTGGAAATTTTGTTGTGCTTCACGCCGGCGGCATTGATATCAAAGGTGCTGCGATCAACCTGAACTCCGGCGGCAGCCCCGGTGATTTACTGGCACCTGCCAATCCAGCCATCCTGTTGGCCGCAGCAAGTGAAGGTTCGATGTTTGTCGCTCACTGCCCGATGGAAGACAAGGAGAAACAGGAATGAGTCAGGAAAAACTTTACGCCATTATTGATGGGGCAGCAGAAGCCGATCTGTTTTTGATGCTGGAGCGTTATGACCCGCCTTCCGCCTGTCTTTATGGAGAACCCCTCCAGCCAGAACTGGTTAAAATCGCGCCTTATCTGGTACAGGTGGATGAAAAAGTCAAAATCTGGCTGGAATGCCGCAAAACACCCTGGGGGATTTTTATTCACAGCCCGGCGGATATGAAAACCCTTCGCCAGCATTTAAGGAAATACCTGCAAGTGCTGCTTCCGCAGCAGGAAAAGCCGGTATTTTTTCGCTTTTATGATCCGCGCAATATCTGGGATTTTCTCGGCGTATTAAGTGACTGGGAAGTGCATTGCTTTTTGGGGCCAATCTCACGCATCACAACGCTTTATCTTGAAGAAGAACGCACGGATGACTTTGCCAAAATCAGAGAACCTTTTCCTGATAATGCCAAAGGGAAATATAAAATTTTCAAAATCAGCGAAGAACAGTATGAATTGATAGAGATAAAGCAAAAAGAGAAGTATTTACAAAAACTTTATTCAATTTTGTTATCTGAGTTGGCAGAAATAAGAAAAAGTATCAGTATCGTCAACGCAATGCCATTTTTAGCTTTTTTCTATGATTATCTACTTTCTGAGAAAATTACAGACACTCGTTCTATCGAGGGAATTCTTAAGAAAGTGATCAGAGAAGAAAATTTCGATATTGATGAGTTTGATGAATCCATTTTAGTCAGACTTACTGATGACGAAACTCCCGGTTGGTATAGGGCTAATAAATTTCTTCTTAATATGTAATAACAATCAATATATGTATTAAAATTAATTCGGGAGAGAAACAATATGGGAAATGCCATCAGAATCGGTGATATGGGTACAAAACATGGTGATTGCCCGGAAACACCTGTAATTACCGGTGCCAGCAGTGTTAAGGTAGACGGTGTCTATATAGCCAGACAAGGGGATATTCTGGAGTCCCACTCATCACATTCCCGGATGATAGCTGAAGGTTCCGGATCTGTGTTTATTGAAGGAAAACCTGCCGCTAGAACGGGAGATGCCGTTGATTGTGGCGGTATTGTTATTGGTGGAGGTAGCGTAAGTATTGGCTGAGGATATTTGGAAAAGTACATATAAATACACTGTGGTTCATACAAAAAAACAGGTCATGTATTAAATGGTT
>NZ_JACOII010000032.1 GCF_016306625.1 Xenorhabdus lircayensis | reverse complement strand
ATTTGCTATCACTCCAGATTTTAATGATGGGGGACGCAGATTTCAGATAACCATCAACTTCGGTGGTGTTGCCCGTTGTCCAGACTGTATAGTCTTCCCAAACCTTCCCACCAATAAATCTGACAATCCGCATGGCATTTGAACCAAAATTAGGGAATATCAGATATTGCTGGTTTTCAGCATTCCAGCGCAGTTTTATAAATGATCCCCACTGTTCTTTTTTATCTGAATCTGGCGTATATCCATAAAATCCACTGGGCTGATCGCCGCCTACATGCCACAAGTAAGGGACATAATTTGTATTAACCAACTCATTGGACCCAATCCCATAATCCCTAACTTTCAGTGCATCTCCTAAACCAATATTCCGCACAAACGCCGCTTTATCCTGAATATCCGCCCCGTTCCGGCCCCTGTCCAATTTCCTGTCCATCTCCGCCTGCAATGCCCGGATCGATTGCAGCGCCACCGTCTGGCCATTCGGCAAAGTCACATTCACCACGCCATTCTGGGACATCCACTTGTCCATGTTCTGGAGGAAATTGACGATATAACTGCTGTTGGCCACTATATGCCGCACACCATCCGAAATGGAATCGGGCGCCGTGGTCTGAATCTGGTAGGTGACATTATTCAGGGTCGCGCTGACATTATCGGCCAGCACCAGTTCGGTATCCGAGTTCACCGCCTGAATCATGTGTAACAGATTACCGCTGCCGGACTGGATTAACATCAGCTGTGCCGGGGCAACGCCGTTAATGTTGCTTTTAAAGCGGGTGCCGGTTCCCCTGACCATAGCCGAGCCGGACACGGTAGAAATAGTGCCTTGTGCATAAAGCATAATGTATTCCTGAGAAGAAAAAGAAATGAAGGAAATTAATCGTAGAGGGCGCAGTCGATATAGGGACTGGTCAACTCCCACAGGATGTTATCGACAATCCAGTTTGTTTCTGTATCTACGGCACGAATCAATATTTGGGTATTTTGCCCGTCAAAGGCCGTTGAAAATGACGTATCACTTGTATTAGTCTCGACGTGATCTGACAATTAGCCCTTGCAAGGTTGAGAGTTACCGGTTTTGATAAAGGTGTCCAAACTTCATACAAAACACGAGGTAACTCTCATGCTTTATACTAACAATCCCATTATCAAACACAAAGTCGGTTTGCTCAATTTAGCGGAAGAACTCGGCAATGTTTCAAAAGCCTGTAAAATAATGGGTGTATCACGTGATACCTTTTATCGCTAGAAGGCGGTATCGATAACCTTATCAAGTCCCTAACCTGAAAAACAGGGCAGATGAAGCGACAGAACGTGCCGTGGTTGAACATGCGGTTGAGTTTCCGGCACATGGGCAGCACAGAACCAGTAACGAGTTACGTCAAAAAGGCGTCTTTATCTCCGGGAGTGGCGTCCGCTCTATCTGGTTAAGGAACAACCTTGAAAACTTCGGGAAACGACTCAAGGCGCTTGAAGCCAAAGTGGCTCAAGAAGGGATTACGCTCAATGACGCACGAATCGCCGCCTTAGAGAAAAAAGCCCATGATGACGAAGCTTGCGGGGAAATAGAAACGGCCCACCCGGGCTATCTCGGCTCGCAAGACACGTTCTACGTCGGCAATCTCAAAGGTGTCGGGCGTATTTACCAACAAACGTTCGTAGACACTTACTCGAAAGTGGTGCATTGTAAACTGTACACCAGTAAAACGCCGATCACGGCAGCAGACCTGCTCAATGACCGCGTATTGCCCTTCTATGAAGCACAACGGCTTCCTATGCTGAGAATACTCACTGACCGGGGAACCGAGTTCTGTGGCCGTATAGAGCATCATGATTATCAACTTTATTTGGCCATTAATGACATCGACCATACGAAAACCAAGGCGATGTCCCCGCAAACAAATGGTATCTGTGAACGCTTCCATAAAACGATTTTACAAGAGTTTTATCAGGTGACGTTCCGCAAGAAACTTTACAGTGAGCTGGACAGTCTTCAAACGGATCTCGACAACTGGCTGTGGTACTACAATAATGAGAGAACGCATCAAGGAAAAATGTGCTGTGGGCGAACACCAATGGAAACGTTACTGGATGGAAAACGCATCTGGGCAGAAAAAAACCTGAACCAGATTTAACCTGACAGACACCTGTATAAATAACCGGTAACTGTCAGGTCAGGTCTGAGCTAGTACAAAGGCCAGAAACGCGACCTGAT
>NZ_JACOII010000031.1:28542-130279 GCF_016306625.1 Xenorhabdus lircayensis | reverse complement strand
CAACTTTCGGGGGTCAGATCACCGCGCGGGTTTTTCATCAGCAGCAAACGTTGAATTTACACCCCAACCGATACCTATGACTGCGGATAATCAGATTTTATAATCTGTCACCCGATATTAAGGCGTATTAATCTCTGTGTTATGGTATTCGATTGAAGTAAAAATCTGACCTAAGTAATATTAACTGGCTGTTTATTAGTAGGATGAATGACCTTGAACTTTAACGAATAATAAGTGAGGGATTTATGTCTGAAGTTAATAAGCCAGAGAATACTGAGAGGAACTGTTCACTTAACCCCGTTCAATACAAGAGTAACGATGTAATCGTACCCATTGGTTCTTTCCCGTGGGCAATGGTGCAAGTGTATTTAGGAAGTCTTGTGTATCGCAATAATTGGGACTACCCCGATGAATACATTGGTCTTACTCCTGAATCAGCGGCTAACGGTGAAAGTAACAACCTGTCTTATGTTATTAAGAAGCGTAAGCATAATAACTTTGTATCGTGGCAACCAACACAAGAAGACCTGATGGCTTGTGACTGGAGTCAGATAGACTATATGTTGTCTTTTGATCTTGAATTAGGAAGTAGTACATATGAAGGTGGACAGGATTGGGGGTATATTGCTGACGATGAATTTGAAGGTCTAAATGAACGCGCTTTCGGTATATTAACCAGAATTCAAAACAAAACAGATATTGAAAAAATCTCATTATTCTATTGGGAAGAAAGAAAAAAAAGCGAAGAACTCTCCAAGGGTTTGTGGTGGAAAGTATCTTCTGATAATAGTAAAAAAGGTTATCAGAAAATGAGTGAGGTGTTTAACAAAAATCTTTTTGTAACTGTTGATGGTATAACCTATAACCTTGGTAGTGCGAGTCCTCAAACACTAAAAGGTAAAGGTGAATACGAATACGTTGGAGCTTATCTTGATATTAAAGCGCAAGAATTAAGTACCATGTTGAAACAAACAGGACAAACTAAACGTTTCTACTGCAACTGGCGTGATAAAGAATAAATAAATTGCAGTAGTTCAAATTTGTCTCCTGATTGCAAGGTCACATATCTGTGGTCTTTTTCACATTTGCCGCCCAGTGCGGCTTTTTGCATTATCTTGGTTTTTGCTTAATTGCACATTCCGTCGAATAGACAGGTCTAGAAACATCATCAATTATCAACCTCCTTCGGGAGGTTTTTTTATACCCGAAGGAAACAAAAATGACTGATGTAGCAACTATCTCATTGAAGGTTATTACTTCTGACCTTGAGAGGGGCGAGCAGAAATTAAACTCATTTAGTGGTGCCGCTGAAAAGGCAGGGAATTCTACAAATAAATTAGCTAACCAGTCGGAAAAGCAAGCCGCCGCTTCTGCTGAAATGGCGAAAGAAATTGACAGGACACACCGAAGTATTGCAGAGCTGGCAGCTAAGGAACGGCAAGCAGCGTCCGCCTCAAAGGTTCTTGCAGCAGAGTAAGATAAAGTCGCAGAGTCGTTCTTTAAACAGATTGATGCGATTAAGCGCAATGCGACCGCCACAGAACAGTTAACCAAGATTCAGGCAGAAGCCAGAAAAGCCCGGCAATCTGAAAAGTTAGACCTTGAGTCTTACCGCAATATCCTGTCTGACATTATCGGCAAAAAGAAACAGATGGCAGATGCTGATGCGAAACAATCGGCTGCGAGCCAGATGTTTCTGTCCAGATTAAAAGATCAGCTCGCAACCCAAAATCTGAGCCGCAATGAATTACTGAGGCACAGGGCAGCGCAATTAGGGGTTAGCTCTGCGGCAGATATTTACATCAACAAGCTAAAAGAAACGGGCAGAGCTACTAATGATTTAAGCGGGAAAAATAAATCTGTGATTAGCAGCCTGAAAAACATCGCAAACACAATAGGCATGGGCGGGCTATTGCGTGGTGGTGGAATTGGCGCAGTAGTTACAGCGATAGGCGGTATCGCCAAGGTCGCTTATGACGCGGAACGGGAATTCACCCAATTCAATAAGCAGCTTATTTTGACGGGTAATTATGCCAATAAAACAGCCGGACAACTCAATGAAATGGCGCGGGTAATGGCGGGCAACGGCATAACTCGGTCTGATATGGCTGCGTCTATTTCGAGCGTAGTTGGTACAGGGGTATTTAGTAATAATGAAATATCTCGTGTTGCTAAAGCAACTGCACAGATGAAGAAGGGCGGCAGCATCACCATTGAGACGTTCCACCGTCAGCACGCGCATTTGCCTGAACGGTTTCAGAACCGGCGGATAAAAGCCATCGTGGACGGCGAGAAGGTTTACTACGCTGATGGGGAACCCTGTGACATTCCCGAAGGGTGTCGCTTGGACGTCCGTGTCCAGATGCCGGCAGATTCGGTGTGGAACCAGCAGCAACAGAAATCAGCAGATACCGCCCCCGATATCCCATGGCCTGAACAGCCGAAGTAATGACAGGGGCTGCGCGCCCCTTTCTGATACGCTTTCAGAACCAGCAGATTCGGTGTTGAATTTGAGGAAAAAAGCACAAGATTCGGGTTAGGAAAAAGTTTACATGGTCACGCAGGGGGAGTAGGGTTGATTGTATTCTTGGAGGCGGAGGATTTTAACATGAGGCTAATTCATGCATATGAAGATTCCTATATATTCGAAGAACCACTTAGGAAAAACGAGAGGAAAAATCGACTAACTATCGGATGTCATGGGTATGGGCCGAGGATACCCAGAGTCCGAATAAATGGTCAGGATTATAATCCTGGGCAGCTTTCGGATAGTATAAAACAATGGTCAGAATTTAATAAGCTGTACAGTGTTCGACTTATTGCTTGTTATTCGGCGAATTCTAAACCCAGCGGAGGGATTTGGCCAATAGATGGTTTTCCTTTTTCAAGCTCTTTTGGCTCACAGCTATCTATTCTGCTGCCAAATGTTTTTGTAAAGGCATATAAGGGTAATATAGGTACGAATTATGATCCTGCGAGTATTAAGGAGTTTAATGATGATTATGGTAGTGAATATACTGAAGACGGGTTAAGTGATCATTTTAAAGTACGCAAAGATACTCCTAATCAACCTTATCATTGTGTAGTTTTTCTCAATGGGCAAGTTTATAGACAAAGATACAATCCAAATACCCTTCTAGCACCCTGAATATGCCTTCATTCCAATCCTTTGCTCCACCTTCATTTCCGACAGGACTTTGTAATCCCATCCTGAGCGGTAATTAAATAAAATAAATTGGTTATAATAAAGGTGGGATTAATCACCTTTTAACTCTTTGATTTTACTAATCTCTGGCACGGTGACAGAATTACGTAAAATCAATAGGTTACGTTAAACGGGAGAATTGTCCTCTTTAACTCATTGATATCTCTTATCTCCCGCATGGTGCAGGTTTGGACGCATAGGTAGGTATTGGTTTCAGAACTGTGAGTAACTCGACGACCTGATTCGACATTGGAACTACGTGTAATTTCCGATTCTTCATTATCTCAGGTGCGATGGTAATCAGCTTGTTATTGAAATCAACGTTACTCCATACCATGCTACGTAACTCTTTAGTACGCAGCGCTGTGTATTGTAGAATCTGGGTGGCTATTTTTGAGATGATACTACCTGAATATGAGGATAGTGCCTGATTGAAAGAGGGGATTTGATCTACCGTCAGGAATGGATAGTGCTTCTTCTTATATCCGGTCATTGCGTCAGCTAAATCTGGCGCAGGATTATATTTTGCTCGTCCTGTTACTATTGCATATCTGAATACCTCCCCACATCTACGCCGAGCCTTACATGCTCTTTCCATAGCTCCGCGCTCTTCGAACTGACGTATCACCTTGAGTAGAATTAGTGGCTCTATCTCTTCCATTGTCATATGACCAATGTTTGGCAGAATGTCATTCTGAAACATACTTTGTAATTCTTTTGCGTATCTTTCAGACCAGACGCCATGCTTGAATTGATACCACTCATGATAGATAAATGAAAATGTATCTTTGGGCTTATCTGTGAATATATTCTTTTTTGATGGATCTATCCCATTAGCTAGTTCTTTTTTTAATTCGAACACCTTGCCTCTAGCCTCTGCAAGGGATATTTCAGGATATTTACCTACTGTATGAATTTTTTCCTTACCATCAAATTGGTAACGCAGTTGCCATACCTTTTTACCAGATAACGGAATATATAGATAAAGACCATTACTGTCTGATAGACGATATGGTTTTTCTTTTGGTTTAGCTGAATCAACCTGTTTTACAGTGAGCATTGGGTAAAATTCCATTGGGTAAGATTCTTTACCCAAAATTTACCCAGATAAGAGTGCGGCTGTCAACGAACTAATACGAACTTCTACGAACGATGATTTATGTATGAGATATGATTTTAAAGGATTTTGCGAACGGATAAGAACTGCGGTGAACTGTAGTATGGCGTCCCCTGCAGGGATCGAACCTGCAACTAGCCCTTAGGAGGGGCTCGTTATATCCATTTAACTAAGGGGACAATGAGAAGCAGTATACCTGTTTTTCTTGCCGGAGATAAGGCATAGCGAACTGTTTGCCTATATAATCACCACTCTTTTTGATTACCATTAATGAAAAATTGGCAGTATATTTAACATATTGGGTTCATTGATTGGTATGCAGTGTGAGAGTCAATGTCTAAAAGTCATTATGCGGAGAACAATATGAAGTATCGTCTGAGCGGGGTTGCTCTTGCAGCAGTCTTATTAGTGGGATGTGCCAGTTCATCGAATACGGTGAAACAGGGGCGTTCTGACCCACTGGAAGGACTTAACCGTGCTATGTTCAGCTTTAATTATGATGTTCTCGACCCTTATGTTCTGCGGCCTGTTGCTGTAGCTTGGCGTAATTATGTGCCTATGCCCGCACGAAATGGTATCGGCAATTTTATGAGTAATCTTGAAGAGCCGGCTAGCATGGTTAACAGTTTTTTGCGTGGTGATGTCCATGAAGGTGCAAAACACTTTAACCGTTTCTTTTTGAATACTATCTTGGGAATGGGCGGGTTTATTGATGTTGCTTCAATGGCAAACTCTAAACTGGCAAAAGAAGATTCGATGCGTTTTGGTAGCACATTAGGGCACTATAGTGTGGGCTATGGTCCGTATGTTGTTCTGCCCGGTTACGGCAGTTTCACACTGCGTGATGAAGGTGGTAACTTTGCGGATATGACTTATCCCGTGCTTAGTTATCTCACGGGCTGGATGTCGGTGGGGAAATGGGTGTTTGAAGGTATAGAAACCCGCTCTCGTCTGCTGGATTCTGACGGCTTGTTAAAGAACTCTTCCGATCCTTATTTGATGATGCGTGATGCCTACTTCCAGCGCCACGATTTTATGGCTAATGGCGGCAAGCTAGCACCAGAAAAAAATCCTAACGCAGCAAGTATTCAAGATGAATTGGATTCCATCGATTAATCTGGGATCCATAACCAAAAAAGGATAGCAGGTGCTATCCTTTTTAGATCACCGCATTCAGTTAGAACGAATAGTTAAAGTTCACACCGTACAGCCACGCAGTTCCTTTGGAATCAAACTCATAGGGTGCGTTGAAAGGTGCCGGCATGTCTTCTTTCAGTTTTTCGCTAACACGTACTTTTTTACCGCGCATATAGGAAACACCGACATCCACAGAGGCATCTTTATTGAATGCGTAAGTAGTTCCGACACTTAACCAGATACGATCTTGATCGGGAATGGATATAGAGCGATTTTTGGCTGGAACTGGGCTTTCATCGAAGGCGATACCAGTACGGAATGTCCAGTTATCGTCATAGTAGTAAGTTGTACCCAGCGAAATACGGTAAGCGTCACGGAAACCTTCGTGCTTCTCAAATGCGATTTTACCAGTATCATTTCTTGTTGCTTTTAATTCCTTGAATTCGCTCCAGCCTGTGTACAGGAAGCTATAGTGAATTGCCCATTGTGGTGCAACACGGTTATAACCAGAGAGTTCCCACATATCAGGTAAATTCAGATCCAGTTTACCTTTGACTGTCTTACCACTTGTTCCAATAGGTTCAGGCAAATCATTGCTGAAATCCCCGCTTTTGAACTTCACTTTGACTTTTGAACGGTAAGTCAGGCTATAACGGTTATTTTCGTCATATTGATATAGCAGCCCCGCATTCCAGCCATAGCCCCAATCCTTACCTTCCAATTTGGCTGCCTCAGCACTTGCTGGAATATTGAGTCCTGTCATTTTAGACAACGCGGGGCCTGTTTCTCCCATATGGCGAGTGATTTTAGCATCTGCATAAACAGCATTGACACCTAAGCCAAAGCTGAACTGATCATTAAACTTGTAAGCACCGCTTAGGTTTAGGTTCACGGTTTTGAGATCAGTTTTACCGCCAATTGGGCCAGCAGTATAGTTGTTGCTGAAACTGGTCGCTAAGCCAAAGTTGGAAGTCGCAGATGCCCCCACATACCATTGCTCATTGATCGGTGTAATAAAATGCAGGTTTGGAATCCATGCATGTGGTGCAATATTTTTAGCGTCGGTGCTATTGCTAGTTACAGGGGATTTTCCTGTGATATCAACATCTGGGTTGACATAAATTAAACCGCTAGAAAACGATGGGCGATCAAATAAGGTCATGGCCGCAGGGTTACGACTGCCCACAGAAGCGTTGTCTGCAACGACACCTGCCCCAGAAAATGCACGACCTAGTGCTGATGATGAATACTCATTCAATTGAAAACCGGCAGCACTAGCGTTGGATGAAATAACTGCAACCGCCACTGCTAATGCTGAACGTGTAAACAGGTTTTTCTGGTTCATAACCAAAACCTCATTGTTTAATTATTATTAAAGTGCTACTCAAGTAGCTGAGAGCGCGGGATTGTAGAGTCGGTTTGCCAAAGTGACAAATCAGACCAGTGCACGAAGTATAGGCCTGATAATAGAAGATGTTGCAAGAATGTTTTTAAAATATAACCAAGATGATTGCCAAAATGGGACTTGCTTAACAAAAAATAGACAATAAATGTTAATTAAATGTAAATAAGTATTTTTGGACGTGATGAGATCAATAAATAGTGAGATAAATAGCCTTAAACAGCGTAAACGCTGGTTATCAGCAATTATGACAACGTACAATCATCAGTAAGTTTTTATAGTTGGAGAGATTAAAGATGCCTGATGCAATTAACCGTTGTAGTGCGGAAGAAACTGCTGCTTGCTGTTGTGTTGATGTGGGAACAGTCATTGATAATGAAGATTGCTCTGCTTCTTATCAGTGTGTTTTTGTCCGTGAGCAAGAAGCGGAAACGATGCTTAATATATTGACTAAAAAGGCAAAAGCTGTGGAATCAGAGCCATGCATCATACACGATAGAATCGAAACAGTTGATGGTGGAATGCAATTATCTGTAGATTTCACCTTTAGCTGTCAGGCAGAAGCCCTGATTTTTCAGTTAGGGTTGCGTTAATCCATTCTGAATAACGGTTTTCTCATTGTTTTGTGATCTCAAACGGTGGGAGAATCGGTTGTCAACGATTGTAAATAATAGTCTTTTTTTATATTTTCTTCGCACATTCTCTATCCAAGTTGTATAAATTATAAATGCCTTAAAGTTGCGCTTGCTCGCATTTTTCGTTTATTCCTATTTGCTATTTCCCAACATTGCGTTAACAATGCTCCATCAGGTCTGACCTCTTATGAGGTGAGTAAATATTTTTAATCAATCAATTGATTTAATTAATAATTATTGTCAGGAGTTGCTATGGGTCGTTCTTCAACAAAAGTAACACAGCAAAAGGAACGTGTTGCTATTGTCAGCGGGTTGCGCATTCCTTTTGCGAAACAGGCAACTTTATACCACGGTATTCCGGCTGTCGATTTGGGAAAAGCTGTCGTCAGTGAGCTGGTCATTAGGAGCGGTTTGTCGCCTGAGAAGATCGACCAATTAGTTTTTGGGCAGGTTGTTCAAATGTCGGAAGCACCAAATATTGCAAGGGAAATTGTTTTGGGTGCAGGCTTAAGTGTGAATACTGATGCTTATAGTGTTTCCCGTGCTTGTGCGACGAGTTTTCAGGCGATTGCAAATGTGGCTGAAAGTATTATGGCGGGTACAGTTAATGTGGGAATCGCTGGTGGCGCTGACTCTTCATCCGTTTTGCCGATTGGGGTAACTAAGACATTGGCTCGCACTTTGGTAGATATGAACAAAGCCAAGAGCTTGTCTCAACGGCTAAAATTAATCAGCCGATTGAAATTACGTGATTTACTGCCAGTATCTCCTGCTGTTGCTGAATATTCGACGGGGTTGAGAATGGGTGATACGGCAGAGCAGATGGCAAAAACCTATCATATTAGTCGAGAAGATCAAGATGCCTTGGCGCACCGTTCTCATATATTGGCGGCTAAAGCTTGGGAACAGGGGCTTTTGAATGAAGAAATTATATCGCCGCATTTTCCGCCGTACTGCAACACATTAGCAGAAGATAACAACATTAGAAAAAATTCAGTTCTAGCCTCTTATGCTAAATTGCGTCCAGCCTTTGATCGTAAATATGGCACAGTCACTGCGGCGAATAGTACGCCACTGACTGATGGTGCAGCCGCAGTTATGTTGATGCGTGAATCGGTTGCCAAAGAACTGGGTATGATTCCATTGGGGTATTTACGCAGTTATGCGTTTTCTGCTATTGACGTTTGGCAGGATATGCTACTGGGGCCATCTTATGCGACACCTCTGGCGCTGGATCGGGCTGGCATCACTTTGAATGAACTCACTCTCATTGACATGCATGAAGCGTTTGCTGCCCAAACATTGACGAATTTAAAAATGTTTGCCAGTGAAAAATTTGCCCGTGAAAAGTTGGGGCGTGCTCAGGCAATTGGTGAAGTGGATATGGATAAATTCAATGTATTGGGTGGGTCAATTGCTTATGGGCATCCATTTGCTGCGACAGGAGCCCGAATGGTTACCCAAACATTGAATGAATTACGTCGCCGTGGTGGTGGGTTTGGGCTAACGACCGCCTGTGCCGCAGGTGGTTTGGGTGCAGCAATGGTATTGGAGGTAGAATAATGGCTCAGGCTGAGAAAGACACTGTCATGTCAACGACGCAACCAGATCAATCAGTATTCAGCTTTTCTGTTAGGGACGATAAGGTAGGCGTTATCACCATTGATGTACCAAATGAGAAAGTAAACACGCTGAAAGCCGAATTTGTTGAACAGTTCTTAATGATGTTTGAGAAAGCACAACAAGTTTCCGGTTTGAAAGGGTTAGTGATTGTGTCTGGTAAGCCAGACACTTTCATTGCTGGTGCAGATATCAGCATGATAGCAGGCTGCCACACTCAGGAAGAAGCGACAGAATTGGCCGAGAAAGGTCAAAAATTATTTGCGCAGATTGCCAATTATCCTTTGCCTGTTGTGGCAGCCATTCATGGAGCGTGTTTGGGCGGTGGGCTGGAGCTGGCCTTGGCTTGTCATGCTCGTATCTGTTCTTTGGATGAGAAAACGCGTCTTGGTTTACCGGAAGTTCAGCTCGGGTTGTTGCCGGGATCAGGCGGAACTCAGCGATTGCCCCGTTTGATTGGTGTCAGCGCTGCTCTGGACATGATATTAACGGGTCGTCAGCTCAAGGCAAAACAGGCGCAACGATTGGGTGTCGTGGATGATGCAGTTCCTTTGGACATCTTGCTGGATGTCGCTGTGCAATATGTTAAAAAAGGCATAGCTAAACGCAAGCCATTGGCATGGTCACAGCGTATGTTGGCGAGTGCACTGGGTAGGCCGCTGTTGTTCCATATGGTGCATCAAAAAACGAGAGCGAAAACTCATGGCCATTATCCGGCTCCAGAGAAAATCATCAATGTGATTCGCACAGGTTTGGAAAAAGGGTTAGACAGAGGCTTTCAGGCTGAAGCTAAGGCATTTGGCGAATTGGCGATGTCACAGGAATCAGCAGCATTACGGAGCTTGTTTTTTGCTTCGACTGCGTTAAAAAATGAAACTGGCTCGTCAGAGCAGCCTGCTGAGATCAAGCATGTGGGTATCTTGGGTGGAGGCCTGATGGGCGGTGGTATTGCTAACGTTACCATGACACGAGGAAATCTGCCTGTCCGCATTAGGGACATTAATACAAAAGGCATCAATCAGGCTCTGAAATATACATGGGATCTCCTCTCCAGGCGAGTAAAACAGCGTCGTTTGAAATCAAGTGAGCGTTCTCGCCAGATGTCTCTATTGACAGGAACTACGGATTACAGCGGATTTAAGCAAGCGGATATTGTGGTCGAAGCAGTATTTGAAGATTTGGTATTGAAACGTAAAATGGTCTCAGAAGTTGAAGAAAATGCGAAATGCGAAACTATTTTTGCTTCCAACACATCTTCGTTGCCAATCCACAAGATTGCTGAAGTTGCTGCCCGGCCAGAGCAGGTGATTGGCCTTCACTATTTTAGTCCCGTTGACAAAATGCCGTTGGTGGAAGTCATTCCACATGCAGGAACGAGTGAAAAAACGATTGCAACCACCGTGGCACTGGCTAAGAAACAGGGAAAAACCGCCATTGTTGTAGGAGATAAAGCGGGATTCTATGTGAACCGAATTCTGACACCTTACATTAATGAGGCCGGTTATTGTTTGGCAGAAGGGGAACCAGTTGATCATATTGACAAGGCGCTGGTGGGCTTCGGTTTTCCTATTGGCCCAATCAATTTGTTGGATGAGGTTGGCATCGATGTAGGCACCAAAATCATCCCTATTTTGGTGGAACAGTTAGGTAATAGATTTGTTGCGCCAGAGTTTTTGGAAGCGACCTTAAAAGATGATCGGAAAGGTAAGAAAAATGGCCGTGGTTTTTATTCGTATGCGAATAGAAAGGGCGCATTCTGGTCTTTTGGAAAAAAATCCAAAGAAGTGGACGCCTCCATTTATTCCTTATTAAAAATCAAACCAGTTGTAAAAATGTTACCTGCTGACATTGCCCAGCGTTGTGTGATGCTCATGTTGAATGAAGCCGTTCGCTGTTTAGATGAAGGGATTATCAGAAGCCCTCGTGATGGTGATATTGGCGCTGTATTTGGCATTGGATTCCCGCCATTCTTGGGAGGGCCATTCCGTTATGTTGATAAGCTTGGCAGTGATAAGGTTGTAGAAATTTTACGTCGTCTGGAGCAGCAGCATGGAGAGAGATTCACACCATGTGAAGGTTTAATCCAGATGGCTGAACAGAGGAAGAAATTTTACTCATAACTTACAGTTCTATTTGCAAAATAAGTCAGATCGGCCCTTTTAACCAAGGGTCGATTTTTTTATGGGAAATAATTTAATAATTGATTGTTTATTTATGGTTTCTATTTTTCATATAAAAAGAAATAATAACAATGTCACACTGCATATATAAATCATTTTTAGTCATTTTATTTACCCTTGTTTTAGGGCAGAATGCCAACTAATGTTGACTGAAACGTTTTTGTATCAAATATTAGCTTGGTAATATCACTTGAGCCTACTTATTAATGCCGTATAACCAATGTCTTGTCTCAAGAAGATCTAATCGTGCGTTGTCTTGGGACAGGTTCGCAATTAACTAGACGGTGGATTATGTACGTTTTTATTATGCGTCATGGTGATGCTGCTTTAGATTCAATCAGTGATGCAACACGGGAACTTACTCCCCGTGGGTGTCAAGAATCACAGAAAATGGCTTGCTGGTTTTCACAACAAGTGCCTGACATTGATTATGTCTTGGTCAGCCCTTATATCCGTGCGGAACAGACGTTAAAGGCAGTTCGTGAAAATTTGGCGCTGCCTGACAACGAAGAAGTGCTGGCTGAGTTAACACCATCGGGTGATGTGGCACTGGTAGCGAGTTATTTGCAGGTTTTGGCAACGCAAGGCCGCAAGGCTGTATTGGTGGTTTCTCATTTACCTCTGGTGGGTTATTTAGTGTCTGAGCTTTGCCCTGCGCAAACACCGCCTATGTTTGCCACATCCAGTATTGCTTGTGTAGAGTTGGATCATCAGGCAGAAAGAGGACGTCTGTTATGGCAAACATCTCCGGCACAATTAGCGGCAAAAGCCAACTAGACACCTTAATTAAATATAGAAACTAAATTAACGCTGCGTAAATTCATCCATCTCTACCAAAATGAGCAACGCAGCGTTCCCTCCCCACTCTTTGGGCGCTTGATGAAAGGCAATAATATCAGGGTGTTGGGCAAGCCATAATGGGGCTTGCTGTTTAAGAATATGTTTACCGTGACCATGCATGACACAAGAGCAATAAACATGTTCACGACGACAGGCTGCGATCAAAGCTCCAATTTCTTGTTTGGCTTGTAATTGAGTTAATCCATGTAAGTCGAGAAACAGCTCAGGAGGATAATCTCCGCGACGTAACTTCTTTAATTCATAATGATTAGCCCCTTCTCTTACATAGCGGGTTGCTCCTTCCGTATCGAGATTAGGTTGAAACTCATCGGAAAAATAGTAACTGGCATCGACCTGTTCCTGCATAAGACGCTCAGGGGCAACATGGCTTATTTTTTTTCTTTTCGGAATATGGGAAACCGTATCGTGAACAATGCGGTGAGTTCCTGTAACAGACGTTCTGAATAGATTGATGTCTTCTTCGTTTAGTCGATTTTTCTTCTTCATTACACGTTAATTCACTAACAAATTTTGGTAATTGTACCTGATTTTTTGTGATTTTTCTTTGAAGCTATCGTTTTGGGGAACAAGTTATTCACAAAATGATTTGACAATCATGCTTGGTTATAAAATAAATGTATATACAACATGAAGATTGATATTAATAAGAAAAAATAACAGGACGATAATAATGTCGATTGAGCTGAAAGATACCGATGTTATTTGGCGTAATGCCAGACTCGCCACAATGAACCCTACTATTAAGAACATTGATGGCAAAAGTAATTACGGCATGTTAGAGCAGCATGATCTTATTGTTCGGAATGAAAAAATCTTAGCGATTTTGCCGACAGATAGCGTGCTAACCGGCCAGTGTAAAATTATCGATGTAGGGCAGCGGCTAATCACCCCTGGCTTGATCGATTGTCACTCCCACTTAGTTTTTGGTGGTAATCGGGCCTCTGAATGGGAACAGCGTTTGAATGGTGCTTCTTATGAAGAAATTAGTGCTAAAGGTGGAGGGATTAATTCGACGGTCAATGCCACTAGAAAAAGTTCGGCCCATCAATTGGAAGTGTCTTCTCAAAAACGGCTTGATGCCTTGATTGCCGAAGGGGTAACAACCATTGAGATGAAATCAGGTTATGGGCTAGATCTGGAAAATGAAGAGAAACAGTTGAAGGTCGTGCGGGCATTGGCACTGAAAAATCCGATAGAAATTAGCCCGACATTACTTTCTGCCCATGCTGTCCCACCTGAATATAAACATAATCCTGATGCCTATATCGATTTAGTTTGTGATTCCATCCTTCCCATACTTTGGCAGAAACAGTTATTCGAATCCGTGGATGTGTTCTGCGAAACTGTTGGTTTTAATCTCAGCCAGACCAAACGCCTGTTTGATGCAGCAAAACACCTGAATATTCCTGTAAAAGGCCATGTTGAGCAACTTTCTAATTTAGGGGGGAGTGAACTGGTTGCTGAATATCAAGGCTTGTCAGTTGATCACATCGAATATTTGGATGAAAAAGGTATTGAGGCCATCAGTCGCAGTGGAACCGTTGCTGTGCTGCTGCCAGGCGCATTTTATTTCCTGAGAGAAACTAAACGTCCCCCTATTGCATTATTGCGCCAATATAGTGTTCCGATGGCTATTTCGACGGATTTCAATCCGGGAACCAGCCCTTTTACCTCCTTGCGTCTGATCATGAATATGGCTTGCGTACAATTTGGTTTAACGCCAGAAGAAGCGTGGCAGGGCGTAACCATTCATGCGGCTCGCGCATTAGGGCGGGCAGATAGTCACGGCCAATTGGCGGTGGGTCATATGGCAGATTTTGTTGTCTGGGATGCTCAGAATCCAGTTGATATCTTATATGAATTGGGCAGTAATCCGTTGGTTTATCGTGTTTATCGCGGTGAAATCACGTGTCATGCTCACTTAAAAAACATTTGCGATAATTAATGGTGGCGAGGAATAGAACATGAATTTATGGCATCCAACATCAGAAAACATTTGGCAAGGGCGTAATGATCTTGCAGAAGCGGATAATGCTTTGCGCGTATTCCAGACAATAAAACAACCAGCCAGTTTCTCCCCAGATGAATTTCCTCACCACATTGCGTTATTAGGATTTGAGTGTGATGAAGGCGTCAAGCTCAATCAAGGTCGTCTGGGAGCGAAGTTAGGGCCTGAATATTTGCGTCAATCAATGGCAAATCTGGCTAGCTATGATGGTCATGATCGGCTGGTGGATTTGGGAAATATTCGCGCCAATCCTGAAAAACTGAGTGAAGCACAGAATGCCCTCAGTGATGCGGTATATGAATGCCAGCAGCATAAGATGAAAACGCTTATTTTGGGTGGCGGGCATGAAACGGCATTTGCTCATGGAATGGGAATTTATCGTGCGTTTCCGACTCAGCGTGTCGGTATCATCAATTTTGATGCACATCTGGATCTGCGAAATTCGCCACAGCCCACATCAGGAACTCCATTTCGGCAGCTTGCCCATTATTGTCAGCAGCACCAGCGTCTATTTAATTACACTTGTGTCGGGGCCAGTTTGGCATCGAATACCCAAGCGTTGTTAGACGAGGCTAATCATCTTGATGTCACAATTATTTGGGATACTCATTGTGTTGAGTCCATGTTGGACAAAGTACAGCAGCAACTACAAGATATCATTAATCAAGTTGATATAATTTATATGACTATCGATTTAGACGTGCTGCCAATCTGGCAAATGCCAGCAGTTTCCGCACCTGCGGCGTTGGGTGTTCCGTTAGAACGTTTGCTGCCATTAATTCAACTCATCTGTCAGAGCAAAAAATTGCAAGCCGCAGATTTGGTCGAGCTTAATCCTTTGTATGACATCCAAGGAATGGGAGGCAAAGTGGCTGCTCGTCTTGCGTGGCAATTGGTGCACTGGTGGAATGGGTAAAAAGCAAGAAGGAAGTGATAGTGACAACTGATTTCCCAGATACATTTGTCAAACCGGTGCCTTTGTATGCGAAAGTCAAACAAGCGATTATTGAAAATATCTATACAGGGGAATGGAAACCACATGACCGGATCCCTTCGGAGGCGGAATTAGTCAAGCAATTTAACTGTAGTCGCATGACGGCTAACAGGGCTCTGAGGGAGCTCACGGCAGAAGGTTTTCTATTCCGTCTGCAAGGTGTGGGTTCGTTTGTTTCTGAGCCGAAAGGACAGTCTGCCCTGTTTGAAATTCACAGTATTGCGGATGAAATTGCTTCACGCTCTCACCAGCACAGTTGTAAAGTGCTGAAACTCTCTGAAGTGAATGCCAATGTGACTCAGGCTGCGGAATTTGGTATTGCAGTAGGTGCGTCTATCTACCATTCCATTATTGTCCATTATGAAAATGATGTGCCTGTACAAATTGAAGATCGTTATGTCAATGCCCAGGCCGCACCGGAATACCTGAGACAAGATTTCAGCCAGCAAACTGCTCATGATTATTTATCGCAAGTAGCGCCCCTGACAGAAGGAGAGCATATTGTTGAAGCTGTTGCGGGAGATGCCCGTTCTTGCAGATTATTACAAATTGAGGCAAATACGCCTTGTTTGTTAATCAGTCGCCGGACTTGGTCGAAAGAATTTATTGTTTCCAGTGCCAAGTTATTGTTTCCTGGATATCGATATAAATTGAAAGGACATTTTAGTTCATAGTTTGCACATCAAGTCACAAAAAACCTCTTTTTCCCTTTTGGGTTGAAGAGGTTTTTTTATTAAACGTTGTAACGACAATGTAAAATCAATGTGATGCAAAACACAAAACCAGTAAAAACATTCCTCTATTTATCACAGAATAAATCATTATCATCTTATTGATATTTATTATAAATGATAATGTACTCCATATTATCGACTCTATCTGCGTCACATTTTTTCCTATTGAATATACATGTATATACAACTATACAATTAACAAAATTCATAAAGATGAAATAGGAAAAAGCCGTGACGACGCAAAATAATAAATTCAGCAACGTAATTATTCGTGCCCCTAGAGGAACACAACTCACAGCAAAAAGTTGGCTGACGGAAGCACCACTCCGTATGCTTATGAACAACCTTGATCCTGATGTCGCTGAAAATCCGGGTGAGTTGGTGGTTTATGGCGGGATCGGTCGCGCAGCCAGAAATTGGGCATGTTATGAAAAAATTGTTGAAACCCTAAAGAATCTGGAGAATGACGAAACTTTGCTGGTGCAGTCAGGCAAGCCAGTAGGCGTTTTCAAAACACATGAAAACGCACCGCGCGTATTAATTGCAAACTCGAATTTGGTTCCACATTGGGCGACGTGGGAACATTTTAACGAACTGGATGCCAAAGGGCTGGCGATGTATGGACAGATGACTGCGGGTAGCTGGATATACATTGGTAGTCAGGGCATTGTTCAGGGCACTTACGAAACCTTTGTGGAAGCAGGTCGCCAGCACTACAACGGTAATTTGACTGGACGCTGGGTACTGACTGCGGGTTTGGGTGGCATGGGAGGCGCACAGCCGCTGGCCGCAACGTTAGCAGGTGCGTCTTCACTGACCATAGAGTGCCAGCAAAGCCGCATTGATTTTCGCCTGCGTACTAAGTACGTGGATGAACAGGCCATTGATCTGGATGATGCTTTGGCGCGCATTGAACGCTATACCCAAGAAGGCAAAACAGTATCAATCGCATTGTGCGGTAATGCGGCAGAGATTCTGCCTGAGTTGGTACGCCGCGGCGTCCGTCCTGATATGGTGACAGATCAAACCAGCGCACATGATCCATTACATGGTTATTTGCCAGCGGGTTGGACATGGGAAGAGTATTGCCACCGTGCCGAGACTGAACCAGAAATAGTGATTCAAGCTGCGAAAACCTCAATGGCTGTGCACGTTGAAGCCATGTTGGCCTTCCAGAAACAGGGCGTACCTACTTTCGATTATGGCAATAACATCCGTCAAATGGCGAAAGAATCGGGAGTTGAACACGCCTTTGATTTTCCGGGATTTGTTCCTGCTTATATTCGTCCTCTATTCTGTCGTGGCATCGGGCCTTTCCGCTGGGCGGCACTCTCTGGTGATCCTGAAGACATTTATAAAACCGATATCAAAGTAAAAGAGCTGCTGCCAGATGATTCCCATTTACACCGTTGGTTGGATATGGCGAGAGAGCGCATCAGTTTCCAAGGTTTGCCGGCACGTATTTGCTGGGTGGGGTTGGGTGATCGCGCTAAATTGGGATTGGCATTCAATGAAATGGTACGCAGCGGAGAACTTTCTGCACCAGTCGTGATTGGTCGTGACCACTTGGATTCTGGCTCTGTAGCTAGCCCTAACCGTGAAACAGAGTCTATGCAAGATGGTTCCGATGCGGTTTCTGACTGGCCGTTATTGAATGCCTTACTGAATACCGCCGGTGGCGCGACATGGGTTTCGCTGCATCATGGCGGTGGTGTTGGTATGGGATTCTCACAGCATTCCGGCATGGTAATTGTCTGTGATGGCACTGATGAAGCAGCAGAACGCATTGCCCGTGTCCTGCATAATGATCCAGCAACGGGTGTTATGCGTCATGCCGATGCGGGTTATGAGCTGGCTATCCAGTGTGCGAAAGAGCAGGGGCTGAACCTGCCAATGATTGATGCAAAATAAGGAGCATTATTGATATGAAAAACATTACTATTCATCCGGGACAAATGACGCGTGAAGAATTACGCCATGTTTATCAGCATCCTGTTCATATTAGTTTGGACGAGCAATGTTTCCCTGCCATTGAGAGCAGCGTCGCTTGTGTGAATCGCATCATCAGTGAAAACAGAACAGCTTACGGTATCAATACGGGTTTTGGTTTGCTGGCGAGTACCCGCATTGCAGAGCAAGATTTGGAAGAATTGCAGCGTTCTCTTGTCATGTCACATGCTGCGGGAGTGGGTAAGCCTTTGTCGGATAAGATTGTCCGACTGATTATGGTATTGAAAATCAATAGCCTTGCCCGTGGTTATTCTGGCATCCGTCTGGAAGTGATTCAGGGATTGATCGCTTTGGTCAACGCTGAAGTTTATCCTTGCATCCCAACTAAAGGTTCAGTAGGGGCTTCAGGTGATTTGGCTCCATTGGCACATATGAGTTTGTTATTGCTGGGTGAAGGTAAAGCTCGTTATCGTGGTGAATGGCTGTCGGCCAAAGCAGCACTGGAGAAAGCGGGACTTAAGCCGATTCGTCTTGCAGCAAAAGAAGGTCTGGCGTTGCTCAATGGCACACAAACTTCAACCGCTTTTGCCTTGAAAGGTCTTTTTGCCGCCGAAGATTTACTCGCATCAGCGATTGTTTGTGGCGCGTTGTCTGTTGAAGCTGCCCTTGGTTCCCGTAAGCCATTTGATATGCGTATTCATGAAGCACGTGGTCAGAAAGGTCAAATTGATGTGGCAATCCTTTACCGTTTGGTACTGGAAGAACAAAGTGGTATCTCTGAATCTCACAAAAACTGTCCGAAAGTTCAGGATCCTTACTCATTGCGTTGTCAGCCACAAGTGATGGGTGCTTGCTTAACCCAGATCCGCCATGCTGCTGATGTGATTATGGTTGAAGCCAATGCGGTTTCCGATAATCCGTTAGTATTTACTGAAGAAGATGAAGTGATTTCTGGGGGTAATTTCCATGCTGAACCTGTCGCCATGGCATCGGATAACTTGGCTATCGCGTTGGCAGAAATTGGCTCATTGTCAGAACGCCGAATTGCCTTACTGATGGATAGCAATATGTCTCAGTTGCCACCATTCTTGGTCGAAAACAGCGGGGTGAACTCCGGTTTTATGATTGCACAGGTAACTGCGGCGGCTCTGGCGAGTGAAAACAAAGCGTTAGCACATCCTTCCAGTGTTGACAGCCTGCCAACCTCGGCCAATCAGGAAGATCACGTATCAATGGCACCCGCCGCGGGTCGCCGCTTATGGGAAATGGCAGATAACGTGCGTGGAATTTTAGCGATTGAATGGCTGACAGCTTGTCAGGGCATGGATTTCCGTCATGGCTTGAAGAGCAGCCCGATACTGGAAAAAGCTCGCCATATCCTCCGTGATAAAGTCGCATATTATGATAAGGATCGCTTTTTCGCACCGGATATTAATGAAGCTATTCAACTGTTGGCTGAACAGCAACTTGCTGCATTATTGCCTGCTGGAAAGATCATAGAAAACTAAGTACAAACACGTCGTTTTAGGCCGGATAAAACCGGCCTTATCGTAGTATTTATCTTTTCCAATCTAATAATAAAAGACACAAGGATAAATCATGCAAAACATTTCACAACTCAAACGAGGGTTAAGTGTTCGCCACATTCGGTTTATGGCGTTGGGGTCGGCAATTGGCACAGGACTTTTCTATGGTTCGGCGGAAGCCATTAAAGCAGCGGGGCCCGCGGTACTATTAGCCTATGCGATTGGTGGAGCAGCGGTTTTCATGGTCATGCGGGCATTGGGAGAGATGGCGGTTCATCGTTCCGCACCGGGATCTTTCTCTTATTATGCCACTCACTACTTAGGACCATTGGCGGGTTTTCTGACCGGATGGACTTACGTCTTTGAAATGCTGGTTGTTTGCCTTGCTGATATCACCGCATTTGGCATTTATATGAAACTCTGGTTTCCTCATGTCGAGCAGTGGATCTGGGTACTCAGTATTGTCTTTTTCATTGGGGCGATAAATCTATGTAACGTCAAAGTATTTGGTGAAATGGAATTCTGGCTTTCTATCATCAAAGTTGCTGCGATTATTTCCATGATTGTCGGTGGATTTGCCATTATGATGTATGGCTTCGGACAAGAATCTGGACACGTCACCGGCCTATCAAACTTGTGGGAACATGGCGGGTTCATGCCAAATGGCATTGCAGGGGTGATCGCCTCGTTTACGGTCGTTATGTTTGCATTCGGTGGTATTGAAGTCATCGGCATCACCGCCAGTGAAGCGAAAAATCCGGAGAAATCCATCCCGCGTGCAATCAATGCAGTTCCGTTCCGCATCTTGCTGTTCTATGTTCTTACGTTGTTTGTTTTGATGTGCATTTATCCATGGAATCAAGTGGGTCAAAATGGCAGCCCATTTGTTCAGATATTCTCCAGTCTAGGCATTGATTCAGCGGCGAATATCTTGAATATTGTTGTGATTACTGCGGCTATTTCCGCGATCAACAGTGATATCTTTGGTGCTGGTCGGATGATGTATGGCATGGCGCAGGAAAAACAAGCTCCGGCGGCTTTCACACAACTAACTAAAAACGGTGTACCGTGGGTCACCGTGCTGGTGATGTCAGGGATCTTGCTGATTGGTGTCGTTTTGAATTATTTGCTGCCGGGAAAAGTTTTCGGGATTATTGCTTCGATTGCGACATTTGCAACCGTCTGGGTATGGCTGATGATTCTGCTGTCACAATATATCATGCGTCGTAAGATGCCGGCAGAAGAAGCTAAACAGCTTAAATTCCCTGTTCCCTTCTGGCCCGTTGCGCCTGCCTTAGCCATTGCTTTTATGGCATTTATAATTGCCGTATTGGGCTATTTCCCTAATACCCGAATCGCATTGTACGTTGGGATAATGTGGATAGCATTATTAACCATCAGCTATTATTTATGGGTTAAAAAAAGTGGGTGAAAAAAACAAGTAATAGCTAACCAATCTCATACCACTCTATATACATAGGGTGGTTTTCGCTTTATACAGTTTCATTCAAAGACAATTTCATCCCAAGGCAATTCTCATGCTAAGGAAGCTGATTTGTGTTCGGGATCATGGCAAACTAACAATCTGATATACTCGTCGCACTTCAAGATGCGTTTATTATCTCCCCGCAGTGCGGGGGAGATAATAAACGGTGTTTGTTTTGCGGGCTGTAACCTGAAGTTTATAGGATATATATTTTTTTGTTATTTGGAGGTGTTTTTTGGATAAGATTTTAGTCGATGAGGCTGTTGCAGAGCTGCATACCATACTAGATATGTTGCGTTGGTCTGCCAGCCGTTTTAACGAATCGAGTATCTATTGTGGGCATTCCACATGTCATCCGTGGGATGAGGCTTTGCAATTAGTTCTTCCCACGTTGCACTTGCCTCTGGATATTCCAGATTCAATGTTGGCTTCACGTCTGACATCAACAGAGCGTCAGCGCATTGTGGAACTTGTCTTGCGTCGTGTTAATGAACGCGTTCCTGTTGCTTATTTGATAAATCGTGCCTGGTTCTGTGGTCATGAATTTTATGTCGATGAGCGGGTTTTGATTCCACGTTCACTGGTTAGATATGTGATTGACAACCAATTTGAAGGACTTATCTCACGTCAGCCATCGACAATTTTGGATCTTTGTACAGGCAGCGGTTGTATTGCAATTGCCTGTGCCCATGCCTTCCCAGAAGCTGAAGTTGATGCTGTTGACATTTCTCCTGATGCTTTGGCCGTCGCAGAAATAAATATAGAGAACCACAGGCTTTCCCACCGTGTAATCCCGATTCGCTCAGATCTATTTCATGATATGCCATTAGTGAAATACGACATCATTGTTACTAACCCTCCTTATGTCGATGAGGAAGATCTCAGTGACTTACCTAAAGAGTACCATCATGAACCTGAGTTAGCTATGGCAGCAGGTGTTGATGGGTTGAAGTTGGCTCTCCGTATTCTTGCGACAGCCCCAGATTTCCTTGCGGAAGATGGAATACTGGTATGTGAAGTCGGGAACAGTATGGTACACCTGATTGAACAATACCCTGACGTACCATTTAAGTGGCTGAAATTCGAACATGCTTATGGCGATGGTGTTTTCGTGCTGACTCGCCAGCAGCTTGTTGAACATCACGAATATTTCCAGCAATTCAAAGAGTAATATTGTTCACACCACTCAATGGTTAAAACTGATACCTCATGACATTAAAGGCAAATAAAATTGCTGAAATAAGATAGGTTTTAATCATTGGGTGAGTTATTGTTATTCGATCTCATTTTTAACGCAAATAATGATGGCAGGGTAGGAATGGCAGGAAATAGTATTGGGCAGTTTTTTCGTGTCACCACATTTGGTGAATCCCACGGGATCGCACTGGGATGCATTGTAGATGGTGTTCCACCAGGCATTGCTATTACGGAAGCTGATTTACAAATCGATTTAGACAGACGTCGTCCGGGAACTTCCCGTTATACGACACAGCGTCGTGAACCCGATCAAGTTCGCATTCTTTCTGGTGTTTTTGATGGAGTGACAACAGGGACCAGCATTGGCCTGATGATTGAAAACACCGATCAGCGTTCACAGGATTACAGTGCGATTAAAGATGTTTTCCGCCCAGGGCATGCTGACTATACCTACGAACAGAAATATGGACTGCGTGATTATCGTGGTGGTGGGCGTTCATCTGCCCGTGAAACCGCCATGCGCGTTGCGGCGGGAGCGATTGCTAAAAAATACCTATTTGAAAAATACGGCATTCTCATTCGTGCCTGCCTGACTCAGATGGGGGATATTCACTGCGAACTGAAAGATTGGGATCTTGTTGAACAGAATCCTTTTTTCTGCCCTGATGAGAGTAAATTGACTCAACTTGATGAATTTCTGCGAGTACTGAAAAAAGAAGGTAATTCCATCGGTGCAAAAGTCACTGTGGTTGCCGAGAATGTGCCTGCGGGGTTGGGAGAACCGGTTTTTGACCGTTTGGATGCAGATATCGCTCATGCCTTGATGAGCATTAATGCGGTGAAAGGTGTTGAAATCGGTGACGGTTTCGGTGTTGTTAACTTACGTGGCAGTGAAAACCGTGATGAAATAACGACACAGGGGTTCACCAGCAACCATGCTGGTGGCATTCTGGGCGGGATCAGCAGCAGCCAGCCGATTGTCGCGCATATCGCCCTGAAACCGACATCCAGTATTATGGTGCCAGGCAAGACAATTAATCGTCAGGGCGAAGAAGTGGATATGGTGACTCGCGGCCGGCACGATCCTTGTGTTGGCATCCGTGCTGTACCTATCGCAGAAGCGATGATGGCGATTGTGCTGATGGATCACTTATTGCGCCAGCGGGCTCAATGTGCCGACGTGACACAGCCGCTTCCACGCTGGTAAATCGGGAAAAAAGGGAGCCCCTGATATAAGCTCCGGTCGATGCCGAAAGACATCATGATAATGGTAAGCAGTTTTCTGGTGAAATGAATAATGGAATGGTCATTCTTAGGTCCAGAAATTTACGGTTTTCTTTTTTTGGTTGCGATAGTTGCGGGTTTTATTGATTCCATAGCGGGTGGGGGTGGGTTATTAACCATTCCAGCTTTGCTGTCGGTGGGCGTTTCGCCTGTCCAGACACTAGCGACGAATAAACTTCAAGCTGTAGGTAGTTCGTTCTCTGCCAGTCTTTACTTTATCCGCCGTGGGGTAGTGGATTGGCGATCCCAGCGTTTTGCTATTGTCATGACGCTAATTGGCGCCATGTTGGGCGCCATATTGATTCAATTCGTATCACCGGATTTTTTGCGTTATTTATTGCCGGCATTAGTGATAATCATCGGCCTTTATTTTCTATTGGTACCGAATATTGGAGCCGAAGATCGGCAACGTCGTCTCGGCCCTATCGCATTTGGTTGTTTTGCTGGGTGTGGAATCGGTTTTTACGATGGCGTATTTGGGCCGGGGACGGGTTCCTTTTTCGCACTGTCTTATGTCATGCTTTGTGGCTACAATTTGGCAAAAGCAACGGCTCATGCCAAGGTACTGAATTTTGCATCTAACATCGGGGCCTTGGGGTTTTTTATTCTTGGCGGACAGGTTTTATGGCTGGTGGGTTCTGTAATGCTGATAGGGCAAATAATTGGTGCGCGACTAGGTGCTAGTTTAGTACTGAGCAGAGGACAAAAGCTGATCCGTCCGATGTTGGTAACGATTTCTTTTTTGATGAGCATCAAACTTCTCCATGACCATCATGGGGATACTATCCGCTCTTGGCTGGCATTTTATTTTTGATTTTAGGATTCTGCATTAATACATGACTGCACATCATTATCAACAACTGATAGAAATTTTTGATAATTGCTTCAGCGATGACTGTAATACCCGTTTGATAAAAGGTGATGGTGAACCGATTTACCTGCCCGTAGATGACGAGGTGAACTATAACCGGATTGTGTTTGCCCACGGTTTCTATGCCAGTGGGTTACATGAAATTTCACATTGGTGTATTGCAGGTAAAGAGCGCCGTAAATTGGTCGATTTCGGTTACTGGTATTGCCCTGATGGGCGTGATGCTCAAATGCAGGGAGAATTTGAAAAAGTGGAAATCAAGCCGCAGTCGTTGGAGTGGTTATTTTGCGTCGCGGCGGGTTTTCCGTTTAATGTCAGTTGTGACAGCCTCGATGGGGATTTTGAGCCAGATCGCCTTGCTTTTCATCGAAAAGTACATGCACAAGTCATACAATACCTTGAAAATGGAATACCCACACGAGCATCATGCTTTATTCAAGGTCTGCAATCGTTTTACAATACGCCCCCACTAAAAGCAGAACGTTTTCCCTACCCGGAAGAGCCTTTTGCTAATTGAAATTGATTTTGAGGAAAAACAATGCTCGCAGAGTTTGAAACACGCATTCTGGCACAAATTGATGACATGGTTGAATATGCCAGTGATGACGAATTATTTGCTGGTGGATACCTCCGCGGGCATCTGACTTTGGCTGTTGCTGAGTTGGAGCAAGAAGGCGCAAATACTGTCGAACAGCTCCATCAGCGTGTTGAAGAAAGCGTTTACAAAGCGATTAAAGCGGGAGAACTGGCTCCACCGGATCAGGTTTTGGTTTTGGCAACATGGCAAAAACTGCTGGATAATGCGAAATCCTAATTAACTGATACAAAATAGTTTGCTTTGGGGCTATTCATGTAGCCCTTTATTTTTTCTGGTTGTATCGGGTAATTGCACATTCACGATTACAAAAAAATTCGTAGTAGTTCTCAATAATTAGAATAAATAGCAATAACTCTATCTTTACTGATCTTTTTATAGTGAATATAAAGTACAGTTATGTGGTTGTTAAATTGATTGCAAATATAACTTTAAATATACTTTTATTTATGGGTATTGTTTTAATTATTTATAGTTAAAATAATTAGAGTGTTAATGTATTGAATGCAATAAAACCAAATAATAAATAAAGCAATGGCATTCTATTTTTTACTATTATCTAAGGAGGGTTTTCTATGTGGTGTTAAAATAATATATAAATATGGCATATTTTAACTGATGTGAATATAAAATTTTATTATTTTTTTAAATTTTAATGTTATTAATAGAACGCTTGATGATTAAAATAAGTAGTAATGCTAAAGTTTGGATAATGAAAAGGTGGAGAGTGAAGTGTTTTTTACTTGATTAGATAACTGAAATCTATAAATAAGAGGTTGGTATTGATACACGATTATCGGAATTGGAGAAAAAAGGTGAGTGTATGAAATTAGATATTTCACTGTTAAAAAAGGATATTTATGTTATAAAATCTAACAGCATCACACCAAAAAATATTGAGTCGGTTAAGAAGATTATTTATGGATAAATTTCGTCTATATACAATAAGATATCTCAGTTGTACGATAAAATATCTCAGGTTACGAACAAATCATTGATCAGACCAAATGGTTGGCAATAATAATGATGTTAGTTCTTGCTATAACTCTTATCATTACAATTTAATTGACTATTAAGAGCCTAATGGAATAGGGGGAAGCTCTCTAAGTAAAAAAATCAATAAAATTTCTTATTAGAAAAATAGATGAGTTACTTTTGAGAAATCAAAATTGGAAAAGGATACTTCAGGAGATAGTGCGATGAAGCTGAAAAATAGTTTTGTTCAAAGTGGTTACAGTGATCATGCTGAAAATAAAAAAACACCTCTGTTACCTGAATCGATAAATTCTAGTTACTTAAAATTTGTTGAGAAAAAAATGATGAATACGACATTGGAAAAAAGAGTTGAAAATTTGGAGTCAGATGTTGCCAAAATAAAAACGGATGTTGCTGTCATAAAATCAAATTATGCGACAAAAGCGGATGTCGAGGTGATTAATACATTGATCTATAAAGAAGTATCCTCTTTGCGTGGTGATATGTCGTGGTTGAGTAATGAAGTGGTATCTGCACGCAGTGATATATCATCCTTGCAGAGTAATATGGTATCTGTACGTAGTAATATTTCGTTGTTGAATAGTGAAATGGTATCAATGCGCAAGGATATATCATCTATACGCAAGGACATATCATCTGTACATAAAGACATATCATCTGTACATAAGGATCTATCCGATAAAATAGTTTCTCAAACAAAATGGATGGTGACAATAATGCTTGGTGTTTCTGGTGTGATTATTGCCTCCATAAGATTTATGTTTTGAATATTCACTAAAGTATTAAATAAAAATCTTAACTTATTTAAGTTTGATTTGTTTTTTTCTTCTTGTCTGTTTGTTTATTTTTTTATTGCTGGTATTAATGAAGGGGCTAAATTTTAGGAATTACCAAGGTAAACTATGTTTTCTATTCGCTTAACACAGAAATCAGATGTAAGCAAGTTACCCGCAGTAGAGCATTCTGCTGCGCAATTGTTTCGTTTTGTACCTGACTTATCTTGGATAGCGGAGGGTCATGTACAAACCGAGCAACAACATCTGGATTATATTTTGCAAGGCAATAGCTGGGTTGCCCTTAGCGAAAACTCTCAGCCTATTGGCTTTATTTTGACTAAGCCGTTAGATGATGGGTTACATATTATGGAACTTTCCGTACATGGAGATTGGCAGAGGAAAGGTATCGGAAAGGCATTGATTGATAAAGTGGTTCAAGTTGCGGAGCAGCGTTATCTTCAAGTCGTTACATTGACAACTTTTCGTCATGTTAATTGGAACGCCCCTTTTTATCATAGATTGGGATTTGACATTTTAGGCCCTCAGCAGCTTACTGAAGCATTACATCAAATTTTACAAAGTGAAATTGGTTACGGGTTTGCTGAAGAACAACGCTGTGCAATGAAACGTTTGATCACTGTATCTGAGCGTTGTGCTGATTTTTGAGAATGGAAATTCTGTAGTTTGCATCAGGCACTATATTTTCCATATCTGGTTTTCCATACCTGATGCAGAAGTATAACTTGCTTTAAGGTTTTTCTGTTTTAATGGCTTTACCGCGTAATAGTTTTCTGACCCAAAAGCGGTTTGGGTGTAAGGCGGCTAATGTTTCATCATCAAGCGGTAAAGCTTCCCCAAAAATCTGACTGGCCAGTAATTCAGCACTCAAAGGCGCGGAACATAATCCACGGGAACCTAATGCTCCGAGAACAAATAAATCAGGGTAACAAGGGGACTCTTCAACACGTTCATCAGTATTTATTCGTTGAGATAAATCAGAGTATTTCTCCATAATTTCACTGAGGGCTGGGACGTTTCCAACCATCGGCATATGATCCCGAATGACACACCGTATACCTTGGCGGGATTTTTCTTCCGAAATATCAACTTGCTGTACCCAATCGACATCAGGAAAACATTTCAATAAACGAGTACGGTTTTCTTGTTGTTCGAGAGAAGAGTACTGAGTGTCCAGTTGTTGGCGTTGGTAGCTGGCACCGATACAGTGATATTGATTATGGGGATTAACAGGCGTTATGTAGCCATTGTAACATAGCACGCTTTTCAATTGACTGAGACTGTCCGTGGTTGGGATATGGCTAACTTGACCGCGGACAGCGGTTACAGGAAGTTTTTGAGTTTGCTCAAATTCAGATAGACAGTGACCGTTGGCAATAATGACAACGTTATGGTTTTTATGTTGTAGGTTTTCCTGATGTTCAATCTGTAACTGCCAGCCGTTTTCATCTTGAATTAGCTGTGTCACTTTATGATTGAAATAAATTCGCATTCCACGTTGTTCTGCATGTTTAATTGCCGTCTGAGTTAATTGTGCGGGGTATAACCACCCTCCTTGTGGATAGTGAATGCCATGATAATTCACATCCAATCCACTCACGTGGCTTAATTGTTGGCGATCCATGCCAATTGCAATTTCTGATGGCCATAATGTTTGCAGCATTTTGTCAATTTTTTTACCGCTTTTTTCATCGTAAGCTAACTGGCTGACACCGCACCATTGATGATCAAACAATACATTTTCATCAAGCAACTGATCATACTGACGACGGGCAAAGGTGAACGCCGATGTGAAGAAACGTTCTAGTGGATCGTCACAACCATTCAGTAAGGGATAAAGGGCTCCCTGTTGATTGCCTGATGCATTCTGAGCAGGTTGTTCATCCTGACAATATAACGTGACTTTAGCACCACGACGTAATAAGGCAAGTGCGGTCATTGCACTGGCAAGACCGCCACCGATAATGGCAATATCATCGGTATAGATAGCCGCTTGGCGAGCAAACCATGGAGTATGAGATAAGGAGAGGGCGCTGGTCGATGGAGATAAAATGCCAGTCAGCATTTCTCTTTTATGCCCAAATCCTTTAACTTTCATGACAGTAAAACCGGCTTCCTGTAATCCCCGGCGAACTATACCGGCAGAGGTGAAGGTTGCGAATGTACCTTCAGGACGACAAAATTTTGCCATTGCAGCGAACAGTTGTTCGCTCCACATCTGTGGGTTTTTGGATGGAGCAAAACCATCTAAAAACCAGGCATCAATTTTCCCCGTCAGGCTTGAAGTTATCTTAGGTAATAGATCATTTACATCCCCAAACCATAGATCCAATGTGATTGCGCCATTATCAAGAATTAACCTATGGCAGCCCGCCAGCGGTAAGGGCCATTGTTGACATAATTGTTCAGAAAACACCTGAAGTTCAGGCCAACGTTGGTGTGCAGTTTTCAGGTCGGCTGGCTTTAATGGATATTTTTCAAAACTGACATAATGAAGTCGTTTTAAGGAGGCTTCAGGACTTTGCTGTCTAAAAAGAGAAAATGCTCGCCAAAGCGTCAGGAAATTCAAACCAGTACCGAATCCTGTTTCTGCAATGACGCAGTCTGAACGGGAATGTGTGTTAAAGCGTTGAGGAAAATTATTTCCTTTTAAAAATACATACAAAGTTTCTTCCAAGCCATCTTGATTTGAAAAATAAACATCATCAAACTGCTCTGAAATAGGGGTGCCCTGTTCGTTCCAGCTTAGGGTTGCGCTGCTGATAGCACTGTTTTTCACAATAACTCCTGCACTGTTGAGAAGAATAATATAGGGATTTTAACGGTCTTAATTTGGTTGCACCACCCATGGTAGAGCTTAAGGGCTGAGTCCAGATCAATTTTTCTGTGAATTTTTAACCTGATCGGACTTGTTCGGCGTACAAGTGTACGCTAAAGTGCGGGTAAAGAAATCCCGCAGATAAACATATTGATGAGGTAAGTAATGAAACGTGCAGTAATCACTGGTCTGGGGATTATTTCCAGTATTGGTAATAACCAGAAAGAGGTGCTGGAATCTCTGAAAGAAGGCCGTTCCGGGATAACTTTCTCAGAAAAATTTAAAGAGATGGGAATGCGCAGCCATGTTTGGGGCAGCGTGAAACTGGATACGTCAGGCTTGATTGACCGTAAAGTCCAACGTTTTATGAGCGACGCATCTATTTATGCTTATCTGTCAATGGATGAGGCGATTAAAGATTCAGGTCTGTCCGATGAACAAGTTTCCAATCTTCGTACTGGATTAGTTGTTGGTTCAGGTGGCGGTTCTCCATATAACCAAGTTGCTGGTTCAGATGGTATGCGTTCCCGTGGATTACGTGGCGTTGGGCCTTATATGGTTACGCGTGCAATGGCTTCCGGCGTATCAGCTTGTTTAGCAACACCTTTCAAAATCAAAGGTGTCAACTACTCCATCAGTTCTGCCTGCTCGACTTCTGCACACTGTATCGGTCACGCTGTTGAACTCATTCAACTCGGTAAGCAAGATATTATTTTTGCTGGTGGCGGCGAAGAATTAAGTTGGGAAATGGCTTGTGAATTCGATGCTATGGGAGCGCTTTCCACTAAATATAATGAAACGCCAGAACTAGCTTCCCGTACTTATGATCAGAACCGCGATGGTTTTGTGATTGCGGGGGGGGGCGGTATTGTCGTTGTTGAAGAATTAGAACATGCATTGGCCCGTGGTGCACATATTTACGCTGAAGTTATTGGTTATGGGGCAAATTCAGATGGTGCGGATATGGTTGCGCCTTCTGGGGAAGGGGCTGTCCGCTGTATGAAGATGGCGTTAGACGGTATTGAAGGTGGAGTTGATTACATCAATACCCACGGAACTTCGACACCAATTGGTGATCTGAAAGAGCTGGAAGCCATCAGAGAAGTTTTTGGTGATGATACACCTGCTATTTCTGCTACTAAAGCGATGACTGGGCATTCACTGGGTGCGGCTGGTGCTCACGAAACGATTTACAGTCTGCTGATGTTGGAGCATGGTATTATTGCACCAAGTATCAATATTGAAGATCTAGATGAAAAAGCATTGGGTATGAATATTATCACTGAACCTACCGAACGCGAGCTAAGAACGGTAATGTCCAATAGCTTCGGGTTCGGCGGTACAAATGCATCCCTGGTGATGCGCAAGTATTCAGACTGATCCTTTAAATACTGAAAAAAATCATCAGCTAGAATGAAAGCCAATCTACATAATCAATGGATTGGCTATTTTAATTATGGTGCCATGATTTTATTACGACGTTTATTCATGATGCGTAAAACAGGTGGAATAATAATCACCAATATCGCCAGAACCAGCAGAACTTGAGCAATAGCGCTACTCCACAGGATCTCGAAATTCCCATTACTGATTGATAGCGCACGTCGCAGATTTTGTTCCAGCATTTCGCCTAAGACGAACCCTAAGATCAGTGGTGACATTGGAAAATTCATTTTTCGGAGAATATAACCGAAAACACCTAACCCAACCATCAACATTAGATCGAATGTGGTACTGTGGACTGCGTACACCCCGACTGCGGAAACAGTAGCTATTGAAGGAACCAGAAACCACATCGGAATATTCAGCATGCGGGTAAACAGTCCAATCATCGGAATATTCATGATCAGCAACAAGATATTGGCAATCAATAAGGCGGCAATGAGACCCCAGACGATATCTGGTTGTTCTGTGAACATAGCGGGGCCGGGTGTGATGTTATAAAGGGTCAGGGCGCCTATCATTACAGCTGTTGTGCCTGAACCGGGGACACCGAGAGTGAGCATCGGGATGAATGAACCACACGCAGAAGCATTATTAGCCGCTTCTGGTGCAGCTACGCCGCGAATATCACCTTTGCCAAATGAATCACTGTTACCGCTGATCCGTTTTTCTGTCATATACGTGATTGCACTGGCGATTGTTGCCCCTGCGCCGGGCAATATACCCACGAAGAAACCAATTACTGAGGAGCGCAATGTTGGCCCTACACAGGCAGCCGCTTCTTTTCTGTTGAATAGCAGACGTCCTGTTTTTCTGATTACTTTTTGTCCCGCAGAGGTGCTCTCCAGCATCAACAAAATTTCACTGACTGAAAACAGGCCAATAACGACGACAATGAATTGAATCCCATCGGAAAGATGCACGCTATTGAAGGTGAAACGATAAACTCCCGTATTCGCATCCACGCCTACGGTTGCCAACCCCAGACCGATTAAAGCTGCCAATAATGATTTTACGGGGTTTTGGCTCATCATGCTGCCAAGACAGGCAATGGCAAAAACCATCAGTGCAAAATACTCAGCAGGCCCGAACGCTAAAGACCATTGTGCCAGAAGAGGAGCAAACAAAATGATACCAGTAATAGCCAAAAGTGAACCGCAGAACGAACTGACGGCAGAAATAGAGAGTGCAACACCCGCTCGCCCCTGTTTTGCCATCGGATAACCATCAAGGGCTGTCATGATAGCGGCGGCATCTCCGGGGACATTCAGTAAGATCGAGGAAATGCGTCCTCCATATTCACAACCAATGTAGACGGTTGCCAATAAAATTAAGGCGGATTCAGCAGGTAATTTTAATGCAAAAGCCAATGGCAGCAGGATCGCAACGCCATTTATAGGGCCAAGGCCGGGCAGTAAGCCAACAACAGTACCAATAAAACAACCTATTAATGCAATAATCAAGTTTTGGGGCACTAATGCGACTTCAAAACCTTGGCTCAGGTATATCCAAGTATCCATCGTTATCTCCTTAACTGAGCCAACTGCCGACTGGCAGTGTGACACCTAACAAGCGATCAAAGGCAAAAAAGAGAGAAAGACCAAGAAATATGCCAGAAATAACCGCCGCAGGAAGTGTGGCGTTAAATAACAATGCCACGCTGATGGTCAATAACGTTGTTGCCAGAGGAAAACCCAGCCACTCAAATGACCATGCATAAAGGGTGAGTGAGGCAATTAACAAAACTAAGCGACGTAATACTTGTAGTGTCGGCCATTGGATGGAATCAGGTTTTTTAAATAGCAACAGCAATGCACAGAACGCCATTAACGAAATAATAGCGATTGGAAATGGTCGGGGGCCCAGAGGCTCATAGCTATATTCGCTATGAATTTTCCAGCCAATGACCAGTCCTATTCCACATAGCACTAGCCATATGGCAGCAAAGATACGATCACTCATGATGCCACCCCTGTTATTTTGCTAAACCAAAGGATTTGGCCATCTCATGATATTGGATAACTTGTTTTTTCACATAGTCATCCAGTTCTTTGCCAGCCATATTGAATTCAAATAATCCACGTAGATCACGCTGTTTTTTAAACTCTGCGGTTTGCTGTAGCACCTTAAAGGTATCCACCCACCACTGGTATTGTGCATCAGAGACTTTTGGCCCTACATAAAAACCGCGAATGACTGGCCAAACGAGGTCATAACCCTGTTCTTTTGCCGTTGGAATATTTGCCAGATCGCCATCTAGGCGTTTATCTGCATAGACAGCAAGGACACGGATCTTATCGCCCTTGAGATAAGGTAAAGTTTCACTTAGATCGCCGGAAATGACTTGAATATGGTTACCTAACAGAGCCGTGATAGGTTCACCGCCCCCTTCAAATGCGACATAACGCATTTTGCGGGGATCAACACCTGCTTCTTTTGCCAGTAACGCTGTTTTCATCCAATCCTGACTGCCGATGGAGGCGCCTGCACCAAATACAATACTGTCGGGTACTTTTTTGAAAGCGTCCATCAAATCAGCCAAAGTTTTATAGGGTGAGTCATGACGAACAGCAATCATGCCGTAGTCTGTACCGACACTGGCTAGCCAGCGTACATCATTGACGTTATAACGACCGAATTTTCCTTGAGCAAGATTCAACAGAGAACCACCGGAAAAGGCGACGATAGTGCCGGGTTCAGCAGGCCGCTGGGCAATGATGGCATTATAGGCAACCGCACCGACACCACCGGGCATGAATGTTACGCGCATTGGAGAGCTAATGGTTTTGGTATCCAATAATGAAACCTGAACTAGTTTGCAGGTTAGGTCAAAGCCTCCACCAGGTTTGGCTGGTGCAATACATTCGGTTCTATTGGGGGCAGAGGCAGAGGTTGCAAAAGCACTGGTACAAAGAAGTAGGCTTGCAGCGGTTAATAAGGTATTGAATGTTTTCATTTTGATTCCTCATATAGCGCCAGTAAAGGATATGAGTGACAAATTTCTGGCCTATTTTTATTTATAGAACTGAAACCTTTCAATTACCTTTCATTAACAACAAAAATTATCTGGATGTGACCTTAGTCGCTTAATTTTCGTAGTGTTTCGCATTTCTGTGTTAATAAAATGTTTTAAATTATATTTTTTGTTAACCCACGTACAATTGCTGAATCTTAATATTGCAACTCTGTAATATCTCCGCTTTATTCCTCAGGTTGATTTTTTATAGTAGGTATTATTCATGCGGCTCTTATTGGTTGAAGACCATCCTGACTTATCACATTGGCTTCTGGAAGCACTAAGTAATTCAGGGTTTGCAGTTGATTTGGCTGAAGATGGCATTGCGGCGGATCAGCTTTTGCAAACTGAAAATTATGCCTTACTGATTTTAGATGTTGCTCTGCCCAGACTGGATGGCCTTTCTCTGCTATCGCGGTTGCGTAAGCGTGGGCAGAATTTACCTGTTTTGTTATTAACCGCCAGAATAGATGTTACGGATCGTGTCAATGGATTGAATGCTGGAGCTGATGATTACTTAACCAAGCCTTTTGATTTTCAAGAGTTGGAAGCCCGTATTCGTGCATTGCTGCGTCGTGCCGTAAGTAATCCGCAAGAGACACAGAAATTCGGTTCATTGGTTTATGAAGACGAAGGTTATTTTCTATTGAACAATGTACCGCTAGCACTGACTCCCAGAGAGTTATCCGTGTTAACAACTCTGTTTTACCGTCGAGGGCGCCCTGTTTCTAAACAACAATTGTTTGAGCAGGTGTTTTCTCTGTCGGATGACGCGAACCCGCAAAGCATCGAACTGTATGTGCACCGGTTGCGGAAAAAATTACTCAACAGCGATGTGGGAATAGGCACATTACGCGGGTTGGGATATCAGTTGGAGCGACAGAAATAATGAGGTTTTTCAAAATATCCCGATCATTATTCCATCAATTGCTGTTGTTTTTTGGGGTGCCATTATTGTTACTGGGTTGTGCTTCTGTTTATAGCCAATACGTCAGTGTGGAAAATGCCGCAACGCTGGCTTATGATCGAACCTTGCTTGCATCGGCAAGAACGGTTGCTGAACGTCTGATCGTTCAAGATAAACATTTGATCGTTGATGTGCCTTATGTTGTCTTGGACAGTTTTGAGCGTAATACGAATGATCGCCTTTACTATCAAGTTATTTCACCAGAAGGGAAGACGATTTCTGGTTACGATGACCTTTCTCTAATACCACAACATATTCAGCGCTCACCTTTGTATACGGCACTGGCGTATTTTTATGATGCGGAATATCAGGGGCAGCCGATACGTGTGGTGGCACTGTATCAGCCCATTAATGAGGGCGGCATAATGGGAATGGCACTGATATTGGTGGCTGAAACTGTGATTTCCCGCCAATATATGGCCCAGCAATTACTGCTCTCTTCGTTGGTGAGTCAGGGCACGGTTGTACTATTGACGTTGCTCCTTGCTTATATTTTGTTAAAGCGGCTACTTAAACCGCTGCGAAAACTTTCAGGCATTATGATCCGCCGTTCCGCTAATGATCTCACACCATTACCGGATATTTTACCGTGGTCTGAACTTTCCCCTTTACTTCAGGCATTCAACCGATATATCGAACGCTTGAAATTAATGGTTGGGCGCCAAGAGCGATTCAGCGCGGATGCTTCCCATCAGCTCAGGACGCCTTTAGCTGTATTGAAAACACAGGTTGCGGTGGCACGCAGTGATAAGAAGCCAGAACAGAGAGAAAAAATCCTGACAGCAATTAACAAGAGCTTGGATAACATGATTTCGCTGATCGATCGCTTATTGCACCTATCACAGCTTAAATTACATGAAAAGGAGGCGATCCAAAATTATCAGCCAGTCAATATTGTGGAGCTGTTGCAACAAGCCTGCTTTTCCCGTTTACAGCAAGCAGAAAGTAAAAATATTGACTTGAGCTATGAAGGGGAAGACGCCTTGTGGATCAAAGGGGAGCCTGTACTGTTAGCAGAAATGTGCGCCAATTTGCTGGACAATGCCATCAAATATACCCCGAAAATGGGCATGGTGACAGGCAGGGTGAACATGACGCCGGACAAAAAATATTGTTGCCTTGAAATTGATGATTCAGGGCCGGGTATCGCGCAAGAAGAGATTAGCCAATCGCTCATGGCATTCAACCGATTGGATAACGCCGCAGGGCTGGAGGGGGCAGGATTAGGGCTGACCATTGTTAAAGAAATCAGCCTGTATCACGGTGCCACTCTCCAGCTTTTACCCAGTGAGGCACTGGGAGGTTTACTAGTTCGAGTTGTATTCAGGCTTTCTGCGAGTGAGCGGGATGCGTAATTGCTGTGCGAGTATTACACCTGCCAACACAATGCTTCCTCCAATTAGATGATAACTTTGCATTTCTTCATGGAGAGCCACAATAGCAATGACGGCAGTAAATACGGGTGCCAAATTCATAAAGATAGAAGTCATGTTTGCGCCAATGCGAACCACGCCCTGTATCCACAGATAGGGAGCAATAATCGATGCAGGAATGCCAGCAAATAGGACAAGGGAAATATTATCGGCTGTTAACTGAACATTTTCCGTCATCATAAAGTTGGGCAGAAGTAATAAAACACCAAACCCAATTTGGACATAGAGTGATTGCCAGTTAGGTAATGGAATTGCCCAGCGTTTTGTTAATACGCCATACAAGGCGTAAGAAGCGGCTGCGATAAACATCATCATTTCTCCGATCCCCAGACCATGTTGCAATAAAGAGGCCGGATTTCCTTTACTGACCAGCCACATAAGGCCGAACAAAGACAACATTGTACCAAGGGTGATACCAACAGTAGGAGCAACTCGCAAGGCAAAGATGCTGATAATGACGGTTAATAATGGAATCAATGAAGTGAAAATCCCGATTAGCGTCGCGCTGACAGTATGGGCTGCGTAGTATGCCAGACTTTGGTTAAGCACCATGCCCAGCGTGCCCAGGATGAATAACTTCCACCAATATTGGGCAACTATTTTTCGCTGTTTCAGGACGGGCAATAAGATAAATGGAGTCAAAGTCAGGAAGGCAATGAACCATCGGTAGAAAGCAATTGCAGCAGGTTCAATTAAGGTGGCGGCAGCTTTACTGACAACGGCATTGATTGACCAGATCAGTACAGCGACGAGGGGGAACAATAAATTCTTCATTGAGCTAGATTATCTATGTAAGTGTATCGTTTATTTAGTTTAGCAGTGACCGATTTATTCTATATATTGATAATCAGACAACAGATGTGGCAATTAAGACAAGATATATATATCGAATGGATTTTAAGCAGATATAAGGATATACCCTTAATTACCTTACGGATAAGAGGCTATGGGAGTAAAAATGATCGAACGGGCGGGGACGAATCAAACCGTATTTCAGCCAATGATGCTAAATACACTCTCATTTCGTGATGAAACGTTGAATGCAGATACTGAATGTAGATTGCATACCCATCCTTTTGGGCAATTAATTTATGTCGTTTGTGGTGTAATGGAAACTCAGGTGGGAGGGCAAAGATTCCTTGCTCCGCCGGAATTTTGTATCTGGATACCGAAAAATATCACGCATTCGAGTTATAATCGGAAAGCACTGCGATTTTGGATAATCGATATTTCTCCTTCGTGGACTGATACCTTACCTCAACAGCCTTGTATTATCCGATTGAATCGCATTTTCAATGCCATTATGGTGGACTTTTTTGAACGGAAGATCCGGCAGCCGGAAACAGAAAAAGATAAGCGTCTGGCACAAATATTAATTGATCAACTGGAACTTTCTCCAACGCAATGCACTTATTTACCTTCCTCAAAAGATAAGTTACTCGCCCCGATATTACAGATGTTGGAACGCAATCCAGCGGATAATAGCTCTTTAGCGGAATGGGCAAAAAAGCGTTATACCTCAGAGAGGACTTTATCACGGCGTTGTCAGCAGGAATTGGGGATGTCATTTGGCGAATGGCGTCAGCGGCTGCGTTTTCTGCATGCCATCTCTTTATTGGAACAGGGTAAAAATGTTTATGAAGTCGCGTTTGATGTGGGCTATAGCTCATCATCGGCTTTTATTGCCATGTTTCAACAGATTGCCGGTACGACGCCAGAACGTTTCAGGAAAGGCTGACCCGATATTGAAAAGGACATATTCCCTTTGTTACTTTGCAGATTCTCTGTAACTTGAAAAATGAAGGGCATATAGGTTTTATGCGGATAAAGTGGCAGAATAGCAGATCCTGCCTATGTAAGTCGTTGGATGAGAAAAGTGAAAATATTGGTTGATGAAAATATGCCTTATGCTGAACAGCTCTTTCAGCAATTGGGCGAAGTACAGGCAATTCCGGGTCGTCCAGTGCCTGAAAGGGTTTTGGAACATGCGGATGCTTTTATGGTGCGTTCTGTCACTAAAGTCAATGAATCCTTATTGCAAGGCAGTTCAGTAAAATTTGTGGGTACTGCCACTGCGGGTATGGATCATGTTGATCAGCAATGGCTGTCGCAGACAGGGATTGGTTTTTCTGCCGCGCCGGGATGTAATGCGATTGCTGTGGTTGAGTATGTATTTTCTGCATTGATGCTATTGGCGGAACAAGATCAATTTCAACTCAAAGATAAAACTGTCGGTATTGTCGGCGTTGGCAATGTCGGGGGGCGTTTGGCTGACCGGCTGGCGGCTTTGGGTGTGAAAACTTTACTGTGTGATCCTCCCCGAGCCGATCGTGGTGATGAAGGTGAATTTTGGCCTTTAGAAAAATTGGTAAAGGAAGCGGATATTCTGACTTTCCATACGCCACTTAATCAATCAGGCCCGTACCAGACCTATCATCTGGCAGATGCAGAATTACTTTCTGCATTACCGGACAACCGAATTTTGATTAATGCCAGCCGTGGTGAGGTGGTTGATAATCAAGCATTACTTTCCGTACTGCAAGGCGGGAAAAGATTACGTGTTGTGCTTGATGTTTGGGAACCAGAGCCTAACCTTTCGCTACCTCTGCTGGCCTTGGTTGATATTGGTACGCCTCATATTGCGGGTTATACCTTGGAAGGCAAGGCTCGGGGCACAACTCAGGTCTTCGAAGCTTATTGTGAATTTTTGGGGCAACCACGCAAGACAGAATTGACCGATTTGTTGCCTACGTCTGATTTTAGCCAGATCACCGTACAGGGTGAAGTGACACAAAGCGTCCTGAAGCGTTTAATGCATTTAGTGTATGATGTGCGCCGTGATGATGCACCTCTACGTCAGGTGGCGGATCAGGAGGGAGCTTTTGACCAGTTACGTAAACATTATCCAGAACGTCGGGAATGGTCTTCCCTGACGGTGCATTGTAACTCAGAGAAAAGCGCTCAATTACTATCCCAAATTGGGTTTAACGCAAAATTGATTTGATACAGGCGGGGGCTCCTGCCTGTCAGCAAAATAAAAGAAGTGGAGAAAACCAACATGTCTGAAGGTTGGAATATTGCGCTCTTGGGCGCAACAGGCGCAGTAGGTGAAGCGATATTGGCGTTATTACAGGAGCGTCAATTTCCGGTTGGTGAACTGCATCTTCTTGCCAGTGAACAAAGTGCTGGAAAGCTCCAGCGTTTTAACGGCAAAAGCATCACTGTTCGTGATGCAGCAGAATTTGACTGGTCACAGGTACAACTCGCGTTTTTTGCAGCGACGATGGAAGCAACGGCACAACATATTGAAAAAGCCACAGAAGCTGGTTGTCTGGTCATTGACAGCAGCGGCCTGTTTGCGGCAGATCCGGATGTGCCTTTGGTTGTCCCTAGTGTTAACCCACATGCGTTGGCTGAGTATCGTAACCGTAACATCGTTGCTGTGGCGGATAGCTCAACAAACCAAGTTTTAACTGCTATCAAGCCATTGATTGAAGCGGCTGGCATTGCACGTTTACAGTTGACCAATATATTGCCGATTTCCGTGCATGGCAAAGCGGCCATTAATGAGCTTGCAGGTCAGAGTGCCCGCTTATTGAGTGGTATCCCACCGGATGAAGGCCGTTTCAGCAAACAATTGGCTTTCAATTTGCTGCCTTTATTGCCTGATGTTGAAGGGACTGTGCGTGAAGAACGTCGCATTGTCGATCAAGTTCGCAGGGTATTGCAGGATGAAGGGCTGCCAGTTTCCGTCAGTTGTGTCCAATCCTCCGTTTTCTATGGTATTGCGCAGATGGTGAATCTGGAAACGCTGCGTCCGGTTGGTATAGAAGAAGCTCGTGGTGAACTTGAACGTATTGAAGAAATTCAGGTCTCAGAAGAAGGTGATTATCCGACTCAGGTGACGGATGCGTCAGGCAGTGATGGTTTAAGCATTGGTTGTTTGCGCAATGATTACGGTATGCCAGAAATGCTACAGTTCTGGTCGGTTGCCGATAATATCCGTTTTGGCGGTGCACTGATGGCGGTTGAAATCGCAGAAAAATTGATGCAGGAGCAATTTTACTGATGTCTGATACAGCGCTGAGTCAGTCTGTGCCAGAGGCAAAGAAAGTGAAAATTGCACTGGGGATTGAATATGATGGCAGCCGTTATTATGGTTGGCAGCGTCAGCAAGAAGTGAGAAGCGTACAGGAATGTTTGGAAAAAGCCCTGTCGAAAGTAGCGAATGAACCGATTGTAGTTTTCTGTGCTGGCAGAACGGATGCGGGAGTACACGCGACTGGGCAGGTTGTGCACTTTGAAACCTCGGCACAACGTAAAGATGCGGCATGGACAATGGGGGTTAATACCCATTTGCCGCCGGATATTGCAGTGCGCTGGGTCAACATGGTGGATAACGAATTTCATGCCCGTTTCAGTGCAACGGCTCGCCGTTATCGCTACGTGATTTTCAATCATCGCTATCGTCCTGCGATACTGGCACAGGGCGTCACGCATTTTCACTATCCATTGGATGAGAAAAAAATGCATGAAGCGGCACAGAGCTTATTGGGAGAAAACGATTTTACTTCTTTCAGGGCAGTGCAGTGTCAGTCCAATTCACCGTGGCGCAATATGATGCACATTAATGTCAGCCGACATGGGCATTATATTGTCGTGGACATCAAGGCGAATGCCTTTGTTCATCACATGGTACGTAATATCGTTGGCAGTTTGCTGGAAATTGGCTGTGGTAACCAGGATATCGGCTGGATGGCTGAACTGTTGGCACTGAAAGACAGAACAAAAGCTGCGGCAACAGCCAAAGCTGAGGGATTATATTTAATTGCGGTGGATTATTCTGAGCACTTTGGTTTACCTGAACCCATTATGGGGCCATTGTTTTTGGAAAATAATTTAGTTTCTATTTAATGATTTAATCTGACATTTTCAAAATGTGACAGGGATGTTCGAGCATAACGAGGAATATTATGGAGTTTTTAACTCATTTTGTTGATTTTGCGAAGTTCATTGTCGATTTTATTTTACACATTGATGCTCACTTGAAGGAATTGATTGGGGATTATGGTAATTGGGTGTATGGCATCTTATTCCTGATCATATTTTGTGAAACAGGGCTGGTAGTTACACCATTTTTACCGGGAGATTCCCTGCTGTTTGTGGCAGGTGCATTATCTGCATTAGATTCCAATGACCTTAATGTACACATTATGGTGGCCTTGATGATTACAGCAGCGATTATTGGTGATGCTGTAAATTATACAATCGGCCGAATTTTTGGTGAGAAATTATTTACCAATCCAAATTCAAAGATTTTCCGTCGTAGTTATTTAGATAAAACCCATGAGTTTTATGAAAAACACGGTGGAAAAGCAATAATTTTGGCTAGATTTGTGCCAATTATTAGAACGTTTGCACCGTTCGTTGCAGGAATGGGGAAAATGTCTTATCGCCATTTCGCTACTTATAATGTCATCGGTGCATTTGTATGGGTGCTATTATTCACTTATGCTGGTTATTTATTTGGTGATATGCCAATTATACAGCAGAACCTGAAACTATTGATTGTTGCAATTATCTTTATTTCTATTCTGCCTGGCGTTATAGAAATTTGGCGTCATCGCCGTGCTGCATCGAAAAAAGCAGCAGAGAGTAAGTAGATAACCGTTAACAGGTTTGAGCAGTTTTTTATCCACACTGTAATGGCATTGTGGTTTAATGGCACGTAAAACAAAAGCTGGCATAAGCCAGATTCAGACGGAAAGGTTCATTAATGAGCTGGATTGAAAAGATTCTAAATAAAAGCAAAATTATGCAAACTCGTAAGGCTAGTATACCTGAAGGAGTTTGGACAAAATGCGACAGTTGTGGTCAGGTACTTTATCGTGCTGAATTAGAGCGTAACCTTGAAGTGTGTCCAAAATGTGACCACCATATGCGCATTTCAGCCCGTCAGAGACTGATCTCATTTTTGGATGAAGGCACCGGCACGGAATTAGGCAGTGAGCTGGAACCTAAAGATATCTTGAAGTTTCGCGATACCAAAAAATACAAAGATCGTTTAGCTGCGGCTCAGAAGCAGACGCAGGAAAAAGATGCGCTGATCGTGATGAAAGGTGCACTGCATGATATGCCAGTTGTGGCAGGTGCATTTGAGTTTAGCTTCATGGGTGGCTCAATGGGCTCTGTAGTCGGTGCGCGTTTTGTCCGTGCCGTTGAGCAGTCTTTGGAAGACAATTGTCCGTTCGTCTGTTTTACTTCCAGTGGTGGGGCGCGTATGCAAGAAGCTCTGATGTCACTGATGCAGATGGCAAAAACCAGTGCCGCGCTGGCAAAAATGCAAGATCGTGGCCTGCCTTATGTCTGTGTTCTGACTAACCCGACAATGGGTGGAGTGACTGCAAGTTTGGGGATGCTCGGTGATATCAACATCGCTGAACCTAAGGCATTGATTGGTTTTGCTGGCCCTCGCGTAATAGAGCAGACAGTGCGTGAAAAGCTGCCGGAAGGTTTTCAGCGTAGTGAATTCTTGCTGGGGAAAGGCGCGATTGACATGATCGTACATCGTCCAGAAATGCGTGGGAAAATCGCTAACCTGCTTGCCATGTTGACTCACCAACCGCAGCCGGGCATGAAAGCGGAGCCAATAGCAGAAATTGTTGTTGAACCTGCTGATGTCGAAGCTGATATAAATATCAACACTAATAAAGAAGATGTCTGATACTTTGCAAACTCCTCAAGCCACGTCACCACTGATGACGTGGCTTTCCTATCTAGGAAACCTGCATACCCAAGCCATTGATATGGGGCTTGAGCGCGTGGGCAAACTCGGCAAGCAATTAGGTTTGTTGAATCCTGCGCCAAAAATCATCACGGTGTCAGGTACCAATGGCAAGGGAACAACTTGCCATGCCCTTGAGTCTATTTTTCTAGCAGCAGGGCTTAAAGTTGGCGTGTATAGTTCTCCGCACTTGGTGCGCTATACCGAAAGGGTGCGCATTCAGGGTAAGGAACCGACAGAACAGAGTTTCTGCCGTGTGTTTGCGGATATTGAAGCCCAGCGTGGCGATATCTCATTAACCTATTTCGAATATGGCACCCTGGCGGCATTGCAGCTTTTTAAAGAAGCCGATCTTGATGTTGTGATTCTGGAAGTCGGGCTGGGTGGTCGTCTGGACGCCACTAACATCGTGGATGCGGATGTTGCCGCAATTACCAGCATCGCACTGGATCATACGGATTGGCTTGGAGCCGATCTCGAGCACATTGGCCGCGAAAAAGCCGGCATTTTCCGTCGTAGTCATTTTGCGGTAGTGGGTGAGCCCGATATGCCACACTCAATTGCTGAAGTTGCGGATGAATTGGGAGCAAAACTCTTTCGTCGTGGCGTTGATTGGAATTTCTCTCAGGATGCAAATAGCTGGAAATGGTTAACTAATTCTCATAAATTTAATGAGTTGCCTTTACCTAATTTGCCACTGGCGAACGCCGCGACAGCGATGGGGGTGATCCACTGTTTATTGCAGCAGGACGACAAAGTCAGCCGAGCCATTGATGAGCGAGCGATCCATGCAGGATTGAAAAGTGCCCAGTTACCGGGACGTTTCCAAATTGTCAGGGAAAATCCTCTGGTCATTTTGGATGTAGCACATAATCCCCATGCTGCGGGTTATCTAGCGCAGAAACTGACAGAATGGCCTCGCTCACCAGACAGCAAGATTCGTGGTGTGATTGGCATGCTGGAAGACAAAGATATTGCGGGTACGCTTGCTTGTCTTTCCCAACAGATTGACGAATGGTACTGCGCATCCTTGCATGAATTTCGGGGAGCGGAAGCTGAGGTATTGGCCGGGCATCTTGCGTACGCCCGAACATTTTCAGAAGTGGAACCGGCATGGCAGCAGGCAATGGAAGACGCATCAGCGCAAGATATCATTGTAGTTTGTGGTTCTTTCCATACTGTCGCTCGTGTCATGGAGGCGCTGGAAGAGGGCAAGGAACGTGGCAAGTAAATTTCAAAATCGCTTAGTTGGAACCATCGTCCTTGTAGCATTGGGGGTGATTGTGCTGCCCATAATGTTTGACGGCGATAAGAAATATAACGAAGACCAGTTTGCTTCTATTCCATTGGTACCAAAGCCTGGGGATGAAGAAAATATTGACTCCATTTCTCCATTGGTGCAGAACATGCCGTCTACACCACCGGAAGGTGCAGCGGAAGCGATGCAAACACAAGCACAGGAGCAGCAACAGTCAGATGCAGACATGCTGTCCCGCTCGTTATCCTCGGAGCTGGCACCAACCATTGCGCCTCCTATAACTATGCCGAAAGAGCCTAAGGCAACGGTGAAACCTGAATCACCCCCTCAGCAGAAAGTAGATACTAAACCACAAGCTAAATCTGAAACTCGTTCTGAAAACAAGCCAGAAACTAAATCGAAGCCAGCAGAGCCGGCTCCACAAGCAATGGCATATGTTGTGCAGCTTGGTGCATTAAAAAATGCGGATAAAGTGAACGAGATAGTGGCGAGGTTGCGTCTTTCGGGGCATCAGGTATACACAATTCCTTCCTCTCCGGTACAGGGGCAATTGACCCGGATTTATGTAGGCCCTAATGCATCAAGGCAGACACTTGAAACCATTTTGTCCGAATTGAGAGAAATCACGGGATTACAGGGGCAAATTAAAAACTATAAGCCATAATCGAATTGGCATTTCACGGGAAGCCAAAAGCTTTCCGTGAGGGGATAACAAATTATTTTCAGTAGAGTGATAAATCTACTACGCAAACGTTTTCGTTTTCTGTTAGAATGCGCCCGACTTGAATGTCGGGGGCCTATTTTTTGGATTAAAATATGGTCTGGATTGATTATACGATTATTGCCATCGTTGGTTTCTCGGCACTGGTTAGCTTGATTCGTGGTTTTGTTCGCGAAGCGCTTTCCCTGATAACTTGGGGTTGTGCTTTCTTTGTCGCAAGCCACTTCTATACTTATCTGGCGGTGTATTTGACCCGTCTTGAAGATGAAATGGTGCGTAATGGGGTAGCGATTGCTATCTTATTCATTGCAACACTGATTGTTGGCGCAGTAGTGAACTATGTAATTAGTTCACTTGTTCAGCGAACTGGCCTATCAGGTACTGATCGGGTTCTAGGGATCTGTTTTGGGGCATTGCGCGGCGTATTGATTGTGTCTGCTATTCTGTTTTTTGCGGATTCTTTCACGCCACTTCCCAAAAGTCAGGATTGGCAACAGTCACAACTGATCCCACAGTTCAGTCAAATCATCAGGTGGTTTTTTGACTACCTGCAAAGTGCGTCGAGTTTCCTGCCGGAGAGATAACCCTCTCCGCCTGGCTGATGAGGAAAGACTACATGTGCGGTATTGTCGGTATCGTCGGTTTGACACCGGTTAACCAGTCGATTTATGATGCTTTGACGGTGCTTCAGCACCGTGGGCAAGATGCAGCAGGCATTGCAACTATTGATAGTAACAATGAATTCCGTTTACGTAAGGCCAATGGTTTGGTCAAGGATGTGTTTGAAACACGGCACATGTTACGTTTACAGGGAACAATCGGTATCGGGCATGTCCGTTATCCAACGGCGGGCAGTTCCAGTGCATCTGAAGCGCAACCTTTTTATGTGAATTCTCCTTTCGGTATCACGTTAGCGCATAACGGCAATCTGACAAACGCACATGAATTGAAAAAAATGCTGTTTGAAAAGGCCCGTCGTCATGTCAACACCACCTCTGATTCTGAAATTCTCCTGAATATTTTTGCTAATGAATTAACCCAATTCTCACATTTTCCGTTGGAGCCTGACGATATTTTTGCGGCAGTCGCGAAAATGCACAGGAAAGTCCGTGGTGCTTATGCCTGTATTGCCATGATTATTGGGCATGGATTGGTGGCTTTTCGTGATCCGCATGGTATCCGGCCTTTGGTGTTGGGAAAACGCACACTGGAAGATGGTCGCAATGAATACATGGTGGCATCGGAAAGTGTGGCACTGGATACATTGGGCTTTGAATTCCTACGTGATGTGGCTTCTGGTGAAGCGATTTACATCACCGAAAACGGGCAGTTGTTCACCCGCCAGTGTGCAGAAAATCCGTCATTGACACCTTGTCTGTTCGAGTTCGTCTATCTTGCCCGCCCTGATTCCTTTATTGACAAGATCTCGGTATATAACGCACGGTTGCGGATGGGTAAGAAGTTGGGCGAAAAGATTGCCTATGAGTGGGAAGATTTGCACATTGACGTTGTTATTCCCGTACCGGAAACGTCTTGTGACATTGCGCTGGAAATCGCCCACATTCTGGATAAACCCTACCGTCAGGGATTTGTTAAAAATCGTTATGTCGGACGCACCTTCATCATGCCCGGCCAGCAGGAGCGGCGTAAATCGGTTCGTCGTAAACTGAATGCTAACCGTGCTGAATTCCGGGGTAAAAATGTCTTGCTAGTGGATGACTCGATCGTGCGTGGGACAACCTCAGAGCAGATTGTAGAGCTGGCGCGTGAAGCAGGAGCCAAGAAAGTCTACTTTGCCTCAGCAGCACCGGAAGTTCGTTTCCCGAATGTCTATGGTATTGATATGCCGAATGCCAATGAGCTGATTGCCCATGGTCGGGAAGTGGATGAAATTCGCCAGATCATTGGTGCTGATGCACTGATATACCAAGATCTCCATGATCTTGTTCAGGCTGTACGGGAAGAAAACCCCGATATTGAAAAATTCGAATGCTCCGTATTCGATGGCATCTATGTGACGAAAGACATTGACCAGACTTATCTGGATTATTTGGAAAACCTGCGTAAAGATGATGCCATGAAAGTGCGTGGACAGAGCGAAATAGAGGATCTGGAAATATATAATGAAGGGTAATATTGTTATTATCATTGAATTATAGCCAGAATCTCAGAGGAAAACATGAAAAAATTGATTGTCGGGCTGACAGGAGCAAGTGGTGCGATTTATGGTGTCAGGTTACTGCAAGTTTTGCAGCCAGTAGAAGGCATTGAAACGCATTTGGTGATCAGCCAATCAGCCCGGCAGACACTGGCATTGGAGACGGACTATAATTTGCGGGATGTGCAGGCTTTGGCTGATGTGGTGCATGATAATCGTGATATTGCTGCGTCCATTTCCTCAGGGTCATTTAAAACATTGGGCATGGTGATCTTGCCTTGTTCCATAAAAACCTTATCGGGTATTGTGCATAGCTATACCGATGGTTTAATTACCCGTGCCGCAGATGTTGTCTTGAAAGAAGGTCGCAAGTTGGTGCTGGGGGTGAGGGAAACGCCCCTGCATTTAGGTCACTTGAGATTAATGACACAGGCGGCTGAAATCGGAGCAGTGATTATGCCACCTGTTCCCGCATTTTATCATCGTCCTGATCATATTCAGGATATTATCGACCAGACTGTCAATCGGGTGCTTGATCAGTTTGATATCGACCTGCCAGAAGATCTATTCAACCGCTGGCAGGGAGCTAAACCAATTGAGGGGTAGTTCTCAAATTTAGCAGACTTGAGCTGGTTTCTAAAATCTATTGGGGCTAGCCCCAATAGATTTTAGAAAAGGCACTATTTTAGATATTTATAACTTTCAATCTATTAAAATGGTTTCTATTCTATTAATCCCTTTTCCTTTATTTTTTCTCGAAAGTTTTATCTTTCCTATTTCTTTAGTATTAGAGACATGAGTACCACAACATAACATCTTTATGTTGCAGCAATGCCAATATCTTAGCCCATCTTCTTTAGTGAATGTGATTTCATTTTCTTGGAAAATGAAATTATTAATTTGTGTTTCGAGAGAAGCAAGAGATTCAGGAGTGATACTTTCTGACATTTTATAGTCAGTTCTATCTTTCTCCACGTTAACAAAAGAACCTTCTACTGAGAGAAAACTATGCATTTGTCTTACAAAATATTAAACGATATGGCTTACAGAGTGTAATCGCATTGTTCTTAATCGATTTTCAGCATTAATGGAGGCAGTAACTTGTTGCCCTACTTCGAATGTTGAAGTGTCTGCATAGTGCTTTATCGGAGAGGTAAAAGATAGTTTGTTATTTTCATTTTGTTCATCTTCAACACTGACGGCAGTAACAACCATTCCATCGATCTTACCTGTATCGTAATTTTGATTTCCTGATAATGGATAAAATAGCGTTTTGTCTAGAACAATATAATTTCACCAACATCGATGACTCGAGCATTAAACGTATTGTCATAAGGTACATCATCAAAAAGTCTTTCTGTCTGCAACATCATCGCCTCCAGGAATTAAAGGGAATAGAAAAAAGGAATAAGAAATGGGTCACGTATTCAATACGTTGATTAACTCTAAATATAATATTCTCTTTCAATAAAAGTACCGATGACTTTATCATGCATTTCTGGCGATTTTGAATAACCGAGTGTTTTACGGTTCAATCGCTTAATCCGATTACGTAGAGTGAGATTTTTACGTTCGATACGTTGTGTGAAACTTTTTCCGATGAGGTGCTTATTCGTCGGTAACATATTGTAAAAATTTAAATTATCTGTACACCAGAAAGCTACGTTGAATCGAGCGAGTTTTTTAATAACTTCTTGAGTGTTTTCTTGCTCCGCCTTCCGAAAATATGAGCAATGATACGTTTCAGACGGGGTTCCCAAGCATACCATAACCAGCGTTGTTGCTTTTTATTACCCACAAAAGATCCCATCTCGTCAACTTCGCAGATAAGCTGTATATCCGAATTATCGAGAGGAAACGTTGTTACACATCGTGGGCAGAGTTTTTTAGTGTGCGAACAACCGCATTAATGCTGATATGTAATGCCCGGGCGGTATCACTAATACCTGAGTTATTCATTGCCAGATCAACAGCTTGTTCTTTGATTCCGGCCTGACAGGCGCGATAGGAATAGTCGAGTTGGAAAGTCCGATTACAAGACAAACAACGATAACGCTGATAGCCTCCTTTACCTTTACCCTGTTTTTTAACCTCTTTTGTCTGATCACAAAATCGACATTTAACTTCTAACTTCAACCATTGCCACTCACATTCTCCCCATAAAAAATGGCTATTATACCTGAATAACAACGCCTTGAATACGCAACCTATTTTTTGTGCTTCTATCGGTTTTTTTCTAGTTTAATCAACTTACTTATAATAATGATGAGCAAGAATGCTGTTGTGATTTACTCGCAACAGCATATTCTTTATTTATCTGATACCCTTAATACATCTTGTAAGGCTTCCTCTAGCTGAAAATAGCGGAAGCCAAATCCGGCTTCTTCCAGTTTATTGGGTATGGCTTGTTGCCCACCTAAAATTAACGCTGCCGATTCCCCCATCATCGCTTTTAACACAAATGCAGGAAGGCGAACAAAAGATGGACGATGCAATGCCTTCGCCAATATGGCACTGAATTGGTCATTATGGACAGGATAGGGTGATGTCATATTAAAGGGGCCATGTAACTCAGGCGATACCAGCAGGTAATAGATGCCATTAACCATATCCTCAAGGTGTATCCACGGCATATACTGCTTGCCATTGCCGATTGCTCCACCTAAGCCTAACCGAAACAGCGGCAGCATTTTTTGCAATGCTCCCCCTTTTTTTGCCAGCACAATACCGGTGCGTAGCAGGCATACACGGGTTTTATCACTTTTTGCCTGTAAGGCCAGCTGCTCCCAACGATCACAAAGCTGATGGACAAACTCATCGCAAGGAGGATCATTTTCGGTAACAACTGATTGCCCCTGATCGCCATAATAACCAACGGCTGAACCGGAAATAAACACAGACGGAGGCGATTCACTGGCGTTGATCAACTTGCTCAATTGTTCAGTGAGTTGCCAGCGGCTTTGGCAGAGTTTCTCTTTTTGTTTTGGCGTCCAGCGCTTATTTATAATGGGTTCACCAGCAAGATTAATGACGGCATCAAAGTCGTTGAGATCGTGTTGGTCATTTAGCGTTGTCCAACATTCAACGCAATCAGAAAATAGCGAGTACACCTTTTGCGGTGAACGACTCAAAATGGTGATGGAATGGGAGAGCGAAAGTAGTTGGCAGGTCAAGTTATGACCAATCAACCCCGTTCCCCCCGTAATTAAGATACGCATAGCCACCCCCTGTGACGAAAATAAATAATCGTTTGTTGACTATAACAAGGGATGGCTTATTTGACAGCGAAATATGCTATTATCTGTTATCAACTTCAAGTTTTTTGGTGAAAAATTTCGCCATTAACTGAATTATTTGTACGGATTACAGTTAGGCATCATTGTAAGTAACCTGTGTTGCAGGACGTTGTCTGATCTTCTCAAGCCATTTTTCAACCGCAGGATAATCCTGCAAATCGATTTTTTGATGCTCATAACATTTAGCCCATGGATAAGTGGCAATATCCGCGATACTGTATTCGTTCCCTCCCAGATAGGCCGTTTTTTCCAGTTGGGTATTCAGTACCTTATATAAACGTTTTGACTCTTCCACGTAGCGTTTAATGGCATAAGGTACGACTTCAGAGGCATATTGATTGAAATGGTGATTTTGACCGAGCATTGGGCCAAAACCAGCGACTTGCCAGAATAGCCACTGCAATTGTTCGGTGCGTTCACGTACATCTTTACTTAATAGCTGACCTGTTTTATTTGCCAGATAAAGCAAAATGGCCCCTGATTCGAAGATGGAGATAGGTTCTCCCCCATCGGCAGGTTGATGATCGATGATGGCTGGGATCTTATTATTGGGTGCAATGGCAAGAAATTCAGGTGTGAATTGTTCGCCAGTGCTGATATTGATGGGATGGATGGTGTATGGTAGGCCAACTTCTTCAAGAAATAGGGTGATTTTATAGCCATTAGGGGTTGGAGCATAATATAGATCTATCATATAACCTCCAGTAATAATAACTCTTTGATAAATATAGCGGAATTACATTACCATTATTTGTCTGTAAAATGTTACAAATTTCTTATGTCAGTGTGAGTGGACTTATTTTAGCCAGTTATAGTAATGCTTACCCATTTTTAGCCCCCCTTAACTGGGGCGTCACAGTCAAAACTGGCATGCAAATTATTTAAAGGTTTTCAGGATGGTGCAAGAAAAATTGGTAAGTATTGAATGGATTGATATCGTCAATGAAGACAATGAAGTGATTGCGCAGGCAACTCGTCAGCAGATGAGGGCGCAAAACTTGAGGCATCGTGCTACTTATATTGTAGTGCATGATGGTATGGGCAAAATTCTGGTTCAGCATCGTACAGAGACGAAAGACTTTTATCCGGGAAAATTGGATGCAACGGCAGGTGGTGTCGTGATGACGGGAGAAAATTTGCTTGGTGCTGCCCGCAGGGAAGCGGAAGAAGAGTTGGGGATCGCAGGTGTTCCTTTTGCCGAGCATGGTATTTTTTACTATCAAGAGGATACCTGCCGTATGTGGGGAGGCTTGTTTAGTTGTGTCAGTCACGGGCCGTTTGCACTACAGGAAGAAGAAGTGATGGCTGTTTATTGGTTAACGCCAGAAGAAATTACTGCCCGTTGTGATGAGTTCACACCGGATTCACTGAAAGCCCTCTCTCTGTGGTTAGCACGCAACAATCAGGTGGAATTGCCTAAATATTGATAATGTAATCATTCTTCTTATGTATTTAAGATGTAAGCCCCTCTTTTGAGGGGCTTTTATCTCAATTGCATCAGTATGATGAAACGTGACTTGAATTAAACTTCAAAAAAATTAAACCAAGAAAAATTATTCACGGGATTAAAAGCCCGAGAATAAAAGGGTAATGCTGTAGTGAAATGATTTATAAATCATATAATCGAAACAATATTTGCTTATAGGTCTATTAAAATAGATTATCAATAATAATTATCTAACTGTCGTTATTATTCTGGTTTTATATTCTTTTTTTTAACTAGTTTTAAGTAATTACGCTTTTAGTGGGTAATGAATTTACATTAACTTATTGTTTTTAAATGGAATAAAATAAAAGCCATTATTTTGCTGATTTTTTTAAAAAAATTGAAAGAAAAATCAAATGAGGGTATATAAATATAGCGTTAAGGAAAAACGTCAAAGAGTTATGTTTGTCTGACATTCATAATCAATTTTGTAACATGGAAAATAATAAATATAAGATAATCACTATTGCTAAAATTATAACAAGGTAAAATCGTTATGATTGCATTTAACCTCAAAAGAGGTCTAATTATGATTAATTCCAATAGTGCTATTGCCCGTATCTTTTTTGATATGGCTATCATTAGTGGAATTTCTCTTTTCCTGATGAAAATATGGCGGTTTTCCTCGTCTGTTAGTGTTTTCCTGGCATTGTTTTTATTTGTGTTTTTCATAAGGTTTTCTTTGGAAATGATTTATTCTGTCATTAATATTCTCTCTTCTAAATATATTGGTCGGATCCTATTAAATAATGTTATAGCATTAATAGACTTTAAGAAGAGTTATCGAAATATTTTCCGGAAATGGGGGCTGATTATCTTCTATACATTGATGTTTAATGTTTTATCAATCCTACCTTTTTATTTTTTGTTACCACATTTTTCCTTATTATTCCAAATCAGTCACTGGTCAGAGTTGGTTGCTAGTTTATCATTTTTGGAAGGTGATAAATCCATTGGTAAAGATTAAATGTGTTTTCAAAATAAATATGATTGTTGCTTGAATTATGATGGTCTTGTACGTATTGTGCCGTATTTTTATCTGTTGATTATTTTCCCCCTGTGCTTTATGAAAAGGAAAAGCAAAATAATTATCAATAAAATATAAGTAATAATATTGTCAGAATATTTCGGTAATCTACTTTGGCTAATAAAAGGCCCGTTCATATAACAAGAATGTATTAAGTAGATGGAGAATTGTTTTTTCTGGCTGAGGATGACAGTAAAAACACTCAATCCAGTAAATATATGCTGGATGCAGGGGTTGTTTTATTCAACACACGAGGAATGTATGTCTGAGACATATTTTTTACATGATAGGAAAAATCGTGGGGATATTGCGATCGTTGGTATGGCGAGTCATTTCCCAGATGCACCGAATCTATATAAATTCTGGGAAAATATCATAAATAAAAAAGATTCATTGACCGATATCAAAACCAAGTCAGAAGATGAATATTGGAAAAAAGAAGATTTTTACGATCCAGATCCAACCGTAGCTGATAAAACGTATAGTCATCGCGCTGGTTTTGTACCTGAAATTGATTTCGATCCCGTGGAATTCAAGATCCCGCCAGCGATTATCGATTCGATAAGTACGGCACAGTTATTTGCACTTTATGTTGCCAAACAAGTCATGCGGGATGCAGGTCTGATTGGGCAGGGAAATAGCAAAGTCGATCTTGATCGAGTTGGCGTCATTTTAGGGGGCGCGGGAAATGGTAATACATCATTTTCACTGGCTGCCCGCCAGCAGTCTCCTTATTTGCGTCGCATCATGATTAATTCTGGCCTGTCAGAAAAAGTGGCAAATGAGATTATCGAACGGGCACATGGCATGTACCTTGAATGGAGTGAAGACAGTTTCCCGGGATTTTTGGGAAATGTCGCCTGTGGTCGAATTGCCAGTTATTTCGATCTCGGTGGTACATCTTATATGGTCGATGCGGCCTGTGCCAGCAGCCTTGCGGCAATCAAAGCGGCGATTGGCGAACTGCATTCCGGCAGTTGTGATGCCGTGCTAACGGGCGGCATCAATTTAGAGAACTCCATCTTTTCATTCTTGTGCTTTAGCAAGACCCCGGCATTGTCAAAAAGTCACTTATCCCGTCCTTTCGATCAAAACGCCGACGGTATGATGTTGGGGGATGGTATAGGGATGTTGGTACTGAAACGCCTTGAAGATGCCGAGTTGGATGGGGACAGGATTTATGCTGTTATCAAATCGATTGAAGCCTCCAGTGATGGCCGGGCCAAGAGTATCTTTGCTCCACGTAAGGAAGGGCAGGTTAAGGCGTTAAAACGCGCTTATATCAGTGCCGGGATCCAACCCAATGATATTCAATTGGTGGAGGCGCACGGTACAGGCACGGCATCGGGTGATGATACAGAACTGAAAAGCCTGCATGCGATGTTTGGTGAATACCAAGTTCCCTCGAAATCAGTAGCGATTGGGAGTATCAAGTCTCAGATTGGTCATACCCGTTGTGCGGCGGGGGCCGCATCTATGATGAAGGTGGCACTGGCACTGCACCATAAGGTTTTGCCTCCGACCATCAATGTAGGGACGCCCACCGGCTTGCTGAAGGCAGAAGACAGCCCTTTTTATGTCAACAGTGAGGCCAGACCCTGGTTGCGCCCATTCAGCAGTGCCCCGCGTCGGGCAGCCTTGAGTGCCTTTGGCTTTGGTGGCACCAACTTCCATGCCATTTTGGAAGAGTATGAAAAGCATACACATGGGCGTTATCGGCTGAATGCATCACCGTGGGTCGTGCTGTTCAAAGGCGATAATCCAGTAGAATTGCTTTCTCAATGTGAAGAATCCCTGTCCCGTTTCAGTGGCAAATTACCTGATATCGCTATTTCCCAGCATCTTGAACAGCAAGATATCGACGGTTTACTGCCACAGCAGGCCAGATTACTGTTTGTATCCCAGTCCGCAGAACAGGTAGTTGAACTACTATCCATTGCGATTAAACAGCTACGGCAAAACAGCACCCGTGGTTGGGAACATCCGCGCGGGATCTATTTCCAGCCACAGGGGAAAATGCTGGATGGCAAGATAGTTGCCTTGTTCCCTGGTCAGGGATCGCAGTATGTCAATATGGCGCGTGATATCGCCAATGATTACCCCGAAATGCGTCAATCACTGGAAGCACTGGATGATATTGCCATCAATGAATTAGGGCATGAACTGTCGTCAGTTATCTATCCGATACCCGCATTTTCAGAAGAAGAGAATCAGGCACAGCAACAACGGCTGACGGATACTGCCAATGCCCAGCCAGCATTGGGCGCGATTAGCGCGGGCTATTTCAATGTATTGAAAAACATGGGATTCACCCCTGATTTTGTTGCAGGGCACAGTTATGGTGAAGTCACGGCACTTTGGGCGGCAGGTGTCATTTCTGAGAAAGATTTCCATCGTGTTTCCCTTGCAAGGGGATGGGCAGCGGCCTCCGCCAGTGATCATCGTGGAACAGAGAATAGCGAAAGGCGTGATGCAGGGGCAATGCTGGCGGCATCACTCCCCCAAGCACAACGTGCTGAAATATTGAAGCGTTACATCGGCATTATTATTGCCAATGATAATTCGGATCAGCAGGTGGTATTTGGAGGGGCGACCTCCCTGATTCACCAACTTCATGATGAGTTGAAAAAAACAGGGATACATTGCCGTATTTTGCCCGTGTCTGCGGCCTTCCATACTGAATTTATCCAGCCGGCCTATCAGCCTTACCGTGAACGGTTGGCCGACATTAATTTCAAATCACCGCAATGCAAACTGTTTTCCAGTGCAACAGCGGAACGTTATGGGAATTCTCCGCAAGAGATTCGGGAATTATTGGCTGAACAATTGATCAAGCCAGTGAGATTCCGTCAAACCATTGAAGCCATTTATCAGCAGGGCGGCCGGCTGTTTGTTGAAGTGGGGCCCAAAGGGATACTGGGTAAGTTAGTGGCCGATATTCTGAAAGACAAAGCGCACGAAGTGATTTCCGTTAACCTCAATGACAAGGGTGAAGAGCGGTTACAGTTTGCCCGCGCTCAGGCCCGATTGTTGGCAGAAGGGGTGAGGCTCAAAGAAATCAATCAGCACATGCGTCTCCAACCGATGGAAGAAGACAAGAGTAAACGTCTGACGTTCAAACTAACTGGCGGCTTTTTCTTTTCCCAGAAAAGTTGGGCGCGACGTCAAAACGCGTTACGGGATGGCGACTGCACCATAGTTAATGAATTTATTACTGAGTCTGCATCAAAACTGATGGCTCCAGTTATGCCGTCACAACCTAAAAAAGAAGAGCAATCCCAAAAAGAAGAACAATCTTCAAAAGAAGTGCAATTCAAACAAGAGGTATTACCGAAACAAGAAGCCCCACTGAAACAAGAAGCACTACTGAAACAAGAAGTACCCGTTAAAAAAGCAGTACAACATCAACAAGCAGTCGTGGCAGAAAAAGTGACAAGCAACATCGAAGAGGAAATCGAACAGAACGTCGAAAGTAAAACAACTTCTACCTACTTTATTTCACAAAACATGATTTCACAAAACATGATTTCACAAAACACGATTCCACAAAACATGCCGACAACTATTCAAAGACGAGATAACAAGATGGAACAGAATACCCAGTTGAGCGAAGTTTCAGATGTAAATATGTTAAATGGGCTGTTACAGGCACAGCAAGTCATGAGCCAGCTTCATGAACAATTCCAGACTAATCAAAAAGATTATATTCAACTGCTGGGGATGTTGTTGGATAAACAATATACCTTGCTGGAAACCTGTAAGGATAACCAGAATCTGCCAACCATGCTATCGAGTCTGAACCAGAGTATTCAATTACTGGACAAGAATCTTGAATTGTACCACTCCAACCATGAACATTATTTCATGGCCCAGCAAGGCTTGTTCCAATCAGGAAAAATGGCACCAGTAATGGTATCCACCAAGCGTTCAGCACAGCCTGTGATGGAACACTCAGCTCCGGTTAAAGTGGCGTCTGCACCCGTGTCATCAGTATCATCTACGCCAGTACCATCTACACCAGTACCATCTACTCCAGTAACATCTACACCAGAAATGAGAGTGGACACTGCGCCTGTACAAAAAACCAAGCCAGTTGACGCTAGCCCGTCAGTTGACACGATCACAGAAATTGCATCAGTACGTCCAATCGTTCCACCGATGCCAGAAATGCCAGTAATGTCATCCACATCTATATCCACACCGACAGAGGTAGCGGAACCGGTTAAACCCATCGCTGTATCGACTGAAACCCAAGTCAAGCCACTTGATCCTGAAGTAGAAAAACAGCTCCAGAACTTTAAACAAATTACTGAAGAAAAAATTATCAGCCAACTGATCGCTATCGTTAGTGAAAGAACTGGTTATCCGCAGGATATGATCACGGCTGAGATGGATCTGGAAGCTGATTTGGGTATCGATTCCATTAAGCGACTAGAAATCTTTGGAGCCATGTTCGATGCGTTCTCGGCAAATGCGGGTATCTATCATGACGCTTCTAAGAACCGGGATCTGGACGATCTTGATATCGATTCTTTAAGCAATATCAGCAAAATGTCGGTGTTCTTCAAACAGATGATAGATGAAGCTATTAAGACCCTGCTTAATCAGGAGGAAGAGACCGTTGAGCCGGAAAAAAATACCTCAACAGTCGAGTTTTTCCTCGGAGACAGAGAGCAGGAAAAGAACGAATCCCATGAATCTGTTAAAACAGGATCAGAAGCGACATTGCGGTCATTTGGGTTCGTGGCCTCAACCACCGACACATTTGAGGTGGCTGGCGCAAAAAAGTAACAGAACCACAACTGCTAACACCGTCTGTGGTTCAACTTGCACAGGATAATGAAGAAGACACTTTTGCTGATTCACCTGTTTCGCGTTTTGCCGTGGTGAAAAACACCCTGCCCATACCGGATTGTCTACAGGGGGTGTTCTCATTCCCCAGACGCTGGTTAGTGGTGGACGAGGGCGAAATGGCGGTGAATGGCAGCGTGGCTAATGACATTGTGGCTAATGACATAGCCCAAGCACTCAGGCAGCAAGGGCAGCAGGTTGCTGTCCTGACACTCGCGCAATCTCAGATTGCTCTGGGTGATGAAAATGCTCTGGATGTTGCCGTGACCGCAATTGAACGTGAGCATGGCACGATTGAAGGGATGATCTACTTGCAGTCACCGAAGCAGGGGGTCAAAGGTTTGGCTGATGTCTTCAACGCACGGGATTACCTCTCGGTTGAAACAACATTCATGCTGGCTAAACGTCTGCAAGGCAGCCTTAACCATGATGAACAGCAGGCGGGTTATTTCATGATTGTCATGCGGGGAGACGGGGAACTGTTTACTTCTGGGCGTGAATATCTGCCGATTGTGTCTGCGGGAGTGACGGGGCTGACTAAATCGCTGAATATCGAATGGAAAAATGTCTTCTGCCGAACCGTGGATATTGATGCTCGTGTTAAAGATGGTGAAGTGGCAAAGATCGTGCTGGAAGAACTTCAAGATAGCCGGACAGATTTGGCAGAAGTTGGGCGTGGCATGAATGGCGAACGCATGACACTGGCTCTGTCAGAGGAAAAAGGGCTTTCAGGGGCATCATCGGCTAATCAGGCGACTTCGCAGGATGTTCTGGTGGTCACTGGGGGTGCCCGTGGCATTACTGCACAATGTGTCATTGAATTGGCCAAACAGAGTCAGGCGTCTTTTATTCTGCTTGGCCGCACGGATATCACTGTTCCATTGCCGGAATGGGCAGAAGGCAAAAGCACGCTGTCGGAGCGTAAGGCAGCGGCAATTGCTTACCTGCAAACGCGAGGAGAACAGCCGACACCGGTCAAGATTAATAACATGTTGGGGCAATTAGCTCACGTTGAAGAAATCAAACAGACATTGCAGGCCATTCATCAAGCGGGAGGGCGAGCCATTTATCTGGATTGCGATATCACTGCGCCTGACCAGATGAAGCTCGCGTTGACCCAAGCTCAACAGCAGATGGGAGCAGTGACGGGTTTGATTCATGGCGCGGGTAATCTTGCGGATAAACGGATTGAAAAGAAAACGCGGGAAGACTTGCATTCGGTCTTTAATGCCAAAGTCAAAGGACTGGAGAACTTGTGTCGTGAGTTGGACTGTACGTCCCTGCGCCACGTCATGCTGTTCTCATCGGTTTCTGGTTTCTTTGGCAACGCCGGACAGACTGACTACTCGCTTGCCAATGAAACGCTGAATAAGTTTATTCATTTGCCCATTAAAGGAAGAAACAGCCGGATCATTCGTTCAGTGAACTGGGGGCCGTGGGATGGCGGTATGGTTAGCGACGTTCTCAAGCGGGCGTATGATGCCCAGAACATGGTGATTATTCCACTTGAGGAAGGAACCCAGCGTTTCGTGCGTGAATTTAGTGATAACCGCTCACTTCAGGTCACGATTGGGGGAAGTAGTTACAAGGCAGCGAAGAAAATCAAGGCACTGGGCACGGGAGAACAAGTTGATCGTCAATTAAACCTCAACCATAACCCGTTCTTGTATCACCATGCCATTGATGGTAAGCCCGTATTGCCAGCGACGGCAGCGATTGCTTGGATGGCAAGGGTTTGTGAAGATCGCTTCCCCGGATATCAATTGGAGACGATTGCTGATTTTAGCGTCTTGAAAGGCATTATTTTTGATAGCCTCCAAATTGATGCAAAACAAGTGGGATCTTACCGTGTGACATGGATGCCAAGCACACGGCATCATTCGGAAGATGGGCGTCTGGCATTGGATTTCATCATTGCCAGCGCACAAAGAAAGCATTATCAGGCCACTTTGATCCTGAATCTGCAACGCCGTGAAGCAGAATATAAACCTGTACAGATCGATTTAAAGGCGGATGTTCTACAGACGATGCCATTCTATGGCTGTGTGAATGGGGAAAACATGCTGTTCCACGGGGAAGTATTCCATGGCATTCGGAAAGTTGTCCATGTAGACAATGATCACATGACATTGAAGTGCTGTGTTGCGCCAGTTACGCCTGAAATGCAGGGACAGTTCTCGACCAACCTGTTTAATCTGTTCATTAACGATGTCGCACTTCAGTTGCCGGTATTATGGTTATTGCAGCAAGATCAAGCTGGTTTACCCAGTGCAATTGAAAGAATAGAACAATATGCTGAGTTGAAATTTGGGCAGGAATTTTATGCGTCAATAGAAATTAAGCATCAGATGTCAACTGAAATTATAGCCGACATTATTTTTCATGATGAGCAAGGCGGTATTTATAGCTGGATTCATAATGCACGATTTACCGTTTTCAAGGAGTTAAGGAAATTATTTTCTCCGAGTGAACCGGTAGTCATGGAAAATAACGAAAAATAATAAATGGCTATAACTATACCCAATATATTTCAAATCGCAGAATAGCCAACAAAGCAGCAATTTGGAAAATGAAGGGTATAAAAAGTAAATTGATAATATTCCTGAGCGATAATGTTCGCTCAGGAGAACTCTGTCATCTTCAGGAGTCTTTCCTTCTATGGAAAATATTGCAATTGTCGGGATGGGTTGTTTATTTCCCGGTGCAGATACGCTGGATAAATATTGGAATAATCTGTTGCAGGAAAAGGACTGCGCGACGCCATTGTCCGCCTTGGAACTGGGAGTTGAACCTGAACATTATTACTCTCCGGTATCAGGAACAGCGGATAAAATTACGTATATCCGTAATGGACATGTGAGGGACTTTAATTTTGATGGTTCGGGATATGCTTTGCCAGAGCATGAATTAAAATCACTGGATGCCTTATTCAAATGGACCCTTTATGCCTCAGAGCAGGCATTGAATGACAGTGGTTATCGCCATCAAAAAAATATCTTGCAAAAAACGGGTTTAATTATCGGAAATATTGGTATGCCGACTCATTTCGGTAAACGATTAATGAGTCCGCTTTATCAAAAAATATTACAGCCTTATATTCAGCAATTAATTGGCCGTCCTGATTTTCATTTTGATTCAGTCTGGCCAACAGAAAATTACTCTGATCAGAATTTAATTACCGGTGGGCACAACGCTACCATTGCGGCATTAGCATTGGGGTTGTCAGGCCCGCATTATGCCCTTGATGCGGCGTGTGCATCAGCATTGTATGCCATCAAACTGGCATCGGATTATCTGTTTAACCATAAAGCGGACATGATGCTGGTGGGGGCGGTCTGCCATGCTGACCATATTTATATCGACCATGGTTTCAACATATTGCAGGCTTTTCCAGACAAAGGGGCTTCCATTCCCTTCGACAGAACATCCGAAGGGCTGAAAGCCGGTGAGGGGGCAGGGATCATTGCTATCAAGCGTTACGCTGATGCAGTGCGTGATAATGACAAAATCTACGGTGTCATTGAATCCGTTGGTTTATCCAACGATGCTGGCGCGAAGCACATGCTAGTACCGGATGTGCAGGGACAACACATTGCCTTGGAACGGGCTTATTCCAACAACGCACCGGATATCGATTATCTCGAATGCCATGCAACGGGCACTCCGGTAGGCGATCAGATTGAACTGGCTACCGTTGAAAGATTCTTTGGGGCGCATGACAAAATCCCTCTGATTGGGGCAAATAAAGCGATTAATGGTCACATGCTCACGGCGTCAGGTATGGGCAGTTTGCTGAAAGTGATACTGGCGATGGAGCATAACCTGATCCCTGCGACACCTGGGGTCAATCAACTGGTTTCGACACCCAATGGCGTGTTGAACCTTGACCATATCGTGCGTGCGCCGAAGCCGTGGCCTGCGACTACCAGACCGAAGCGTGCGGGGATCAATGCTTTTGGGTTTGGTGGCGTTAATGCTCATATGGTGATTGGGGAAGATACCCCAGAACGGCGCGCCAAATGTATTCAAGAGAGCAAAAGCCCCCGTGAGAAACATCAAGAACTTGCACGGTTGGCTATCGTCGGGATTGGCTTGCATATGGCGAAAACCGAAGATAGCAATGCACTGGATCAGACTTTCCAGCAAGGTGAACAACCTGTTTATCCGTTGCCGAAAACCCGTTGGGGAGGCATGGAGAAGCGCCGCGATGTTTTGGCTATGCGAGGCATTAACCAGCCGCCGCTTGGCTCTTACATTGAAAAATTCGAGTTTGACTGCAAACATTTCAAATTGCCACCCAATGTAATCGGGCCACATTTGATCTCCCATCTGTTTTTACTCCCTGTGGCGGAACAAGCCTTTATTGATGCGGGTTATAAACTGGATGGCAGTAAGCGCAATATTGCCGTGATTGTAGCGGGGGGCGTGGATTACGGCTGTTTGCGCTATCAAGCACGCAATGAAATTAGCTGGCAGCTTAAACAGAGTTTGGCCAGCAGCGGTATTCATTTATCAGAGGCGGATACTGGTGCTTTGCAGGGGATTGTCAAAGATAGTCTGTTCCCCAAACCTTACCCTGAAGGCATTACTGGCGGTATTGGTAACGTCGTTGCCAGTCGGCTGGCGGCACACCTGAAATTGAACGGCCCTACATTTACCCTCTATGGTGAAGAGAGTGCTCCGTTCAAGGCGTTGGAATTGGCGCAATTTATGCTGACCAGACAGCATGTAGATGCGGTCATGATTGCCAGTTTCAGTCTGGGTGGCAGCCTGGAAAATGTGCTGTGGGATTATCAATCCAATCATGGCAATCAAATGGTGGGAGATGCGGGTGGAGTTATTGTCCTTAAATGTGAACAGAATGCCATCCATGACAATACGCCCACTTATGCCGTGCTGGATGGGGTTGGGATCACCCATGTTCCCGATCATTCTATTGATTTCAGCGCGAGTGAGATAGCCATTGAAATGGCCTCAAGAGCTGCATTGGAAACCGCCGGTTGTACGCCTGATAACATTGATTATGTCGAAGTGTATGCAGGTGGGCGGCCGGAAGAGATCGCCACGGAATTGTCTGCCTTGAGTCAGGTTTATGCCGCGCCAGCCGGAAAACCTACTGTCACCATTGGGACAGTAAAAGCCAACTATGGTCATCTATTATCTGCCACGGGGTTGTTTGGAATTATCAAGGTGGCATTACAGCTTGCCCAGCGATATCTGCCGGCATTGCCTGACTATCCACAACGTCAAGAATTGGCACAGTGTGCCGAGGGCAAATTCCTCCTGCCAGCGAATACGCAAGCGTGGCCAGCACCCACAAAAGGGCCACGTCGTGCCGCAGTCAGTCACTTGGGCATCGATAGGGCATATAGCCATGTGATCCTCAGTGAACCACAGGAAGGCAAACGTGCTCGTCCAACCCGCCGCCCAGAGAGTGATCAGTCAGGTCTGAAAGTCACGGTGTACACCGCAAGGGAAAAAACCGTGGAGGAGTTTATCCTCAATGAGCAGACATTGGCACGTTTTGCTCCGTTGGCGGCGCAAGGCCAGAAAATCATGCAGGCACGGCAAATCGCACAAGCACAGCAGATAGCAGATGTGGCTCCCATGATAGTTATGGAACAAAGTATCAATGAAGCTGTTAAACCTGTTCAGACAGGGCAGTTGCCGATTGAACTCAACCATTTTATCCGCAGTGCTCAGACGCAATTACATTACCTGCGTGCGGAACAGACGTTCTATCAATTGATCAAAGAGCAATTGAAGCTTTCTACATCATCTACACCATCGGTGGCACCGCGAACACCGGTAGTTTTCGATGAACAGCAAGTGTTGGAACTCACCGACGGCAGTGTGGAAAATGTGCTGGGTGCTGACTATGCCGAAGTCGATCAATATCCGATACGTACCCGAATGCCATCACCACCATACCTGTTTGTGTCCCGTATTACAGCGCTGTCAGCGGTTAAGGGAAAATTTGAACCCTGTTATATCGAATGGGAATACGACGTGCCTGAGGATGCCTGGTATGTCGTGGATGGGCGCATGCCCGCTTTCGTCGCGCTGGAATCGTCCCATGCCATGATCGTTGCATTTACGGTGATTGGCTGTGACATGATGTTCAAGGGACAGCTCAGCTACCGAGCGGTAGACAGCAATACCACTATCTACAGTGAGATGCCCAGAGCCGGGGAAGTGCTGCGTGGCCGAGTCAATATCAACTCTGTCGTGCGGGTGGGCAGCATGGCATTGGTGGGATATGAATACCTCTGCTACGTTGGTGAACGTCTGGTATTTCGTCTGGTAGCGAACTCCGGTTTCTTTTCCCGTAAGGATATCGAAAAAGCGGGAAATTTTGATACCCGTCCTTACTTTGCCAATGTCGTACCAGCCAAACCCTTTACGCCACTACTGCACTGTGATCGCACCACTTTCACGGAACAGGATATTACTCACTTGATGAATGGCGATGTTGCAGCCTGTTTCGGTCAGCAATATGGTCGCGTGGGACAAAGTAAACTGTGCGCGCCGGATTCCCGCATGTTGAACCGGGTTGTGAGCATTGATCCTGTTGGCGGTGCGTTCGGCCTTGGTCAGATCGTGGGAGAGGTGGACATTGACCCCGCTCACTGGGCATTCAAGGCACACTTCAAGAACGATCCGGTTATGCCGGGCACATTGCTGGTGGAAGGGAGTGAACAGTTAATGAAGTTCTATCTGTTCTATCTTGGTTTGAATTCTCAGACTGATTTGGAATCCCATATCCTCACCGAGCACAATTACAGTGCCAAATTTCGTGGTGAAGTGAAATGTGAACCCGCCGTGTTGCAGTTCCGTCTGACCTGTAAATCCATCGATGCCACTTATTCCGACAATTATTCCGACAGTTATTCCGACGGTTATTCCGGTGCTGTTTCCGGTCATGCTTCTGCTGAGCTTCTCCAAAACAGGCTGGAATCTATCACGTTAGTTTTCGTGGCGGAAACGATCTATCTCGGCAATGTGATTGGCGTGAGCGATAACATGGGCGCGAAATACACCCGTCGCCAGCGGCCAGACACTACAGCAGAATTGATACAGGGATCCTCAAAATGAGTCAGCGCTTATCTGTTCATCAATCCGGTCATCAGCCACGACCCACGGCGCTACCACTCATGAATGGTGCATCCCGTCTAAATGAGCTTGCGACTGAACTGCGAGTCGTGAAAATGGGGGACTCCGCGTCACTGTTATTCCCAGAAGAGATATCCTCTGAAGATAGGCTTCCAGAACAGGCAACTCTTCTTGGTAGCCTGCCCGCGGTTACGGCAGGCAGTTTGGGGGATAGCCGTTTCATGGCCGATTATGGCGTGGATCTTGCCTATTACGCAGGTGCAATGGCAAATGGCATTCACTCGGAAGGCATGGTCATTGCGTTGGGTAAACAGCGTATTCTGGGGATTTTTGGCTCTGGTGGCTTGCGTATTCCCCGTATTGCCGAAGCGATTGGCCGTATTCGGCAGGCATTGCCAGATGGGTCGTTTGGGGTCAATTTGCTGCACAATCCCGGCAATCCCGAATGGGAAATGGACTGCGTGCGTTTGTGCTTGGAACATCAAGTGCGGGTGATCGAAGCATCGGCTTATATCAACCTGAGTTCTGCCTTGGTTTATTACCGTGTTTCCGGGCTGGCACGGCAGCCCGATGGCACTATCTTGCGTCATCACCGCATGATTGCCAAAGTCTCCCGTCGTGAAGTAGCGCAGAATTTCTTGCGTCCGGCGCCTGAAAAAATGCTGCAAAAGCTGTTGGCAGAGGGGTTAATCACGGCTGAACAGCTAGAGTTGGCTCGTCTAGTACCGATGGCAGATGATATCACGGTGGAAGGGGATTCCGGTGGTCATACGGATCAAGGCGTATTGTCCTGCATCTTCCGCTCAATGGTGCAACTGCGGGATGAAATCGAAGCGGAAACAAATCTCCAGGTTAGGGTTCGCATCGGGGCTGCCGGAGGCTTGGGATCGCCCCATGCCATATTATCCGCCTTTGCGCTGGGCGCGGCTTACGTGGTCACCGGCTCGATTAACCAGTCCTGCGTGGAAGCGGGCACATCCAGTGCCGTGAAAAAGATGCTGGGTCAGGCGCAAATCAACGATGTTGCCACTGCACCTTCAGCGGATATGTTTGAGCTGGGCGCTAAAGTTCAGGTATTGAAGCAGGGCAGTATGTATGCCGTTCGAGCCCAAAAACTGTACAACTTGTATAAACAGTATGACAGTCTGGACGACTTGCCGGCACAGGAAGTCGCCTCACTGGAAAAACAGATATTTCATAAACCCCTGACGGAAATTTGGCAGGAAACCATTGCCTATTTCCACGGTATCAACCAGCCAGGCATTATTGCCAAAGCGGAAAAGCAGCCAAAGAAAAAGATGGCGCGGTTATTCCAATGGTATCTCGGTCAATCATCCCGCTGGGCCATTAATGGTGATCCCGTCCGCCACATGGACTACCAGATTTGGTGCGGTGCTTCGATGGGGGCCATGAATGAATGGCTCAAGGGCACTCCCTTTGAAGCGGTAGAAAACCGGCACGTCAGCGACATCGCCAAATTGTTGATGACGGGGGCGGCGTATCTCACCCGCGTTGCCCAACTCGAATTACTCAATGTTGTTGTTCCAGAACAAGTTAAACGCAGTGTGCCGTTTAGCTTATCCACTGGTGTGGGGACGTCCGCTGGTATGGAAATGCCCCTGCCAAATGCGCTTAATCATGACCCAATTAACCAAATGTCAGCTCAAAAATCACAGGCGAGGAGTAAAGAACCTATGGATGCTTCAACAAAATTATTATTGGATAACTCAAAAGATTTTTACAAAAAATGCTGGGAAGTGTTGCCGGGTGGCACACACTATAACTTTGGTGATCCTGAGCGACCATTGGTAATCCCTTTTAACCGTGGACGCAACTCTCGTGTGTGGGATTTGGATGGCAACGAACATCTGGATCTGTTCTGTAAATTTGGTGCGTTGTTTGTGGGGCATAACAATGAAGCCTATAACGAATCCCTGATTGAATATATGGGCAAAGTGACCTCCGTTGATACCTGCGATCTGGAAGTCGAAGTTTGTGAAACCCTGATCAAGCACATTCCTTGTGCTGAGATGGTGCGTTTTTGCTTGAGCGGAACCGAAGCGGTGCAAAATGCCTTACGCCTTGCCCGTGGTTTTACTGGCAAAAGCCGTTTCATCCGTTTCCACGGTCACTATCATGGCAACGCCGACAATATCATGGGCTGGCGCAAGAAGCAGGATCTCACTTACCCCGTACCAGAGCAGTTCAAAGGGGATTTGCTGGATACATTGGGGCGCGATCCCAAGATCATGACAGACCAATCCTTCATATTGCCGTGGAATGACATTGATATCCTGACGGCAACCATCGAACGTTATCACGATGAAATTGCAGCCGTATTGATGGAACCTATTTGCATCAATGGCGGCGGGATTTTCCCCGTTGCAGGCTATCTGGAAAAAGCTAAAGCGCTGTGTGAAAAATACAACGTCGTGCTGATTTTTGACGAAATCATCACCGGTGTTCGTTTGGGGCTGGGGGGAGCGCAAAAACTGTTGGGCGTGACGCCACATTTGGCGACTTTCGGTAAAGCCTTGGGTGGCGGTTCTATGCCAATCTCCGCCATTACCGGTCGTCATGACATCATGAACCTGTATACTCGCGGAAAAGTCATTCATGCAGGTACGTTCAATGGCTATCCATTGGGCTTGGCTGCCATCAAAAGCACTTTCTCACTGATTGAGCAAGATTCCGGCTGTTATGACCGCATGGGTAATATCATGCGCCAGATTTCCAACACCTTTGTGAAAGCGGCTGAAGCGGTTGAACTGCCGCTGGTGGTGCAAGGAATGCCGACGGCGTTGGTATATCACTCCCAGAGTACACCGGTCGATTGTACTGAAGGTTACAGTGATAAAGTTAAATTATGCGACATCATCATTCGTGAAATATCCAAACGCTATGGGATTCAGTTCTCGCCTCTGTCGCGCATGTACTCCAACTTATTGATGTCACAGGATGACGTACGTTTCTTCGAAGAGCGGATCTTCGATGCGATGGAAAATGCGCGCAAAGTCATTGATATCACATTCAAAGAAGGAATTGATTCATGAGCCGACAAATCGCTGTCATAACGGGGGCAGCGGGAGGGTTCGGCACGGCGATTGTCAGGGTTCTGCTGGATATTGGTTATCTGGTGGCAGCAACTGATGTCAGTAGTCAAAAATTGGCGCTCCTTAAGGAGCGCCTCGGACAGCCGGAATCCCTCGCGACTTTTGAGCTGGATGTCACTGACATCGCTTCTGTGGGACGAGCAGCCCAGCAGATCAGTGAAACGCTGGGACAATCCATCACAGTGCTGGTGAATAACGCGGGCATCATTGGTCGGGGTTATTGCCTGTCCGAAAACGGGATGAATCAGGCTGCGAAAATTATAGATATCAATCTGCTCGGTGCGTTCAATTGCACTCCGGTTTTTGCTCGCTATATGGCGCGTCTGAAATACGGACGCATCATTAATATCGCTTCGATAGCGGGTATCTGGGGAGCGGCGGGAGGATCTGCATATGCAGCCTCAAAAGCGGGATTGATCTCAGCGACGGAATCTTGGGGGCGTGAGTTGGGGCCAATGAATATCAGTGTCACAGCCATTGCTCCGGGGATCTGCAAAACCGAGATGCTGGAACAGTTTGTGGACAGCCATCCGCTGGGGACAGAACACGAGGAAAAAATGGTTCGCTCCATCGTTCCAGTCGGGCGCTGGGGAACACCGGAAGATGTTGCGGAAGTGGTGGGATTTCTGGCGAGTTGTAAAACCAATTACCTGAATTCCACCGTGATCCCACTGGATGGGGGAATGCGTGTTGGAACGATATAAGAGAACCGGAAAGCTGGAGAAATTAAAAGTACCACGTTGTTTTCCGGCTGATTTGATGATGTGACACAGGAGATAAATATGCTTAACCCTAGCAATAAGGACATCAGGAACATATTGCTGACCGGAGCCACGGGTGTGATGGGAGGGCGTATCCTCCTTGAAATACTGACTACAACGGATGCCAATGTATATTGCCTGATGCGGGAAGAAGAAAATGAACAACAGGCACTATCGCGTATAAAAGATATCCTGTTCGTTTATGATAAGGAAAAACAGAGCGAACTTTTCACCCATCGGATTATTCCGGTTTTAGGTGATGTTTCAAAAAAGCGTCTTGGGCTGACAAAAGGGTTTTATCATGAACTGACAGGCATCATTGACAGAGTAGTTCATTGTGCTGCCAATGTCCGGCTTCTCTCTTCTTACAGTAAGCTCGCTCCAGTTAACGTACAGGGCACACATAACATCATCGAATTCTGCCTGCAGGGTGACGTACCGTTACTCTATACCTCCAGTTTCAGCATGATTGGAGACCGTTTGTTTCAGGACGGTTTTGTCCTGCATGAAACGGATCTGGATGTAGGGCAGAGCTTTAGAGACATGGATTACGAACGCACCAAGTTCGAATCCGAAAAAGCCGTTCACCGTGCAGGTGAAAATAGTGCAGGTGGAAAAGGATTGAAATGGGTCATCGTGCGCCCAGGCAATATTTGGGGAGATAGCTGCAATGGACGTTATCCCTTGTATCAAACCAAGGTTAAAGGCCTTTATTACGAAATGATCAAATCACTGGTGGAAACGGGTCTTACTCTCGATTCACAGGAAGACTTTGACATCACTCCGGTGGATTACGTGACGAAAGCATCCCTGTATGCGATTTTGAATATCCAAAAGTTTGACCGGAAAACGTTGAATCTGACAGCCCCGAATCCCATCACCTTTAACCAAATCGTCTTTTACCTGCGTGAATTTGGCTATCGCATCCGAACTGTTGATAACACCGAATACATGGAAGCATTGTCACAAAACCGCATATACCGCAATGGAGAACCTTATCGCTCAGTCTTTACGGATATATTGGGCATGTTTTATAGCGAAAGTGTCATCAGCGAAAAAGCGAAATATGCCACACAATTGACAACTGAATTACTCAGCGAAAGTGGCATTCAGTGCGCTGAGTCCAATCACGAGCTGCTTTTCCTTTATTTTAATTATCTGGTTGAGAGTGGGTTTATTCCGGCTCCTCAACAGCAGGATCAAGAGGCTGAAATACGGGAATCCGCGCCACGGAGCAGCTATCTGGAGCAACTGTTTGATGCTGATTTGTGATGCTGAATTGCGATGCTGATTTTTGATGAAAGTAGAAAAAACAAACCATGACAGAACCATGTGTGTAATTGGAGTTTGCAATGATTGGACAAGATCTCAAAGTAACATTAGTTCAAACCGATTTGTTTTGGGAAAACGCAGCACAAAACCGTGAACATATTGAACGGCACATCGAACAGATCATGGGTAGTGATCTGATTATCTTGCCGGAGATGTTTACCACGGGGTTCAGTATGAAGCCACAGGCCATTGCGGAAACAATGGATGGGCCAAGTATTCAGTGGATGAAAATGATGGCCGCCAAGAAAGAGTGTGCCCTTGTCGGCAGCATGATCATCATGGAAAACCAACGTTTTTATAACCGCTTGCTATGGGTTAATGCCGATGGTTCCGTTGCGCATTACGACAAAAAACACCTCTTTTCTTTCGCTCAGGAAGATAACGAATACTCGGCGGGCAACGCTCCGCTGGTAGTCGATTTCAAAGGATGGAAAATCGCCACTTTCATCTGTTATGACCTACGTTTCCCCGTTTGGTCACGTAATTTCAACGGTCACTATGATGCGGCGATCTATATTGCTAGCTGGCCTGCCAGACGCTCAACGCATTGGTGCAGTTTGCTTCAGGCCCGTGCCATCGAAAACCAAAGCTATGTGATAGGGGTGAACCGTGTTGGACAGGATGGTAACCAACTGGACTATGACGGCCATACTATGCTGATTGATCCGTTGGGTGAAATCCTGCTGCACGAAATGAATGATGAAGTGGTGAAAACGGTGCAGATTTCCCTTTCTCATGTACAGGATGTGCGGGAGCGTTTCCCCTTCCTGAAAGATGCTGACGCGTTTATTTTAGATAAATAGTCATCCACACAATAGGGAAATGACTTAATCAATTTATATGTCACACTTTTTAGTGAGCGCACAACCTTATATCCAATAGATTTCAAGTTGCAGCCAATAAAGCTGCAATTTGAAAGATAAAGGGTATATCACCCAGTGAGATACAGAGAATTATGGATATTCAACACGGTATTCAACACGGTATTCAACACACGGAAAAAGTGATTGAGTTTGAGCAGGTCAAAAAGCACTACAAGGATTATCAAGCGCTTAAAGGAATTACTTTGGATGTTTATCGCGGAGAATTTCTAGGGTTGCTTGGCCCAAATGGTGCAGGAAAAACGACACTGGTCGAGATACTGGAAGGACTTAAAACACCGGATTCAGGTACTGTTCGGGTATTTGGCAAAACATGGTTACAGGATGCACCTGATTTGCGTCGGCGTCTCAGTGGTGTCTTACAGCAAACTCTGTTTATCGATAAGCTCACTGTCGAAGAGACATTGAACCTGTTTGGCAGTTTTTACGGTTGTTCCCGCAAACGCGCACATGAGGTTATGGAACTGGTCGAGCTGGAAGAAAAACGCAAAACCTACGTTGAGGGATTGTCGGGGGGGCAGCGCCAGCGTCTGGCTCTTGGGGTGGCTATCATTAACGAGCCGGAAATCCTGATTTTGGATGAACCCACCACAGGGCTGGATCCCCGCATTCGCCACGATACTTGGGATATCCTGCGTAAACTCAACCGTGAAAAACATTCAACCATGATCTTAACCACTCACTATATGGAGGAGGCTGAATATCTCTGTGACCGCATTTGTATCATGAACAAGGGAGAAATTATCACACAGGGCAGTCTGGACGAGCTGTTGAAAAAACATTGCAATGGCGATCTCATTGAATTCCGCACCCATTTTCCTGACCGCCTGCAAGCGCTGAGTCAACATGCTCAAGTCTTAACTTATGAGTACGACGAAAGGAAAGATAAAATCTGTATGCTGATTGAAGATTCCACGAGTTTCGTTGCCCATCTTTTCGAATTTGCCAAACAGGTGGAGGCTGACATCCTTGAACTGATGGTCAGAAAGAAAACATTGGATGACCTGTTCATGACTTTGGCAGGGAGGCGCTTACATGAATAGTGCATTGATCAACCTGATGAATACCCAATTCCGGCAATATATCCGTGAGCCGGAAATTCTATTCTGGTCATTTGGTTTTCCTCTATTGCTGGTTTGGTTGCTGGGGGTTTCGTTTTCCTCTCAGGATATCCCCGAAAGAAATATTGGCATTGTACTGCCCACTGAAGTTGTGCAGCAGCAGCAAGTCAAACAATGGGGAGATCAGCTTGTAGCGCAGCAGCACATGATTGCAGGCATCGTCAATAAAGATGAGATCAAGCGTGATCGGCTGGTAAAGGTCAGATACAAGGTGACGTATTATCCCGATCATGATGCGGTGGTACGAGGACTAAAACGGGGCGATATCCAGATGTTCATTGAACAGGATAAAGAGGGGAAACGCGTTCACTATCTTGATCCACAGAACAGTGATGCCTTGCTGACGTATTACCTGCTCAACCAGCAGGGTGAAGTACAGGCCGAAAAGAACCTATTTATTCTGGAAACACCGGGTTTGCGCTATGTTGATTTTCTGGTTCCGGGATTGCTGGCGATGGCAATTATGGAAACTTGTCTGATTGCCGTGGGTTGGGCATTGGCAGAAAAGCGCGTCAGCAGGGTGACACGCCAGATGTGTATTACTCCGATGCGTAAATCTACCTTCCTGATAGCGCATATCCTCTCTTGTCTCTTAATAAGCATTACCGAGATACTGATCATCTATTGGTTTGCGCAAATCTACTTTGATGTGGAAATGCAGGGATCGTTTTATGCCTTCTTACTTTTGATGCTTGCGGGGAATATCTGTTTTTCCGGCGTCGCGGTACTGGTGGCATCTCGTGCTCGCAAGGCGCAAACGGCCAATGGCCTGTTGGAAGTCTCCATTCTGATACAGATTTTGTTGTCAGGGATTTTTTTCAGTTACAAAAACTTCCCGCAGTGGATGGCAAATATTATTGAATACCTGCCGTTGACGATTCTGGCTGATAATATGCGCAAAATATTTATCGAAGGCGGTGATATTATGCAGGCTCTCCCCGCAGCCATTATCCTGAGCTTGGTGGGAGTGATAACATTTATTACGGGAATGAAGATCTTCCGGTGGTATTAAATAATTAATTCAAAAAGAGGCGTGTGCATTTATAGTACACGCCTCTTTTTTATTGTTATTTTTTCTATTTTATAAATTTTGACAAAAAGAATAATTAATTTTTAATTTACCTTTATTTTACTGATTGGTAGGTAAACTCTCCAAGTAGAAATTAAAATGATAACCACCTGCTTTTTCAAACCGCATGTGGGGAGGTTCTGTCTCACCATAAGTAATGATATCAAGGTCGGTGCCATTATATTTAAAATAGACCGCACCTTGAGTGACAGGAATATTGCTCTGATTAAATATCACGACGGATGTAACATATTGCTGATGATCTTTCGGTATTAGACCAACGACTTCATAGTCCCCATCTGAATAACAATCCACTGCTTCGGAGATTGTATAAGTTTGGATATGTGCCCTGAATATTTGATCTGCATCTGATTCGTTAATTAACTTTACGGCTAACAGATCACGGTTTGAAGGTGAAACAATAAATTTTGTTAACCCTTTAATATCATTGATATCGGTTTGGCTTGTATCCCATTCACGATAAATTTGCCCAGACTCGCTATCACTGTGATGCCGCCAAGCGAACACAATTGAATCCGTACCAATTTCAACGGAAATAAACTTATCATTTAATGGAGTACCACTTAAATCTACCATTGTACTATTTTCTGGATATTCATAGGAGGCTCCAGCATAATTCTCTTTAGTATAAAATATAGCGCCATTGGTTAAGTTATCTTTAGACATGATATGTTTTCTCCTTATGTTTATTATGACAATGACCAACTAGAATAAGGAGGCTGAATTATATGTCAAGGTAATGAGGGGCTTTTATATTGAAGTCTGACTTTAAAAAAAGATTGATTTAAATTTAGTCTATTTGCGATTAATAAATAAGGCCGTTTTTATTTATAATATACATTATCATTTGGTATCTATAATAACTTGATGTATCTCCGTTTTGATACAGGACGAGATTCCACTTTGATTAAATATCAGTCAATCTGATAGATATTGATAATTATATCCATTCTATACTCTTTTATTAATAGATACTGATAACTGTTCAGTGTTATTTTTGAACTTAAAATGTATTATTTTTTAACCCAATTAACCATATTAAAAATGTGAGATCCGACCCTGCGTTTTGATATGAATAAATAAGCTATTCGAAATAGTAGATTCCTTGAAGGAAACTCAGTCCGATTTTTTCGATCTGATCTATTGCTAAAAATCCCAAACCACCAAATGGACTGAGTTATGCCCATCATAGCATTGATACCCCGAAATGAACGACGCCAGATGAAAAAATTTATCTATAAAACTCGCGTTAAGGACTATGTCCGCCGACTAATGACGTTATTAATATTAACTATTATTTTTTTTCATCATATTTGTTTTGTTTCTGTTTTTGTGAATGTAAAACTTAGATGAATGTATTTATCTTATACCTAATAAGTTTTATTTTCATTATTTGATTTCTATAAAATCATATTTTGTGGTTTAAATAACTAAAAATATCCCTTTTGTATTTTTCTTGCCCTGATCTGTTTGAAAATAATACAGGTTGAATCATAATGGCCTATCTAAAACTCCCCTCAAAAAATGTTTAATAAAAATTAACTATTTTTTGGTTAAACTATGGCAACGATAATACTCAACAAAATAAGAGCAGGGTTATTGGGATGGGCGATATTCGTCATATACCCCGTGCAAGCAGATGAGCCTCCCTTTCAACAAAAACAGGTGCCGCGTCTGGAGGCGCCTTCAGCGATATTGGACAGCCAGCATCAGCAGCAAAAAACACTGCTTGAGGATGCCCGGCAACAACGGGAGGATTTGCAAAAATCCCTGTCATTACCCACACAGGCAGCCGATAGTACTCCAGCCACTGATGCCCAATGTGTCGCCATTAACGAAATCACGTTGCAGGGCGCTGAGTCTTTATCCGCGTCTGCCCGGAACACGCTGACTCAGCCTTATTTACATCGTTGCGTCACGCTTGCTGAGTTGAAGCAACTGGTACGGGCTGTGACCAATACCTATCTCACTGATGGCTATATCACCTCGCAAGCGCAACTGCCCGAGCAGGATTTGGCCGATGGCAAACTGCGTATTGCGGTGATAGAAGGCCGGGTTGATGCGGTTGAAATGGATGGCAAGCCCCCACGCATGACAAAGATGCTGTTTCCGGGTATGGAGGGAAAGGTTTTAAATCTACGGGATGTTGAGCAGGGGCTGGAGCAGCTCAACCGTCTCACTTCTTCCCGATTTACGATTGATATCCAACCCGGTATACAACCGGGTTATTCCACTGTGCACATTCGGCAACAAGCCAGCCGTTTTCCGGGCAAGGTACACTTAAGTGTGGAGAACAGTGGCCAAAAAGGAACGGGGGAATATCAGGCGGGTGCCGGACTGGTATGGGATGCCCCTTTAGGGCTTGGGGAACAATGGTCGCTTTCCTGGACACAGGATACGGATTTCAGACCGGCACACCACAATCGCCATCTGGCCTTGTCGGTGAGTGTCCCTTACGGCTATTGGACTGCGCGTTATCACTATTTTCACAATACCTCACGGCAGGCACTGGCAGTCATAGGTAATACCCGTCCCTATGACAGTGAAAACCAGACTCACCAGATTGATGTCAGTCGTACTTTATTCCGGGATGGAAAACAAAAACTGGGTTTACAGGTCGGCGGCCGCCATAAAACAGTGAAAAATGTGATTGCGGACCAAAAAATCTCAATCCAGAGTCCGGTGGTAAAAACGGCCTATATTAGCCCCCAGTACAGCACCCTGCTTGGCGGCGGTTATTTCACGTTTAGCCCCACCTTTGAATTTGGGGATACGGTGACTTTGCCTCCCGTCGCCACCCGAAACGCGTTCCGTAAATTCAATTTGAGCAGCAGTTATTATTATCCGCTTACCCCCAATACCGCCTATCTGACCTCATTGTACGGGCAACTGAGTCCTGACGATTTGCCTTCTTCCGAACGCCTGTCACTGGGGGGATTGTACTCGGTGCGTGGATACAAAGCGCAATCCCTGAGTGGCAACCAAGGATTTTTCTGGCGTCAGGAAGTCACCCATCACCTCAGTGCCGGTGCGCTGACATTCACGGGGGCATTGGATTATGGCTATTTGATTGGGCAACCCCGTTACGGGATAGAAGAAGCCCATTTATTGGGCGGGGCTTTTGGGATCACATTGACACATCAGGCGCTGTCATCCCGCTTCATGATTGGTAAGCCTCTCTATTATCCACGGACCCTGAAACCCGATGCGTGGTCGCTTTATGCGGCCATCTCACTCGAATTTTAAGTGAATTATTATAAGAAAAGGTGTCGCATTATGTCCAAACAACACGTTCCTAGACTGAAGGCTCTGAGTTACCTGCTCATTTACCTGACGGCGGTGTATCCCCTGCACCCGGCAATTGCGGCGGCCAATGAGCAACCCCCGTCTCCCCAGCCGGGGGAAACGACTGTTGTGAATCACCAATTATTCTCTCCGCACTACAAGGATGGCAAGGTGCCTAACAAATACATTCCTGTCGTGAATATGGCAGCCCCAAATGAGGCGGGGGTTATCCATCTGCGCTTCGGGGACTTTAATGTGTACGGGGGAAATGACCTCGTGTTAAATAACGCTCTCAGTGAGACGCAAACCACCCTGGCGAAGCAAATCTGGGCGAACCCTAACTTTAACGGCAAGGCAGCAGACCTGATTATTGGTGAGGTGAAAGGACCTAATCATTCAGAATTGACGGGCGCGGTGGAAGTGGCCGGGCAAAAAGCTAACCTCATCATTGCCAATCCCAATGGCATTACCTGTAACGGCTGTAGCTTTATTAATGCTCCTGCGGTCACATTAACGACGGGGCGACCGGTGCTTGATAACAACGGGGCGTTGGCCGCCTTAATCGTGCAAAAAGGCACCGTAACCATAGGTGAACAAGGGTTGTCTGGGGTGGAGGGAGTGGGGTGGGGGGGGAAAGGGTCTCCGGATTATATCGATATTATCAGCCGTGCTACGATCCTTAACGGAAAAGTACATGCCAAAAACCTGACGCTGACACAAGGGGCTAACTGGATTGATTTCAAGCAGGGAACTATTGTCCCCATTGCCGGGGAAGGAGAAATACCCCCCCTGGCCGTTGATACCCGATCTGTAGGCGGCATGTACGCCAATAAAATCCGTTTAGTGGGAACAGAAGCGGGGGTGGGTGTTAATCTCACTAACCTGACCACAACTCAGGGCGATATCCGTTTGACGGTTGACGGTAAAGTCACTTTGGGGAAGGTGAATGCCGAAACTGATATTAACGTCAGCAGTCGGGATATCGACATAGACACTAAAGGAAGCGGCAAAGTCGCTCTGGAGGCCAAGAAAGATATCACGCTTGCCACGAACCGGTTGTTCAATACCGCTTATAATATCGCATACGGCGATATGCGTTTGTTTGTTGACCGTTTAGATAATCAGAAGGGGGTTTTTGAGTCATATAACAGCCTGTGGTTGCAAAAAGATGCGGCGGGTAACCCAACGACGTGGGTTGATAACACTTTATCATCCCGGCTGGTGACCAAGCATGGCGATATGGTCATTCGCACAAAAAACTTAAGTAATACCTCCGATATCTTATCAGGTGCGAACGCTTATATCAATGCTACAAAACTTGATGACAAGAACGGCTGGTTACGGACAGGAAAAAATCTTATTTTAGCCGGCCACGATTTTAACGGGGTAGGAAGTGTAATCCAATCCGGTCTCAATGTGACCGCCGACTTCAAAAACACATTCGAGCTATTACGTGGACAATCTGGACGTCCGGGCATATCCGCCCACAATATTCTTCTTCGTGCCGGTAAAATTGGTGCCAAAGATCACTTTGGTCTGAAAGCGAAAAATGACCTGTCAATGATTGCTGACGGTGTCCTTGATGTCTACGCCGGCAGGGTGGAGGCGGGGAAAAATCTGACATTCATTGCGGGCGAAAATGCCAGCATTGCCCGCGTCACGTTGAAGGGGCAGGATGTTGAGCTTATTGCCCGCACAGGTGACATTAAGATGAAAGGTTACAACGGGAAGGGAGCGTTTCCCGATATTGCGGCTGACAACAATTTGCGGGTATTGGCGAACAGGCATATCGGGGTCAGTGACACTCACCTGAAAGGGGGGAATATTGAGTTTCTTGCGCCTAAAGGTGACATCACGATAGAACATGGCGGGATGAGTGTTTTGGCTGCCAACGATTTGCGGATGGTGGCGGATGGAATGATCGGGGGCAGAAACAGGGACGGAGGCCATTACCTGAAGCTGAAAGGGGAAAATGTTGAACTGCTCGCACGTCAAGGAAGTATTCAAATTTTTGGCGCAGACAATGATATTTCGGCCGGCAACAATTTGCGGATGTTTGCAGGTGACAGTTTGGATGCTTCCGGTCTTCGGTTCGTTAAGGCAAACAACATTACATTAAATGCGGGTTCTGTCTTTCTGGGTTCCTATGCTAAATGGGAAGCAAATAAAGACCTGACATTCATTGCGGGCGAAAAAATCCATGCTGACAAAGCGGGATTGAAAGGGGAAAATGTTGAACTTGTCGTGCGCAAAGGGGATATTCGGACGGACATGTTTTGGCCTTCAATTTCAGCCGATAAAAATGTGCGGAATGTGCGGATTTCTGCGGGCAAAAATCTGTATTTCTACAAGACTGAGTTTGATTCATCATATAACCTTACGTTAAGCGCCGGTCATGACCTTGATGCTTCGGGTATTCGAAATTCATTGAGAACTGCGGGCAGTATTAACCTGTTCGCGGGAAATGATATCAAGTTATTCAGCGCAGAGATCAATGCCGGACAACAAATCACGTTGAGCGCGGGTCGTAATATTGATATGTATGACCCTAAAATGATGGCGAGTCGCACCGGCATTACGGCGGGGGATCAGCTGCAACTCAGGGCGGGTGGCGATATCGTTGGTAAATATGCCCGATTAACATCGACGGCGGGGAGTGTCTCCGTTAACGCTGGCCGGAACGTGGTTTTCCTTGCTCAGGAATATCTGTCTGATGATTATTCAGATAGCAAGAAGTCAAATACTTATGGAACCAGCGCCCTCAATGCCGCCCAAAATCTCACCCTGTCTGCGGCAGGTGACCTGTCAACCTACGGCGCAAGCCTGATATCCGGCCGTGATATGACGCTCTCTGCTGGTGGGAATGTCCGCTTCGAGTCGTTACAAGAATATATCGAGGAGGGTAATAGAGAACGTTTTACCCCGCGCGCCAGCCAGCTTAAGAGTGGCGGTGCATTAACCCTACACGCCCAGGGCAGTATTTTGTTTCAGGCCACGTCATTAATCGCCAAAGGGGGGATGGATATTGCCGCTAAAGGTGGCCTCCTCTATGCACAGGCGATGGAAGAAACTTATAAGTGGGATGAAACAAGTAAAGTCTGCAAAACAGTTTTGGGTATTAAATCTTGCTTGTTCGGTTCTAAGACTGAAACCCGAAGAAAAGAGAACTCAACAAATAAAGTCACCGAATTTGTTGCCGGTGGCGATATTAATCTGATGGCAAAAGACGACGTGACATTGGAGGCGAGCCGGATCGAAACCCATCAAAACGCGAAAATCACTAGCCAGACCGGGAAAGTGACCTTCAAAGCGATGCCAAACACGGCGTTTGAGCAGACTGTTTCGACGTCAACCGGTTTTTATATTACCCATCGCGATAAAGGCTACGATGAAAAGACCTGGGTCATACCGTCGGTGCAAATTGGGGGGACGTTGACGGTAGATGCCGCGAAAGGCATTCATGCGGACGTGAAAGCGAAAGAGGGACAGCGACTCGAAGACGCATTGGCGAAACTCGGGAGTACTCCCGGTACGGAATGGCTGAAAGATTTGCAAAACCGCAATGATGTACAGTGGCATGTGGTGAAGGACGCTTACAGTAGCTGGGACAAGAAAAACCAAAGTTTAAACCCGGTTGTCGGGGCAGTCATTGCGATTGCTGTTGCGGCGGTCACCGCAGGTTCCGGACTTGCTGCTATGGCCGGAAAGGGGGCAGTCGGAGCAACCGGTGCCACCGGGGCTGTGGGAAGTGCGGTTTATGGGGCGGCTTATGGGGGGATGATAGGGCTGGCTTCTCAGGCGGCGGTTGCCTTGGTTGAAAACAAAGGGAATCTCACCAAGACACTGGATGCCCTGGCGAAGCGCGATTCAGTCAAATCCCTCGTGACACAAATGGTGGTGGGGGGGGCATTGGCGGGCTTGGATCACTCAATGGGATGGGGAAAACTGGTGGAAGCGGAAGGCGTTGTCAATCCCATACAATCCCAACTTCCTTTGTTGAATAATGACTGGGGTCAGGTGACCCAGCGTATTGCCGCGCAGTCCGTCGTGAGTTCAACACTGGGGACGGCCATTAATGGCGGCAGTTTTACGGACAACCTACGGGCGGTGTTACTGAGCAATATTGGGAACCAAGTTCATGCGAAAGGGGCCAGCCTGATTGGTGAAAATGGGAAAATTTTAGGTCACCCCGGTAAAATACTCAGCCATGCTGTGGTCGCAGGCATCAGTGCGGAGATCGCCGGAGGGGATGCCAAAGGTGCAGCGGTGGGTTCTCTGGCGGCAGAACTGGCGGCGATTTCTCTCGGCGACAATATGATTAAAGCTGAAGAATGGGGGCGGGTGGCAGAGACACAGGCACGAATTTCCCGTGTTTTAGGTGGTTTTACCGGTGCTGTATTTACGGGAGAAGCGGGCGGCGTATATAGCGGTGCCACGGCAGCGGAGACGACTTTCCGCTATAATTATTTAGCCCATCATCAAAAGGAACTGCGGGATAAAGAACTGGCGGCTGAATCCAATTCACTGAAGAGAGGGCTTATCCATATCAAATGGGGGCTGACCAGTACACATCAGGATGGTGTCGCACTGGCGGGATTTGTGTCAGGGGTGCCCGCTGAACTTTATGATACGGTGCTAGGCATCGTCGGGGCAGCCGTCAATTATAAAGAGACGCTACAGGCACTAAGAAACCTGATTAATAGTGACAGTATGTTGAATACAGTTTATCAGGCAGAAAAGGCAGATATCGTCAAACGACTGGATACCATTCAACGAGATTATGACCGTGCAGGGATAGGGGGCGCTTATAATGCCGGTCTGGAAACAGGAAAATTAACCACGAAGGTGATTGGGTATTTGGCCGTGGTAAAAGGGAGCGCGGGTGCGACAACAAATACATTCAAATCCCTCAGTAAATTTTCTGGTTTGAAGAATGCCGAAGGCATGGTCAATATCAAAAATGTCTATCGCCTTGAAAAAGATGGCAGTAAAACCCCAATGGCATGGAAAGAAGGGAACTATAAACAAGGCTATCCGTTTGAGGATTTTGTGGGGAAAGAGCTAAAGCTGCCAGAAAGTTCCCGGTTACCGTATGGTACTGAGGTATTTGATTATTATACTAAATCTACTGGTCAGGCAATTAGTGTCAAAACGTTAGACACAGCCACAAACGCGAGGATACAGAATCCTAAGCAGATAAGTAGCCAGTTAAACAGTTATATCAATGATATAGATGGGTTTTCTGGATCTTTGAAGGGGAAAGATGTGCTAACACCTGATATGATCAAACAAAAAACATTGCATCTCGCCGTGCCTGAGAAAACCACGCCGTCTCAATGGGCCGAAATTAATCAATCCATCAGTTATGCCGCTGAAAAAAAGATAGACGTAAAAGTGACCGTCGTTAGAGGAGAAACGCCATGATTGATGATATCGGTCTAGGATTAAATGCCTCCATTAGCCTTAACGAAGATTTTTATTATGTGAGAACAATGTCGGGTTATCATTTGTTGGTAGCAGACAGTGAAACAGAAACCATTTATTTGCCTAAGGATGTTTCTGATAAAGAATTAGGTCATTGCGTCCGGCAAGCGTTATCTCAAAGTCGTCTTGTAGACCCTGATGATAATGATTTTTTTCACCGTGATATGATTGGTGCACGCTACAAAAACTGGATTGCGGAAGCGATGGAAAAAGGGGGCTATAAAACCAAGCGGGCTTTATTTAAAAAAATGAATAGATGTTTTGTTAATTTATTAAATGGCAAAATTACTGTTTTACCATTAGCTCATGAAAAACTAGAGACGTGGGGAGGGAAAGGCATGCCCGATAATTGTGATGTTGAAGTTGTTCTCTCCGACAATGCCACTGATGAGGAAGTGGGCCAAGCAATAAAAGAAGCCTTTACCCGTTGCAAAAGTTTTGTTTATTTACCGTAATGTGTTTGACGATTTACCTATGGCAAGCAGCAGGACTGCTATGTGTGTCCGTAGGCCCTGGTGGTATGGGCCGAAATTAATCAATCCATCAGTTATGCCGCTGAAAAAAAGATAGACGTAAAAGTGACAGTCGTTAGAGGAGAAACACCATGATTGATGATATCGGTCAAGGATTAAATGCATTCGTTAGCCTTAATGAAGATTGTTATTATGTAGAAACAATGTCCGGTTATCGTTTATTGACAGCAGATGATGAAGCAGAGACCATCTATCTGCCTAAAAGTATCTCTGATAAAGAGCTAGGCCATTCTATTCGGCAAGCGTTATCTCAAAGTCGTCTTGTAGACCCTGATGATAATGATTTTTTTCACCGTGATAGGGCTGATGTACGCTACAAAAACTGGATTGCGGAAGCGATGGAAAAAGGGGGTTATAAAACCAAACGGGCTTTATTTAAAAAAATGCATAAATGTGGTGTGAAGTTATTGAATGGCAAGCTCACTATTTCACCCTGGGCGCATGAAAAGCTGGAAACGTGGGGAAAGAAAGGAATGCCAGATGACTGTGATATTGTTCTCCCAGACAGTGCAACTGATGAGGAAGTGGGTAACGCGGTAAGAGAGGCATTTTTACGTTGCAAAAGTTTTGTCTATTTACCGTAATGTTTAAGATCACTGGGTAGTATCAAAGACGCAGTGGAGAGTTGAGTAATACCGTAAAACCACCGCTTCCTGCTAATGCACGGTTGCCGAAGAACTTTGGGACTTTTGATTATTATGATGAAGCAACGCATTTGGCGGTAAGTGTGAAAACGCTGGATACTCAAACATTGTCAAAACTGACTAAACCGAATCAGATATATACTTCTATCAGAGGTAATATTGATAAAGCAGCTAGATTTGAAAAGGTGGCGCTAAATCAAGGACAGATCAGAATTGTATGATGGGCGATGGTTCGTGTTTGAAGAGTGCTCTGGGGGAATAGTCTATGTATCGGTTGAATTATCAATCCCAGCCTCTTTAAAATGAGGTTTGTCAGCGGATAGGGCAGCCATATTGGCTGCTCCCTTGTTTACAATTTACCGCGAAATTAACTCATATCTATATTTATCTATGCCAACTTATCCACACTGGCAATGGCAGATGCCAACTCCTGAACGAAAGGAGGACGCATGATGGAGATATGGTCACCGGATAAACTTTTTTGTACCACTTCTCCGGTCACTAAGGTTTCCCATCCATCGGTAACATTCTCGACAGAAATACCTTGTTCCTCTTGCGCTTGGTTATCGCTCGCCAAGAACAAGTGGATAGCGCCTGAATAGTGCCCTTGCGGCTGATAAGTCGCCAAAGAGTGAGCCTTGAAGACACTGACGTAGGTCGCGATTTCCTGAGCTTCAAGCTGAGGTGGCAAGAGTTCCTCTTCAATCAGGCGGAGGCGCAAGTTATCGATTTGCTCTTCTTCTGTCATGGATTGAAACTCTTCTTCAGTGAAGTTCTCTTCTGCTCCCTCTAGCGCGGCAAGCACATTGCCGAACTCTGCGAGCCAGCGGTTGTCAGACCATTCTGATTCGACCTTTTCAGTTAGGCTCTCAAGAGGAGATTCGCTATCGACTAAAGCCAATAAAGCAATGTCTTCTCCTTGCTGGACAAGCTGGCGGGTCATTTCAAACGCGAGCCAACCACCGAAAGAGTGCCCGCCCAAGCGGTAAGGGCCGTTTGGCTGAACCTTTTTAAGATCATCGATCATCACACTGGCCATCGCTTCAAGGCTCTGTAGGGGAGCGTTATGCCCATTTAATTCTGGAGACTGCATTCCCCAAACTGAATAAATTCCCTCCAGTTCTGTCGCCAGTTCTCGCAAATAGAGCACATGTCCTCCGGCTCCCGGTGCAAAGAACAGCGGCGTTGTCTTGGTGTTCTGTGACAAACCGACCATAGCGCCAACATAGGTATTATCACGGCCTTCAATGATGCGGGCCTGTTCTTTAATAGTCGTAAACGTCATCAAACCTGACATCATTTTTTGATCAAGCCCAAACTTTTCTACTGCCAAAGAGCAGGCTTTTAGAATGAGCAGCGAATGCCCCCCCAATTCGAAGAAATGGTCATGACGGCTGACACGCTCCAATCCCAAGAGATCTTGCCAAATCTGTGCCAGTGTTGTTTCTACCTCGCCTTGTGGTGCTTCATAACCACGTGCCACGATGGCGGACTGGTCGGGAGCAGGGAATGCCTGACGGTCGATCTTGCCATTCGAAGTGAGCGGAAAAGCATCAAGTATCACGAATGCGCTAGGCAGCATATAGTCCGCGAGGTGCTGTGCAAGCTGTTGGCGCAGTTCGCTGGGGACGAGTTTGATGCCGGGCTGAGGCTGAACATAGGCGACCAGGCGTTTATCATCTGGCGTTGTTTCGCGAACCAGAACGATAGCTTCAAGCACTCCCTGACATTGCACCAGACGCGTCTCTATCTCACCCAGTTCAATGCGGAAACCGCGCAGTTTGACCTGAAAGTCATTGCGTCCCAGATATTCAATCATGCCATTGGGCAGCCAGCGCCCCAGATCACCGGTTTTGTACATGCCTGCGTCTGGCTGTTCGCTGAACGGATCAGAAACAAATTTCTCTGCTGTCAAATCGGGTCGGTTCAGATAACCACGGGCAACACCCGCGCCACCAATATGGATTTCCCCGCCCACACCCAGAGGAACAGGCTTACCAAGTGCATCCAGAATATAAATGCGGGTATTGGGCAGTGGATATCCAATCGGAATGTTATCGGTGATATCAGACGATGGTTTACCATCCAGTTTTAATGTTGTCGCAATAACCGTTGTCTCGGTCGGGCCATAGGAGTTGATCCAACGGCAAGATTGAGTTTCCGGCATCGACTGCCAACTCAGTAAATGGCGTAGCTCTGCTTTCTCACCGCCGACAATCACGGTGCGCAGATGCTGGCCAAAACCACTGCGTCCCGCCATCATCTCCTGCACCCATTGATGCCAGAAGGCGGTCGGCATATCCATGATGGTGATTTGCTGATCATTCAACAGGGCGACAAACTCTGAATCCGGTACGCGAAGATGAGTAGGACGCAGAACTAAGGTAGCGCCTGAGGCGAGGGTTGGGAAAATATCAGACACCGAGGTGTCAAACGCTACGGTGGCAAATTGCAGGATGCGATCCCCGGGCTGCGGTTCACTGGTCTTGTGTTGCACATGGATAAAGTTCACCACATTGCGATGTTCCAGCATGACGCCTTTTGGCTGCCCCGTTGAGCCAGAAGTATAGATGATATAGGCCAGATGATGTGGCAGAAGCCCCATTTGGTGGGCGTCAGGATTATGCTCAGGCTGCTTCGCCACATTATCCCGATGAGTTGCATCATCCAGCAGCCAGACATTTATATCCTGTATGGGCAAGCGGGCCTGTAAATGCTGTTGAGTCAGCAGTAACACAGGCTTGCTGTCCGATAACTGATAGGCCAATCGATCGACGGGGTATTCTGGGTCAAGCGGAACATAGCCCGCTCCGGCCTTGAGAATACCGTACATGCCAATGATCATATCCAGACTGCGATCAGCACAGACAGCGATACGATCATCCGGGCGTATGCCCGCCGCAATCAGTTGGTGTGCCAGTTGGTTGGCGTGGCGATTCAGTTCCGCATAACTCAATTGTGTATTACCAAATACCAGTGCAGTGGCATCCGGTGTACGTTCTGCCTGTTGTTCGAACAGTTGATGGATCAACATATCCTGCGGATAGTCCAGCGCGGTGTCGTTAAACACTTCCAATAATTGAGTACGTTCTGTCAGTGGCAGGATATCGATTGATTGGATTGATTGCTCAGGAGCATTTTGCAGTGCCGCCACAATGCCTTTCAGTGCCGCGTTGACATAAGCATTGATGCGCACAGGGTTAACTTGCTGGCTGCATTGTGCCGTGAGTGCAAATCCATCATCAAAATCGTCTACGTCCAGTGACAGGGGATAGTTACTGCGTTCTTCACTTTCCAGTTCTTGAATGCCTTCCCAGGCGGGTGAACTGGATTGCTCATTATCACGCGGGCTATGGCGGAAGTTGAGCAGGCTGTTAAACAGTGGCAATGATGTCTGAATGCCACTGCAACGTTGAGCGATCGCCAGTGGTGTCTGTTCATGATCCAACAATTCGCTCAAGTGCTGATAGGTTTCCTGTATTGCTTGTTTAACGGTGCGTCCCTGTAATTGAATACGGACAGGCAGGGTATTGATAAACATGCCGAGCACTTGGGAAGCACCGGCTCCGCCCTGTAAACGCCCCATCAGAACCGTACCGAATACCACATCATCACGGCCGCAGCATTGCGCCAAAACCTGTGCCCAAGCAACATGGAACAGAACCGCTGAACTGATGCCCTGTTGACGGGCGCAATCACGGATCTGCTGTGCCAACCCGCTATCCAGTGTGAAGATATCTTCCACTATTTCATTGTGTTCACCGCGGTTGCTTCCCTGTACATCCAATAGCTCAAAGGGCAGGGTCGGCTCTTCCACATCGCCCAATAACTGCTGGAAATAGGCCTTGTGTACTTCAATCGGCACTTTGCGAGTCTGGGCAATAAAATTGCGGTAAGGAACGGGGGCGGACAGACTGTCTGCCTCGCCTGTGAGCAGAGCCTGTATTTCACTGAAAATGATTTCCAGTGACAGATGGTCACAGACCAGATGATGATGCAGCAAACTCAGCCACCACAGATCAGAATCGGGATCTTTGGCTATGTGGGCTGCCAATAATGGGGCTTGGGAGATATTTAACCGGATCGTGTCAGGGTCAATAAGACGTTGTAATTGGGATTCGGTACTTTCTCCCGCTGACAGCGTAAGCTCAGTAATCGGCAACGGTGCATGGCGGTAAACGACCTGCACCGGTGTAGGCAGTTCCTGCCAATGGAAGGCGCTGCGCTGAATATCGTGCCTGTCAATAACTTGCTGGAGAGCCAGCAAGAAACTGTCCAGTCGTGTCCGACTGTTAAAGTTCATCAGAATGTTTTCGAGGTAGGTGTCGCCTTCTTCTTCCAGTAAATGATGGAACAGAATGCCTTCCTGCAACGGCCCCAGCGGGTAGATATCCTGAACGTTGGCGATGCCGCCCGGTACGCGGGCAATAACTTGGTCAATCTGTACCTGTGTCAACTCCACCAGTGGCAGCATATCCGGGGTAATGATCTGGCTATCTTCGCGGATCATATTAGGCGGAATGGTCATCGCTTCGGTATCCTGATCACTATTCTGGTTTAAACGAGCGCCCATGGCGGCCAGAGTCGGTGCGGAGAATACGGCGCTGACATCAATGGACAGACCTTGCTGACGCAGTTGTTCGATCAGGCTGACTACCAGCAGTGAATGCCCACCCAGTTCAAAGAAATTGTCATGGCGTCCGACCTGCTCCAAGTCCAACAGGGACTGCCAGACTGCCGCCAATGTTTGCTCGATTTCGCCTTGCGGGGCTTCGTACCCGCGGCTGACGGTGGCAGTATGATCTGGGGCTGGCAAAGCCTTGCGGTCTAACTTTCCGTTGGCGGAGAGCGGAAAGGCGTCCAGCATGACAAACGCGCTGGGGAGCATATATTCCATCAGGCGGGTGCTCAGTTGTTCGCGTAGACTTGCCGGTGTGAGCGTGATGCCGGTTTGTGGGATCACGTAGGCGATCAGGCGCTTGTCACCGGTTCCTTCTTCGCGGGCGATAACCACCGCATCGCTGACACCTTCACAAGCTGCCAGTTGTGCCTCAATTTCTCCCAGTTCAATGCGGAAGCCACGCAGCTTGACCTGGAAGTCATTGCGTCCCAGATATTCAATGGTGCCATCCGGCAACCAGCGTCCCAAATCACCGGTTTTATACATACGGGCGCCGGATTTTTCGTTGAATGGGCTGAACGGATCGGTGACAAATTTTTCTGCTGTCAGATCGGGTCGGTTCAGGTAACCACGGGCGACACCGGCACCACCGATATGAATTTCGCCACTCACGCCGACAGGAACAGGCTGATCAAAGGTATCCAAAATATAGATACGGGTATTGGGCAGCGGGCGGCCAATCGGAATATTGTCGGTGATATGCGGAGAATGTTTGTCATTGATCGTTAATGTCGTGGCAATGACAGTCGTTTCAGTGGGGCCATAGGAGTTTATCCAGCGGCAGGATTGTGTCTCTGGGCTGGCCAGCCAGCCCATTAAATGGCGGTGTTCCGCTTTCTCGCCGCCAACAATAATCGTGTGCAGATAGGGGCTGAAACCACTGCGACCTGCCATCATCTCCTGTACCCAGTGATGCCAGAAAGCGGTCGGCATATCCATGATGGTGATCTTCTGTTCCCGCAAGAAAGCGACAAATGTCGTATCCGGTATCAGGACATGGGGCGGACGCAGAACCAGTGTGGCACCTGATGCAAGGGTGGGGAAAATATCAGATACCGAAGTATCAAACGCGACAGTCGCAAATTGCAGGATGCGATCACCCAATTGGGGTTCACTGGTCTGGCGCTGGACATGGATAAAGTTCATGACATTGCGATGTTCCAGCATCACACCTTTGGGCATTCCGGTCGAGCCGGAGGTATAGATGATATAGGCCAGATGGTGCGGTTCAAGCCCTAACTGATGGGCGTCAGGGTTATGGGTCGGCTGTTGTGCCACGCTCACCCGATTATTTTCATCATCCAGCAGCCAGACGTTCACATCTTGTATGGGTAAACGGGCCTGCAAATGCTGTTGAGTCAGCAATAACAAGGGCTTGCTGTCTGACAACTGATAGGCCAGACGTTCAGCAGGATATTCTGGATCGAGCGGAACATAGCCCGCACCGGCCTTAAGAATACCGTACATGCCAATGATCATATCCAGACTGCGATCGACACAAATGGCGACTCGATCATCGGGACGTATGCCGGATTCAATCAGTTGATGTGCCAGTTGGTTGGCGTGCCGATTCAGTTCAGCATAACTCAGTTGGCTCTCGCCAAATACCAGCGCAATGGCTTCAGGCGTCTGCTCTGCCTGTTGTTCGAACAGTTGGTGGATCAAGACATCTTGTGGATAGGCTATGGCAGTATCGTTGAAGGTTTCCAGCAATTGGCTGCGCTCTGCCAGTGACAGAATATCGATCCCTTCAATTGTTTGCTCAGGCGCGTGTTGCAGTGCTGCCACAATCCCTGTCAGGGCGGCGTTCATATAGGCATTGATACGAGCCGGATTAATTTGCTGACTGCATTGTGCAGTAAGCGAAAATCCGTCGTCGAAATCATCTATGTCCAGTGACAGGGGATAGTTACTGCGTTCTTCACCTTCTAGCTCTTGAATACCTTCCCAAGCCAGTGACGCTAATTGTTCATCTTCACGCGGACTATGGCGGAAGTTGAACAAGCTATTAAACAGCGGCAGTGGTGCCTGAATACCACTGCAACGTTGGGCTACGGCCAGCGGTGCCTGTTCATGTTCCAGCAGGGCGCTTAGCTGTTGATAAGTTTCCTGTACCGCCTGCTTAACGCTACGTGCTTGTAACCGAACGCGGACAGGCAGGGTATTGATAAACATGCCGAGCACTTCGGAAGCGCCGACTCCGCCCTGTAGTCGTCCCAGCAGAACCGTGCCGAACACCACATCGTCCCGCCCGCTGCACCGGGCCAATACTTGCGCCCAAGCCACGTGGAACAGTACGGCTGCGCTCATTCCCCGTTGGCGGGCACAGTCGCGTAGATTGTGGGACAGTTCGTTATCCAGCGTGAAGATATTTTCCACTATCTCATTGAGGTTGCCGCCCTGTACGTCAAGTAAGCCAAAGGGCAGGGTCGGTTCTTCCACATCACCCAATAGTTCGCGGAAGTAGGTTTGGTGAGCTTCCAGCGGCACATTGCGGATCTGGGCGATGAAATTACGGTAAGGCAGCGGCGTTGGCAGGTTGTCACTTTCTCCCAAAAGCAGCGATTGTATTTCACCTAATATCATATCCAGTGAAATGTGGTCGCAAACTAAGTGGTGATACAGCAAAGAGAGTAGCCATTGGTCAGAAGCGGGATCTTTGGCGATATGGGCCGCCAACAGTGGTGCTTTGGTGATATCCATCCGTACAGCACGCGTATCGGTGAGACGGCGTAATTGTGTTTCAGCACTTTCTTCCGCTGACAGCGTGAGTTCAATAATCGGCAGCGGCGCACGGCGATAGACGACCTGAACAGGTTTAAGGAGTTCGTTCCAGTGCATGGCGCTGCGTAAGATATCGTGTCGGTCGATCACTTGCTGGAGTGCCTGTAGGAAACCCGCCAATCGTGTCCGGCTGTCAAAAACCATTAAATGGTTATCCAGATAGAGATCACCTTTCGTTTCCAGCAAATGGTGGAACAGAATGCCTTCCTGCAATGGCCCCAATGGGTAGATATCCTGAATATTGGAGATACCGTCCGTAACGTGTGCAACAATTTGGTCAATCTGGCCTTGTGTCAATTCCACCAGTGGCAGCATATCTGGCGTAATAACGAGGCTGTCTTCATGGATCAAATTAGGCAAAATGTCCTGTGCGGTGGCTGCTTGATCGGTATTCTGACGGATGAGGGCACTCATCGCCACCAGCGTTGGTGCAGAGAATACCGCGCTGACATCAATGGACAGACCTTGCTGACGCAGTTGTTCTATCAGGCTGACTACCAGCAGTGAATGCCCGCCCAGTTCAAAGAAATTGTCATGGCGTCCGACCTGCTCCAAGTCCAACAGGGACTGCCAGACTGCCGCCAATGTTTGCTCGATTTCGCCTTGCGGGGCTTCGTACCCGCGGCTGACGGTGGCAGTATGATCTGGGGCTGGCAATGCCTTGCGGTCTAACTTCCCGTTGGCGGAGAGCGGGAAGGCGTCCAGCATGACAAACGCGCTGGGGAGCATATACTCCATCAGGCGGGTGCTCAGTTGTTCGTGTAGACTTGCCGGTGTGAGCGTGATGCCGGTTTGTGGGATCACGTAGGCGATCAGGCGCTTGTCACCGGTTCCTTCTTCGCGGGCGATAACCACGGCATCGCTGACGCCCTCACAGGCCACCAATTGCGTCTCAATTTCCCCCAGTTCAATACGGAATCCGCGTATCTTGACCTGAAAATCGTTGCGTCCCATATACTCAATCATGCCGTTTGGCAGCCAGTGTCCCAGGTCGCCGGTCTTATACATACGGGCATCAGTCTGTTCGCTGAACGGATCAGAAACAAATTTCTCTGCCGTCAGATCGGGTCGGTTCAGATAACCACGGGCAACCCCGGCACCGGCAATGTGGATTTCGCCACTGACGCCGACAGGCACTGGCTGACCGTGCGTATCCAAAATATAAATACGGGTATTGGGCAGTGGATAGCCAATCGGAACCGAACCCGCCAGCTCAGGTGATTCCTGACCATTCACGTTTAATCCATTCAAGGTCAATGTGGTGGCAATAACTGTTGTTTCGGTCGGGCCATAGGAATTGATCCAACGGCAGGATTGTGTTTCGGGGCTGGACAGCCAATTGATTAAATGGCGATATTCCGCTTTCTCACCGCCAACGATAATGGTGCGCAGGTAAGGACTGAAACCGCTGCGACCTGCCATCATCTCCTGTACCCAGTGATGCCAGAAAGCGGTCGGCATATCCATGATGGTGATCTTCTGTTCGCGCAAGAAAGCGACAAAAGTGATATCCGGTATTCTGATATGGGGCGGTCGCAGAACCAGCGTAGCGCCCGATGCAAGGGTGGGGAAAATATCAGATACCGAAGTATCAAACGCCACGGTGGCAAATTGCAGGATGCGATCACCCGGCTTTGGTTCGCTGGTTTGCTGTTGGGCATGAATAAAGTTCACTACGTTGCGGTGTTCCAGCATCACGCCTTTGGGCATTCCGGTCGAGCCGGAGGTATAGATGATATAGGCCAGATGGTGCGGCTCAAGTCCTAACTGGTGGGTGTCAGGGTTATGGGACGGCTGTTGCGCCACGCTCTCCCGATTATTTTCATCATCCAGCAGCCAGACGTTCACATCTTGTATGGGCAAACGGGCCTGTAAATGCTGTTGAGTCAGCAATAACACGGGGTTGCTGTCCGACAATTGATAGGCCAGCCGTTCGGTCGGGTATTCTGGGTCGAGCGGGATATAACCCGCCCCCGCCTTGAGGATAGCGTACATGCCAATGATCATATCCAGACTGCGGTCGGCGCAGATCGCGATGCGATCATCAGGACGCACACCGGACGCTATCAGTTGGTGAGCCAGTTGGTTGGCATGGTGGTTCAGCCCGGCATAACTTAGTTGGCTCTCGCCAAATACCAGCGCGGTAGCATCCGGTGTCCGCTCCACTTGTTGCTCAAATAGCTGGTGGATCAGCAACGTTTGTGGATGTGGGAAGGCGGTATCATTGAAATCCATCAAGACTTGAGTGCGTTGCTGCGGTTGCAATAGCGGCAAATCTTCTACTTGCTGCGAGTCATCCTCAACCATTGCAGTCAGCAGGGTTTGTAGGTAACTGGCGATGCGCTCAACGCTGGCACGATCGAATAGGTCGCTGGAATATTCCAAATCACCCACTAAGCCGTCTTCGGTATCATTCATGGAGAGTGACAGATCGAAATGCGAGCTGTTTTCGGCGGGATTGATTTCACTGATCGTGGCATCCGGCAATTCGATATTCTGCTGTCCCGGCGTATTATCCACTGACATCATTACTTGGAAAATAGGGCTATGGCTGAGACTGCGCGGAGGTTTCAGTGTTTCGACCAGTTGTTCGAATGGCAGATCTTGGTGTGTATAGGCTTTCAGGGCATGGCTTCTGACCCGTGCCAGCAAATTGCTGACACTGGGATTGTCATCCAACTGAACCCGCAGAGCCAATGTATTGACAAAGAAACCGATCAGCGGCTCCAATTCACGGTGTTGCCGATTGGCTACGGGTGTGCCTATCACTAAATCTGTCTGTCCACTGAGGCGGGAAAGCAACGTTGCCCATCCTGCCATCAGAGTCATAAATAACGTTGTCCCGTGACGTTGGCTGAGGGCTTTTAATCCGGCACTTAATTCTGGTGACAGGACGATATCGAGACGTCCCCCAGTGTAACTTTGTTTTTCTGGACGGGGTCTATCAGTGGGCAGTTCCAACAGTGCTGGCGCGCCCTGCAAGGCATCACGCCAGAAATTCACTTGTTTTTCCAGCACTTCGCCCTGTAACCACTGCCGCTGCCAAAGGGCGTAGTCGGCATACTGGAGAGTCAGGGCAGGCAGGGGATCATTCTGTCCTTCGCTGAATGCGTGATAAAGAGTGGCAAGCTCATGCATCAGGATATTGAGCGACCAGCCATCGGAAATAATGTGATGCTGAGTTAATAGTAGAATATGCTCATTTTCCGCTAGCCGAAGTAGTCGGCCCCTGATCAGGGGGCCTTGTGCAAAATCGAAAGGCTGGCTGGTTTCACGTTGAGATATTTCTTCGACAGTCGTTTGCTGCTCTGCCGTAGGCAGGTGGCTAATATCTTCCATAGCCAAAGAGAAACCAGAATTTGGTTCGCCAATGAATTGCTGGGCCTGGCCTCCGACCATCTTGATGGTGGTACGCAGAATTTCATGACGAACGACAATTTTGTCCAGCGCAGATTGCAGGGCGTCCAGATTCAGATGGCCTTGCAGACGCAGGCCGCCAGGAATATGGTATGCCGTCTGTGCTGCTGCATCTAACTGCGCCAAAAACCACAGGCGCTGTTGTGCCCAAGATAGGGGCAGCATTTGCTGATCAGCGTTTCTCGGCACAATCTGGATCTTTTCCCCAATCTGACTATGCTGGATGCGTTCTTTAATTTTTTTCTGGAGCACTGCTTGTCTTAATTTAAGCAGGGTCTGTTCGTTGTTACTCATTTAATTAATTGTCTCCGTTTAGCAGTGCAAGCAGTTCATCTTCAGACAAATTCTCCAATTCTTTTTGCAGCGACTCGATATCTTCTTGTGCGAAAAAGGTTTCAATTTGTCTTGACCCGATAAGTTCAGCGAGTCCAGAAAGCGTTGAATGAGCAAATATGTCTGTGATTGAGACTTCAAGATGGAATTCATCACGCAGTCTGGTCATTAACTGGATGATTGACAGAGAATTTCCACCTAAATCAAAGAAGCTGTCATGGCGGCCTACCTGCTCTAGTTTCAGTAGAGTCTGTAGGATGACAGCAATCTGCTGTTCGATTTCTCCTTCGGGCGCCTCGTATTGACGGCTGGAGATGGCTGCACGATCGGGTGCTGGCAACGCTTTGCGATCCACTTTTCCGCTGGCGGTTAGTGGGAAAGATTCCAGCATGACAAATGCGTTGGGTATCATGTAGCTGGCCAGATGGGCATTGAGCTGTTCACGCAGATTCTCGGTATCCGGTGTCGTGTCGGGCTGTGGTATGACATATGCCACCAGCCGTTTGTCACCGTTATCTTCTTCACGAGCCACGACCAGCGCTTCCCTGACATCAGAACAGGCGAGCAATTGCGTTTCGATTTCTCCCGGTTCAATCCGGAAGCCGCGGATCTTGACCTGAAAATCATTGCGTCCCAGATATTCAATCGTGCCGTCTGTCCGCCAGAGTCCCAAATCACCGGTTTTGTACATGCGGGTGTTGGGATTTTCACTGAAAGGATCGCGAATGAAGCGCTCTGTCGTCAGTTCTGGTTGATTCAGATAACCTCGTGCAACACCTGAGCCAGCAATGTAGATTTCCCCACTCACACCGAGAGGGGCCGGATGACCCAGGGAGTCCAGAATATAGATTTGGGCATTGGCGTTCGGATAACCAATCGGAATAGCGCCGGTGATAGGGTATGAACGGTCATCCAGAATCAAGTTCGTGGCTGTAACCGTGGTTTCAGTTGGGCCATAGGAATTTATCCAGCGGCAGGATTGGGTCTCTGGCAGAGATTGCCAATCCACCAGATGATGGGATTCCGCTTTCTCTCCACCGACAATGACCGTATGCAGGTTGGGGCTGAAACCAGTGCGAGCCGCTTTCATTTCCTGTACCCAGTGATGCCAGAAGGCCGTCGGCACATCTATGATGGTGATCTTCTGCTGATGCAGGAAATCGATAAATTCAGAATCCGGTACGCGAATATGGGCAGGGCGCAAGACTAACGTTGCTCCCGCGGCCAGCGTTGGGAAAATATCGGACACTGAGGTATCAAATGCCATAGTCGCAAATTGCAGAACGCGATCCTCAGGCTGAGGCTGGCTGATCTGATGTTGGGCATGGATAAAGCTCACCACATTGCGGTGCTCAATCATGACGCCTTTAGGCTGTCCCGTTGAACCGGAGGTGTAAATGATATAGGCCAAGTGGTGAGGCAGAAGCCCTAACTGTTCGGGGTCAGGATTATGCGCAGGTTGTTGTGCCATGCTATCCAGATAAGTGCCATCGTCCAATAACCAGACGGACACGTTCTGTAGCGGCAAGCGCACCTGTAGATGCTGCTGGGTCAGCAATAACACGGGCTTGCTGTCCGATAACTGATAGTTCAGCCGATCAATGGGATATTCTGGATCAAGCGGAACATAGTTTGTCCCTGCCTTGAGAATACCCAACATGGCAATGATCATATCCAGACTGCGTTCGACACACAGGGCCACGTGATCATCGGGACGCACGCCAAAGGCAATCAGGCTGTGTGCCAGTTGGTTGGCGCGGCGGTTCAGCTCTGCGTAACTCAATTGGTTCTCGCCAAACACCAGTGCGATGGCATCCGGTGTCCGTGCCACTTGCTGCTCGAACAGTTGATGAATCAGCTGATCCTGCGGATAGTCCAGCTCAGTATCGTTAAATTCCCTCAATAGTTGGTTACGCTCTGCCAGTGGCAGGATATCGATCGCTGCAATCGGCTGTTGTGGCGCATGTTGCAGCGCTGACACAATCTCTTTCAACGCTATTTCCATATAGGCGTTCAGACGCGCCGGATCGATCTGCTGATTGCATTGGGCAGTGAGGGAAAATCCGACTTCAAGATCGTCCACATCCAGCGACAGAGGATAGTTACTGCGTTCTTCACCACTAAGTATCCGCATGCCTTCCCAAGCCTGCAATGAAGACTGCGTTTCGTTACTTGAGCTATGGCGGAAGTTGAGCAGGCTGCTAAACAGCGGCAGCGGTGCCTGAATGCCACTGCAACGCTGGGCAACGGCGAGGGGGGCCTGTTCGTGATCCAATAATTCACTAAGTTGCTGATAGGTTTCCTGTACTGCCTGCTGAACGGTACGTTCCTTCAGCTGAACGCGGATAGGCAGGGTATTGATAAACATACCGAGCACTTCGGAAGCACCGACGCCACCTTGTAAACGTCCGAGCAGAACCGTACCGAACACGACATCGTCCCGTCCACTGCATCGGGCCAGAACTTGTGCCCATGCGACATGGAACAATACCGCCGCACTCATGCCTTGTTGACGGGCACAATCACGCAGATTGCGGGCTAAATCGCTATCAAGGGTGAGAACATCTTCCGCTATTTCATTATGCTGATCTTCATCATGACTGCGGCTCTGTACATCGTGTAATCCAAACGGCAGGGTTGGTTCTTCCACGTCCCCTAACAGTTTCTGGAAATAGGCCTGGTGAGCTTCTATCGGTACACTGAGGGCTTGGGCGATGAAATTACGGTAAGGCAGTGGAGCAGGCAGACTGTCACCTTCTCCCAAGAGCAGCGCCTTCACTTCATTGGATATCATCTCCAGAGACATATGGTCGCAAACTAAATGGTGGTGCAGCAAGGAAAGCACCCATTGTCCTGATTCAGGATCCTGAGCAATATGCGCTGCCAGCAATGGCCCTTGGGTAATATCCATTCTTACCGTGTGAGGGTCGGTGAGATGGCGTAATTGTGCTTCGGCGTTTTCGTCTTCTGACAGCGTGTGTTCGATAACCGGCAGCGGTGCATGACGATAGACGACTTGCACTGGCTGGGCCAGTCCCTGCCAGTAGGCTGCGGTGCGCAGAATATCGTGGCGGTCAATGACCTGTTGCAAGGCAGCCAAGAAGGCATTGAGATGCCCACGGGTGTCGAACGCGAACAGGCTGCATAACAGATAAGTATCGCCCTGTGTTTGCAGCAGGTAATGGAACAGAATACCTTCCTGTAGCGGTGCCAGCGGGTAGATATCCTGAATATTGGCGGCGCCACCGGAGACGACGGTGGTGATGGCATCAATCTCACTTTGCGACAGGGATACCAGAGGCAGCATGTCAGGCGTAATGGCGGTACAGTCGTCAGGAATGCGATTGGGCGGCACGATGAACTCGTTTGTGTTGTCTTGAGTTGTCAGCATCGCTTTCGCCATATCGGCCAGCACGGAGGCGGCGAATACGGTACGGATATCAAGAACCCAACCTTGACCGCGCAGCCGTTCGAGCAGGCTGACCACCATCAGTGAATGTCCGCCTAGCTCAAAGAAATGGTCATAACGGCCTACTTTTTCCAACCCTAATAACGCTTGCCAGATCTCGGCCACCGCCATTTCCCTTTCATTGGACGGCGCTTCATAGCCGCGCATGACCACCGACGCTTGATCTGGCGCTGGCAATGCCTGACGGTTAAGTTTGCCGTTGGGGGTGAGCGGGAAGGCGTCGAGCGTGACAAAGGCGCTGGGCAGCATATATTCGGTGAGGTGTTGAGCGAGCTCTTGACGCAGGGCTGCCGGCACCAGCTCAATCCCCTCCTGAGGCAGCAGGTAAGCCACCAAGCGCTTGTGGCCGGGTTCGTCTTCGCGGGCCAGAACCAGCGCCTCACGTACACCGTGGCATTGGCTGAGGCGGGTTTCGATTTCTCCGAGTTCAATTCGGAAGCCGCGCAGCTTGACCTGAAAATCGTTGCGGCCGAGGTATTCAATATTGCCGTCCGGCAGCCAGCGACCGAGGTCACCCGTTTTGTACATGCGGGCTTCTGGATCGGTGACGAAAGGATCGGCGAGGAAACGTTCAGCGGTGAGTTCCGGGCGGTTCAGGTAGCCGCGGGCGACGCCGTCGCCGGCAATATAAATTTCACCGGTCACGCCGAGGGGAACGGGCTGGCCTTGAGTATCCAGAATATAAATCTGGGTGTTGGCAATCGGATGACCGATAGGAATTTTCCCACTGTGGCCATCAGTTAACGGAACTTCATAGACGGTGGCAAATGTCGTTGTTTCCGTTGGGCCATACACCTGCAACAAGTGTTTGGGCGGATTCTCTGTCCTCAATTTAATCACGGGGCGGGTATCGGCTTGTTCACCGCCGAAGAGAACATAGCGTAAACCCGATAATGACGAGGCGAGCAGACTCGCGTATTGATTGAACAGCGCGGTGGTGAGGAATAGCGCACTGACGCCTTCCGATAATAAACGCTGACCGAACGCCGTGGCTTCCAGTAAGGCTTTTTCCGGCAACAACAGGATTCGGGCCCCATGAACCAACGCTGACCAGACTTCCCACGTGGCGGCGTCGAATGAAACATTGGAGCAATGGGCAACACAGTCATCGGGGCCAATATCGGCGAAACCATTATTGATGATAAGACGAAGGACATTCCGGTGCTCAACCATGACGCCTTTGGGCTGCCCGGTAGACCCTGAGGTGTAGATCACATAAGCCAGATGGCGTGACGTCAGCCCCCGCGTCTGTGGGTCTGGATTGTGGGTGGGTTGGATCTCTGTCTCTGGCTCGCAGGCATCCAGTACCAAAATAGGCAGGGTGGGTATGGCACTGACCAGCGTATCGATCCGGGCGGTTTGGGTGAGTAAAACTACCGGTGCCGCGTCATTGAGCATATAGGTCAGACGTTCGCCCGGATAGGTCGGGTCAAGCGGCACATAGGCACCCCCGGCCTTGAGGATAGCGAGTAACCCCACCACCATGTCCGGACTGCGTTCGGCACAAATCGCCACGCGATCATCCGGACGCACGCCCAGCGCAATCAGATGATGCGCCAAGCGATTGGCACGGCGGTTCAGTTCGTTATAACTCAGCGATTGTTCCTCGAAGACCAAGGCGATGGCATCGGGATTGCGTTGTACCTGTGCTTCGAATAGTTGATGAATCAACGCATCCTGCGGAAAATCGGCTCGAGTGGCGTTGAAATCAATCAGCAGTTGCTGGCGCTCCGAAGCTGGCAGCATCGGCAGATTCTCAATGGATTGGGTGGCATCGCTGACCATGGCCACCAGCACATTCCGTAAATAACCCACCATGCGTTCAACCGTCGCATGGTCGAACAGATCTGAGGCATATTCCAGAGAGCCACTGAGTCCATCCTCGGTTTCGGAGAGTGCCAGCGTCAGGTCAAAGTGCGCGCTGCGGTGTTCCTGCTCCACTAAAGAGACGGACAAATCGGGTAATTCAAGGTTCTGGGTTGGCGTATTATCCAAAGCCAGCATAACCTGAAAGATTGGACTGTAGCTCAGGCTGCGCTCAGGTTGCAGGGTTTCCACCAACTGTTCAAAAGGCAGATCTTGATGAACATAGGCTGCCAGCGCCCGTTCACGGACTTGGGTGAGCACGTCTGCCACGGTAATTTCCGTCATGGCATTGCCATGCCCCAGTTCAACACGTAAAGGCAGGGTATTAACGAAAAAGCCAATCAGTCCCTCAAATTCATTTCTTGGACGGTTAGCGACAGGGGTGCCGATAACGATATCGTCCTGTCCACTCAGGCGGGCAAGCACAATCCCCCAAGCGGCCAGCAGGGTCATGAATAAAGTTGTGCCTTGGTGCTGTCCGAGCGCCTTGAGGGCAGTCAATAAGTCAGCATCAAAGTGAACGGGAACTTCACTGCCGGCGTAACGCTGTACCGAGGGACGTGGTCGGTCTGTCGGCAGTGTCAGCAGCGCCGGCGCACCTTGAAGTTGCTCCCGCCAGAAATCACGCTGTGCATCCAAGACGTCTCCCAGTAACCAATCCCGTTGCCATACGGCATAGTCAGCGTACTGAATGGGCAGGGACGGTAAAGGATCATCCTGCCCTTCAAGCGCTGCACGGTAGAGTGCGCCAAATTCGCGGATCAATATCCCTACCGACCAACCATCGGAAATAATGTGATGCTGGGTGAGGATCAACACATGCTCTTCGTCAGCCAGTTGCAGCAATTGACCGCGGATCAATGGGCCGTGCACTAAATCAAAGGGGGTTTGCATGTCGCGTTCAGCCAGTTCGGCAATCTGGCACTGTTGAGCGGAGCCATCCTTTGAGCGTAGATCTTGGTTGGTCAAGGGAAAACCGATATCCGCAGCGTCGATTTGCTGGCAAGGCTGTTCATCCACTAGGACAAAATGGGTGCGCAGGCTTTCTTGTCGGGCGACGACCCGATCGAGTGCGGCAGTGAATGCGGAGTGGTTGAGTTGTCCACTGAGACGCAGAATCGCCGGAATATGGTAGGCCAGACTGGCAGCGGAATCGAGCTGGGAAAGGAACCACAGGCGCTGCTGGGCGAAAGAGAGCGGCAGAGGCTGATGGCGATTGGCGGCAGGAATGACCGTTTGAGCGACCCCTGACGCGCCGGTGAGCTCGGTAGCCAGATCGGCCAGAACAGGGTGAGTAAAGAGTTGCTGTAAGGGCAGTTCCAGCGCCAGCTTCTGACGTATACTCGCGGCAAGTTGGACAGCGAGCAGGGAATGTCCGCCGAGTTCAAAGAAGTGGTCATAGCGCCCTACCTGTTCCAGCCTCAATAACCCTTGCCAAATTTCAGCCAGTGCTATTTCTATGTCATTGGCTGGCGCTTCATAGCCGCGCGTCACGGCAGCTGCCTGATCTGGTGCCGGCAGTGCCTGACGGTCGATCTTACCACCGGGTGTCAGCGGGAAGGCGTCGAGCGTGACAAAGGCGCTGGGTATCATATAGTCGGCAAGATGCTGTGTGAGCTGCTGGCGCAGTGTCGCCGGAATCAGTTTAGTACCGAATTGGGGGATCACATAAGCAACAAGATGTTTTTCACTCGCTATTTCTTCATGATGTGAAAGCACTTCACGGGCAACGATAATCGCTTCATGCACACCGTGGCATTGCACCAATCTGGCCTCAATTTCTCCTAACTCAATGCGGAAGCCGCGTATTTTGACCTGAAAATCGTTGCGTCCCAGATATTCAATGGCGCCATCTGGCAGCCAGCGCCCCAGATCGCCCGTTTTATACATGCGGGCATCCGGCTGTTCGCTGAACGGATCGGCGACAAATTTCTCGTCGGTTAAATCTGGCCTGTTCTGATAACCACGGGCAACCCCTGC
>NZ_JACOII010000031.1:0-28402 GCF_016306625.1 Xenorhabdus lircayensis | reverse complement strand
GGCCATCATCTCTTGCACCCAGAGGTGCCAGAAGGCCGTTGGCATATCCATGATAGTGATTTTCTGCTCGCGCAAGAACGCGACAAATGTCATATCCGGTATTCTGATATGGGCAGGACGTAAAACCAGGGTAGCGCCGGATGCGAGGGTAGGGAAAATATCAGACACCGAGGTGTCAAATGCCACGGTCGCAAATTGCAGGATGCGATCGCCCGACTGAGGTTCGCTGGTTTGGTGCTGGGCATGGATAAAGTTCACTACATTGCGGTGCTCCAGCATCACGCCTTTGGGCTGTCCGGTTGAGCCGGAGGTATAAATAATATAGGCCAGATGGTGAGGCAGAAGCCCCAGTTGGCGGGCATCAGGATTATGGCTAGGTTGCTGCGCCATCGTATTGCGATGGTTTTCATCATCCAGCAGCAAGGTAGGTACGTTCTGTATTGGCAATAGAGCCTGTAAATGCTGTTGAGTCAGCAATAATGCAGGCTTGCTGTCCGACAATTGATAACTCAGCCGTTCAGTGGGGTATTCCGGATCGAGGGGAATGTAGCCCGCCCCCGCCTTAAGAATACCGTACATGCCAATGATCATCTCCAGACTGCGATCAACACAAATCGCCACGCGATCATCGGGACGCACACCGGATGCAATCAGGTGATGTGCCAGTTGGTTGGCATGGTGGTTGAGTTCCGCATAACTCAGTTGACTTTCGCCAAACACCAGCGCAGTGGCATCGGGTGTCTGTTCCACTTGTTGTTCGAACAATTGGTGGATTAAGACATCTTGCGGGTAGGCTATGGCAGTATCATTAAATGTTTCCAGTAATTGAGTGCGCTCTACCAGTGACAGTATGTCTATCGATTCAATGCTCTGTTCAGGTGCCTGTTGCAGTGCTGCCACAATCCCTTCTAAGGCCATATTCATATAGGAATTGATATGGGCCGGGTTAATCTGCTGACTGCATTGTGCGGTGAGCGCAAATCCGTCGTCAAAATCGTCAACGTCCAGCGACAGCGGATAGTTACTGCGTTCTTCACCACTGAGTATCTGTATGCCTTCCCAAGCCAGCGGTGCAGACTGAGCTACGTTACGTGAGCTATGGCGGAAGTTGAGCAGGCTGTTAAACAACGGCAATGGTGCCTGTATGCCACTGTAACGCTGGGCAACGGCCAATGATGCCTGTTCGTGATCGAGTAATTCACTGAGTTGCTGATGGGTTTCCTGTACAGCCTGTTGGACGGTACGTGCCTGTAACTTAACGCGGACAGGCAGGGTATTGATAAACATACCGAGCACTTCGGAAGCACCGACTCCGCCCTGTAAACGTCCCATCAGAACTGTCCCGAATACCACATCGTCACGTCCGCTGCATCGAGCCAATACCTGAGCCCATGCCACATGGAACAGCACGGCGGCGCTTATGCCTAATTGACGGGCACAATTGCGCAGGTTGTGGGCCAGTTCGCTATCCAGAGTGAAAATATTTTCCACTATCTCATTGAGGTTGTGGCCTTGCACATTCAGTAACCCAAAGGGCAGGGTCGGTTCTTCTAAATCCCCTAATTGCTCGTGGAAATAGGTTTGATGAACTTCCAGCGGTACGCTGCGGGTTTGGGCAATAAAGTTACGGTAAGGCAGAGGCGCAGGCAGGCTGTCACTGTTTCCCAAAATCAGCGCCTTCATTTCCTTGAGGATGATATCCAGTGATATGTGGTCACAAACTAAATGGTGATGGAGTAGGGAGAGCAACCATTGCCCCGATTCAGGATCTTGAGCAATATGCGCTGTCAGTAATGGGGCTTTGGTGATATCCATCCGTACCGTGCGAGGGTCGGTGAGGCGGCGTAATTGTGCCTCGGCATTTTCTTCCCCTGGCAGTGTGAGTTCCATAATCGGCAGTGACGCACGACGATAGACCACTTGTACGGGTTCTGGTAGTTCCTGCCAATGGACGGCACTACGTAGGATATCGTGTCGGTCAATGACCTGTTGGAATACCTGTAAGAAATTGTCCAAGCGTGTCCGGCTGTCAAAGGCCATAAGCTGGCTGTCCAGATAGATATCGCCTTCTGTTTCCAGCAAATGGTGGAACAGAATACCCGCCTGCAATGGCCCCAAAGGATAGATATCCTGAATATTGGCGACCCCCTCGGGAACGAGGTTAACCGTCATGTCGATCTGGTTTTGTGTCAATTCCACCAGTGGCAGCATGTCTGGTGTAATGGCTTGGCTCTCTTCGCTGATCAGATTTGGTGGAATGGTCAGCGTGGTGACGTCTTGAACGGTATTCTGCTTTAAGCGGGCGCTCATGGCTGCCAGTGTCGGAGCGGAGAAGACGGCACTGACATCAAGGGACAGGCCAAGCTGACGCAGTTCTTCGATCAGATTGACGACCAATAATGAATGTCCACCCAGTTCAAAGAAATTGTCATAGCGCCCCACCTGTTCTAAACCCAGCAGGGATTGCCAGACCGCAGCCAGTTGTCGCTCGGTTTCTCCTTGTGGTGCTTTGTATTCACGGCTGACAATAGCATTACGATCCGGTGCTGGCAGCGCCTTGCGATCCAGCTTGCCGTTGGCGGACAGTGGGAAAGCATCCAGCATCACAAACGCACTGGGGAGCATATGCTCCATCAGGCTGGTGCCCAATTGTTCGTGTAAACTTGCCGGCGTGAGCGTGATGCCAGTTTGTGGGATCACGTAGGCGATCAGGCGCTTGTCACCGGTTTCTTCTTCGCGGGCAATGACCACCGCATCGCTGACGCCTTCACAAGCGGCCAACTTCGTTTCAATTTCGCCCAATTCAATGCGGAAGCCGCGTATTTTGACCTGAAAGTCGTTGCGTCCCAGATATTCAATGGCACCATCTGGCAGCCAGCGCCCCAGATCGCCCGTTTTATACATGCGGGCATCCGGTTGTTCGCTGAACGGATCGGCGACAAATTTCTCGTCGGTTAAATCTGCTCTGTTCAGATAACCACGGGCAACCCCTGCGCCACCAATATGAATTTCGCCACTCACACCGATGGGAACCGGTTGACCGTACGTATCCAAAATATAAATACGGGTATTGGGCAGTGGATAACCAATCGGAATGGCGTTGTCGAGATGCAGGGAGTCCCGGTTGTCCAGTTTCAGCGTCGTGGCAATGACGGTCGTTTCGGTTGGGCCATAGGAGTTAATCCAGCGGCAGGATTGTGTTTCTGGACTCGACAGCCAATTGATTAAATGGCGGTATTCCGCTTTCTCACCGCCCACAATAATGGTGTGCAGGGAAGGGCTGAAACCACTGCGACCGGCCATCATCTCTTGCACCCAGTGGTGCCAGAAGGCCGTTGGCATATCCATGATGGTGATTTTCTGCTCGCGCAAGAACGTGACAAATGTCATATCCGGTATTCTGATATGGGCAGGACGTAAAACCAGGGTGGCGCCGGATGCGAGGGTAGGGAAAATATCAGACACCGAGGTGTCAAATGCCACGGTCGCAAATTGCAGGATGCGATCGCCCGACTGAGGTTCACTGGTTTGGTGCTGGGCATGGATAAAGTTCACTACATTGCGGTGCTCCAGCATCACGCCTTTGGGCTGTCCGGTTGAGCCGGAGGTATAAATAATATAGGCCAGATGGTGTGGCAGAAGCCCCAGTTGGCGGGCATCAGGATTATGCGTCGGTTGTTGTGCCAGAGTATTTTGCTGATTTTCATCATCCAGTAGCCAGACCGGAACGTCCGTCACCGGTAAATGAGCCTGTAAATGCTGTTGAGTCAGCAATAGTGCAGGCTTGCTGTCTGTCAACTGATAGACCAGCCGTTCGGTGGGGTATTCTGGATCGAGAGGAATGTAGCCCGCCCCCGCCTTAAGAATACCGTATATACCAATGATCATCTCCAGACTGCGATCAACACAAATTGCCACGCGATCATCGGGACGCACACCGGATGCAATCAGGTGATGTGCCAGTTGGTTGGCATGGTGGTTCAGTTCCGTGTAACTCAGTTGAGTCTCTTGATACACCAAAGCAATAGCGTCAGGTGTTGACTCTGCCTGCTGTTCAAACAGTTGGTGGATCAGCTTATCCTGCGGATAAGTCAGCTCCGAATTGTTAAAATCCACCAGTAATTGCTTGCGCTGCTGTGGCTCCATCAACGGCAGTTCAGCCACTCGTTGAGTATCATTTGCCACCATCGCCGCCAGTAGGGTGTATAAGTGGCCGACCATGCGCTCAATCGTAGAGTGGTCGAACAGATCACTGGCATATTCCAGATCACCCACTAAACAGTCTTCAGTTTCATCTAAGCTTAATGTCAGGTCAAAGTAAGAACTGTTTCTGATTAACGGTCGTTCATCCAACGTCAATCCAGGCAGCTCAAAACGCCGTTGTCCCGGCGTATTATTTGTTGCCAACATGACCTGAAAAATCGGGCTATGGCTAAGGCTACGTGATGGTTGCAGGGTTTCGACCAGTTGTTCGAAGGGCAAATCTTGATGGACGTACGCATTGAGCGCCTGTTCTTTCACCTGCGCCAGAAGTTCGCTGACGCTGGGGTTATTATGCAACTGTACCCGCAGTGCCAATGTATTGGCAAAGAAGCCGATCAAAGAGGCCAATTCAGATTGTTGGCGATTGGCGATGGGAGTACCGATCACGATATCGTCCTGGCCACTGATACGAGATAACAGAGTGGCCCATCCTGCCAATAAAGTCATAAATAAGGTTGTGCCGTGACGCTGGCTGAGATCTTTTAAACCCGCTTGTAATGCGGGGGGTAGAGTAAGATTAACCCGTCCGCCAGCATAGCTTTGTTTCGCTGGGCGTGGCCGATCGGTGGGTAATTCTAGAAGTGCGGGAGCGCCCTGTAAGGTGTTGCGCCAGAAATTGACCTGTTTGCCCAGAACTTCTTCCTGTAACCACTTTTTCTGCCAGAGAACATAGTCAGCATACTGGATCGTCAGGGCAGGCATTGGGTCTGGCTGTCCTTGACTGAAAGCGCGATAAAGCGTGGACAGTTCATGCATAAGCACACCGACTGACCAGCCATCGGAGATAATGTGGTGCTGGGTTAATAGCAAGATATGCCGATCTTCTGCCAGTTTCAGCAATCGCCCGCGTACCAAAGGGCCATTAACAAAATCAAAGGGGCGGTTTGCTTCAAGGTAGGCTGCTTTTTCAATCGCGGCTTGCTGCTCTGACTCGGCTTGTTCTGCCGTGGTTGGCTGTTCTGAGAATAGTTGACTGAAATCTTCTTGTATCAGGGAAAAACCACAATCTGCATCACTAATGATTTGCTGTGCTTTGTCTTCTACCGTCACGATAGTCGTACGCAGAATTTCATGGCGCGCCACAATGCGATCCAATGCAGCTTGCAGAGCATTCAGATTCAGGCTGCCTTGTAGGTTCAAACCCGCTGACATATGGTACGCCGTTTGTGCGGCAGGATCTAATTGAGCGAGGAACCACAAGCGTTGCTGTGTCCAAGATAATGGCACGCCATTATCGCGTGCTTGGGACATGATTTCTGTTTTCTGAGTAGACTGGCGGGTCAGTTTTGCTGATTTGGCTAACTCAAGTAGTTTTCTGCGTTCAGCTAATGGTAGAGATGAGAGATCGTTACTGTTCATTTATTTATCACCATTCAAAGCAATATAAATAAGACTTAATTAATTGATTTATAAATATCTTTAAGAGACTCTGAATCAAATTGCAGTAAGAGAGAATCTATAATGCATTCTTCAAGCTGACAGAGGGTGGGATGTGAAAACAGTTGATGAATGGATAATTCAACATCAAATGTTTTTTTGATCTGCGACTGTAGCTGTAATACCAACAGAGAATGACCGCCCAATTCGAAGAAGTTGTCATAGCGGCTTATTTGGTCTAACCCCAATAGTGCTTGCCAAATGGTGGCGAGTTGTTCTTCAGTTTCGCCCTCTGGGGCGGCATATTCACGGGTTGACATGGCTGAGTGATCAGGGGCCGGCAGGGCCTTGCGATCGAGTTTGCCATTTGGGGAGAGCGGGAAAGCCTCCATCATCACAAATGCACTTGGTACCATGTAATCGGCGAGATTCTTGCTCAATTGCTCACGCAGTTGAGAGATACTGGGCGTGCAATCCTTATTGGGGATCAAATAGGCGACCAGCCGTTTATCTCCCGCTTCACTTTCACGGGCAATGACTACGGCTTCACGAATGTCAGCGCATTGGGTCAGGCAGGCTTCAATCTCGCCCAGTTCAATGCGTAATCCGCGAATTTTGACTTGAAAATCGTTGCGTCCCAGATAGGCGATGCTGCCATCAGGTAACCAGCGTCCCAGATCGCCTGTTTTGTACGAACGGGCATCAGGATCGGTACTGAATGGATCGGTGATAAAGCGCTCTGCGGTCAATTCAGGTAAATTCAAGTAACCGCGTGCCACTCCGATACCACTGATATGAATTTCACCGATTCCCCCAATGGGAACGGGCTGGTTGTGTTTATCAAGCAAATAGACCTGAGTATTGGCTATCGGACGGCCAATCGTTATTTGAGGTGTTATTTTAGGTGTTATTTTAGGTTTAGTGTGATGGTTGTCCTGCTCGACCAAAAGGTTGGTGGATGCCGTTGACCAGATAGTTGTTTCTGTCGGCCCATACAAGTTCCACAAGCCACTGACTTTTTGTCTCAAACGCTGTGCCAGTTCGTGAGGCAACGCTTCTCCGCCGCTTAATGCCTTGATGTTTGCGCCTGTCCAGTCGGAATCGAGCAGCATTCGCCAGGCAGTGGGTGTCGCCTGTACAATTTTGATGTCATGTAACGCGATTAATGCCGACAATTGTTCAGGATCTTTAGCAGCCAGTGATGGTGCTAAGACAATGCGGCTGCCGCTGAACAAGGGCAAATAGAGTTCCAGTCCGGCGATATCGAAGCCAATGGTCGTGGAGGCGAGCATTGTGTCATCGGCAGTAATTTGTAATATCTCCTGCATCGAGAGCAGCAGGTTAACCACACCAATATGTTCCACCATTACCCCTTTGGGTAACCCCGTTGAGCCGGAAGTGTAGAGCACATAGGCTAAATGACGCGGTGTCAGCCCCAAACGGGCAGCCTCTAAGTTATCGTCGGCTTGGTGGGCGATATCGGCCTGAACGGTTGGATTATCCAAAAACCAGATAGGAATTTCGGTTACGGGCAGTTGTTCTTGCAAGCCATGATGGGTTAGCAGGATCACAGGTTCACTGTCTGACAACATATAGGCGAGCCTATCGGTAGGATATTTAGGATCGAGCGGCACATAGGCAGCGCCGGCTTTTAAAATACCCAACAGGGCAATGACCATATCCAGACTGCGTTCCATGCAGATGGCGACGCGATCATCCGGATGAATTCCCGCTTCGACAAGGGCGTGGGCCAGTTGGTTAGCCCGCTGATTCAACTCCACATAACTGAGTTGAGTATTACCATACAGCAGCGCAGTTGCAGTCGGGTTGCGTTCCACTTGCTGTTCAACAAATTGATGGATTAAGGCGTGTTGCGGGAAAGGTTTTTCTGTGTCGTTAAAATCATGGATGATTTGCTGGCGCGCCTGTTCATCCATCAATGGCAAACGATTAACCGCTTGTTGTTCGTCATCTACCATTGCTGCCAACAGGTTCAAGAGATTTTGCATCAACTGGGAGATGAACTCAGCATCAAATATCTCGGTGTCATAATAAAAGGCATAACGGATCTGATCATCGACTTCCAAGATATTGATCATTAACGGAACAGGCACATCGGCATAGAAAGGGTAAGGGAAATGCCGTAACTCTGCATTGCCCCACTGTACTGTCGCATTGTCATCTTCTGCCATCCAGAGTGCAGGCAAATCGTCAACATATCTGGCCTTTTGGAATATCATGACCGTCTGGAAAACGGGATGAACGTTTGCATTGCGTTGTAATTGCAGTTGCTCCAGTACCTTGGGAAACGGATATTTCTGGTTCTCAATACCCTGCCGGACGGTCTTAGTCGCCTGTGTAATATGTTCCTGTACCGTCATCTCACCATTTATCTGGTTGCGTAAGGCCACGGGATTGATAAATTCACCCACCAATTTTCCCCAGCGGGCACGGCCTCGGCCTGGCATGATAGAGCCGATAATAATGTCATCTTGTTCGGTATAACGATTCAGGAGGATTTGGTAGGCAGCCAAAAAGATGGCGAACAGGCTGTTATCATATTTTGGGGCCATAGCCTGTAATTTATTGGCCAGAGATTTGGGCACTTTTTTATATAAAGAAGTTTTCCCTGTCGCGGGCATGGCACTATTTTTAGGCGGCCATTGCGATACGGCTAAATTGCCCGTTAATGTCTTTTGCCAGAATTGCTGTTGTTTTTTCGCGCTGTTGCTTTTTAACCATTGTTGCTGCCATTTCACATAATCGTGAAAGCTATTTTCTGGTACGGGCTCCAGGGGCTTTGCAGAAAGCAGTGCATCGAGTTCATCTAATAGTACCCAATAAGACCAGCCATCAACGGCCAAATGATCAAATGTCAGCACCATTACGCTTTCTTGCTGATTACACTGATACCAACTGGCATAAACCCGAAGCGGGTGTGCCAGATCAAAAATATGCCAGCAGTCGTCCTGAACACGTTGCTGAAGCGTTTCTTCGCTGAGATGTTGGGCATCATGTACTGTGAGTGTGATTTGAGAATTGTTTGAGATGCAATAACCTAGTTCACCGTGATATAGTCCAAAACTTGCTCGCAGCATCGGGTGCCTTTGCACTAATTTATTGAGAGCTTCTTCTAAGCATTTGGCGGTTAAGCCTTTAATGCGAGCACAAAATGCACTATTATTTTGACCGCGCCTGTCAGGGTCAATTTGATATTGAAACCAGCGACTACTTTGCGCTTCCGATAAAGGGAATGATTTCAATTTTTCAGGGTAATTCATTCTATGGCTCCCTTTTATGGGTACATTAAAAATAAAATCTGATAAAACAAAAAATCACACTTAAATGTAAACGGATAAAAAATAGTTCTATGAAATAAACTGCCAATCCATTCCTGTTAGCAAAAGTAGTGATGTATCTAGAACAAATGACATAAAAATAGCCGACCATTCTAATAAAAAAGAACAGTCTAATTTTGGATGTCTTACCTAATTTCTTTCCATGTTTGAAATAAATCAGGTTATTTACGATATTAGATAATTTTACATTAAATTACTTTATTACACATTTCTAATAATGCCGTTCCAATGTGTCTAATTTTATTATAGGTATTATGTGTTAAAATTTATTAGGGTGGATAGTTTTCTGTTCATTCCGTAACTCAAAATTTATTGGGCATATAAAGTAAAATAAGAGCCTATGTTATTAGGCTCTTTGCAATGAGCTTTATTACATTAGTGTAGATGATTACTGTTTTTTTATAGATTACACCTTCATCTTTCAAATTGGACTGCCATTTGGAATTTACGGGGTATAATGATTTTTATTACTTATTTCTTTAATATGACCATCCTCTAACTTGATAACGCGGTCGGCAATATCAAAGTAAGCATCATCATGACTGATAATGATGACAGTTTTACCACTCGCTTTTAATTCAGGCAGCAGCTCAGTATAGAATAAACGCTTGAATACGGGATCTTGGTCAGCGGCCCACTCATCAAACAGGTAAATAGGACGGTCTTCCAGATAAGCCGAGACTAAAGCCAGTCGTTTCCGTTGACCCGCAGAAAGATTGGTTGTGGAAAAACCACCATCAACGATTTTAACTTTGTGTGTCATGTTTAATGCTTCAATATAATGCGTCGCCTTTTCGGTTACATTCGCATCGCTATTGAGCAATTGCTCGAATAGATGATAATCGGAGAAAACGGCGGCGAAGAATTGGCGATAATACTCATTATTAGCAGGTGTTACCTGTACACCATTCAGCAAAATAGAGCCGGCTTCTTGCTCAAACAAGCCAACAAGCAACATTGCGAGTGTTGTTTTGCCACTGCCGTTACCACCGACAATGAAAATAATCTCGCCTTGCGATATTTTCAGACTTAATGGGCCAAGTGAGAACTGACGGTCTTCTTTATCTGTAGTGTAATGGTGGACGACATCTTTCAGTTCAAGCGCTATCGGTTGTTGATTGTGGAATGGGCTAGGGCCCTCAATCTGGATGGACAGTGATTCTTCCAGCTGGCTGTCAAGGTGGCGCATTTTATTCAAGGAAACTTCCGCTTCCCTCAGTTCAGGAATTGCACCGATGACTTCACTGATGGGGCCTGATAAGAAGAGAACAAGCAGCGATACAGTAAATAGCGTTGAGGGTTCTTGGGGGAGCCAAATGGGGACGATAAATACGATTACACCAATCATGATATAGAATGTGACGGCACTGGCATTGATGACCCACGCATAGCTGGAATTCGCTTTAATACAGATCTCTTGGAATACCTTGGCCGCAGGGGCGATGACCTTACTGATGAAAAGATTGCCTTTTTGTTTATTGAGTTGCAGTTCTTTGCTGCCATCAATCAGGCTTTGGAAATTCAGGTATATCTTATCCACTTGCTCACGCATTTGTATCATCAAGCGTAATGGATGTTTCTCCCACAGATAAAACAAATACATTGTGATAAGACTGAATATCGCCAGAATGAGAAACAGTTGCCAGGATATCCAGGCTAAATAACTAAAACAGGCTATGATTAGGGTGACATTACCAAAAACAGTCGGTGCCAGCATAAAGGAATGTACGAATACATCGACGTCTTTGGTTAAAACTGCCAATAGACCGTGCCGTCCAAGTTTATGCAGTTTTTTGAGTGGGGCACGCAAAATTTTATTACTCAAACTCAGGCGTAATGAAAAAATAGTGGATTGGGCTAAATGAGATAACGTAATTTCTGATACGGTTTTAGTAATAAAGAAAACAAAACAGATACCAAAAAAGCCCCAAAGGAATGAGGTGAGGTGAATCTTTTCTGTTACTCCTTGACTGATCATGCCTACTATCGAAGCACCGGCAAACCCACTAATTAATGCGCTTATTGTCGATACAAGCAGTAATACCCAAGATTGACGATATAAATAAGCTATTAGAGTCATAAAAAAACAAGCCATTGTCGAAGGTTATAATTAATATGAAAATTCATACATCTGTTTACTCAGTCCATTATGGTTGTTTTTTTCTTATAAAACTGCAAGCGTGATTTATAGTATGGCAATATTAATAAATATAACTATGATAAAAATAACTCGTTAATGTAAATAGTAACCTTGTTTAATTACAAGGGAAATTTATCAGAATAATATTTTTTAATAGAGAATGGAATTTATTGGAGATCATCTGTTTGATGAACGAGTTGATCAAACGGCACTCACTCAGAGGTTGGCTGATCTTTACCATGAAGAAGACGAGATGTATTGGATCCTCGGCAGTCGCCATATCTTCTAAGGAGTAGGCGTCAGTAATGGATCTCGTTTAACTGAGGTAATAAAACGAGCGTGTTTTGTCATAAAGTTTTGATTTTAAATAATATTATTGATATGTAGGGTAAAATTGTTAATTGCAAATAAATTTTTTAGATCGTGACCATAAGTTATGGTCACTATTTATGAATAACTATTGAACAAGACCAACTCATTTCCGTTATCTTCGTTTCTATACTTCTTTTTATTTATTTTTTTATGCATAAACGATGCATAAATTGAAGACAAAGTCATTTTATAAATTGTGAAAAACATCATAAAGTAAATTCATTGTGATTTTATTGTATTGACTTTGTTAAATCCCAAAGAGATTATGAGATTAATTACTAATCAAACAGGATAAGAAAGATATTACGAGAAAGTCATTGAAAGCTAAACGAAACAATGAATAGATAACCTAAATGAATCTATTAATTAAAAATTACATTCAATGATATATAAATTTATTTTTCTTTTTATATCCTAATCATTTGAGGAAAAACAAATGCCGAACACAATTCAAAGAAATTGGTTTGACCAGTATATGGTTCCCTGTTTCTCACCAGCAAAATTTATCCCAGTTAAGGCCAAAGGCTCGCGTGTATGGGATCAGGATGGGAAGGAGTATGTTGATTTTGCTGGTGGGATTGCCGTAAATTCATTAGGGCATGCCAATGATGAATTAAAAAATGCATTAAGTTTTCAAATGGAAAATATATGGCATATTGGCAACGGTTATACAAATGAACCTATTTTAAAATTGGCAAAATCTCTGGTCGAAAATACATTTTCAGATAAGGTTTTTTTCTGTAATTCCGGTGCTGAAGCAAATGAGGCTGCATTAAAAATTGCCAGAAAATATGCCCTGGATAAATACGGAAGCCATAAAAACGAAATTATTTCATTTGAGAATTCCTTCCACGGTAGAACGTTATTTACTGTGACTGTCGGTGGACAGCCAAAATACTCTCAAGATTTCGCACCATTGCCGCAACAGATTGCTCATCTCCCATATAACGATATCGCTGCCATCAAAGCGCATATTTCAGAAAAAACCTGTGCCGTGATTGTTGAACCGATCATCGGTGAAGGTGGCGTGATCCCTGCCGATCCTGCATTTTTGACGGCGTTGCGGGAATTGTGCGATCAGCATCAGGCATTGCTGATTTTTGATGAGATCCAAACAGGTGTCGGGCGGACTGGGTATTTGTATGCCTATGAGGAAACGGGCGTGGAACCCGATATCTTGACCAGTGCCAAGGGGCTTGGCGGCGGCTTCCCGATTGGGGCCATGTTGGTTAGGCAGCATATCGCAGAAGCCTTCCAGCCGGGATCACACGGTACAACATTCGGTGGGAATCCACTGGCGGCGGCTGTTGCCAATAAAGTCGTCGAATTGGTGAGCCAACGAGAGTTTCTGGCGGGGGTGCAAGAGCGCCACCATGAATTTATTCGGCGGATGTCCGAGCTTAACCAACGTTATCAAGTATTCAGTGAATTACGGGGCAAAGGGTTATTGCTGGGGGCTGAACTGGATGAAAAATATCAGGGCAAGGCAAAAACCCTGACCAATATTGCTGCGGAAGAGGGATTGATTGCCCTGATAGCCGGCCCTAATGTGTTGCGTTTTGCTCCTGCGTTAAACATCGAACCGCAGGATATCAACGACGGTTTCATCCGCCTTGAAAACGCCCTCAAGCGATTTGTCCAGGAATAAAGCCGATTTGAGGTGATATCATGATGCTATTTAGATCCGTTCAACATGAAGATTTAGGGGATATTCTCAATCTTTCGTCCCGTGCTGGTGTTGGCCTGACGACGTTACCAAACAACCAGGAATATCTGGCGGCACGGATTTCACGCAGCATTGATTCTTTCAACGATGCAAGGGGACGAGCACAACAAGGTTTTTTATTTACCTTGGAGGACACGGAAAAGCATCGTGTTGTTGGTGTTAGTGCGCTGGAAGTTGCTGTCGGGCTGGAGGCGCCTTTCTACAATTTCCGTGTGCAAAAATCGGTGCAAGCCTCCCGTGAATTGAGTGTTTACAACACATTTGAAACACTGATAGTCGGGCAAGATTATACCGGATGCAGTGAACTGTGTACGCTGTTCCTTGACCCCGATTACCAAGGGGGGCGTAACGGTGTTTTGCTTTCCAAAAGCCGCTTTCTGTTTATTGCTGCATTTAGGCACCTTTTCTCAAAATCTATTTTTGCGGAAATGCGCGGGATCGTGAATCAACAGGGCGAATCCCCATTTTGGAATGCACTTGGGCAACATTTTTTCAATGTTCCCTTCGCTGAAGCTGATTATTTGACTGTCACTGGCTCCAAAACCTTTATTGCAGAATTGATGCCATTCCATCCGATTTACGTTCCTCTGTTGCCAGAGGGCGCGCGTCAAGCTATCGGGCAGGTGCATGAAAATACTTTGCCTGCCCGGACTATTCTGGAAAAAGAAGGGTTTGCTTATCACAATGCGGTGGATATTTTTGATGCTGGCGCCATCTTGGACGCAGAGATCGACAATGTGCGCACAGTCAAAGCCAGTCGGCTTATACACGTCAAAGAGAGTGCAAATGTCTCCCGATCGCAGGATGGCGCACCGTGCATTGTTTCTAACCTGCATTTTCAGGAATTTAAAGCGCTCCTCTTGAATATCTCTTATCCTCTGGATAGCGATGAACTGCGGCTTACCTCCGCAGAGATGGAGGCACTCCACGTGGATGATGGCGACCCGGTACGCTTTGTTTCTCTTTTCTCTTAAGCGTTTTCACAATTAAGTGTTATCACAATTAAGAGCTTTTGCAATTAAGGGTTTTCACAATGAATCATCAAGCAAATTACATTGGCGGTGAATGGATAGCAGGGCAAGGTCTGCCCGTCATTAAACATTCTCCTGTTGATCAGCGTGTTGTATGGCAAGCAAATGGAGCTTCTGCCCGTCAGGTGGATGAAGCCTGCCAATCTGCCCGCAAGGCGTTTCTTGAGTGGTCTAGATTGGCGGTTGAAAAGCGTATTGCAATTATTCAAACGTTTGCTGATTTGCTGACACAGGAAAAAGAAAACATCGCCCGTGTGATCAGCGAGGAAACCAGCAAGCCGCTGTGGGAAACACGGACAGAAGTTCAGTCTATGGTCGGCAAAATCGCCATTTCCATCGAAGCATGGGAACAACGGACGGGATATTCCGAAACGCCCATGCCAGATGGCAAAGCGATATTGCAGCATCGTCCCCACGGTGTGATGGCGGTCTTCGGCCCCTATAATTTTCCCGGTCATTTACCGAATGGGCATATTGTCCCTGCGCTGATTGCTGGTAATACACTGGTGTTCAAACCCAGTGAATTGACGCCGATGACAGCGGAGAAAACGGTAGCGTTGTGGATCAAAGCGGGGTTGCCGGCAGGGGTACTGAATTTGGTTCAAGGAGGTAGGGAAACTGGCGGTGCATTGCTGGATAGTCGTGAAATTGATGGTGTGCTGTTTACCGGCAGTGCAGCGACAGGATTTCACTTCCACCGGGTATTGGCAGGCCAGCCGGAAAAAATGCTGGCGCTGGAAATGGGGGGCAACAATGCCCTGATTGTGGACGATTATGATGATATTGAGGCGGCGGTTTACACCATTATTCAGTCCGCATTTATCTCCGCAGGACAGCGCTGCACTTGTGCCCGTAGATTGTTGGTGAAACACGGGGCGAAGGGCGATGCGTTGATCCAACGGCTACTTGATGCCGCAGGTCAGATTGTTCCTGCTCACTGGAATGCCGATCCCCAACCTTTTATGGGAGGCGTAATCTCTTTAGCAGCGGCAGCAAGTTTGCTGGAAGCTCAGTCTGAATTGCTGGCGCTGGGAGGCGTTTCCCTGCTCCCCCTGACACAGCCTGACCCTCGTTCAACCTTTATGACGCCCGGCATCATTGACCTGACAAATGCTAAAGGTGTTCCTGATGAAGAGCATTTCGGCCCTCTGCTGACGTTAAGGCGCTATGACACTTTCGATGAGGCCGTCTCCATTGCAAATGACACGCGATTTGGGCTGGCATCTGGGTTGATTTCTCCTGATGCCGCCCTGTTTGAGAGATTATTGCAGGAAGCGAGAGCCGGGATCGTAAATTGGAATAAACCCCTGACGGGCGCATCCAGCAAGGCACCGTTTGGCGGCATTGGCGCATCGGGCAATCACCGCCCTAGCGCTTATTATGCAGCGGATTATTGCGCTTGGCCGATGGCTTCCCTGATGGCTGACAATTTGGTTTTGCCTGAAACGCCAGCGCCGGGGCTTGATTTTTTCCATTCATAAATCGGAAGTTAGAGGTGATTATGTCGGGAATTGAAGCAAATTTTGATGGTTTGGTGGGGATGACACACCATTACGCTGGGCTATCAATGGGTAATGAGGCCTCCATGAATCATCGGGGGCAAGAATCCAATCCCCGCAAAGCCGCACTTCAGGGATTGATGAAAATGAAAGCGTTGTCTGATATGGGGCTGGTGCAGGGGGTTTTGCCCCCGCAACAGCGTCCCAACCTTCCTGCATTGCGCCAGTTAGGGTTTACGGGCAGTGATGAGCAGGTATTAAATAAGGCAGCGCAGTATTCACCGTTATTGCTGTCCAAGCTCAGTTCTGCTTCTTCCATGTGGACAGCAAATGCAGCAACGGTTTCCCCTTCAGCAGATAGTGCAGATCAGCGTGTCCATTTCACGGTGGCGAACTTAAATAACAAACTGCATCGTTCGCTGGAAAGCGTCACAACTTCGCGGGCACTGAAAGCAACCTTTCCTGATCAAGACTGCTTTGCCCATCATGACCCTTTGCCACAACATCCTGATTGGGGAGATGAAGGCGCGGCGAATCATAACCGCTTTTGCGGTGAATATGGCGAAGCGGGCGTACAGTTATTTGTTTATGGCCGCAGAGCGTTGCAGGAAGGTATTGCACCTAAACGTTATCCCGCACGGCAAACGCTGGAAGCAAGTCAGGCAGTGGCCCGTCTGCATCAGCTTGAGGAAGCGCGGACAGTATTTGCCCAGCAAAATCCTGCCGTCATTGACAGCGGTGTATTTCATAACGACGTGATCGCGGTCAGTAACCGCAATGTACTGTTCTATCATCAGCAGGCTTTCTTGAACCCGCAGTCGGTATTGACTGAACTTAGCGAAAAACTGGCGCGGCTCGGGCAGACATTAATTGCCGTTGAAGTGCCTACAGAGCAAATCACCGTTCAAAATGCGGTCGAATCCTACCTTTTTAACAGCCAGTTGTTGAGCCAGCCTGATGGCAACATGATGCTGATTTTACCGGAAGAGTGCCACCAGAATCACAACGTCTCGGCCTATTTGCACGCCTTGGTTGCCGGAAGAAATTCGCCTATCAATAAACTCCACTTTTTTGATTTGCGGGAAAGTATGCGCAATGGCGGAGGGCCAGCTTGCCTGCGGCTTCGGGTCGTTTTGAACGAAAAAGAGTTGGCGGCCGTGAATCCGGCAACTCTGATGACACCGGAGCTATATCAACGGCTGACGACATGGGTGGAACGCCATTATCGTGATTCCCTGTATATAACTGATATGGCTGATCCGCAATTGTTGAGTGAAGTCTATTGCGCCCTTGATGAACTGACACAAATCCTCAGGCTCGGTTCGATCTATGAGTTTCAGCGTTAATCAGGAGATGAGATGGATTTACTGACCTTACTGCTTGAAAACAAAATTGAGGATACTTTGTGTTTTCCGCCAACCATTAAGTCATCATGGTTGGCGGAAGGAGTATTACAGCTACTCCCACAAGAACGTCCACAAGAGAAAAAAGCCGATACGCTGATTATTTCAGCCGGAATACATGGCAATGAAACAGCCCCGGTGGAAATACTTATCCAGTTAGTGTCACAACTGGCGCAGGGAAGCCTGCCATTACAGCATAACCTCCTGTTGATTTTCGGTAATTTGCCCGCCATGCGTGAGGGACGGCGGTATCTTGATAATGATCTCAATCGCATGTTTGGTGGCCGCCACCAGAATTTTCCTTTGGGGAATGAATCGAGTCGTGCGATAGAGCTGGAAGCCATTATCCGCCAATTCTTTAGTGAGCCAGCGGTCATGGCATCAACAAAACACCGGCACTTTGATCTCCATACCGCGATTCGGGGTTCCTGCCATGAACAGTTTGCCCTGTTGCCATACCAGACGCGTGAATATGCCGATGATTTTTTACAATGGCTGGAAGATAGTGATATTGACGCCTTGGTATTTCATAACACGGCGGGAGGCACGTTCAGTCACTTTACCAGCGAACATTTCAACGCAGACAGTTGTACGCTGGAGGTTGGCAAGGCGCGCCCTTTTGGGCAGAACGATCTAGCAAGGTTCAGCAATATTACAGCAGCCCTGCAAGATTTAGTCGCCGGTTCGTGTGCAATCAAGCGAGATAAACCAGCACTCAAACGCTATCGTGTGGTTGATGCCATTATCAAACAACACGATAGTTTTCAGCTTAATATTCCAGAGGATACGAAAAACTTTACTGCATTACCGGAAAGTTTCGAAATCGCCAGTCAACCGAACCAATCCTGGAAAATCACATTTCCTGCCAACTTTATTCTATTTCCTAATGCCCGTGTTGCCATTGGGCTGCGGGCGGGCCTATTGCTGGTGCAATTAACATAACCGATTCATATAAAAAGAAAATCGTAGAGGTTATTGATGACGAGATCATTAAAAACACGTGTGGAACCATCCGCAGGTGCGCAGAAACTTCACCGTGGATTAGGTAAACGCCATGTTCAGTTGATTGCAATTGGCGGAGCCATTGGTACGGGGTTGTTTATGGGCACGGGAAAAACCATCTCAGTATCAGGGACTTCAATTATCCTGACTTATATATTGATTGGTTTTTTCGCCTTTATGGTGATGCGGGCAATGGGAGAGCTGTTGCTCACCAAGTTGGATTATCGGACATTTGCTGATTTTGTGGCGGATTATCTCGGGAATAAAGCCAGTTATTTTCTGGGCTGGACTTATTGGATGAGCTGGGTCGTCAGTTGTATTGCAGATGTTGTGGTATGTGGCGGTTATATCCAGTATTGGTTTCCAGGCAGTTCGCTTTGGTTAACGGCACTGTTTATCTTGGGATTAATGTGCTTATCTAACTTTTTCTCAGTACGGCTATTTGGTGAAACAGAATTCTGGTTTGCCATGATTAAAGTCGTCGCGATAATTGCCTTGATTATCGTTGGTATCGGTATGGTTTTTGTGGGATGGACTTCACCCAATGGCGTGACAGCTTCTGTACGTCATTTGACGGAGCCCGAAGTGTTCCTGCCGAACGGGGTATTTGGATTTTTGGCGGGTTTCCAGATTGCCATTTTCTCCTTTACGGGTATTGAGCTGGTTGGCACTGTGACGGCTGAAACCAAAGAACCAGAGAAAATCTTACCAAAAGCCATCAACAGTATTCCCATCAGGATCATTATCTTTTACGTACTCTCCATGATGTGCATTATTGCGGTTACCTCATGGCCACATATTTCACCGGAAGTCAGTCCATTTGTGACGTTGTTTGCATTGGCGGGGCTGCCGGCAGCGGCAGCGGTGATTAACTTTGTGGCGCTGACCTCAGCGATGTCCTCAGCAAACAGTGGGTTATACGCCTGTACCCGAATGCTTTATGGCCTGTCTACGGAAAAGTTGGCACATGGTAAATTTGGGCAACTCTCGGTAAACAGTGCGGTTCCCATTTTCAGCTTGATATTCTCGGTTATCTGCATGGCAAGTGGCGTATTACTGCTGTTTATCATTCCCGACGTCATGAAATTATTTACCATTGTTTCAACTGTGGCGGCCATCATGGTTATTTACAGTTGGTGTATGATACTGCTTGCTTATCTGGCTTACCGCAAAAAACGCCCTGATCTGCATAAAAAATCCATCTATAAAATGCCGATGGGCATTCCCATGACATGGTGTACTTTGATATTTTTTGCCTTTACGGTGGTGATCATGGTGTTTGATTATGATACCCGTGTTGCGTTATATGGTACGCCAGTGTGGTTTGTGATATTGGAAGTTTTGTGGCGTATGCGGAAAAATCGGGAACCTTCTGATAAAAAGGCACATTGAATATTTGATTCATTAATACGATTTAATTTTAATTATATCTATGACAATGCCTTTTTATTATATTTTGGTATGATGATGTTATATCAGATATCGAAATTTTGATATTTTCTCTATACTGATTTTACAAAGAATTGCCCACCTGTATATCTTAAGTGTCGTTATTCTTAGGTATTGTTATTCTTTGATATATTTATTCTTAGGCATTGTTATATAGAGGTATGTCATGATACACAGATCAAAGTCATTCAACATTAATATGCCGGGAACTTCTGCTTCCTTGAATCGTTGGAAATCAAGTCCTAATCTGGTTTCACTCTCTTTTAATGCTAGAGTATCCATAATATCTAGGCAGGTTTCTTTCCAAGAAGTATTAAATTCTATTAATAAAATAAAAACTCAGATATTACAAGATGAATGGGAATGCATAAATAATGTAAATGAAGAATTAGATGAAGAGGGAAGAAAATGGAATAAACGCTGTGATAATACAGTTTTCATGATTAGATGGGGAATGGATAATATTTTAAAAGAGGAGTGTAGTCAAAGAGAAAATAGGTATTTTGTTTCTTATTTCAGAGGGATTCCTGTTGGCGCTATGATCTTTTCCCCTAAAGGAGAATATGTACCTGATGTACCTGGAGTCGTGTTGTTGGTGACACATCCTGGTATCCGGGGCTGTGGGATTTTACTGATGGAATGTGCAGTGAATGAATCGAAAGAACAGGGGAAAGAGGGAAGAGTACAAGTTTTTCCTACAACAGGTTCTAAAAGCGCTTACGTCAACATGGGGTTTATGTCTATAAAAAAGAACCAGCGTCCAATGTTACTGGAACCCTCTAAAAGCCCGCAATGGGTATTGAGACAAGATCGTTATCACTTTATAGGGAATTAATTTTAATTAGATAGATACCCAGATTTGTCATTGTTATGGGGAAATATACCATGATATCCGGAACAAAATCATTCAACTCAATATGGGATTAAACAAGTGGCTGCTCGAACAGCCACTTGTACGGTAAACATCCGCTTAACCGTTATCGTTCTCTGGGTAACGAATTAAAATATCAGTCTTTTATATAGTCCAGCTTCTGCCATAGTTCAGTGACAAATGGCTCAACGTTGGGTATGGACAGCATGGTCATGTGATTGCCGGATACCAACATCGTGCTTAACTGAGCGTCGTAGGCTTTCCACTGGTTTGCATGGGTTCGAGTTTCCTCTATATCTCCCTCTTTCGCGTTGATCAAATGCACATGACCGTTATAGCGGGTACGAGGCGTATAGCACGTATTCAGATTAGCCTGCATGACTTGCACAACCCCCTGCAACAGCGATATGGGGGAATGGGCCGTGAAGAGTCCGGCACGCACCAAAGCCTGATGCAGATACTGAAGCTGTTCACTGTGATCCTTACCCTCAAAATCCTGTCTCGTGAGTGGCAATGGTTCGCTAAGTATCATGTTGTAGATTTCGATTAACTTCATTAGCGTCTCGATACGGTTGAGTGATTTGGGTACACAACCTTGCGGATCAGGCGCTTCGGAGTCGATAAGAATAATGTCAGCGACCTGTTCCCCCTCGGCTTGCAGCTGTAACGCTATCTCGAAGGCAATCCAGCCACCAAAAGAATGGCCCAATAGATGATAGGGGCCTTCGGGCTGAATTTGGCGGATCGTCTTAATGTAATCACGGGCTGTTCCTTCGACGCTAATATGAGGCGGAAGTTGGGGGTCGGTCAAACCACGTGACTGCAAGACATAGACGGGCAGAGACGACGGAAACGATAAGGCAAGCTCAAGCAGGCTGGAAGCGCTGGCACCGGCACCCGGCATGCAGAACAGCGGCGAATGGGCTTGCGAGCCACTTTGGATAATGACAAGTGGATCGTAAGTGGACGTCGGCAACAGAAGTTCGGTCATGGAGTCAGCCATTTGGTTGAGCAGGGGGGGCTGCATGATGGTATGGTGTGTTCCACCGATAGGGTGGATCATGGACGTATCACCTACGATCCCTTGCCAGCCTCGCCATTCATCTCCATCAAAGGATTTATCCGCAGCATAGAGATGGATCGGCAACGATGATGCTGGTGGAATGTAGGCTGCGCCCAACTGCCGTATAGTTTCAGCAGTGTCTAGGCGCAGGAAGAAATCCTCGCGTGTGACATCAGCGGGCAGCCATTGGTATTCAACACAGCGCTCAAAGACCTGATCCACATCATCAAGCAGGCGAAGCTCCTCCAATGCCTGTCCATCAGTATCTGTCAGGGGAGCTTGCAGGAAATCAACAACCATATTGATGCGTTTTTGCGTTTCGTCCACAGGAGCATCAAGGGAGATTTTTTGCTTACAAGGGTTCACCGAATCGATCATGCCAATAAATGCCACCTGTTCGTTGCTGTTGATTAACTGTTGGGCTATTTCATAGGCGATGACGCCACCCATTGACCAGCCGGCAAGGTGATAAGGGCCGTGGGGCTGGACACGACGAATGGCCTGGATATGGCAAGCCGCGAGTTCCTCAATGGACGCGGGCGGATGAGGAAGCGTATGGATGCCAAGCGCCTGTAGTGCGTAAACAGGAAGATCAGTGGGCAGCAAGGCTGCCAGCGGTGAATAGACCAACGGATCGCCAGAAGGTTCGTGTATGAAGAACAACGGCGGCAAGTTCCCCGCCGGTTTTAATGGCACCGGATTGGTATCGAAAACAGGAACAGGTTGAGAAGTCCGCTCACCGATGGCCAATGCCAATTCACGCAGTGTGGGGTGAGTGAACAAGGTTGCTAATGACACTTCCATGTCTTGCTGACGCAGGCGGGTTATCAGTTGTACTGCTATCAGCGAATGCCCGCCCAGCTCGAAGAAATGGTCATGGCGCCCCACCTGTTCCAAATTCAACAACGCCTGCCAGATTTGTGCCAGTGCCATTTCCACCTGACCAATGGGAGGTGCATAGCCGCGTGTCGCAACCGCAGATTGATCCGGGGCGGGCAGGGCCTGCCGGTCGAGTTTGCCATTGAATGTCAGCGGGAAGGCGTCGAGCGTCACAAAGGCGCTGGGCAGCATATAGTCGGCAAGGTGCTGCGCGAGTTGTTGGCGCAGCGTGGCCGGAACCAGTTCCGCCTTCGGTTCCGCCAGCAGATAAGCCACCAGACGCTTCTGACCGGCGGCATCTTCGCGGGCCAGTACGACCGCTTTGCGCACCCCAGGGCACTGCACTAATTGCGCCTCAATTTCCCCCAGCTCAATCCGGAAGCCGCGCAGCTTGACCTGAAAGTCATTACGGCCGAGGTATTCGAGATGACCGTCAGGCCGCCAGCGGCCCAGATCGCCGGTTTTGTACAGGCGGGCTTCCGGGGCACCGGAGAACGGATCCGGCAGAAAACGGGCCGCCGTCAGTTCAGGGCGGTTGAGGTAGCCCCGCCCGACGCCGTGACCGGCGATATGGATTTCCCCCGTCACCCCGAGCGGCACGGGCTGGCCGCCGGCGTCAAGGAGATAAATTTGGGTATTGGCCAGCGGGCGGCCAATGTTTGGCCCCCCCCGTGACAGATCAACCGGGCAGGTCGTGTTGTTGACGGCGCATTCGGTCAGGCCGTACACATTGATAAAACGGGTTTGTCCGGCGTGTTGCAGGGCCGACCAGACGGACGGCGGGATTGCTTCGCCGCCAATGAGGGCTAATTGGGGCTGATAATCGGGGTCGGTGGTTAAGCCGGCGTCCAGCAGCCCGGTTAACTGCGCCGGCGTACAATCAAAAATAGTGGTGGCGTGGCGGGCAAAATAGCGCCAGAGTGACGGGCCGTCTTTGCGCACCGATTCCGGCACGATAACCAGCGTGTGCCCCGATAACAACTGGAGCCAGCATTTCACGGAAGAATCGAACACGATACCGGCATTCAGGGTGATGCGGCAGGGGCGGTCAACCGCCAGCACGGCTTTCATCGCGGTGTGTAAATTCACGACATTGCGGTGTTCAACCATCGCGCCCTTGGGCTGGCCGGTGGAGCCGGAGGTGTAGAGCACATAGGCCAGATGGCGGGCCGTCAGCCCCGGCACCTGCGGATCGGAATTGGCTGGTGACGCGGTGGCTTTTTCAGTTATTGCGTCAATGGCAATCACGGCCATGTCGCTGATAAGGGGGTCTGCGCTAAGCAGGCGATGGCGCAGGGCCGTCTGGGTCAGCACCGCCACCGGGGCGGCATCATTGAGCATATACGCCAGCCGTTCGGCGGGGTAGGCCGGATCGAGCGGCACATAGGCCCCGCCGGCTTTTAAGATCCCAAACAGGCCAATGATCATGTCCATCCCCCGTTCAACACATAGCGCCACGTGATCATCAGGGCGCACGCCCAGCGCGATCAGATGGTGGGCCAGCCGGTTGGCCCGGCAGTTCAGTTCAGCATAACTCAACGACTGTGCCTCAAAAATCACGGCGAGGGCGTCGGGGGTGCGTTGCACCTGCGCTTCGAACAGTTGCTGGATCAGCACATCCTGCGGAAAATCGGCCTGGGTGGCGTTGAACTCAACCAGCAACTGCTGGCGTTCTGTGGCGGACAATATGGGCAGATGGGCAATGATCTGGGTTTCATCGGCCGTCATGGCGGTCAGCACCCGGGTGAGATAGCCCACCATCCGTTCAACCGTTGTCCGGTCGAACAGATCCGAGGCATATCCCAGCGAGCCACTCAGACCTTCCTCGGTTTCGGAGAGAGCCAGCGTCAGGTCAAAGTGGGCACTGTGGCGGGGGTGTCCGACCGGCGAGACGGACATGCCGGGCAATGCCAGATGCTGGTCGGGGGTATTGTCCAGCGCCAGCATGACCTGAAAGATCGCGCTGTAGCTTAGGCTGCGCTCCGGTTGCAGGGTTTCCACCAACTGTTCAAACGGCAGATCTTGATGCGCATAGGCCGCCAGCGCCCGTTCGCGGACGTGGGCGAGCAGTTCCGCCACGGTCTGGCTATGTTCTGTTTCGACACGCAACGGCAGGGTATTGACGAAAAAGCCGATCAATCCCTCCAGTTCACGGTGCGGGCGGTTAGCGACGGGCGTACCGATGACGATATCGTTCTGACCACTGAGGCGGGCCAGCACAATTCCCCATGCGGCCAGCAAGGTCATAAATAATGTCGTCCCCTGACGCTGACCAAGTGCCTTGATGGCAGTGAATAATTCTGCATCAAAATGGACGGGCACCTGACCGCCAGTGAAACGCTGTACCGAGGGGCGCGGCCGGTCAGTAGGCAATGTCAGCAGCGCGGGGGCCCCCTGAAGTTGCTCCCGCCAGAAAGCACGCTGTGCCGACAACACCTCCTCTTGTAACCATTCCCGTTGCCAGACCGCATAATCGGCATATTGAATGGGCAGGGGGCGCAGGGGTGCATCATGTCCCTCAAGCGCAGCGCGGTAAAAGGCGCCCAGCTCGCGGATCAATATCCCCACCGACCAGCCGTCGGAAATGATGTGATGCTGGGTGAGAATTAAAATATGCTCGTCGTCCGCCAGTTGCAGCAACTGGCCCCGAATCAGCGGGCCGTGGGTGAAATCAAACGGGGTAAGCATATCGCGTTCAACCCGTTCAGCAATGTGTTGCTGTTGGGCGGCCGCCTCCCACGACCGCAAATCCTGGCAGGACAGGGCAAAACCAGTATCTGCGGCGTCGATGTGCTGGCAAGGCTGTTCGTCCACCAGCCCAAAATGGGTGCGCAGGCTTTCGTGCCGGGCGACGAGGCGGTCAAGTGCGGCCGTGAATGCCGCCGGATTGAATTGACCGCTCAGGCGCAGCACTGCCGGAATATGGTAGGCGAGACTGGCGGCGGTATCGAGCTGGGCAAGGAACCACAGGCGTTGCTGGGCGAAAGAGAGCGGCAGTGACCGGTTGCGATTGGCCGCCGGAATTACGGTGTGCTCGGCGGCGGAGGCATCGTTGAGCACGGCGGCCAAATCGGCGAGAACCGGATGGGCGAAGAGTTGCTGCAAGGACAGTTCCCGCGCCAGCGCCTGACGTACCCGCGTAGTAAGCTGAACGGCGAGCAGGGAATGCCCGCCCAGCTCGAAGAAATGATCATGGCGACCGACTTGTTCCAGCGCCAGTAACGTTTGCCAAATCTCGGCCAGCGCCATTTCCATGTCACCCACAGGGGCTTCATAGCCACGGGTTACGATGGCTGCCTGATCCGGTGCCGGCAGGGCCTTCCGGTCGAGCTTGCCATTGGGGGTCAGCGGGAAGGAGTCGAGTGTCACAAAGGCGCTGGGCAGCATATAGTCGGCAAGCTGCTGCACAAGTTGCTGGCGCAGGGTTGCCGGCCGTAATTCAACGTCTGCCTGGGGCAACAGATAGGCGACCAGTCGTTTTTGACCGGAGGCGTCTTCGCGGGCCAGTACGACCGCTTCGCGAACCCCGTAGCATTGCACTAATTGCGCCTCGATTTCGCCCAGTTCGATCCGGAAACCGCGCAGCTTGACCTGAAAGTCATTTCGGCCGAGATATTCAAGATGACCGTCGGGCAGCCAGCGACCCAGATCGCCGGTTTTGTACAGGCGGGCTTCTGGTGTGTCGGAGAACGGGTCAGATACAAAACGCTCGGTGGTAAGTTCAGGGCGATTCAGGTAGCCCCGGGCGACACCCGCTCCACCGATATAAATTTCGCCGAACGCCCCCATCGGAACGGGCTGACTGTGAGTATCGAGCAGGTAAATTTGGGTATTGGCAATCGGGCTACCAATCGGAATAGAGCGGCTGACATCGATCGGTGTTGTAATGGCATAAGTGGTGGCAAATGTCGTTGTTTCCGTTGGGCCATATGCATTAATCAGATGGTTAGGTTGAATTTCCGTCAACTGCACCTGTTTGATCTTTTGGGGATCAAGTACATCACCACCGACAATCAAGTAGCGTAGCTGTCCGAACATGGGAGCGAGTGTGTCGAGATACTCGTTGAACAGGCCAGTGGTCAACCATAAGGCGGTAACCTGTCCCTTCACCAGAGAATCTCGGAAGCGCAACGGATCGAGCAACACAGAAGGCGAAATAATGTACAGATGTCCGCCGTTGAGCAGGGTAGACCAGATTTCCCACGTTGAGGCGTCGAAGGCCACGTTTGCACAATGAGCAACACAGTCATTCGAACCGATATCCGCGTAGGGGTTATTAATCACCAGTCGATTAACGTTGCGGTGTTCAACCATCACTCCTTTCGGCTGGCCGGTCGATCCTGATGTATAGATCACATAGGCCAGATGGCGTGAGGTCAGACCCCGTATCTGTGTGTTTGGATTGTCGGTCGGCATGGCCTCAAAACGCGGTTCTGGGTTGTCGAGTATCACTATGGGCACGGGGCTGGTCAGCAGATCGACGAGCGTCGTCTGGGTCAGCAGCACCTTCGGGGTTGCATTTTCAAGCATATACGCCAGCCGTTCGGTTGGATAGGCCGGATCGAGTGGCACATAGGCTCCGCCCGCTTTCAGAATCCCTAATAAACCGGCCACCATAGCCAGGCTGCGTTCGGCACAAATCGCCACGCGATCATCAGGGCGCACGCCCAGCGCAATCAGATGATGCGCCAGACGATTAGCCTGACAATTCAGTTCCCTGTAGCTCAGCGACTGTGCCTCAAAAATCACGGCAATGGCGTCGGGTGTGCGTTGGACTTGATCTTCGAACAGTTGATGGATCAAGGCATCTTGCGGGAAGTCCCTTTGCGTGGCGTTGAAATCGACCAGTAATTGCTGATGTTCGGTGACGGGCAGAATAGGGAGGGTCACAATTGGCCGTTGGGGGTCGCTATCTAACGCCTCAACCAGACCGGTCAGGGCGGTAGTCATATAGGCGACCAGACGAGCCGGATCGATGTCCGACACGGTTTGGGCGGATAAACTGAACCCTTCACCTAAATCATCAACAGATAACGTGACGGGGTAGTTGGTTCTCTCCTGTGCCGCCAGCAGGCGTATTCCTTCCCACGTGGTACGGGAGGGAGCGGGTTGACTATGGCGATAGTTAAACAATGAGCTGAACAGCGGCAGGGGCGGTATCACCCCGCTACAGCGTTGCGCCAATACCAATGGTGCCTGCTCATGTTCCAGCAGTTGCGTTAAACCACGATAAGCCGCCTGCACGCTTTCCCGTACGCTGCTACCTGCCAGCGAAATCCGCACGGGCAGGGTATTGATAAACAGGCCAAGGCTCCGTTCGATGCTGGCACCTCCCTGCATACGTCCCAGCAAGACCGTGCCGAAGACCACATCATCCCGCCCGCTGACTTTAGCCAGTACCTGCGCCCAGGCGACATGGAACAACACACTGGGACTCACGCCCTGACGGCGGGCTTGAGTGCGGATCGCTTCGGCCAGCGCCGCATCAAGTGACTGCGTGGTCTCCGTTACCTGTCTATCCCCGCTGTGAACATCCCGTATCCCGAAGGGGGCAGTTGGCTCATCGACATCGGCGAGCACGTCACGGAAGTAAGCTTCGTGCTCTGATGCCGGCACACGCAAGGACTGGGCGACAAAATGACGGTAAGGCAGTGTCGCAGGCAAGTTCTCTGCATGCTTGTTTTTGCTGTAACTGTTTTTGACATCACTGTGCAGCAGTTCGCTGATTTCAGCGATGATCAGCTCCAGTGTCATATGGTCACTGACCAGATGGTGGAAGTTCAGGGCCAGCAACCATTCATTCTGGATCGGATCGTGGGCGATATTAGCAGCGAAGAGCGGTGCCTGACTGATATCGAGACGGCGCTGATGCGGATCGGTGTGCGCCAGCAATTGGGGCAGAGCGTCCTGTTCGCTGGTTGGCACAAAGGTGTCTATGCGCAGAAGGGCTTGACGCCAGACAACTTGC
>NZ_JACOII010000030.1 GCF_016306625.1 Xenorhabdus lircayensis | reverse complement strand
ATCAGCGCTGTCGAACCTGATACCGCCGCGGGGATAAATTGGGTGTCTTGTCCATTAAAAACCGCAGAAAACGAGGTATTCCTGTATTGTTTCATCGGGGAGTCAGGCGAGTCGATTGTGGAGCTTAACCAGCCTGTTGTTTGCATCAGGATGGCTTTCTTCCCCCGCACTTTCAGCGTCTGGGTCGTCCTGTATTCGCCCTCCATCGCCAGAGGTTTTGTATCACTGGTCAACACGCACTGACCGGCCTCGTCCCAGATGGCAATCCCCCACTCCGGGACAGGTTGTGGATAAACGAGGGTAAAAATATAAATGTCGCACAAAACCGGATATTTGGCATCGGCTGCAATTAATTCAATTCGCCAGAGTTTATCTCCCCCTGTCAACTCGCAATACGGCCCATCTCTCCCACCCTGACCATGGGCACAGATAAACGCCATGCAGGGTTGCCCTACACTGAGGTGAGTGTCTATTCTGGTCAGATATCTGCCCACACTACGGGTCTCTTTCCTGACAAAAGAAAGCGGTGTCGTTTTGGGTGTCCACCACGGCACCCCTTCATTCGTTGTTAAAAATGCGCCCCAGTCCATATGTCCTCACGCAGTGTAGTAGGCAATCAGCCAGCCGGCCGCCGCAACATTCCGGCCATTTGAGATAATAATGTGGTTATCTTTTACCGAAAACTGACGTTTTTCATTCGGCCACTCTCCCGTTTGAGTGCACATAAACACATAAGACAGGCGGAGTCCCACGTCACTCTCAGCGTCGTCACCGCAATGCCCTGACTGACGACAGAGTCACTGCTGACGGCGACATTCTTCGGCGGGGACTGCACACCGGGCGGAATAACAGAGATGGGACGTTCATCAATGCGGGTGCCGGTATCGATATGGGTGTACTTATCGGGGTTGTGCTCCACGGCGGTAATTTCAAAGGACACGCCGTCTTCCCCCTCCCTGATGCCGGTCACCCTGAATTGCTGGACAGCCAAATCTGACGCATCAATCGCCCAGACACATTCAGCGACAGGGGGTTCTGAATATTCGGTAGTGACGGTGACAACCTGCCCATTGATGGCCTGAAGGGTGCGCCCCTCGGCTTTACCCGACGGTAAGTTCAGGATCAGACGCTCACCCACTTTGGCAGAAGATACCCTGTCCAGCGTGATATTGCGTCCATCAACCGCACTGATGCGCCCGCCCAGTACGCGGCCGGAAAACATTTCATCCGCCACCCCAATGACGTAACCGGGTAACGGGATTTTGCCCTCCAGCCCCACGGTAAACGTCACCATGCGGTCATACTCATTGGTCAGCAGCACCCATTTTCCGCGTCTTATCGCCTCACTCTGGCGGGTACAGCCGATGGCGGTCACATCCGCCTGCTTTACCTGAAAGCGTTTTATCAGCCGGTTATCGAAAACAGGCTCAACCGCATCCTGATAGCCGTTCCGTGGATCTGACCAGCTCACCATCGCCGTAGAGTAATGGGTCTTCTCACTGGCACTGGAATAAGCAAACTTACCCTCACGCACATTGGCACGGGTATAAATATAATCCACATCACGCGGCATATCCGCCAGCGCGTTCATATTGTTGTTGGCCCAGAACGTCATCCCCCGAAAGATACCGGCAATATCCCGCAGAACTGTCCACGCATCTTCCTGTGACTGGATATAGACATTACAGGTATAGCGCGGCTCCTGACCCCCCTGACCATCAGGCACCCACTGATCACAATATTGGGCAATGCGGTACAAATCCCATTTTGCCAACGATAAATTTTCCGCTTTCACCCGGGTGCCGATGCTGAACCGGTCATTAATCATCAGGTCGTACAGCACCCACGCCGGGTTATCGGTCCATGCCCATTTAAAGGCACCATGCCACACGCCGGAATAATTGCGGCTGTCGGGATCATAATTATCGGGCACGCGGATAACACGCATCTTCGGTTCGCAGGATATCTGGGGGATATTGCGGAACTTTTTGGCATCAAACTGGACGAACAGCAGGGCGGTTTCAGGGTAACTCAGTTTGGCGTCGATGATTTCCGTGACGGATTCCACCACCATCGTATCGGCAATGCGGTTACCGGTCTGTTTGGGTGTCAGGCGACGTACACGTACCTGCCAGCCCGAATGCGACTTGGGCAAATCAATCCGGTGTGAGCGTTCATATTTGGTGGTTGTCTTACCGTCGGCGGCCGTTTTCAGGACTTCCTGATAACTCCCGCCATCGGTGGCGACATCTATCGCATAATTAATAACATAACCGACCGTATCCCCGTTTTCTTTCTGTTCCTGCAATTGTGGCCAGGATAGCCGTATGGTGCGTAGTGTATTCATCATCTACTCCAAAAAAATCCCGCCAAAGCGGGTGGGTTTATATGACGCAAGGTAATCATCGTTCGTTCCTGCCAGTACCCACTGTAAGACACACGGTTACTAAGTTGCCCGTACATATGGTGCAGCATCAAACCCTCACCGATATAGACTCCGGCATGGTTAGGTTCGCTGGCCTGCACCTGCATAATGATCACATCACCAACCTCTAATTCGCCGCTGCATTCTGTGAACCCAGCCTCAGCATAGTGCTGCATATACAGGTTCTCACCCCGCGCCCACCAGCCGTCTGAACGCTCAAAGTCAGGGAGTTCAATATTGCGCTCCAGCCGATACCAGCCACGCACAATGGAATAACAATCCCAAATGCCGTGCACGAACGGGCGGCCAATTAATGGCTTAATGCCTTCCGTTGGCATCAGGGTACGGACATCCCCTTCGGGCCATGAGACAATCACCCACGGAACTTGTGACAGGTCACACTGGGCAATGTCCAGCTGACTGGGTTGGGTGGTGGCGTCGGGGTGACTGTGGACAATGGCAATAATCGTCCCTGCGTCTTCGGCTTCGGCGTAGTCTTCGGGGTGAATGCTGAATTGTTCTGTTGGTAAGGGGGCGGTATTGCGGCAGTGGATGTATTGCTGTTTGCGGCTATTTTGGATAACCAGACCACAGCATTCATTGGGGTATTCTGCCTGTGCGTGATCCATGATGGCGCTGACAATATGTTTACGCAATGTTTCCATATCACCGCCTTAGTAACGCAGAGCCCGGAAAACCGCCGAACGGCAATTGTTCAGTCTCACCAAATCGTTTTTTGCAATCATTCATCAGCCCACCACAGGCATCTTGCGAAGGATCATCGGTTGGATTGCCGTCTTCATCAAAATACCGCGTCCCTGTGTAGTTACATGGCGACTTGCGATATTGCCCCCGCATACACCATGTACACAGGCTATGAATCTGGCGGGTAGGAATTTGAATCCCCTGTAAGTCAGCGGGCGAAGACAAAGCAAAATGAATCTCCGTATTGTCTTCATGCGTCTTGCTGTCAATATAGAAGACGTCGATTTTCTCCTGTGTCGGATCGGCTTCTGGATTACCCTCGGGGAAGTTACGGGCATCCAGATAGTGCGCAAAGGTCATATGAATGGTGACACGCGCCTGAACCATATTTTGATGCGCCAGACACATTGCACTCATAGTCCCATCAAGATTAGCCACGCTGATCATTGGCGATACAGTCCCGCCATCACTGTTTATCTCCAAGCCCTCAATTCTGACCGGCCACGACTTATACTCGATACCTTGCCACCAAATGGATTTAGCTGGTAAATCACCGTCGCTTTCTAGTTCTGCTTCCGTATAAGGGGCGGGGTGATTATGGAAATACAGTTCTGGCCCACCAAAGGCCGAGCCATCAACTGAAAATAACAGAATTTTACTCCCCGGCTCAAGACACTGGAAATCTGCATTAATTGTCATGCGCTGAATGCCTGTTCAAAGGTTGCTGATATTTTCATGACTCCCCCCGCCATAGGGGTCATGGTTATTGAATCGGCTTTTACCCGATACAAGCTCTTCTCTCCAAGCGGTGACGTCCAGATAAATGATTTTAAGGTGTGCCTGCGGATAAACTGAAAGATAGGCATTACCTCTTCTTTCACTCCTATGTAGGAGTAAGACCACGTCTGGGTTTCTGGATTAATACCATCAGCAGAAACTTGTTTGTAACCATCACCAAACTCAACCACTTTAATTCGATGTTTAAATTCACCGCTGGACGAATCTTGGATTTGAGTTCTCCATTTAAACTCTTCAATAGTCATATAAGTACCTATAAAAGAAAAAACCGCAGTTAAGCGGTATTAGGATGTAAAAAAACCCGCCGATGAACTGACCCCATAAAGTTGGACAGTTGATTAAGCGGCCTTTAAGGACTGATTTCTGTACTCTACAGGACTCAGTCCTTTTAATTTAACCTTGATTCGGTCATAGTTGTAATAGTGACTATTTATCGTTCAAGCGCTCGCTAGCCATTTTATAACTTTTTGAATCTTCTCTTTTACCTACAGCTATCACCCATATCACAATTTCTTCATCTATTACTTGGTAGACAAGACGAAACCCCGAAGAACGAAGTTTTATTTTAAAGCAGCCTGCTAAATCACCGTGTAATCTGGCTGATTCGATATAAGGATTTTCCTGTAACTTTCGCAGCTTCTTTTTAAACTGCTCACGGATACTTTTATCCAGCTTCTTCCATTCTTTTAAAGCGCGTTCGTCAAACTCAACATTAAATTTCATCGAGATTTACCCGAATTCTTTTAGCGGGATTTTTTAGGCGCTCACGCACTACTTCCAAAATGTCCTCATCCTCATCACGTTCTGAGACCATCACGGATACTTCTGCAAACGGTAGTTTCTCATTTTCAGCTACATAGCGCAGAAAGAGCCTCAATGCGTCAGAGGGCGACATATTCAGTTTATCAAATGCCCGATATGCATCTTTTTTAAGTTCTTCATCTACTCTTATCTGAATTGTGCTCATAATATCACCGCATGTAATTACATTTGTATTACATTGTACATTATTGCATCTATGGCACAATGAGTTTTACGAAACTTTCGTAAAACCTAGCTAATGACCAACAAAAAAGCCCCGTGATGGGGCTTTAACAATTATGAAGTGCTACCTACATAGATAGCGCTTTTAAGACATGAACGGGATCTTTCTCTATTGCTTTTAGCAAGGCTTTCGCTGGTCCCGTTGGCTCTCGCCTTCCTTGTTCCCAGTTACGAAGAGTTCCAACATTCACAGAGATTAATTTAGCAAAACCCGCCTGACTTAAGCCGGTTGCCTGACGAATATTCTTTACTTTCACTGCTTCAACGAGAGTTTCACGAGAGGCAGCGCGTTCGCCATCCATGATTTCGTTCATCTGTGTCATGCTTTCAGTGAGTCTGGAAAATAATTTGCCATCCATTGTTACCACCCCTCATTTAATGTTCTCAAGACTTTCTTTTCTGATTCGCTAAGATCATCTTTGACGCCTTTTTTATAAATCAGCAGCAACCTGATGTGTGAGGCATCGACTTTGTGATAATAGATAACACGCACGCCACCTCGCTTACCTTTACCTCCAGATGACCACCTGACTTTACGCAAGCCTCCAGTGTGCTGGATAACATCACCCGCAGCGGGATTGTCTGCAAGATATTGCTGAAACTCACGGTATTCATCATCACTGAGCAGATCTTTGCAGTCTTCTGTGAATATGGGAGTCTCAATGAATATCATATTTAAGTACGTCATTGGTGTATGCTTGAGGTAATATTATACACCTTTAATTTATAAGTCAATGGCGCATAGATGAGGGTTGAGAAAAATAAAGCCCCAACGGGCTATTATCTGCTGTGACTATTTGATAATTCATTATCCCAGTACTTTATTTTCCTGATAAATGTTTCATGAATTTCACTGGGTAGGTGGCTACTCTTCTATTTCTTTGTTGTTTCAGACATATTTCTATCATACTGATCTTGAATGTAATTAAACATCTTTATAGCTTCAGAACATTCATCGTTTTTTTATTTTTCAACTTACAACTATAATAAGTCAGCGTATTGATGCTTGAAATAGCACTTAAATTCTCAATTTGCCATTTACAAAGGTCAGGGGCTTCATGCCCTGAGCAAGTCGCATTTACCATTTCTATAAAAAATTCTTTCTCAGTTTCTTTTGCTTGCCCAAGTGTCGGAATAAGAAGCGCTAACCATATAAGTTTTTTCATCTATTATACTCCCAGTCATTTTTAACTTATGTAATGGTAGTCTATAGATATTGCAATTTGAAGCAAACAAAAAACCTGCCGAAGCAGGCTATAAGTTATGGTTTGCCGGCTCGGAATGCTTGGTTCTGCATAAGTATCTTCTCTAAAACTTAATATTGTGAAGCCAATATATATATCTTTCCTGAAATTGGTTTCGTATTGATCTTGGCAGCCCTTTATTAAGGATCTCTATTTCCGATTGATAATGAAGCTCTATCTCTTGAGTTTCCTTGTCTATGTTTGCTTTTATCAACGTTTCTGATAGCTCCTTAACCCTATCATCTATTAATTCTATTCCATCCTTTCTTCTTTTATAGAAAAACTCAGGTGAGACTTTGGATGGCTTAAATTTTTTAAGAGTTACTTCTTCTATTTTTTCCTGAACTTCACTGCCGCAATGCTTGCATTTAAGTGCTTCAATGTTGATCAGCTCTGCACAAAATGGACACTTTATTTGATTGTTTTTACTATCACCATTAAGAGATTTCCTTCCTCCAAAGATAGTCAACAACAAACCACACAAAGCAACAAAGCAGCTAATCAATAAGAAATTTTGTCTTTGAGCCACCAACCCGATATTGTTAACTCTTCCACCATATCCAGTTGCTACACTTACATCCATATTAAGTGATACAAAAATAGCAATAACACCGATTACCAGAAGGAAGAACCCAAAATTTTTCATCCCAACCCTCTATTTAATATATACATTTATTGATTATTCCATGAATTAATCAACTCACTTAAACAAAATCTACAATTTCCAGCCACAAGCTTTGGATATTTCTTTTGCAACTTCATTTATGTGGTCTATTTTAAACTCGGCGACTATTTGTGTTTTTCCGTATGGTTTATAACCAAAAATTACATTTTGTTTATCATATATTTTTTTTATAAATTTCACTGAACTTGGAGCAAAAGCAGAATCACCACCTCCCCCCATGACCCAATACTCAGTTACTACATTTTTTTTATCTATTCTAAATGTCACTTTAGTATAATCTTCACTTCCTAGATATTCATCTGTCGCAAGATAAGCTTCAGTTATATTGTCTTTACACCTCAATACCAATGCCCCTTCCCCACCTTCTGGTGACAAAACAGCGAAGTAGTCCACCTTATCTGTGAGCTTATTTACTTCTTTCGTAATAAACCATTTACCAATATCTTGATATTCACTTGCAGTTGAAGTTAACGGCAATAAACAAGCTAGAGCCAATAATAACTTTTTCATCTTCCATCCTCATTTTAAATAGTTACATGAATCTTAGTCAAAATGTGATGCAAAATGAAGCAAAGAAAACCAGAGTCCATTCCGGTATACTTACTAACGCCCTTTGATAGTACGATACAGCGCAGATGCGGGGTTATTCAGCATTTGATTAACGCCAACCTCAACCATTTGTCGTAATTCACGCCTGACCGCTGCATCATTACCGGTGGCAGATGATTGCTGCTGTTGTAAAGGTGAACTGATATAAAGATCGCCCATATTGAAAGCCACACCACCAGTCGCTACAGGCTGCATTCCGTACATTCTTTGAGTGGGAGCACTGATTGTCATTGGCTGAGAACTGCCTACGTGACCACCAGTAGCATAGCCACGCTTAGTGTTGCCCATTAACCTATATAGATTTTCAACACCTAAACGTTGCGTTGCTTCTTTAGTGAATACGAACTCGCCACCATGAACTACGCCTTTAGGCTCGTATTTACCACCATCTCCAGTGTAACCTCCACCAGCAAATCCAAGGGCATCTCCAAACGCTGTGCCTCCAAATGCCGCTTTCATAGCTTTCAGCATCGCCATTTGCATGAGCATTTTAGTAATCATGCTAAGAATTGATTTAGTGAAGTCAACAAAACCAGCCTTACCAGTGAGAAGGAAATCAGACAGGGTGTTGCTCATGCCAGAAAATGCTGCTTGTGAGATTTGGGCAACGTTGGCGTAGGTATTGGTTGCTTGGTCTTGGAATTCAGCGAAGCCCTTCTGAACTCCTTTCTCCCAGTTGCCTCGCAAAGCCTCTTCTTCTTCGAAGTGTTTCTTTAACACATCTTTTTCTTCCGGCGTTTTGGCTTTCTCTAAGGCTATATCCTGTTGATAGACTCGATCAGATTTACCAGCGCTGTCAGTCAATGCTCTGGTACGAGCTTGAATTTCTTCAATTCGCTTGTGCTGCTTATCCAGCTCGGCATTCTTTTTCTTCTGCAATTCAACTTCATCACCCACGACAGCCAGTGCGCGTTGTGAAGCAAGAATAGACTCTTTTTGCAGGAGTAACGATTGCTCATCTTGCGTCAGCTTTCTCTTTCCTTGAGACTCTTCCAAAATGGCAAACTTGGCTTCCATATCCCACAATTTTTTGCGCTCAGAGCTGATAACATCATTAACAGTCTTGTGTTCTTTGAGAACCCTTAATTGTACTTGTAGGGATAATAACGCTTTATTTGCAGCTTCATCGGCACGAGTGCCCGCATCAACTTTAAATTTAGGCTCTTTTGGAGGTTTTTTTCCAGTACCGGGCATTTTGCGGTCACGATACTTATAGTTGATCATTTTCTTCGCTTCTTCGTACTGCTCCTTAGTTAGTGCATATTTATCAGCCTCTAACCACTCAAGGGAATGGGTAAAGGAATAGTTTTTATAATTGGGATTTATGCTAAGTGAAAGAACATGAATAACATCACGATTATTAATATATAAAGCCTTCTACTTGCAGGAATGCGATCCAGCTCTCTTTATATTATCTAGAGAGAGGCAATAGACTGTTTATTTTCAACTCTCACCATAACAAGGAGATAAACAGTGTCTGAAGTGATTTCATACATTCCAATTCTGAAAACTAAACGAGCTGAGTTCACAGCGTTAAGTCAACTCGATACATTCACTAAATCAAAGATTATTCCTTTATTAGAAATTGAGCCAGTTCCTATAGACCCCGATACAGATATCCCAGATAAAACATACGATGAAATGTTAAATGGCTTTGGGCAAAAAATTCTTTCTGGATGCGACGGTATCCCAGTGGTGTTTTTAGATGGAATTTTAATTGAAGAGCAATTTATCTCATCAACAGACACGTATCCAATTGAAAACGCGATAAACCAAGCAAGAAGTGCTGGGTTTAGAGTCATTCCAGTAACATCTCCAACCAGAACATTTAATTATCAACAATCCATTAGTACTCTTGTGCAGGGAGAAGTGTGCCTGAGGTTAACTACCACTGATCTGGTTAACCCTCAGCTAATTACTGATTATATCAACGAGTTACAAATCACTCATGAAAACATTGACGTAATCATCGATCTAAGAGATGTGCTGTCAGAAGATAGCGTCAGCTTGGAGCATAGTAAAATCCTTGCATTAGGCTTGATTAATAACCTTAACAACCTCCAAAGGTTCCGCTCTGTATCATTAGCATCAGGATCTTTCCCTGTTGATTTGAGTGGCATATCGTTAGGGGCTTACTCCCAAACTCGCTTGGAGTGGATATTGTGGCAAGATCTTTATTCTAGCGGAAGGTTATTAAGAAATGTCATTTATAGTGACTATGGAATACAGCATCCTGATTATTCTCGCCTCGCAACTAGATTCCCAAGCGTTACCGCGAGTGTTCGATATACCGGCGATAGTGATTTTTTGGTATTCAGAGGAAAAGTTGCAAATCGTTATGGCTATGAACAGTATGGCGCCCATAGTAAAGCAATTGTGTCCCATCCTGAATATTCAGGAAATACATTCTCTAATGGCGATAAAGATATAGATAATTATGCGCAAGAGTACGCCAAATACCTTCAAAATCCTACAGGGAATTACAAATTTGGTAGCCCGGAAGTTTGGAGAAAAATTGGGCAGAACCACCACATTACTAAAGTAGTTTCTCAGCTCTCCAGTTTGTACGGGCTTTAAGTTTTTCCCTGACCAAATCGCGAAGCTCATCGGTATCTAAGGCTTCGGCTAATTTATTCCATAACATGCGCCGTGGTTTGCTTTTTAGACCACGGTCTTTGCCTAAATCAGAGAAAATTTCCAACATTTCCTCTTTCCATAACAACATAGAAAGAGAGACTTTATCTATGGATGGGTTAAGACGATTGTGTCGCTCGGTGTGCAGATGTATACCATTTCTTGCACCTTGCGTTACTATCTTGACCCCCCACCAATCAGGGATAATCTCCATTGCTGGCTTAGCATGAGTGTCAGAAACGACAAGAGTCACCTTATCCATGACCAATGAATAATATTGAATCTGTGATGGCAAACGAAGCAAGTTATCACTTTTGCTTTTTATTTCATAGCCATGCATAAGCCCGTTAATCACTGTAATATCAGCACGACTTGCCCCAAGGCTCATTGTGAATTCGTCAATAACCAATGTATCAGGGTCTTTGTGATGCTCTTTCAGTATCTTAGAGTGAACAGCACGCCGCACATCTATGTCTTTCATTTTCTTGTCTTTATTTCCAAATAGTTAATATAACCGTTTTTGCGACCAAGAACTTTAAACACTTACTGAATATATAGCACGATTTTTTTCTTCGTCCTCTGATACAGAGCCAATTTTAAGAAAAAATATCAGCATTCAGTTAAGACACTGCGTCCTGACATACCCCTGCCACCCCAGCATCATTTGCTCTGAGGTGGTAACTAAAATCGCCTAATGCGCTTATGCAGAATCTCAGAGTACATCTTCATTGCTGACAGTTGCGTATCTAATAGAAATCGGTCAATTTCTTCTAACTTTCTATAGATAGAGTCACCGATGAAGCCAGAAAGTTTTGCAATCCTCTCATCAAGTTCGGTTGCTTCATCCATGACGCGTTGTTGATGTGGCTGTATTTGCTGTTTGTTCATTTGTTCACCTTATGACATTCACTATTCACATAATCCCTCAGTCCAACGTACTGGGCTTCAAGGGTTTCCAGTTCTCCGAGGAGACGTACATAATCTTGTTCAGCGTCTTTCTCCAGTCGGGCGGGTCTTGAATCATCCAAGCCGGTGCTGGAAGCGGTTTCAGACACTGGACACTGGGCTTTGACATACACGCGCTTAACGTTAGTGCGCAAATCATCGCTAAGCTGAGTGATCTTAGATTTGGCATTGGTTAGCTCCTGAGTGTGACGGGTGTCCAGTTCTGCAAGGTGCTGGATGCGTTCTTGCTGGTTGGTGATGAGGGCGGTTTGTTTATTGAAGTCACTCAACAGCGACCCGTAACCACTTTTCAGGTCGCTATAGCTGTCATTCACCCACCACAACCCAAATGCGAGGATCGCACAGGTTGCGGCAAGTGTTTTAGTCAGGGTGTTCATAGCTATGAATTTAACCTTGCCTGTTCTTCTATCAATGGCTGGCGGTAATTTTTATCAAAGATACCTTTTAGCGCTTCCTTCCTTTGATCGCGACTCCAGCCCATTGAAATGAGAACGGTGTTTGCCCGTTGTAATTCGGTAATGGCTTTAATTTGCCATTCAGTCAGGTAATCCCTGATGGCTTCGCTTTTACCAATATCGTTGAATTTTTTAAACCTGGCTGCTTTCATGCCAAGCACAACGTCATTAATCAAATCAGCTTCATTGCTGTAATGAAAATGTTCTGTTTCTTTTCCATCCTGTTCTCGGCTATTTTTGATAGCATCCGTCATGGGTCGATATTCAACTTTGGCTCTTTCTCGCTCCAGCTGAATTTGAGATTCTTTAGCGGCCTTTTCACGGAACTTAATGAAGCTGTCAACCAAACGCACCTGTCCATCACGGGCTTTTTCACCACCAATGAACGGCATGGCAACCAGGAAACCTCGTTCCGTTAACTCATAACAAGGTAATTCTTTGTTTTGTTTACTGATATATGAGGAGGGCTTGAAATCAAGCTCTCCTAAATGACGGCTTTCTATCAGTCCCCGTACATTCTGCAAAACATTCTTATGATCCCTGCCAAACTCATTGGCGATAACATCAGTTGTAACTACAGGCTGACCATTGGATTTTTTAACTAAAAGTCTCATCTCGCGTATTCCTATAGAAATAAGAGCCTGCTGACGTAGAAATATCGCCCATGAGAGGTCGCCACCCAGCGATAATTCTCAGGCTCTATTTCTATAAGCTCATGGTTGGGATTTGCGCACGTCAGTACGCATATGTAGAGAGAACCTCCGAAATGGGAGATTCATCACTCAAAGTAAGCTGAATGCTTTTTCGAATACTTCGTTTGAATAAGGTTGCTGGCCGTTCTCGTGGCGAATAATAGACTTGGCCAGAGCAATCAACGTTGACTTGTTCACCTCGATAACCTGGTGAGGATCGACACCCAGAGACTTAGCAACACCGTTGATATAAGCCGAAGTGTTGTTTTCATTGGTGGGCGCCCAGCGGTTTATCATCTTGGCTACTGTTTGATAGCCTTTCTTGTGGTAATTGCACAGCAACTTCATGAGTGCCCGAATACCATATTCGGCAGACTCAAACCGACAGAACCGCTTTTCAATACTCAGATCATGCTTCAACTGACCCTGCCACTTATTGGCCGGGTTATGGTCAATGTTGCCCGGATTGTTATTGCGTATGCCTCTGGTCATTACTTATCTCCCAAACGCTTATTGATGGCCCGAATCGCAAACTCGCGGATTTTTTCCACACCGATAAATCCAATGGCGCCACCAATAGCCGGGGCAAAGTTGATAGGAATGCCGAACGTTTCCAGACCACTTGTAATGCTCCACGAGAATGCACCGCATAGCAGTGCCTCTATCCATCGGTTCTTACGTTCCACGCCATCGTAAATCAGACGGCCGTAACAAATTGCCGCAGCTAATAGTGTGCCGGATACCTGCGGCCACGAGTTTTTCAAGCCTTCCAGCAGGTAGGCCCACAAATCAGGATTTTCTTTCATCTTCATATTCCACCCCATTGAGCAATGGGCGTCCGTGGGGTGAGAGAGTCGCCCCTGTGAGTAGGTTAAAAGTAATGAGTTGATACTTAAGGTATGTTGTTAGATCAGCCAAAAATCAATCAACCAATGGAGGGATGGCTGATTACCTCGACAAAGGAAAAATATGGATAACGAATTACTAGAATATCAACTTGCATTTTTACTGGCAGTCTCAATGGCGGAGGCCGGCGAGAATGCAGGGGCTTTACGTATAAGGATCACCAAGTATATGGACAAACTGTCTAAATCAGACAAATCCTTCTATAAGGAAAAAGAAAAGCGCGCATACGCCTTGTCGTCCATATATGCTAAGGCCAACAATATGTATTTTGATATGATCAGAAAAGAAGAAGACTAATAATATCAATCCCCAGTTATTTGGGGATTTTTAAATCTTTCATCGTTTTTTCAGCGAACGCCACCGCCCTATCATTGAATTCTTTCAGTGTAATCTCATCGGTCACAAAATCTTCTGAATACTCAAATGATGCTCTCAAGCTAGGTACATCACTGATGCCAGCAACAACAACTTTAGCTATCAGTGTATCAATGATGGCTGCCCTAAAGTCACCTTTACCTTCTTCTGCAAGAGTGTGCAGTGCATTGTCTACTCGATTAGATTTCTGTGGCATGGAAACTTCAATATTCATCATTCACCTCATGAGTGAGTTAATGGGAGATACCGATATGGGAATTCCCATATCGGAATTAATTCAAATAGTTAGGAGCCAGCCGCAATGCGTGGATACAGATGTGATGAGAGTGATTGCGGTGGTAAATCCGGTTAATGAGCTATGGCCACTTCTTGTTTTCATCCCTCAAATAAGGGAGAAAAAACGGAAAGTGGGGATAAAAAAGGCCACTCCGGAGCGCAGCCCTGATTGAACTCTCCGGAATTACCGGAGGGTTGAATAAATCCGTCAAATTCATCTTTCATGGGTGCTCTCTATACCAATTCGAGGTGTTGCTCGAAATGGTTAAAAATACAATTAATATATTGATTTTAAATGAAATTAAGCATTGATCAGTGCTGCCTGAGTTGAGTTGTAAAACCCTCGAATTCAGGGGAATTAAAATATTCCTCTAAACATCCCAGACTCTTGCGGGATTTTGAACTACTGCATTTTTTGCAGGAGTTGAGTTGTCAGCTCAAAGTTGACTACGGGTAGATACGAAAAAAGCCGCACCAGAGCGCAGCCTTGGATTTGAAC
>NZ_JACOII010000003.1 GCF_016306625.1 Xenorhabdus lircayensis | reverse complement strand
AAGGGACATCATCCCCGACGCCATCATACCCGCAGGACGACGCCAGCCCGCACAGGGCAAGGCTTTCAGGATAGCAGATTGCGCCCATTTTGCCCCGGCCATTTTTTTGACCCCGACGTGCACTTTCGGATTGTTTTTCATCGGCAACGGGCGAACGTCGCCCAGCTTGTCTGGGCGGCGGGCGGCCGTTCTGCGGGTGCGGGCGGCAGAGAGCCTGCAAGCGGCGCCCCTGCGACGCTCCTGTGCACCGTGGGTTACGCCATGCCCCGTTTTGTTACCAGCGCTGACCCCAGAGGGAAGCCCCCTGCGGGGGCTGCACGGGGCGAAGATGGCGAGCACGGCAACGAGCAACGCAGCGCAGCGCAGTGCGAGCCGCGCGCAGCAAGTCGCAGCGGGGTCGGGGCGGGGGAGGTAAACACGGAGGCCGCAGGCCGACCAACCTTCAGGGATGTTGGCCGGACGTGGCAAGGCAGCTAAAGAAGAACGCGTTTTTTTGCCGGGGACTGGCTGAGACGCTGACAGCAGAAGGCGCAGCCTTGTGCGGCGGCACGTCAGCGATGCCGATAAGTGGGGGCGCAGACATAATGTTAATTAGGCGATGCGAGCCGCTTTGCGGTGTGCCTGACTGGCACGCACATGAACGGCGAGTTTCGCCTAATTCCCTCACATTATGTTGAGTGGGCTTTGGGCGGCCTGCACAGGCTTAACGGGGACACCACGGTTCAGGCCGGCCATTGCCCACGTACCCCCGCCGACGGGCAGTCCGGTCACGGTCTGCCCCCGCACCGCTCCCGACGGACTCAACGGGGAGGCGCGGGCTGTCCGGTGCGTCAGGGTTTCGGTTCGGCGTCGGGCACGCCTTTTGCCGGAGGCTCACGCTCAGCCGGATGGGTCTGATGATGCACTTTTTTTAAATGACCAATCGCCACCTGGGTATATATCTGGGTCGATTCCAGACTGGCATGGCCTAATATCGCCTGGATATGCCGGGTATCTGCGCCGTTCTCCAGCATCTGCGTGGCCATGCCATGCCGGAACAGGTGGCAACCGCCGGGTTTGTCGATGCCGGCACGGTGGAGCGCATTGCGTACTATCTGGGTCAGGCTGTTGTCGGTCAGGCCCCTTCCGTGTTGTGACACAAACAGGTAATCAGGGTCTTTGGCCCACACCAGACGCGGGCGGACATCATTCAGGTAGCGCTGTAACCAGTGCCGTGCTGATTCACCCAGCGGAACGACCCGGTCCTGACGGCCTTTGCCCTGCCGGACAAACAGCATTCCGCCGGCTAAATCCACTTCACTGAGCTGCAACCGCGCGAGTTCTGAACGCCGGATGCCACTGCTCCACAGCGTTTCCAGTATTGCCCTGTCCCGGACACTGAGCGGATTGTCGCTGCCGGTCATCGCCAGCACCCGCCGCGTTTCCTGCTCGCTCAGCAGTCCCCACGGCAACCGGCGCTCCCGCCGGGGCAGCTCCAGCTCCCGCGCCGGGTTATACCGCAGGTGCTGCCGCTTCACCAGCCAGCGGAACAGGTGGCGCACGCTGGTCAGTTTTTTGATGACCGTGCTGGCCGTTATCGGGCGGCCATGCCGGTTTTTCTGTGCCACCATGTGCTGCTGCCAGCTTTCCAGCTGCGGGAAGCTCACCTGCTGCGCCATCGTGATACCCCGTTCGTCACACCACTCGACAAATTCCCGCAGGTTTCCACGGTAGTGTGCCCGGGTTTCCCGTGTGTAGCGCAGCGCGTCGAGGTGGTCAAGAAAGTGCTGGATGTGTTGCCTGAGTGTCAGTGATGCCATGATAAGCCTCCTGTCTGTGTGATGAGAGGTTGGTTACGATGCAGTTAAGTCACAACCCCGGAACTGTGTTTTTTGCGGTGACCCGACCGCTTTGCCATAAGGCCTTGCTGTTCCTGTCTTTGCGATGATTTCACGACCCGACCGCCTGCCGACCAGAGGCCGACCGGGGGGCGACTGCTTATCCCTTTACCCCGACCGGAACACGTCATACTTTCCCGTTCACGGCACAATGAGGCCGCACAAGTGCGCCGTGTCACCGTCTTCGCCGTCAAACAGCAGCTCATAGGCGAACGCCAGCCCACGGCGGTGCAGCATCAGGTATTCCATTTCAAGGAGCCGTGAGAGATGGAGTTTGAGCTGGGTATCGCCCCATTGAACGGCATCACGCAACTGCTTGCGGGTAAAAATCATCTCATGGCGGGGCTGGCCGCTGTCCCGTATCCAGGCCTGTATCAACATCAGTAACTTGCGCGTCTGCGGCGGCATTTCGTCGAGCGTCCGGCCTAAGATGTCATGCGCGAGCTGGTTCGCCAGCCGGATATCGTCTTTCGTGACTTCGATATATTCAAGCCGCCTGCCGCGATGCTCGGCGGTCTTGATTTCCCGCTGGTACTGGTACAGCAACGCGATGCTCTGAATGAGCGTGAGATACTTCATGTGGTCGCGGCGGGTACGGGTTTTGTCTGACAGGAACGTCAGCTGGCTGGCATAGGGATTGACCACATTCAACGGACGCAATAACCGCTGGGCGTTCTGGTGAAGCGTCGTCAGATACTTCCGCTCGTTCTCAGCCAGCAATCCTTCGAGCGTTTGCTTATGGCGCTGCAACGCATGGATGGCTTCGGTCTGTTCGCGGGTTTCATTGATGGTCAACACCAGACAGCGGTTCAGCAGCTCCTCATCGACATCGATGGCGGTTGTGGTCAGCATCAGCATCACCGGGCCTTTCACCGTGTAGCTTTTGGTGACCAGATTGCCGGTCGCTTCATCCTTGCCCGTGCTGGCCATGGTCAGCTCGCCGTCACTCTGTAACAGCTTGAGCGCATAAGCCGCCTGCCGTACCCCTTCTTCTTCGGCGATAGCCAGTATCTTATGTTGCAGGTTGGTTTCACCGAGGTAGAACAGGCTTTGCCCGGTCATGGCGCTGTACTGGATGCGCTCTTCTTCCGGTATCAGGTTGAGCACTGCATCCATTAATGACGATTTCCCGGCGGCGCTGCTGCTTTGTATCAGGACGGCCAAGGGTTTGGGCAGTTTGCGGCTGACGGCGGCCAGATAGCCCGCCAACAGGTTGGTCGATTCGCCGACAACCCCACAGGCGCTCAGGTCGGCGGTGATGCGGCTGATAAGTTCGGGGTCTTTCAGCAAGGCTTCGGCGGCGTGTTGTTCATCCGCACTCTGGGAGTGAGCGGCCTGCGCCGTGTCCGCCCCTGCCCATGCCCGTTGTTCCAGCACCAGTAACACCCGCCCCAGCTCACGCTTAATCAGCGTTTCCGGCAAGGCCAGCTCGGTACTTGCCTGACGCACGAAGGCCGACCGGGCACGGGCGCTCAGGATATCGAGGCTGTCCACGAACAGCGCCCCGCTGGGTTTGTCGGTTAACTGCACATTGACTTTCATCACCGTGGCACCGGCTTTCTGTTGCGCTCCGCGTATCCGCCATTCCTGCCCGTCCTGCTGGATCACGATATCCCCGTTGTCGGCAAGCGTCGTGACCACACCCGGTTCAGGCACCAAAGCCGCCGCAGGGACTGACACCGTGGCGGCGGTATTTTGGTTTGCCAGCGGCGTTTTTGTGGGTTCACCGAGCCACTGTGCCGCGTCCAGTAACTGGCCGAAGGCATTTTCCGGGTTCGCCACCTCGCAGCTAAACCGATTGGCATCGCTGCCTTCGGGGAACACGACCCGCCAGACATCCAGCCCGGCCAATTGCAACTCTGCCGCCAGTTGCACCGCCGCTTCATTGCCCGCTTTATCATTGTCATAGGCAATATGCACCTGCCGGATGTCATGCTGCCGGAAGGCCGCCCGGTGCGCATCGGTAAAGCCGTGTACCCCATACGCGCAGGTCACATGGCGATACCCCGCACACCAGAACGACATCGCATCAATCAGCGATTCACACAAAATCACTGAGGCCGAACCGGCCAGCCCGGCTTCATTCCAGACCCCGCCATGCTCCCCCGGCAGGTACAGGTGCAGCGGGGTGCCCGCCCGCAGGCGGTCCGTGATTTTGCGGCCATACAGCTCCTGTACCTGTCCCGCCGGACTGATCACTGGTACCACAAGCGAGCCGCTGAAGTGTTCATGGCCGCTTTCCCGCAGTAACCCGGCCGCCTGAAGCCGGGCGCGGATCTCAGCGCCGGCTTTCTGTTTTTTCTCCGGCAGCCGGTAACCGAGGGTGCGGTTGGCAAAGCCGAGCTTAAAATGGCTGGCCAGTTCAGGATGATCAAGGCGGCGTTTTTTCAGGTATTGCCGGGCTTCCGGCGCATTGAGCAGGGTCTGGTGATAGAACTCGACCACCCGTGACAGCAGCGCCTGTTGCCCGGCGGCATCACCGACATCCCCGGCCAGTTCCTCACTGGCAACCAGCGGTTCAACGTTCGGATTGCCGCCCAGCTCCCCGCGCAGCCGCTCAACTGCATGGCGCAGGCTCAAGCCCTCGGTTTTCATCACCCAGTCCAGCACCGAACCGCCCGCATCGCAGCCAAAGCAGTGATAAAGGTTCTTCGACGGGGTGATCACCATCGACGGGGTTTTTTCCTGATGGAACGGGCACAGCACGGTCATGTCCTTGCCGCGCGGGGTTAGCTTCCGCCCCTGCTGCTCAATGACCGCCACTAAGGAGACGGCGGCTTTCAGGTGCTGTAATTCTGCGTCGGGAATGCGAGCCATATCACTTATTCCTTTAAAAACCTGTCAAGATTTATTTTGAATCGCTGTGCGATATATTATATAATCGTTTTACGATAGTAAAGCAAGTCGTTTTAATAATACCCCTTATACTCGGAGCATTTTATGGCTGATATGACAGATGAAATTATGCAGACAGAAGAACAGCGCCGGGCATTTGGGCAACGACTGAAAGCGTTACGCAATCAACAACGCCGGACACAGAAAGAAGTTGCCGCTCTGATTGGCCTGCAACTTTCGCAGTACAGTAAATATGAATCTGGGATGCATATCCCGCCTGCGGATAAGCTGATACAGCTATCTGAATTGTTCACCACGACGATAGATTATTTATTATTGGGTTCGTCTGACGAACAGCTTCCACTGAGTAATACGCGGTTAATAGAACGGTTTAAAGCACTGGAGGAATGCCAGCCAGAAGAGCAGGAAACTGTGATTAAACTGATTGATGCAGTGATTATGAAGCACCGTGTTGAATCAGCGATGCGCTCAGTGGAGCAGGAGAGGGGCGACTAAAAAAATAAGGCGTTTCTAACACGGCGCTGTAGTGCAGCAACACTACAACGCCGCTAACCACAACCAACTAATCAGGAGTTGAATGATGGCTAAGGCGCATTCTAAGCAAAACCGCGCGGTAAATAAAGCCGCCAAAACCGAACGTTATTACACCGTGGGATACGTCCCGCAAAACGACAAGGCCACAGCCCCGCCCGCAATCCACCTGAAGGGGCAATGGCTTAAGGCCGCCGGCTTTGAGACTGGTGGTTCGGTCACGGTGAAGATCATGGATGGCTGTTTAGTGCTGATCCCCGCGAGTTCCGAGACCAACAGCCTCAAACAGCAATACCAGCGCCAGCGCGAGCAAATCAGTGAGATTAAGCTGCGGATGCGGGAACTGATTGGGAACTATAAAAGCCGCTAAGGGCAGGGAATGAGCCGCTCTTAAAAGAACAAAGCCGGAAGATCACGGGGATCTTTCCGGTTTTATTTTAGCTAAGAAATCAATTGTTTTGTCGTAATGATTCAATCCATTTAAAATGAAATTCTCTTTGTTCTTTTGGAGTAACATCAACATCTTTATCGTCGAAATCAAAGATATGAACCGTATCTTCAGATGAGGCATATTGACCTAATGTATTTTCATAGGCTACTCTACCTAAGCCCATATCTATCATCATGCCAGATGGGTATACATTTATTTTTGCACCCTTGCAAAGAAATATTATATCTTTTAATTGGTTTCTTAAATCAGCAAAACATGAAAAATAATCAAAATTATTTGACTCTGCTAATTGATTATTATTATGAAATATTCTTAAGCAACAATGCCTATCAGGAGAAGTGATCAAATGCAATTCAGCTTCTTCCGTTTTTCCGTTGATTATTATTTTGATTTTTCTTTTATCAATGTCTGTCATTTTCCATACCTCTTTGGATTTAAAATAGTATAGTCCCACATTTCACCATCGGCATTAACTGGTCTTGCGCCCAATATGTTTTCAGATTTAACCCCCCCAGGCATTGCAATTTCTAATTCACCCGCATAAGGACTGTCTTTACCTAAGACTTTATTTACATCTATACCATGGTTAGTTTTCATGGTGTACATATAGCCGGATTTTTGACCATAATTTGTTGCAAAACCAATGGTTTTACTTGGTTCAATAGTAGTACTAACAAAATTGCTTGGAGGATTTAGGTTATCTAATGCATGTTTATACAAATCATTGCTTGGACCTCGTGTTTTAAATCCCTCATCAAAAATTTCAGTGAAGCTCCGTGTATCTCCACGATAAGTTATGATGTAATCGCCTTTATTACCAACCCCGCCAGCCAGACCGTAAGGATCAACCCATTTCGAGGGATTATGCACATACCCATACGGATTAAACCCGCCCAATAACCCAATGGGGTCTGCCGAGATATACTGCGCCGTCTCCGGTGAATAATAACGATGTCGATTATAGAATAATCCTGACTCTTCATCCTCATATT
>NZ_JACOII010000029.1 GCF_016306625.1 Xenorhabdus lircayensis | reverse complement strand
ACATTACTATATTGCGCCTACAGTGCGAGGGCGCTAAATGGCTATTATGTTAAATAGGGTCTGATTTTCACCAATTATCTATGCCATTGGCTGACCGCTCACAAACGTTAATATCTCGCTAACACGGGCTGCACTTCGGTGTGGCCTTTTCATTTCTGGGGGAACACATGTCTGCACCAGTCACAGAATCCTTAGTTTTCCGCCCTGCTTCTGAACAACCCACGCCCGATATGAACGGTCAAGCAGTGCTGGTTTATAACACCTGCGATGGTTGGCACATTGGTTATATCCGATTTTACGATGGGGAATACGCGGGTATTTATTCGTGGATGGGTGATGAGTTTGAGCCACGGTACTTCTATGTTGCATGGGCGCTGTTACCCGATGGCTTTAAAATTGAGGATATATTTGAAGACCAGAAAGCCACACCGGAAGAGCATGATCGCCACTGGGCGGCACGAGAGAAGCCGAACGGGAAATAAGATTTATTGCTAGCAGCAAACTTTGAGCTGACAACTCAACTCCTGCAAAAAAATGCAGTAGTTCAAAATCCCGCAAGAGTCAGGATATTTTGATGAATATTCCAAGCCGGCGCTCCGGCGTGGCCTTTTCTATATTTACAATCTAACTATTTGAATTAATTCCGATATCGGAATTCCGGTATCGGTATCTCCCACTAACTATTAACTCACAGGGGCGACTATTTCACCCCACGGACGCCCATTGCTCAATGGGGTGGAATATGCGCATGGACAAATACACAAGCCCCTCTGCATACGGTTGGGGCGCATTCACCGCTATGCTGGGCGCCCTGTCATTAAACGACTGGGCGATAGTTACCGGCATTATCTGCACGGTAGGCACATTCGCCGTGAACTGGTACTACAAACACCGGGAATTCAGCAGACATGAAAAAGACGAGTAAATTAACGGCTGCGGTCATTGGTCTGGTGCTATCCGGTGCGAGTGCCACAGCCATTCTCTCTCAGTTTCTGGATGAAAAAGAGGGTAATCGGCTGTCAGCCTATCGCGATGCAGGCGGTATCTGGACTATTTGCCGTGGTGTAACCCGGATAGATGGCGCTCCCGTTCGTCAGGGGATGAGATTGACAACAGCACAATGTGATGCGCTAAACCAGATTGAGGCGCAGCGGGCGATTGACTGGGTAAAACGCAATGTACGGATGCCATTGACTGAACCCCAGATAGCGGGTATTGCCAGTTTCTGCCCGTACAACATTGGCCCCGGTAAATGTTTCTCATCCACGTTCTATCGGAAACTCAACGCAGGGGATAAAACAGGCGCCTGTGCTGAGATTAAACGCTGGATATTCGACGGTGGCAGAGATTGTAGGCAGACCAAAGGCCAAGCGAACGGCTGTTACGGTCAGGTTGAGCGACGTGCTCAGGAATCGGAACTGACATGCTGGGGGTTGGATGACTAGGCATTCACTGGCGGCAATGATGTTTCTGTGTGCATTTATTCTGGCAATCGGTAGCCGCGATGGTTGGGGTTGGTTTTTGTTCATAGGGGCGCTGTTGCTATGAAAAAACTGTTAGTCGTTTTGGTTACTGCCCTAGGTGTTGCCTCGTTTGCGGTTTATCACTATCGCTCTGGATACAACAAACAGTTGGGCATCAATGGCAACCAGAAAACCGAAATCCAGCAACTGACCGACCGCATTAACCACCAGAACACGCACATTGAAATGCTGCATGAACTGGATACCAAGCACACACAGGAACTCGCCAATGCCAAGACTGAAATTGACACTCTTCGGGCTGATGTTGCCGCTGGCCGTCGCAAGTTGCGCATCAAAGCCAACTGTCCCGTGTCTGAAACCGCTCCCTCCGGCAGCATGGGCGATGGAACCCCCGTCGAAATCACTGGAGAAACTGGATCAACTGTTCTCGATATCCGAGAAGGCATTATTAACGACCGAGCAAAACTGAGATATTTGCAGGGTTACATTAATACCGAATGTAGAGGCAATGATGGAAAATCAACACCGTAAAATCACCGGCTACCGTGAATTAACCCAAGATGAAATTGATTGCATGAACAGGATTAAGGCGCTTGGGGAGGAATTAGGCCAACTTTATGATTATCTTGCGGTCACGAATGCACAAACAGGTAATCACCAAATTGACATGCGTTGGCTGAACGAAGGTCGCACTGATCTGCAAAAGGGGATTATGTGCTGGGTTCGTGCTGTGGCTCAACCAACCACTTTTTAATTACCACCGCAGAGCAAATGATGCTGGGGTGGTGGGGTATGTATAGGAGCAGTGTCAGTAGCCCCTGACACTCTGGGGCTGCGGGTGTTTTGTGTGAGATGGGAAACAATGGTAAGAACTGTATTGGGGTTATGATAAAAAATAAAATGACATCCTTGTTAAATGGGAAGAATTGATGAGGAAATAACATGAAATATTTAATTGAGTCAATCAATTGTAGTGGTCGTTTTGAGGGTTATAATCCTGGGTATATTATTCAAGATAATTACGTAGAGGTGATGGTTAGTGTTTTCATGACTACAGATTCTAGAGGTGATGTGAAAGCTTTTTCATTTAAAGTCACTATACAAGAGGCCTATACTTTATCTCTCGATGAAATTAAAAATAAAGCCATAGAAGTGGCAAAAGAAAACTTCGAAAAAGTTATCAGCGCTTAAAAAACTCATACATCTAAATAACAATACTTCGCCATCGCCTCTTCGGACGTGATGGCTTTTTTATTCCTTTACCCATTCCCTTGAGTGGTTAAAGCAATAACCCATGCCATCACCTCTTCGGACGTGGTGGCATTTTTATATCGGATTATCATCGCATAGCCTTCATAACTGCGGGCTATTCAATGTTAATGAGTAAGGAAAAGAAAATGACCAGAGCAAAAATGACCACAAAACAAAAAATGTTTTGCCGTGAATATCTGGTCGATTTGAATGCAACGCAGGCGGCGATCAGAGCGGGATACAGTCCACGTCGTGCCAGTGAACTGGGCTACCAGTTAATGCAAAAACCCTATGTTGTCGCGCTGATCGATGAGATGAAAGATGCGCGCAACAAACAACTGGGTATTGATGCTAACTATGTCCTGATGCGTCTCGTTGAAATTGACCAGATGGACGTTGCGGACATTTTGGAAGAAGACCTGAGCATCAAGCCGCTGTCTCAATGGCCGGAATCATGGCGACGATACTTAAGCGGGTTCAACCTAGCTGAAATGTTCGAAGGCCGGGGCGAAGAGCGCGATATGGTCGGCATTCTCAAAAAGATCAAATGGCCGGATAAAGTAAAAAATTTGGAGTTATTGGGCAAACATGTGTCTGTTCAGGCATTCCGTGAAAACGTGAAAGCCGAGCACTCAGGTGCAGACGGTGGCCCAATCGAGGTAGCTAACTTAACGGCAGAACAGGCGGCAAATGCCTACAAGAAAATGATGGGGTGACGATGCCTATACCATTTCCGTTTGATTTTCGCAACCCCGATTACAACGCAGTATTTGAGTGGCGAATGGAGCGGTTACAACGTATTCGCCAAAACCCATCTGTGTTACCCACGATGCGGACATTTTACCGTGATAACCCGGGGCAATTCATCATTGACTGGGGCATGACCGTCGACCCGCGTAATGTGGAACGGGGCTTACCCGCCCGTATCCCGTTTATTCTTTTCCCTCGTCAGGAAGAATGGATAGCGTGGTTTATGGAGTGCTGGCGCTTACAAGAACCGGGCATTACCGAAAAAACGAGGGATATGGGCATTAGCTGGCTGACCATTGCAACCGCCACCTCGATTTGTCTGTTCAATCGCGGTGTCGCCGCCGGATTCGGCTCCCGCAAAGAAGAATACGTGGACAAATTAGGCTCACCTAAGTCGCTGTTTGATAAGGCCCGTAATTTTATCAGCTTGTTGCCTGCTGAATTTCGAGGGACATGGGATGTACGTAAACATGCGCCTCACATGCGCATCTTGTTTCCTGATACTGAATCGGTGATAACCGGCGAGGCGGGCGACGGCATCGGGCGTGGTGACCGTGCCAGCTTTTACTTCGTGGATGAATCGGCGTTTCTTGAACGTCCTGAACTGGTGGATGCGTCCTTGTCTGCCACAACCAACTGTCGGCAGGACGTTTCGACGCCGAACGGCATGGCGAACTCTTTTGCCCAGCGCCGGCACAGTGGGCGTATTTCGGTTTTTACATTCCATTGGCGGGACGACCCGCGCAAAGATGATGCGTGGTATGCCAAACAGGTGGAAAAACTTGATCCTGTCACGCTGGCGCAGGAAGTCGATATTAACTATCAGGCGTCTGTAGAAGGGATCCTGATCCCGTCAGAGTGGGTTCAAGCGGCGATTGATGCCCATATTAAACTGGGCATCCAACCGACAGGCATCCGTCTGGGTGCGATGGATGTCGCCGACGAAGGCAAGGACAAAAACGCGTTCGCATATCGTTATGGGTTTTTGCTGGATGGAATCGAGGAATGGTCGGGTAAAGGCAGCGATATCTACGGCTCGGTTGAACGCGTCTTCGGATGGTGTAGTACACACAATTTAGGCTCGTTCAGGTTCGACAGTGACGGACTTGGGGCAGGTGTACGGGGCGATGCCCGTATTATCAATGACCAACGTAAAGCGCTGCGAATACCCTTAATTACCGCGACGCCATTCCGTGGCAGTGGCGCAGTGTTTGATCCTGAAGGTGAAGCGGTACCGGGCGATGCGTTCAGCGCAGCGCGACTGAACAAGGATTTTTTCGCTAACGCCAAGGCACAGGCGTGGTGGTCACTGCGTACCAGATTCCAGAAAACGTACCGTGCAGTTAAAGAGGGGCATGCGTACGACCCCGACGAGTTGATATCAATATCCAGCGAGATGCCACTAAAAGACAAATTAATAATCGAATTATCTCAGCCTACCTATTCAGTGAATGGTGTGGGGAAAATCATCGTGGATAAAAAACCTGACGGCACGAAATCGCCCAACCTGGCGGACTCAGTGATGATCCTGTACGCCCCGATGGATATCTCGATGGAAATCTGGGAATTATTAGGACGAGGTAGTTAATGGCGAAAAATCGCAAAACACAACCCACGGCCGACAGTTATGAAAACATGCTGGCCCGTGTCGGGATGAACACACCCAACCAGCATTCAGCGTCGACCTATCGCCCGAACTGGACGAGCCGCAACAGGATGTTAATCGAATATGCCTACCGATCGTCATGGATAGTCGGCGCGGCGGTGGATTCGGTGGCGGATGACATGACCCGTAAGGGGTTCAGGATCACTTCTGAAATAGAACCTAAATCGCGTGGCATATTGGAATCGCTGTTTGATGAGCTGGAATTGTGGGAAAACCTGAACAACATCATCAAATGGTCGCGGCTTTACGGTGGGGCAGTGGGGCTTATCCTGATAGAAGGGCAGGCCCCGTTTACTCCACTGCGGCCTGAGACCATAGGTCAAGGTAAATTTAAAGGGCTACTGCCGCTTGACCGCTGGCAGATAGAACCGGATTTAAACCGCCGTATCAAAGAGATCGGTAAGGATTTAGGTAAACCTGAATTCTACAACGTAACGAATACGGGTAGGGGTATCCCGGCATGGAAAATCCATCACAGCCGCCTGATACGGCTGGACGGGGTGACGTTGCCGTATCAACAAGCTCAGACTGAAAATGAGTGGGGCATGTCAGTGGTTGAACGCATCTATGATCGCCTAACGGCGTTCGACAGTGCAACAACCGGAGCGGCACAGTTGGTTTATAAGGCTCATTTGAGAACCTACAGCATTGACAAGTTGCGCGAAATTATTGCGAGGGGGGGCGCTAGTTTAGATGCGTTACTCAAACACATGGATATGATCCGACAGTTCCAGAGCAACGAAGGCATGACGCTGATGGATAAAACCGACGTGTTTGAAACCCATCAATATTCGTTTAGCGGTCTGGATAACGTGCTGGCACAGTTTGCCGAGCAGATATCGGGCGCGGTGGGTATTCCACTGGTACGGATGTTTGGTCAGTCCCCGAAAGGTTTTTCGACGGGAGACGCGGATCTTGCTAACTACTACGACAACATCAGCACCCAACAGGAGCGGCGATTACGTCAACCCATTCGGCGATTGCTGGATGTGATGCACCGTTCGGAGTTCGGGCAGCCATTGCCGGAGGATTTCACCTTCGAGTTCAACCCTTTATGGCAAATGTCTGATCTTGATCGCTCCACCATTGCCGTTAACACCGTCAATGCCCTAAACGGGGCACTGGATGGCGGCATGATGAACCTTAAAGCCGCCATGAACGATCTGCGTGAAATGGCCGATGTCACGGGTATTGGTGGTTCAATAGGGGATGAGGATATTAACAATGCGGAAGATGGCGCACCCCCTCAGATTGGCGAGCCAAGTAAGTTCCTTCAACCTGTGAATGCAGAACAACCCGGCAATGTTGACCTAAACGGTGCCCAAATATCCAGCATGGTAGAAATTGTCAGCTCAGTAGCTGCGGGGCTGTTACCCCGGGATACGGGCATTCAGATGTTGATATCGTCATATAACATGATACCACAGGAAGCTGAACAGATCATGGGGAGCGTAGGCAATGGCTTTACCGCGGAACAGGAAAAAAACACGTCCGACGACCCGTCAACCAGAGATCCAATACCAAACCAGTCTACGGGCGATAGCGCGAGCAGTCGGCGAAATAGTAAGCGGTTCTTACGATGGTTCCAATGATTCTGTTACGGAAATCATGGATGCGCTGGACAGTTACAGTGAGTTAATTACGCCGTGGGCGCAGCGGGTGGCGCAGCGGTTTGCTCTGGATGTAAATCGCCACAATGAAACAGAATGGCGGCAGCGCAGTCGGTTAATTAGCAAGGAGCTGCGCCAACTGGTGGACAATGCACCCGTTGGACAGGTTATGCGCTCCATCGTTGACGAACAAATCAAATACATCAAATCGTTACCATTGGAAGCTGCCGACCGGGTGTACGACATTCATAATCAGTCCATTGAATCGGTTGTGGCTGGTGGACGTCACGAGCCGTTCGCGCAGGAAATTGCCCAGACGGGTGACGTGGCAGAGTCTAGGGCAAAACTCATTGCCCGAACAGAACTAGGCAGAGCACAGACAGCACTGACACAGGCTCGGGCGCAGTCGGTCGGCTCTACAGGTTACATCTGGCGCACGGCGGACGAGGGTGATGTGCGGGACTCACATAAACACATGGAGGGGCAATTTGTCGAATGGGCAAAACCTCCGACGCTGGACGGCCTGACAGGTCATGCGGGCACGTTGCCTAATTGCCGTTGCTACTGTGAAGTGGTCATACCAGAGGATTAATAATGAGCGATTTTGAATTTTACAGTTGGGTAACCCCGATAATAGGCGGGATTTGGTTCATGTTACACGGCACCTGGATTGATTTTATATACGGCCTGTCGTGTTGGGGTATTTCTGCGGCGTGGATGTGGTGGAGGCTACGTTGAAATATTTCTTTACTACTCGGTTGGGTAACACCCGTTACCAACTGGCTGATGGCTCCCTATTGTGTAAAGACGTGCCCATTGCCAGAACAGGCACACAACTTTATGCCGATTTTGAGCTACCAACCCTTGAACCTGACGAAGATGGCGAAATTGTTGTAGAGCGTTCTCCCGAAGAAGTATTCAACGAAGCCACCCTAGCTTCATTCGAGGGCATGACCATCACGATACAACACCCCGAAGACCGTGACGGAAACATTATTTTTGTTGACCCGGATAACTGGCGGGATTTGGCTCACGGGCATGTTCAAAACGTCCGACGCGGAGAGGGGGAACAATCCGACCTGATGCTGGCGGATCTCATCATTAAAGATACCGACGCTATAACAGCAATAGACGAGGGCTTTGATGAGGTGTCTTGTGGCTACGATGCGGAATATCGGCAAATTGCCAACGGTAAAGCCGAACAGTATCAAATTACAGGTAATCATGTGGCGCTGGTTCAAGATGGCCGCGCCGGTTCACGTTGTTCAATTGGAGATAGTATGTCTACTAAAACGCAAACATGGTTTAAACGTCTGAAACAGGCGTTTAAAACCAAAGACTCGGCGGCAATGGAAGAGGTTCTCAACAGTGCTCCTGAGTCCATCACAGGGGACGAGGGTACGGGCGAGGTGCCTAAAGCCATTAATATCAATATTAGTCCCCAGCAACCCTTACCTAAAGAAGAGCCGGAAATGAAAACGGGTGATGAGCAAATCCCTGAGTGGGCAAACGCTATACTTGCCCGGTTGAACGCACTGGAAGGTAAGACAGGCGATAACGGCACAGATCCAAAGGCTGCGCCTAAGACGGGGGATGATGACGAAAAAGAGGAGAAAGAGGAAAAAATTACGGGGGACTCAGCGTATAAAGCGGATCTGATTGTACCGGGAATTGATTTGTCTACACCGGCTAAACTGACAGCGTTTAAACGTCAGGTATTGGTGAGTGCGGATCAAGCGATGGTACGAAATATTGTAGGCGATGCGGAAATCAAAAAACTGCCTAAAAAATTTGTTGATATGGCCTTTAACGCGGCGGCTGAATTGGCGAAAGGACGTAATACCCAAGCAACTGGCGATTCGTCTCGTAATAAATCCTCGGGCAATAACATTGCCGACCTGAACAAACAAAACGCCGAATTCTGGGCAAACAGGAGTAAATAACATCATGACAGTTTATTTAAAGCGGATGCCGCTGGGCATCGCTGGGGCCATCTCGCGCCTACAGGACACGACCGTCGAGCCAGTATTACTAAAATCGGCGAACCTGTTCCCTGCGTATGGGCTGGTCGGTAAATACGATGATGGGGGCTATTTTGTGCCATTGGCTGAAGGTGATACGGCAGACAGGATCCAGGGGATTTATGTCCGTCCCTATCCCACAACCAGTATGCCGGACAAGGCGTACATTATCGGCACAAACAACAACTACACGGGCGATAACCTGAAACGCGGGTACATGACAGTGAAATTGGATGGCGACGCATCCAGCATTAAAAAAGGTGCGCCAGTCTATGTGCGGACAGGTAAACCCAAAGAAACCAGCCCGTTGGGTAGCTTCCTGAATGTGGCAATAGATGGTGAAACCGCACTGCTACCGAATGCACAGTTTACTGGTGCGGGTGATGCTGACGGCAACGTTGAAATTTCTTACAAGATTTAAGGGAAAAGTATGCTTACATTTGATCAACGCACCATTGATAACAGCGGTACGTTTCTGGTGGGGGAGCTGGAGCGCTTAGACCAGACCCTTAATTTACCCTTGGTGCAGTACACCTTTAGCCGTGATATCCAGTTCCGTGAGGACGTGACCATTGCGGATGAGATGGCGACCTGGACAAACACGCAATTCGCCGCCGCTGGCTCAGCTAATCCGAACGGTAAAAACTGGATCAGCGGGAACGCTACAGCACTGGCTGGCGTCAGCGTGAACATTGAGCGCGACGGACACCCCTTGACGCTGTGGGGAATGGAACTGGGCTGGACGGTAGTCGAACTGGCTGCGGCACAGCAGGTTGGACGCCCAATCGACTCCCAAAAGCACGACGGTATGATGTTAAAATGGAACATGGACATCGACGAACAAGTTTACATGGGCGACGAGGGGTTAGGACTACAGGGGTTGCTGAACCAAAAACGTGTTAATCTCAGCAATGCCCGTAAACCTTGGGCGCAGTCTACACCGGATGAAATCAGGGAGAGTATTAACCAGATATTAACAGATGGATGGGCACGTTCCGGTTACACAATGGTGCCGACTGATCTGTTGATTCCGCCTGAGCAGTTTGCGTTACTGTCATCCATTATTGTGTCTTCGGCGGGTAACCAATCGCTGTTAACGTACCTGAAAACTAACACAATCGCCTACCACCAGAATGGAATTCCGTTGGATATCCGTGCGGTGAAATGGGCGAAAGAGATAGGTGTGGCGGGTAAAGATAGGGCTATTGCTTACACCAATGATAAAAAGTTCGTTCGCTTCCCTATGGTGCCAATGCAGAGCATCCCGATCCAGTATCGCAGCCTGTACCAAATGGTCACTTACTACGGCAAATTGGGCGCGGTTGAAGCGGTATACCGCGAAACGCTGAACTATATGGACGGTATCTAAATGAAAATCAGGGTACATACTGCATTTCGATTCACCCACGATAAGGGTGAACCAGAAATTTTTGATACAGGTGTTCACGATGTCTTCCCGGCGATCGCTCATCATTGGTTCGTACAGGCGCATGCGGAATTGCTGGATGCTGCGGAGGAGACGGTACAGGGGAATTATGATGCCGAACTGACTGAACTTCGCACATCCATAGCTGACCTGACTAAGCAATTGGCTGAACGCGACAAGCAGATAGCTGAAATGCAGCATCAATTGAAAGAGCGGGAAACCCAGATTGGGGAATTGCTGGTGCAGGGCAATCCTCCAACAGAGGAAAACCCGCCCACTAACGGGGGTAAAAATGGGGGCAACAAGAAATAGGCAGCTCCCCACCGTCGTCCAGTTTCGCACCGACTTTCCTCAGTTCTCTGATATACAAAAATTCCCCAATGCTCAAATACAGTTCCGGTTAAATCTGGCTGATAAACAGTTGGACGAAAATCGGCTGGGGGACATGTTTGTTTATCTGGTAGAGCTGATGGTCGCCCATTACATGGCACTGTGGGCGACAGACAGTCGGTCAATGGCAGTGGGCGGCACAGGGGGCGCTAATAGCGGTGTGGTGTCGTCCAAATCGGTGGATAAGGTCAGCGTCAGTTATAACACGGGCGCGACGCTGAACCCGAACGCCGGATTCTGGAACAACACACGCTACGGCTCTGAATTCTATGAACTGTTGATGATGTTCGGTGCAGGAGGTATCCAGTTATGAAAAGTGGGCTGACCATAAAGGCGGATAAAGCCCAGGCCATTTTAAATGCCTTGAAAACCATTGGTAACCGGGATGTGCTGGTCGGTGTTCCTTCAGAGAACAGCAGTCGTGACGATGTGCCGTTCGGTAATGCCGGCATCGGTTACATCAACGAGTTCGGTTCACCCGCACAGAACATCCCGGCACGTCCCCATCTCCGTCCCGGTGTTCGTTCCGTGGACGAACAAACCACTGAACAGTTGAAAATCGCGGCGGAGGCGGTGCTGGACGGTAAGCAGGATAAAGCCGAAAAAGCGCTGAACAAGGCGGGGATGCTGGCCGTGAATGGTGTCCAACGTTATATGACCACGAACGACTTCGAACCGTTGGCCGATCCAACCGTTGCCGCCCGTGCCAGACGAGGGCGCAAAGGGGCAAAAACTGAAATGGAAAACAGGCGGGCGGGCAGTGCTCCGGGTAACGCGAAACCGCTTATCGATACTGGCTCTTATCGCCGCTCTATCACCTATGTTGTTCGGGATAAATCGGAGAAATAACCATGCCATTGTTAGATGTCACTGATGTGTTGTTCGACCCTGATTTTTGCGATCCCTCTCTGAAGGTAAAACGCCGGGTGGTGGGGATTGATGATGATGGGTTCCCCAGCACGCAGGATATTATCACTCAGTTTTCAGGTGTGGTTACGGTAGACCGCGCTGTTGAAGCTCAAATCCGTATGGCAGGGCAGACAGTGACGGGCAATATCCTGATTGTCACCACTGAGCGGCTGATTGCAGGGGAAACTGGGCGAGCTGGGGATATCGTCACGTACCAGAATCGTGAATATCTGGTGAAGTCCGTTGATCCGTACACAGCGTATGGGGCGGGTTTTGTTCAGGCACATTGTGAACTGATGCCGTTTGACGGGGGGTCGCCATGAACACCTCAGAGCGGGCAGGATGGCTGATACCGGATACAGAACCTGTCTATGATGAGGTAGTAGAGCGGTTGTGCAGCCAATGGCTGCGCGGCGTATCGGGATTACCTAACGGTATGGTGCGCCCGCGCTGGACGCCTGTTCTGGCTGCACAACCTCCGGCGGATACAGATTGGTGCGGCTTCGGTATAACGGAAATACCCGCGGACGATAACCCGGCGTTCGCCAACCAGACCGATCAGTCGGATGAACTCTGGCGACATGAGGATTTTGAGTGCTCGGCCTCATTTTATGGCCCGCACAGTCAGGGGTATGCCAGCCGATTTCGTGATGGGCTGAGTGTCAGTCAGAACAATGCTGAATTTAACCAGCTCGGACTGTCAGTCGTCAAACATTCCCGGATCACGTCTTTCCCTGAACTCATTAATAACCAGTGGGTACGCCGCTATGACATCACTGTCACACTGCGGCGCAAAGTGGTACGTCGGTATAGCATTAAGTCACTGACAGACGCACCGGTTAAATTTTTTGGAGATTAAACCCTATGCAGGGCTTACCTATTTCTAGCATCGTTAACGTTAAAGTTAACATGGCACCCCGTGCAGCACAGGCCAGAAGTTTTGGTTCATTGCTGATTGTGGGGGCCAGTGGTGTGATCAACACCCGCGAACGGCTGCGCTATTACACCGATATTGATGGTGTGGGTGGTGATTTTGGCATGGATACCCCAGAGTATCAGGCCGCTGCGCTGTATTACTCACAGTCACCACAACCAGTCGATCTGTATATCGGGCGCTGGGCAAAAGAACAGGTGCTGGCAGCGCTGCGTGGCGCGGTACTGACCAAACCGGAACAAGCGATGAATCGCTTTACATCTATTACTGATGGTTCGTTCAAACTGACCATTGACGGTAAAGAAACAGCCATCACGGGTACTGATTTCAGTAAGGAGACTAACCTGAATGGCATCGCTGAACGGGTGGCAGAAAAGCTGAAAAACGCTGCGGTGCTTTGGGACAGCATTTCTTCCCGTTTCACCGTCTCACTGCAAACGTCAGGGAAACTGGGCTATATCACTCGCGCAGACAGCGGCAGCTATATCGGTGATGTACTGAAACTGGATGAGGTATCCGGCGCAACAGTGATTGATCCGACACAACCCGAAAACATTGCCGGAGCGGTCGCGACACTGGGTTCCATGTCGGGAGCATGGTACGGGCTGGTTATCGCGGATAATTCCCTGTCTGACAGTGATGTGCTGAGTGTGGCGCGGTATATCGAATCGGCGTCTGTCTCCCGTGTTTACGGGCATACGGTCACCAAAACCGATGTACTCGACCCGGATGTAGACACAGATATTGGTTCGCAGCTCAAAGGTGCTTTTTTAGGCCGCACGCTCTGGCAATATTCGGCTCAACCCTATGCGGTGGCATCACTGTTCGGGCGTATGTTCACGGTGAATTTTCAGGGAAATAACACCACGATCACCCTTAAATTCAAACAGGAACCGGCTATCAGTGCGGAACTGCTGACGGCAACACAGGCCAATGCCCTGAAAGCGAAGAATGGTAATGTCTTTGTCCACTACAACAACGACACTGCCATTATCCAAGAAGGGGTGATGGCGAACGGCACTTTCATTGATGAGCGCCACGGGCTGGACTGGCTACAGAACTATGTCCAGACCAATTTGTATAATCTGATGTATACCTCAACGACCAAAATTCCCCAGACCGATGAGGGCGTTACCCAGCTGTTGGTTAATGTCGAGCAGTCATTGGGTCAGGGTGTCACTAATGGACTGATTGCGCCGGGTGTCTGGGGTGGTGATGCATTCGGGGCACTGAACCGGGGCGATATGCTGACCAAGGGATACTACACCTATGCGGCACCTATTGCCGAACAGGTACAGGCTGAACGCGAGAAACGCAAAGCGCCGGTTATCCAGTGTGCTATCAAACTCGCGGGTGCGGTGCATTTTGCTGATGTCATTATTAACGTAAACAGGTGATCACATGGCTACCTATTCATTTATGGACGTGTCCGCCACGATAACAGGCGTAGGCGGGCATGTGGACTTGGCTAACGGGGCGGCGACCTCGGAAGAAGGCATTACCATAGCTATGGTGGAATCTAAAAACACCATGACTATCGGGGCAGACGGTGAAGTCATGCACTCTCTAAGTGCAGGCAAGGGCGGAACCATTACCGTGACATTACTGAAAACCTCGCCAGCCAATGCCAAGCTGATGCTGATGTACAACGCTCAACAGTTTTCTTCGGCAACATGGGGCAATAATCTCATGCTGATCCGTAACCGGGCATCAGGTGATACCACGGCGGCACGCTCGGTAGCGTTCCAGAAAATACCGGACATCTCTAACGCCAAAGTCGGCAACACAGTGAGCTGGGTGTTTGACTGCGGCAAAATCGACACCATGCTGGGCACATTCTAACGGGGGATACTATGGAATTTGACATTGAGGGTAAAAAATACCGTGCGGGCAAGCTGAATGCCTTTCAGCAACAGGACTTAGCCGTTGCACTGGTACCGGTCATTCCGGCATTAAAGCCGATTTTAGAGAGTTTGAAACCTAAAGTCGTAGGTGAAGATGGTAAGCCGGGTCTCGCACGAGAAGATATTGTCGATTTTCTGGCACCGTTAGCGGATGCCATTCGCTCACTGGGGAAAGAAAATCGCTATGAGATTAATGATATTTGTCTCTCGGTGGTCAGTCGTGAATCAGGCGGGGTATGGAACAGTGTTTACAGTGGTCAACAGTTGATGTTTGACGACATTAACGGATTGGATTTATTGAAAATTGTCGGGCATGTCATTAAGGACGCATTGGGTAATTTTTTTCCCGCACTGCCAGAGAGCGGCGAGCCAGCCCCAATCAACCCAGCCTAACCCTCGAAACTCTCCCTGACGGGCGTGATTATGTGATGCGCCCCGTTCTTGAAGGTATGTGCAAGTATGAGTCATTAGAAAATGGCGTTATCGATCTGGCCGGTATCGCCCTGATGAATGACGCACTGGACGTCAAAGCCGAAAACGAAGTCTTAATCCAACGGTGGCACGATGAGCAACACTAACGCAGAAGTTATTCAAGAGTTTTTAATCTCATTGGGCTTTGATATCAAAGAGTCTGACGAGAAAAAATTTAGTGCGGTGGTGTCGGGTGTCACCGCCAATGTGCTTAAACTGGGTGCAGTCGTGGAAGGTGCGGCGCTGGCGGTTGTTGGCTTTACAGCGCATGTTGCCAGCGGATTAGACCAACTCTACTGGCAGGCACAACGCACAGGCGGAGCCGCAGAGCAGATCAAATCGCTGGGCTATGCTGTGAGTCAGGCTGGCGGCAGTGTTGACGGGCTGAATTCGTCGCTAGAGGGTGTGGCTAAGTTCTTACGGCACAATCCCGGTGGCGAAGGTTTCCTGCGTAACATGGGCATTCAGACCCGTGATGCCAACGGTAAGCTCAGAGACACGGCCTCACTCGTTGCGCTGGTGGGCGAACGGTTGTCCGCACTGCCCACTTACCGGGCAAATCAATATGCCGGTATCCTCGGTATTGATGAAAGTACCCTCATGGCGATGCGCCGAGGAATTGGCGGTTATGCCGCGGATTACCGTCAGATAATGCAGACAATGGGCTACAACCCGACGATAGCTGCAAAAAACGCCAATGCCTTTATGACCGAGTTCTATAAATTGAAAACGGTCATGGAGACAGCTAAGGAGAAAATTGGCGGGGAATTGGCCAGAGTCCTAACACCCAGCATGGAAAAGCTCACCAATCTGATCCTGAAGCACTGGCCTACCATCGAAAAAATTATTATGGGCGTGGTGAAAGCCATTTTAACCCTGTCTGAAATACTCGGCCAAATGGTTTTTCGCGGGGCGAAAGGGATTCAGGATCTTATTGGCTGGTGGAAGCGCTTAGATGATGGCAGCCAGAATTTAATTAAGATCTTCGGCTTGGTTACGGCGGCATGGATTGCGTTAAATTCGAAATTTATAAAATCCCCCGTTGGTATTATCACAGCATTGCTGGCGGCACTCTTCTTACTCTATGACGATTATCAAGGCTGGAAAGAAGGTAAAAATAGTTTTATCGACTGGGGTAAATGGGAACCTGCGCTTAAAAAAATAAAAACGGAAATTACTGAGCTGACAAAGGGTTTTAAAGCCTTAGGAACAGAAATATCGGAATTACTGGGTATTGACCTCGGAAAATGGTCGCTAAAATTCGAGCTTGACGACTTTGCGAAAAGTCTCGGAGAGCTGAGCAAAACGTTGTCACATCTTGTTGCGGCATTAAACCATCTCAACGACGGAAACTTTACGTTAGCGTGGGAAGAACTCAAACAAGCGTGGAAGGGTGACGAAAAGAATAACCGAGATGTACGCCCAGTGGGTATCGCTGCGGCGGAGCAACATCGTAATTTTATTTTAGACGGGTATATCAAAGCAAATAATGCTGTGAATGAATTTTTCGGGATGGCTCCATACGTACCCGCCAAAGATAAAGCTGACAATACTCAAGCCAATAACATCATTTTGGGACCCACACAGAAAGGGAAACCGCTTCTTGATTCAATGGCTGGCTACTTTTCTATGCTGGAGAAAAAACACGGCTTAGATTCTGGTTTACTGCATGGTATTGCGATGACCGAATCATCAGGTAACCCCAATGCGATTGGTAAACAAACGAAGTTCGGCAAGGCTAAGGGGATGTTCCAGTTTATGCCCGCCACGGCTGCCCAATTCGGGTTAAAAGGTGATGATGTTTTCGACCCTTATAAAGCTGGCGAAGCCGCTGCGCGATACCTCAGTTACTTACGTAGGCTTCATAAAGGCGATGGAGATAAGATGCTGGCATCGTATAACTGGGGAGAGGGACGGGTACTTAAGAATGGCATTAAGAACTTGCCGAAGGAGACCCGAGATTACCTGCCCCGTGTTAAATATCATATGGCAAGAGCACCCAAAGCTAATTCCAAAAACAGTGGCTTTAACTTTGATCCGAAGATGTTTGATAACGCGATGGCGAATATTGGCAATATGGTGAGCGGTATTGACCCTCGTATCGCTAATAACGCGATGGCGAACATCAATAACATGGTGCGCCCACGGGCTTACTATTCCCCCAGACTACCACAGGCAGAATCAGGCAGAGCAAATAACCAGCCTACGATAGAGCAAAACCTGACAATCCATGTGACCGGAGTAGAGTCTCCCCGGGAGGCGGCGGCCCTGACAGGCGAAGCCGTGCAGCGTAATAACGCAATACTCGTGCGCAGTTTACAAACTAAGGTGAGTTAACGATGGATATTTTATCGACGTTATTTTCTCAGAATACAAGAAAAATTGAAATGATAGTGCCGAGTGTGGTGATCTCCGAGAAGCACATGGATTCAACGGAAATTACCGAGCATCCCGTACAGCGGGGTGCAGCTATTAGCGACCATGCCTATGACAAGCCATCTGAGGTGACAATGGAGTTAGGTTTTGCGGGTGGTGGCTCATTAATTGATGGTTTTGATACCTCAAACATATCTATGTTTGATATCAATACGGGGGCGACATTAGGGAAAAGCCCTAAAGAAATCTATCAACAATTGCTGAAGCTGAAATCCTCGAAAATGCCGTTCGACGTCACTACGGGTAAACGTCAGTATAAAAACATGCTGATCCGTGCAATAGAAGTGACGACAGATAAAACCTCTGAAAATGTGCTGATGGTCGTTTTAACCTTGCGCGAAGTGATTATCGTAGAAACTACGACAGTCACGGGAATTACCGCACCACCTGAAAGGATGCAGTTTCCACATGATACCGGTCCTGTTGTTGATAGAGGCACCGTAACCCCAGTAGTGCCTAAAAACAACGATACCGCTCTAAACCGATTAGTGAAGGGGATTTTGGAGATTTTCGAATGAATATGGTCGAGATCCCGTTACGTGCGGGAAACCAACAATTTGATATTCAGTTAGGCGGCATCAATTATCGGATGCAATTACAATGGCGAGGTTGTGCAGGATGGGTTTTAGATATCATGTACCCCAACAGTGAATCAATTGTGATGGGGATTCCGTTAGTTTTTGGCGTGGATATTTTGGAACAACATAGCTATTTAGGGTTCAATGGTTCGCTGGTTTTTTATTGCAATGATCCAAAAAATGAGACAAACAGGGAAGAGTTAGGTAAAAACAACAGACTATACTTTGTGCAATAAATATCTAACGCGAGGTTATTAAATTGAAGAATGTTATTTTTTACTTAGCATTTCTTTTTATTTCCGGTTGTGCATTACTCAATCCACCAGAAGTAGAAAGAACTGAAGTCTTAGATAGTAAGGATAATGTGGCGTTACTAGCCATAGCTACCATATTTAAGGAGGATAAAGAAACTTATGATTCAGGTGAAAAATCTCTAATAGATTGGATTAAGGTCAAATCGAAAAACGATGGAATTACTACAGAAGATATAGCTAATAGCATTAAAGGTGACGAAGATCCTTCCTCTAAAAAATATTCTCTCCTGTTATACAGTATGTACTATTTAATTAAACTTTCTAATCCTCGCGGTACATGTTCAAGCGAAGAATGTGTATTATCTCTGCTTGAATCAGGTGCATCTGAAATGCTAAAAAGAGGAGATAAGAGTTTCCTTGAGGCTTATGAGGCCGATAATAAAAAATTTAAATTTAAATATTACGAACCTGAAAAAATCGTTTCAGGGATGAAGGAATTAGCCAATGCGTTAGTCAAGATGAAGGCTGATAGAGAAAAACAGGAAATAGAGGAAAATGCCAAGCTTCCAGACCCGCAGCTATTTAAATTTAAGTACACTAATGATAAGTATGTGAACGTTGCTCTTGCGCTAATAAACGGTGCTAAATTAGAAAAGCACAATATTAGAGATCGGAATGGAAATAAAACTAAGGAATATGGAAAACTGACTATATATGGTCGACCTTTCATTGTAACTTTGCCGACCTATCCACGTTCATTGCTTAATCAAGTTAAATCTTGTGAAAAAGCGTCTGCATACACGAGAGTGAATATAGATGATGCATGTAAGAAAGCAATTATTGCGGGAGTTAAAGATTGGTTAGACACGGCAAAAGACCCCAATATATCAGAGGCCGCTTGGCGGGCATCTGCGAGAGATGCCATCATAGGAGTTGAAATAATGTTTTCTCACTGGGCAGGTATGGCTAGGGTTCACCAAAAAAGCCTAAGTGAAACAGGTCGTATCAGTTTTTAAGTTAATGTTTTAAAGCCCCATCATGGGGCTTTTTTCTTATCGATACTTAATACTAAGTTATTAAATCTAGCATTTAGTTCATGCATCTGCCCTATGAACTCAATTCTAAGCGCTTCATTTTGCTTCATTAAATTTATAAGCTTTTGAGATTGTTCATGGTTATATTGTTCATGGTTATATTCTTCTTCATCCACCGGTTGACCCTGCTTAACTAATTTATGCTTCCTGACCGCATCTAACAAAACAGCAACAATCTCGGCATTTACAGAGCGCATATTATCTGAGGCCATGCTCTGCACGTCATCTTTTAGGTCTTGAGGTAGACGAATGTTTATTTGGGGATCACGACTCATAAGTAAAAACCTGCACAATAATAAAGTTGACATGGTAGTCAAAGGCTACTACTATGTCCATGGTATCCATTGGCTACCATGTGGTGATTAATAAATATAGTAAGCGAGGCAACATGAAAAAGGAAATCCTTAAGCAAAAGAATGTACGTCTGCCAGAAAATTTAATCTGGAAGCTAAAAGAAGCAGCATTGAAAAATCGTAGATCTGAATATCAGGAAATAATTATACGTTTGGAGAAATCATTTGATGACTAAAGAAAAGAAAACAAGCAACCCGATACAGTTGAGATTACCGCCTGAAAGCGAAAAGTGGATTCTTAAAGCAGCGGAAAAAAGTTTAAGAACTCGCCACAGTGAAATTGTTTATCGACTAATGCTACCGGAAGAAATGGAGAAGAAAGGTGAAATTGAAATCAAATAAAAGCAAAGCCCCAACGGCAGCAACCATCGGGGCTTCTAAATATCATTTACCCAACAAGATAAATAATATGAATAGTGTAGCAAACTCTTTAACAAATGTCACTGCCACCATGTCAAGCGTGGAAATTGCCAAATTGGTTAATAAGCGCCACGACAATGTTAAACGTACCATTGAAACTTTAGCTAAACGCGGTGTAATCCAACTTCCTCAGATTGAGGAAGTTAATAATATTCAATCAGATAGCCCGAACTCTCGCAGTGGTGCTTATATCTTCTCCGGCGAGCAGGGCAAGCGCGATAGCATCGTTGTGGTTGCTCAATTATCCCCTGAGTTTACCGCTCGTTTAGTTGACCGTTGGCAGGAACTGGAAAAGCAATTAGCAAAACCCCAAGCGTTTCACAAGCCAATCGGAAACATCATACTGATCGCTGATGCAATGGGGCGGTTTAAGCTGAGCACCTTGCGTAATGCCAGTGGTGAATCCAAAAGTAAGCGACCTGCCGATTGGTTAAAAACAAAATACGCACAGCAATGGATCGAGGACTTAAGCAATCTTTCCAGTTTAGGTCAAGATGTTGTCACAATACACAGAAGCGGCACTAACCTCGGTATTTTCGCCCATGAAATTTTAGCCATTGAATATGCGGGCTATTTGAGTCCTGAGTTTCAAACGCAGTTTAAACAAGTTCTGGAAGGGTACTATTCACGAGACAGAACGGTTGTTGAAACTAACATTGTGATCTCGGTTAATCGGAGTCTGCCCAAAGGCATCTACCTACAGAACAGCAAAACCAATCCGTATCGTGCAATGGTTTATGCAGGTGCTCAGAAAATATCGGTTGGTTGCTATCCCACAGTTGAAGAAGCTGTCGATGCACAGAATTTATATTTCGATACGGGAGAAGTCAAAACCATCAAGAAAGCACCTGTACGTTTCAACAGCAACGGTCAATATTTAGTTACGGTGACGGATGGTAAAGTGTCCCACTATGAACTGATGGGCGACAGGACAGTAGTCGATGCCGAGGCGTATTGGCGGCTTCGTAAGGACTTAAACACTACACAGGGAATTATGACCGAGTTAGCTACGCGTATGCGGTTTGTCCATGATGAACGCAGCATAGCCAGTATTGACTATCCTATAGATGAGATAGTTTCACACTAAAAATATCAAGCCTCGCAAATGCGGGGCTTTTTCTTTTAGAGGGTAGACGAAGCAGCTTAAGTACGTGTCTTTGTAACAGGATTAACTAATTTAACAATGATTTTTGGTATTAACAATAAGTTTCAAAGCATTATGAGAGTATAAATAGTTTAATCTTCGAGGCGGTTCGCAATTTAAACTGAACTTCCTTTACAAAAAGTTACAATCACGTAATAAATAGTATCGCTTTAAACGGCGAAGCCCCCCAGCTAGTTGCAATAGTCTGGAGGGCTTCTAACGAAACAGTCTACGGCCTAATGTGAGGATTATAGACATGTCAATTATAACAGTTAATGAAACTTGTAATACAAATGGCTTTACAACAGATGCTCAAATTTTTGAAGACGCTCAAAGTATCTCCCTCAAAAATGAGATGGACGGTAAAGTTTTAGTCGATGCCGAAGCCTACTGGCGGTTACGCAAAGATTTACTGGCTACTCAAAAAATCGTGGACGAGTTACTTAACCGGATGCGTTTCATCCATGATGGAAGCAGCATAGTCGAACATGACTACCCGATACATGAAGTGCTGTTGCGTTAAACCTTTTAACCCGCTTTTTGATCGGGTTTTTTTTCTTGATTTTGGAAAATAAATCTTATTGCTGGTGATTAATTAACCAAATGGTAAAGGGAAAATATTTAGAGTAGCGTGTACGTGTCTGATAAAAGGAGGAGATTAGTATGAGTATATACATGATTACTTTTAATATAATAGAAGTAGAAAGCGATAAGAATGTAATTGTTCTGAGCACTTCGGTAGCTTCAGATATTGATAGCGGTATCTCTGCTGATTTTTTTATGCAGCAAGCTAGACATGCTGTACATGATTATGTCAAAAAAGAGTTAGAAAACAAGGCATTGCTTTATATCCCTAGCAGTTGTTACATCAACATTACCGGAATCTATCCGGTTTAATACCCTACATTTTCTAATAACCCGCTTCTGAACTGACCCCATAAAGTTGGACAGTTGATTAAGCGGGTTTTTCTTTACGGAGTCACTATGTCAAAACAATGGCTTCGCGAATGCAGCCTTATTGTTGCAGATGAAAAGGGCGAAGGCATTGACCTGTCAGCCCTGAAAATAAAGTTCAATATCACCAGACCAAGCTTCGCTTATCCCGCTACGGGCATTTTCAAAGTGTATAATCTGAACAAAGATACCAGTGCGAAGATCCGTGCCAACGAGTACAAAATCGTAAAGTTTTCCGCCGGTTATCAGGGTAGTTCGGGGCAAATATTTTCCGGTCAGATCCAGTACACCTACACGGGGCGGGACAGCCCTACCGATACCTATGACGTGATACAGGCGGGTGATGGCGACCAGCCCTATAACAATGCCGTGCTTAATATCACGGTATCGGCAGGTTACACACAGGAGGATATTGACCGATTGCTAATGCGGGATATTGAGAAATACGGAATAGTTGCGGGGTTACGGCCTGAATTAAATAAAAACATTGCTCCAAGAGGCAAGGTCTTGTTTGGAATGCACCGCGATGAATTATCCATTCTGGCGAAACAGAACGGCTCTGAATGGCGTTACGAGGATGGACAGTGCCACATTATTCCCAAACGTACCTATCTCACTGAGGCGGTGGTATTGACCTATCAAACGGGGTTAATCGGGATGGCAGAGCAGACTATCGGCGGCGGGATAAATGTGAAGTGTCTCATCAATCCCAAAATCAGGCCAGGGACATTAATCCGGCTGGACAAAACGTCTATCAATGAAGCGGGGATATCAACGGGTGGTATTGCGCGAGGTAACAGCCAAGAAGGTACGTTAGAACAACCAGCACCCATTGATGCTGAGGGCGACTATATAGTCATCAACGTCAACTATTTCGGAGATACCCGTGAAAACATGTACTACATGGAAATGGTTTGCGTCGCTAAATCAGACCAAACTTTACTCAGTAAATCAGCACTACAAGCGGACGTGAGGCCAGCATGATCACTAATTTTGAACGTATCAACCAGCCCGAAACGCCGTTCTTATTAATGAAAGAGGCGATAAGCAGCGGGTTATATGTCTCCTTACCTTGTATTGTCCAGTCATTCAACGCCGATGCGGTTACAGTTACCGCACAACCCGCGATACGCTGGTCAGTTACAAATAGCGAGGGCGTAACGGAATCAGTCGCATTACCGTTGCTGGTGGACGTGCCTGTCATTTTCCCTCGAGGGGGCGGGGTCACTCTGACCTTTCCCATTAAAGCCGGTGATGAGTGTCTGGTTATTTTCGCCGACCGTTGTATTGATTACTGGTGGCAGAACGGCGGCATACAGGAGCCTGTTGATCCTCGCCAGCATAATCTGTCTGATGGGTTTGCGATTGTTGGCCCTCAGTCACAGGCGAGGAAGATCGGCGGAATTAGTACCAGCACGGCACAATTGAGGACAGACGACGGCGCGGCTTACATCGAATTGTCTCCCGGCAATCATAATGTCACGGTGAAAACGCCCGGTAAACTGACCGCAACGGCTAACAGCGGTACCGAAATCAATTCCCCTGAAATTGTGCTCAATGGCAACGTAACCATTAACGGTAGCCTGTCACAAGGTATGGGGACGAGTGGTGGCGTGGCAAGGATGAATGGCCCTGTTAACGTGAAAAATGATGTGATTGCGGGCGACACTAGCCTGATGAAACACCGACATAGTGGAGTGAAAACAGGCGACGGAACAACAGGAGGGCCCCAATAATGCGATACCGACGAGAGGACAATGATGATTACAGTTTCGGGCAGGGTGACAACACCTTTCTGATTGATTCACCTGAAGCAGTCGCACAGGCGGTCAAAACCCGGCTCGATTTATGGCGCGGGGATTGGTTTCTGGATACGGCAGAGGGCACACCGTATCGCGAGGCAGTGCTAGAGAAACACTATTCCAGTGCGATGGCTCTGCGTGAGCGTATTCTGGACACCAAGGGTGTGACTGAAATTGTTTCGCTTGACGCCCAGCGCAATCCCGATACCCGTAAAATGACTCTCACCGCCACCCTTAACACCCGCTACGGCAAAACCACCGTAACCAGCGAAAGATAACACTATGCTCAAACTAGAAACCTTAGGGCTTGCGGCCAAAATCACCGCGAGCGGCATCACTGCGCCCGATTACCCCGCCATACTGGAACGGCTGACAGGGTATTTTCGCCATATTTACGGGGAGGACGCCTATCTGGATCCGGATAGTAAGGATGGGCAGATGATCGATATCTATGCACTCGCTATCCATGACGCAAACAACACGTTCATCGCTGCCTATAACGCCTACAGCCCGTCAACCGCCACCGGAGCGGCACTTTCCAATAACGTGGCGATTAATGGCCTGTCACGCCACCGGACAACAAAATCCACCTGTGATGTGGCGATCATCGGGCAGGTAGGAACGGTCATCAAAAATGGCGTGGTACGTGATGTTCAGGGGTATTCGTGGAGCCTGCCAGATATTGTTACTGTTGGTACTCACGGTACGGTAACCGTTACGGCGACCTGTCAGACGAGCGGAGCTATTACCGCCGCACAGGGCGATATCTCTGAGATAGGCACCCCAACGCGCGGCTGGCAGTCTGTCAGAAACCCCTCGGCGGCCACACAGGGGCGCGCGGTAGAAACCGATGCCGAGTTACGGATACGTCAACGCAGATCGGTAGCCCTGCCATCGCGAACGGTACTGGATGGGGTGCAGGGCGCAATCAGTCTGGTACATGGCGTGTCACGGCTGAGGGGATTTGAAAACGACACTAACCAGACTGATGAGTACGGCATCCCGCCACACTCTATTGCGATGATCGTCGATGGTGGAGATGCGAGCACTATCGCCCAAACCATCGCATTGAAGAAAGGTCCGGGTGGGGGGACATATGGCGACACGGTTATCAAAGTGGCTGATCGTTACCAAATTTTACACCCGATACGGTTTTCTCGCCCGGTGGATGTCGAGGTATTTATCGAAATCCATCTCAACCCGTTTGAGGGGTATACCACGCTGGTGGGTGACAAAATTAAAACATCTGTCGCGGATTACATCAACTCGATATTGATCGGTGACAGAGTTTACCTAACCAAATTGTATTCACCGGCTAACCTGCCGGGAGACGGAGAAGGCAAAACGTATGACATCCATGATATCAAAATCGGGCGCTCGGCTGACTCAGTAGCTACTGCCAACCTGAAAACCAAATTCAACGAGGCAGTGAACTGTAAACCGGAAAACATAAAATTGGGAGTGACATGAGAGATTATCTCAAACTCATCACCCCTCAGCACCGTACCGCGTCTAAATTCGTTGACCATATTGATCTCATTACTCGTTCCCTCTCAGAAATTGCCCACGCTGCCCTACAGCTAAATGACGCATTCTCACTGGATTATGCGGTGGGCGTGCAGCTGGATGCTGTCGGGGAATGGATAGGGCTGTCGCGCTACGTGAAAACGCCCATTGTGGGCGTTTATTTCGCTCTGGATATTGAGGGTGTGGGGCTGGATCAGGGGAGCTGGAAACGCAGATTTGACGGTGACCACGGGTTCACCGAACTGGACGACGAAACCTACCGCACGTTGCTGAGGGTAAAAATAGAGGCCAATCACTGGGACGGCTCCAGCGAAATGTTGGAACGCATCTACCAGCGGATATTGCCGGATAGTAAAACGTCGATTTTCTTCGTGGATAACCAAAATATGTCGATGGATGTATTTCTAACGGGGGGCGTGATACCGGAGGTGATTAAATCGGTTATTCGTCAGGGATACCTAAACATCAAACCTCAGTCCGTACGGGTGAATAGCTATATTAATTCTGGCACGGGCGGGTTGTTTGGTTTTGACATCAATAATGAATATGTCGCAGGTTTTGATACTGGCGGCTGGGCGGTAAAACTGTGAGGATATTATGGTAACAAATGAATTTCTCCCGTTCGGTATAGCAGACGGGGCGAACGTACTGTCAAACGACGAGTACAGCACATTAGCCGCACGCACTAATGGGTTTAGTTCGGGTGTGGCTAAATCACCGGAGTTGAACACAGTATGGCGGCAGGCGAGTGTGATAGCTACTGTTGTCGCGCAGTTTATTGCTGAGACCACGGGTAATGATGTGCTAGATGATGGGAATTTGGCAACACTGCAAGCGGAATTATTGAATGCGCTGAAAATGACGGTCGGTTCGAATATTCCTGTTGCATCCCGGACTGCGGCGGGTATTACCAAACTGAGTAACGCTATCGATAGTGATGCCGAGAATGTGGCTGCGACGCCCAGAGCTGTAAAACAGATTTCAGCTACCGCGAGTCAGGCGAAATCAACCGCAGATACCGCGCACTATAAAGCGGTCGAGGCTAACGCCAATGCTAATGTCCGTCTATCTAAAGTTATGAACGGGGAAGATATTCCTGATAAAAAAGTGTTTATCAATAATCTCGGTTTACGGAATACCGTAAATCAGGCGGAAAATGCACTCGACAAATCGAAGAACGGCGCGGATATTCCCGACGTAAAAAAATTTGTCGATAACCTCTGGTTACGGGGGACGGTGGATTTGGCGCAAAACGCCGTGTCAGCCAATGGCGGAGATTATCCCAGTGCGTTTAGATTTAAACAGGTCGGTACATTGCCCCAAGAAACTAGCACGGTTTCTCTTAATTCTCTCGGCCATAGACCCGCGTATTCGTTGGTATCGAATACGAAATATGATTGGTACAATGAGACAACTGAAACCGGTATCATTCGCGGACACCTGGAAAATATTGAGGGCTATGCGGTTGATATTAACCACCGCCGCGTGTTAACGGTCGCACCGGACGGATTGCTCACTGTAAATAGAATTGCACTGACTGATTTCACTGATTTCGATAATCGGTATGATTCACGATATATCAGCCGTGTTCGACTGGGGCGGGAGCTAACCACTGTAGCGGCATTGAGTACGACACAGAGTCGAGTCCCCGGCGGTCATGTCATGACAGGCATCGGCAATTTCTCCACCCAGACATGGGTCGGTGTCAATCAATTAATTCATCGCCCTGTTCAGTGTTTGATAGAGGGTCAATGGCGCAGCATTGATGTTGAGGTATGAAATGAAAATAGAAAAATTCAAGCGATATCAACCGGAAGATAGTATCCCAAACGTATTGTATTTACGGTCTGAGGACGGTCAGGACTGGTACGAATGCCAAAAATTGTTTTCCTCTGACACACTCAAAGCGGTTTACGATGACGATTTTGTTATCCGTTCATTTGGCTATGATATCAGTGCGCTGTGTCCAACGGGATTATCGGTGGCAGAGGTGGCGAGTTACTATGTTCCCAAGGATATCAGTATCGATGGTTCATGGCAGTACAGCGATGGAAAAATCATCAAACGGGTTTACACTCAACAAGAATTACGGCAACAGGCTGAATACCAACGGCGGGAATTACTATCTCAGGCTGCAAACTCAATAGCCCCGTTGCAATATGCTGTTGATCTCGATATGGCAACGGACAGAGAACAGGCAGCGCTGACAGCGTGGAAAAAATACTGTGTGCTGCTCAACCGGGTGGATTGCTCTACCGCCCCCGATATCCCATGGCCGGAACAGCCGAAATAATGACGGGGGGCGATTGCCCCCAATCACGCTTTGGTTTGGGCAACATAACGACAGCAACTTACCTTCCCCCAATCTCCCGTTTTTTTCTTCCAACTAACCGTAATATTTGAGTGTAGTAAAGAGCTAACTTTATACTAAGGGACTAGAAGTCCCTTATGTTTTTTTCACGATATTGGCTTTTTTTCTGTTCTGCAAAATAAGTATCAAAAGTATATAAATCAATGCGTTAATAAAATGGTTTTGTGTACGGTATAGAGGTGTTAAAATTTTAAAATATTTAGTATATACAATAGGTTAAATCTTGATTTTCGGCCTGTTGTTGCGCCACATGGGATGGTT
>NZ_JACOII010000028.1:157757-158083 GCF_016306625.1 Xenorhabdus lircayensis | reverse complement strand
ACTTTGCTGATACGATCATCGACTTCTGCCTTGTTGTAGGCATCAATATCCGCCGCAGTCAGTTGAATGTCTGCTGCCAGCTCTTTGCCATTGACCTTGCGGGTTAATGGGACTTTGCTATTAGCATCTTGAATGGCCGCATTGGCGTGGTTATTGGCAGTTTCCGCCAAATTATTGACATTATCGATCTGTATTTTGACATCTTTGATAATGCCATCAGTTTCTTCTTTACCGTAGGCTCCGACATCAACTGCGTGCAATTCAATGTCAGTTAACAGCTCCTTGCCATTGACTTTACGGATTGATGGAACTTTGCTATTAGCATC
>NZ_JACOII010000028.1:157536-157713 GCF_016306625.1 Xenorhabdus lircayensis | reverse complement strand
TACGATCATCGATTTCCACTTTGTTGTAAGTACCGACATCAGCCGCATTCAGTTCAATGTCAGTTGACAGCTCCTTGCCATTGACTTTGCGGATGAGAGGGACTTTGCTATTAGCATCTTGAAGGGCAGTATTCGCCTGCTGATTGGCCGTTTCTGCCAGCTTATCAACTTTACCGA
>NZ_JACOII010000028.1:0-157524 GCF_016306625.1 Xenorhabdus lircayensis | reverse complement strand
GTAAGTACCGACATCAGCCGCACTCAGTTCAATGTCTGTGTTCAGCTCTTTGCCATTGACTTTGCGGATGAGAGGGACTTTGCTGTCAGCATGTTGAAAGGCAGTATTCGCTTGCTGATTAGCGGTGTTAGCCAGATTCGTAACTACGTTGATAAGCCCGTCGGTATCCTGCTTGCTGTAGGCATTCACATCAAGCGCGGTCAGTTCGATATCGTTTACCAGTTCCTTACCATTGACTTTACGCGTTGATGGCACTTTGCTATTTGCATTATCATTGGCCGAATTCGCTAATTTCTTAGCTCCATCGACAAGGGAATCTGTTTGGGTTTTGTCATAGGAACCGACATCCGCTGCTGTTAGTACAATGTCTTTGGACAGTTCTTTACCATTAACTTTACGCGTTGATGGCACATATTTATCTGTAGAAGATATTGTATTAGCTAATTCATAGGCTCTATTTGCTAATTCATACGTTGTTTTTATTGCTTTTGGCGTTGCTGCATGAGTATCGCTGTCACTGTTTATCGCATTACTCAATGCAACAAATCCTTTCTCTTGCAAGTTCGCATCAGGATGATCGCGGCTTTCGGCGTGTTCTTTAATCTTTTCTCTCACATATCTGCGCGTTGCGAGGCCGGAAAGTAGCTCACTTATCCAGTCAGTTAGGCTACTGTCGCTAACTGTCAGATCCATGCGAATGGCTTGTTCCTGTGAATCTGGTTTGTAGAGATCGGCACAGTTTCCTACGGCAATTAATGTGCCATCTTTGTCAAATAGCCCCATTTCACGAATCCACCAATTACCTTTACCTTCAGGAATTATCTGCTCGGCAATAATTTGCTTGGATTCTTTGTGAGAGATGGTTAAAGCATCAATTTCAGAACGATGCTTTTCATTAATTAGTTGGGACTGGCTGGCGTTAGGTGTGGGTAAGCTGCCGCCTCCATCGCCCACAGCCATATGGGTAATTTCAAATTTAGTGCCAGATGCAGCCGATTTTTTCAGTTTTTCGGTACCTGCATGTGTCAGTAATGCAAAGTATTTTGTACTCATATAAAACCCTCATTTTATCAACAATAAATAGATGTATTGCTAACTCAGCCACAGGAGACTTTTTGCAAAGTTCCTGAGTTATATGAAGGCGGTGGTGATATCTCCGCCTATGAGTAAGTCATTAAACTTGCTAATTAACACTATGGAACACACCTTGTGCGTGAATGTTCTGCCATGATGTTCAATTGAGTTATGACACTGGCCCACATTAAGTCATACAATAAGTAAATTTTTTTAATGTAAATCCAGTGGTGTGATTTCTGTAGATACCAATGGATTAGCCTGATTGTACTTATGGTAATCACAAGAAAACACCCTAAAAATTAAATCAAACTGATAAAACTTATAGGAATAAAAAAAACCGGCGTTATGCCGGTTTTCCTCAGTAGGTGATGAAACTTCAGGATAGAGGGTTATATTTCTGTTTCTTCTCTGACTTTCAGTGAAGTAATCTTCACTTTATTGATGCGGTGGCTGGTGATTTCCAACGGCTCAAACAGATAATCGCCAATATGTACCTGCTCACCTTGTTGCGGAATATGTTGCAGATGTTCCATCAACAGGCCAGCCAATGTCTGGTATTCACGTTTTTCATCCAATGGCAATGGCACGTAAAGTACCAAATCTTCCAGTGGCATAAATCCGTTAGCGACCCAATATCCATCTTCAGTGACTTGAATATCATGGCGAGCATCGATCTCTCCGCTACCTACGGGCAGATTGCCGGTAATGGTTTCCATTACGTCTGTTACCGTGACCACACCTTCAACAGAACCAAATTCATCGACTACAAAGGCAAAGTGTGTTTGTGCCTGACGGAACTGTTCCAATGCTTGCAGCAAGGAGAGAGACTCCGGGAAAATTAGCGGTTGTTGCACTAACTTCCGTAAATCAAAGGTATTATGGGTCAGTTGTTGATTAAGAATATCAATCACATGTACCACACCGAGAGGCTCATCACTGGTTTGTTCGTCAGTGACGACAATCCTCGTATGTGGTTTTTTCTCCAGCAGCGTAGTCAATTTTGCAGTCGGGGCATGGACATCAAGATAAACTACGTCATGGCGTGAGGTCATAATGCTACTGACGGTGCGCTGTGCCATGCTGAGAACACGGGCGATCATCTGGCGTTCCTGAGGCTCAAAGACTTCTTTGTTATCCGTATGATCCGCGATCAGATTGGAAGTATGATTATCCAGAGCCGCATTTTCACGTTTGCCATTTAAAATGTGAAGAACAGCCTCGGCGGTTCTTTCGCGCAGGGAGCGGGAAGCGCTCAAGAACTTGCGGCGATTGAACTGGGCGAACTGATTCAGCGCTTCAATCATGATGGAGAAGCCAATGGCAGCATAGAGATAGCCTTTCGGAATGCGATAGCCAAAGCCTTCTGCAACCAAGCTGAAACCGATCATCAGTAAGAAGCTGAGACACAAGATAACAATCGTGGGATGTGCATTGACGAACTTTGTCAGAGGCTTACTGGCCCATATCATCAGGATCATAGCGATGATAACGGCGGCAATCATGATACCAATGTGATCAACCATGCCTACAGCAGTAATGACGGAATCCAATGAGAATACCGCATCCAAAACGATAATTTGCACAACAACTGCCCAGAAGCTAGCTTCTTTGCGTTGTTGGTTGGTATGCAGGTTTTTTCCTTCTAACCGTTCATTCAACTCCATTGTGGCCTTGAACAGCAAGAAAATCCCCCCTATCAACATAATTAAATCACGGGCGCTGAAAGGAAGCTCCCACAAGGTAATCAGTGGTTTGGTCAGGGAAATGAGCCAGGATAGGCCGAATAGCAGAAATACCCTCATGACAAGGGCACAGGTAAGTCCTGTCAGGCGAGCTTTATCTCTCTGTTTTTCAGGAAGTTTGTCTGCCAGAATGGCAATAAATATTAAGTTGTCAATTCCGAGAACAATTTCTAAAACGATAAGTGTGGCCAAACCGGCCCATATCGTCGGATCAGCGATCCATTCCATACAATTTATTTTACCTTTATAATATGACGGCTTTTGCCGACTATTGAATAATGCGTATTGAATTTAGAAATATCAATAGGCGATTTATCCCAGTTGGAAATTTTTTCAGCAAAAAAACGTCACGACGGTATCGATTGCATCAATAACTACCCCCTATGACCATTCCTGAGTTAACATGTGACTTCATTAACAAATTGTCCACTCTGTCTTGTTGCATACGGCATATGGCGTTACGTACTGCATCTTGGGTGGGCAGCAGTCATTATTAGACGGGAGTTATTCATGTCCAAACAACAGATCGGTGTTGTCGGTATGGCGGTAATGGGGCGTAACCTGGCGTTGAATATTGAAAGCCGTGGTTACTCTGTATCTATTTTCAACCGCTCCAGCGATAAAACTGATGAAGTTATTGCTGAAAATCCAGGGAAAAAATTAGTCCCAAGTTATTCCATTGAAGAGTTTGTCGATTCGCTGGAAAAGCCACGTCGTATTCTGTTGATGGTTAAGGCAGGTGAAGCTACGGATAAAACTATTGCATCACTAACGCCACATTTGGATAAGGGTGACATTCTGATCGATGGTGGCAACACCTATTTTCAGGATACGATCCGCCGTAATCGAGAGTTGTCTGCTCAGGGTTTTAACTTTATCGGTACCGGGGTTTCTGGCGGTGAAGAAGGTGCATTGAAAGGCCCTTCAATCATGCCTGGCGGTCAAAAAGAAGCCTATGAGCTGGTGGCTCCAATTCTGAAAGAGATCGCCGCTCAAGTTGATGGTGAGCCTTGTGTCACTTATATCGGTGCAGATGGTGCCGGTCATTATGTGAAGATGGTTCACAATGGTATTGAATATGGTGATATGCAGCTAATTGCAGAGGCCTATTCCCTGTTGAAAAATGCATTGAACCTGAGTAATCAGGAATTGGCTGAAGTATTCAGTGACTGGAACCAAGGCGAACTGAGCAGCTACTTGATCGAAATTACTGCCGATATTTTCCGTAAGCAAGATGAAGAAGGGAAATATCTGGTTGACGTAATTCTGGATGAGGCAGCTAACAAAGGTACGGGGAAATGGACTAGCCAAAGCTCGCTGGATCTCGGCGTTCCTGTGACACTGATTACAGAATCCGTATTTGCACGTTATATCTCTTCCCTGAAAGATCAACGCGTGGCGGCATCCAAGGTGCTGTCAGGCCCAGAAGCTCAGACATTCAACGGTGACAAGGCTGAATTTATCGAGAAAGTTCGCCGTGCTCTGTATTTGGGTAAGATCGTTTCTTACGCACAAGGCTTCCAGCAGCTGAAAGCGGCATCGGATGAATATAGCTGGGATCTGAACTACGGTGAAATTGCCAAGATCTTCCGAGCAGGTTGTATCATTCGCGCACAATTCCTACAAAAAATCACTGATGCGTACAATGAAAATCCAGCTATCGCTAACCTGCTTTTAGCTCCTTATTTCAAACAAATTGCAGATGAATACCAGCAAGCTCTGCGTGATGTCATTTCTTATGGTGTGCAGAATGGTATTCCAACTCCAACATTCTCTGCTGCTATTTCTTACTACGACAGCTATCGTTCAGCCGTATTGCCAGCCAATTTGATTCAGGCACAGCGCGATTATTTTGGTGCCCACACTTACAAGCGCACTGATAAAGAAGGTGTTTTCCATACTGAGTGGTTGAGTTAATCGTTAGATATTTTAATTAGATATCAAATGATCAAAAAAAAGGTGCTGAATCTTCAGCACCTTTTTGTTAGATAAAAGTATTAAGGTGGATGTTGCCACTTGAGTAATCTTTGCGCAAATCTCTCTAACCAGTGCGCTATCTCTGCATCATAACAGTAAAGAAAGATAGTGATACTGAGGATAGCAAGACCGAGTATTACCAGAACAAAAATATTATTCATATAATAATCGCCTATTTTCGCCTGGTTAAATTATAGCAAAATGTAAACTTTATTTAAGTTTACTTTAATTAATTGAGTTTTTTCTTAAAGTTAGCTTTAAGCGGCGATTTTACGAAAAGCAACTAATTCTGGTACGGCGATACGGCGGTAATCTTCTGTATTCAAAATAATAGAACGCTCCAGGCTACCTGCATTAAATGCCAATTCATCATAGCGGTCGAATAAGAGAGGATCGGCAACCAATTTTAGATCTGGATGAAAGCTAAACGGTGGGATGGTACCAAAAACACAGCGTGTCAATTCAGAAACCTCTTTCGGGCTTGCGAGTGATGCTCGGCTTCCTCCAACTTGCTTGGCAAGAGCCGCAAGATCGGCCTGTTGGTCAGCAGGTAAGACGGCGAGGATATACTGCCGATAACCATTTCCTTTAACATGACAAACCAAACCTTTGGCGCCTTGCCCGAGATGAGTGCCCCGTATTTTCGCAACTTCTTCAGAACGGCCACCAGTCACGTGCTCCATGACACGATAGCGGGCATTCTGTGTATCTAATAAAGTGGTAAGGCGTTCGAAAATATCATTTTCTAGCAAAATTTTCTCCTACATAAACTCAAAATGAAAGTTAGTACCTATTTTTTTACTCTTACATAGGCAATTATTGATTTTGGTCAAAATTAATGCGGTAGATAAGTGTCACATTGTAATTTAATTCTCTTATATTGAGATTTGAAATATTTCAGTAAAACCTAAGGAGTTCCGCATGGCAGTATCAACTTTCTTTATCCCGCCAGTGAATAAAATCGGTATGGGGTGCATGACTGAGGCCGTCGAATTAATGAAAAATTATGGCTACAGGCAAGCTTTGATTGTCACTGACCGCGTGTTAAACGAGATGGGTGTTGTTAAGAAGGTTCAGATTTTACTGGCGGATGTAGGGATAAATAGTGTGTTTTATGATGGAACGAATCCAAACCCGACCACCATTAATATTGAGGAAGGATTGGAAATTCTGCGTCAGCATAACTGCGATTGCGTTATCTCCTTAGGTGGTGGTTCACCGCATGATTGTGCAAAAGGTATTGCGTTGGTGGCGGCCAACGGTGGGGATATTCGTGATTATGAAGGTGTTGATCGTTCGGCTAAACCGCAGTTACCTCTGATTGCCATCAATACTACAGCGGGTACGGCTTCTGAAATGACACGCTTCTGTATTATTACGGATGTTGAACGTCATATCAAAATGGCAATTGTAGATAAAAATGTTACGCCTATTTTGTCAGTCAATGATTCTGCTTTGATGGTAGGTATGCCAAAAGGATTGACTGCCGCAACGGGTATGGATGCTTTGACTCATGCCATTGAAGCTTATGTCTCTACGGCGGCGAATCCTATCACTGATGCCTGTGCGTTGAAGGCGGTGACAATGATTAGCAATTATTTGCGCCGTGCCGTTGAAGATGGCAATGATATGGAAGCGCGTGAGAATATGGCTTATGCTCAGTTCTTGGCGGGAATGGCGTTCAATAATGCGTCGTTGGGATATGTCCATGCTATGGCACACCAGCTGGGTGGATTTTATGATTTGCCACATGGTGTCTGTAATGCGGTTTTACTGCCACATGTGCAGAAATTCAATGCAAAAGTTTCTGCGATGCGCTTGAAAGAGATTGCTACAGCGATGGGAGTTGAGGTGGCAGATTTGAATGATGAGCAAGGTGCTGAAGCCTGTATCCAAGCAATCAGTAAATTGGCACAAGACGTCAATATTCCGGCAGGTTTGTCTGAATTGAATGTAAAAGAGGACGATTTGCCAACATTGGCGACTAATGCGTTGAAAGATGCCTGTGGTTTTACAAACCCGATTCAGGCTTCACATGAAGAAATTGTTGCTATCTTCAAGTCGGCAATGGAAAAACGGTAAGATTTAGTCAAAAGCCACTTCGCTCACTTATTTGATCATGGGCTAAGTGGCTGTTATTTTGCAAACAATGAGAACACGGTGGGTTAATCTGCCCCTGTAATTTGAAACTAAATTCTTATAAAGGTTTTTTATAATAAAAATATATTAATTAATCAATTAAAATCGTTAATGATTTCCCTTATTAGACGAATCCGCTTTTTGCTTTTATTATATGTTTGCAATATTATTGACATGTTTTTTGTTATGTGGTTAAAGTACCGATAAGATTCTAACTATAAAGTCATTAACTTATATCTATCCACATGATTAAATTGATAAAAATGGTTTTAAATGGGGCACCTGAAGTGTGTGGTTTAAATAGATATAAAATCTGATTGAACGGTTTTGGAATTTGTTTTCAAGTTAATTGGGTATGGCCCATTAAATCTGGAGATTATTATGCCAAAAGAAATACGTAAAGGTTGGATGGAGAGTTATCTTTCTGAATATATATCAGGAGTTGAATCAGCATTGAATGCAAATATACAAATGATGCCTAATTATGCTATTGACTATGATAAAAACTATTTTCTTCCTCATTTGGTCTCTATGGAGAACAATGAAAAACCAGGGTTAAATTTATCTATTATTTATGATATTAATTTATTACCTGATCATATAAGAACTGAAGTTAATGTTAATAATCCATCTATAAGGTTAATTGTTTTTAAAGATAAAAACTCTGATCATGCTATTGCTTTTGATTGTCGATACATTAAGGATATGGGGATTTCTATTCTAGGAATTGAATCAGCAAATTCTATCAATGATGTAGGCGCTCGGGAAATAGCAAGGTTTTGTGAAGAACTTGATTTTAAGGCAGTAACTGTTCCTATATCATTGCACATTATTTCCAGTAATCAACAATACAGTTTTAGTGAATGTATTATATATAGCTTTATCTTAGCAAAGAAAATGTTCAAAGAGCAGGAAAGAATGTTATGTCTACACCAGAAAAATCTCAAAAATGAGTTTGAAGTTCATGATGAGTTTAAATCAGTTATCAAACCTGAGTGGGTAGATAGATATTTACTTCCTTTATTTATGAAGCACTGCCAATCAACAAAAAGAATAGATGAGTATCTTTCGGTAGAACTTGATAAAAAAATTTTGGGTGATTTAGATAAGAAAAAATGTTTTGTTAATAAAATGAATGAGACTTTATTGATGCGACATAATCGCTTTAGAGTAAAAGGAAGGTGTATTAAAAATGTAATGGAGATAGAGGAGCGAGAGTACTGTAATTCAATTTTTCTGAAGAGAAAACGTGAGCTAGAGAAATTACTTCTTTATATTAAAAAATATGATTTATGATATCAAAAAGCTATTTTTTAATGAGATTTCAACCAACAGAGTTAGACGATTAATTCTAACTCTGTTTTGTCCTTTTCGAGTTAGCGACAGTCAGTCATTATTTTTTTGACTGTCAGATTAGGTTGTTTACCTCGTCGGACACTTATAGTTTCACCATTTGATGTGAACGACAGATCTACGTCTTTATAAATACCGGATGATTGAATGAGTTGTGCCATATCGTTTGCCTTCTGAGTACAGAAAAATACTGGCTGCATACGTAGTGTATATAACCATATAGCTTTGGTTTCTTGAGCTACAAATGTGTAAGAATATGTTCTCTACACTGACTTCTCGTAGTACAAAATTTCAATGTCTTAAAGCTCCAATGCTTGCGTCTAAAACTATTCTTTGGTTGAGTGCCGTTCACGTAATTGTTGGATGATAGCGCTGAAGTCTAAATCCTGATCTTGCAGCAAAACCAGCAGGTGATAAAGCAAATCTGCGGCTTCATTGGTCAACTCTTCTCTATCATTTACTGTGGCAGCCAACGCCGTTTCCACACCTTCTTCACCCACTTTCTGGGCAATGCGTTTTGTTCCACTGGCGTATAAGCGGGCGGTATAGGAACTGTCCGGTGAGGCATTTTTTCGGCTTGCCAGCAGTTGTTCCAATTGATAAAGAAAACCCCAATCAGTTTGTGCGGAACCAAAACAGCTCTCGGTGCCTTTATGGCAGGTTGGGCCAATAGGATTCACGAGGGCGAGCAGGGTATCGTTGTCACAATCGGGATAGATATCCACCAGATTCAGAAAGTGACCGGAGCTTTCGCCTTTTGTCCATAACCGCTGTTTGGTACGGGAAAAAAAGGTCACTTTGCCAGAATTGAACGTTACATTCAGCGCCTCCTGATTCATGTAGCCCATCATCAACACTGTGCCGGAGATAGCATGTTGGACGATGACGGGCATCAGGTTATCCACTTTTTTCCAATCCAGTTTCTCGATTTCTTGAGTTGTTAATTGCCGTGCTGTCAACATGTTCTAACCTCGATACTCTGTGTAGCCAGATATTGTTTGAGTTCACCGATATTGATGATTTGTTTGTGAAACACGGAGGCTGCTAAAGCACCATCAACGTTTGCGAGTTTAAACGCATCCAGAAAATGCTCTGGTGCTCCAGCACCACCAGAAGCGACCAGCGGCACAGAACAGATATCGCGCACCAATTTCAGTTGAGTGAGGTCATAGCCGTTACGGACACCATCTTGATTCATCATATTCAGAACGATCTCACCGGCACCGTGTTGTTGTACTTCTTTGACCCAATCCAGTGTTTGCCAACGTGTCGCGGTCGTTCGTTTTTCATCTCCCGTGAATTGGTAAACCTGATAGCTGTGACTCTTTTCATCGAACCACGTATCAATACCTACAACGACACACTGGACACCGTAGCGATCAGCCAGACGGCTAATCAAATCCGGATCAGCGAGGGCTGGGGAATTAATGGAAATTTTATCTGCCCCGAACGATAAAATTTGCCCCGCTTCTTCGACGGTTTTAATGCCACCTGCAACGCAGAAAGGGATATCGATTACCTCAGCAACTTTTGCCACCCAGCTTTTATCTACCACGCGACCGTCAGAAGAGGCAGTAATATCGTAAAACACCAGCTCATCGGCTCCCTCTTGAGCATAGCGTTGTGCAAGGGGTACGATATCACCAATAATTTCGTGATTGCGGAATTGTATTCCTTTGACGACTTGCCCATCACGGACATCAAGGCATGGAATTATGCGTTTTGCCAACATTGGATAGCCTCCGTCAGTGTAAATTTACCTTCAAGCAACGCGCGCCCGACAATAACACCCCCCACGCCAGACGCAGGCAAAAGAGAAATATCGGCGAGGTTGCCAATGCCGCCAGAGGCTTGAAACTGGATTTGTGGATATTGTTGGCTGATTTCCTGATAGAGCGCAATATTGGAGCCACTTAATGTGCCATCACGGGAAATATCGGTACATAACACATGTATTAGCCCAACAGGAAGATATTGCTCAATGACATATTCAAGGGTGGTATTGCTGTTTTCCTGCCAGCCACTGATGGCGACTTGTTTAATTCCATCTGCATTGATGCGGATATCCAGTGCCAATACAATCGCTTCTGCTCCGTAACGTTGAAACCACTGCTTGACCAATTCAGGCTGTGTAATTGCGGTGGAGCCAATCACCACCCGGCTTGCTCCTGCCTCAAGAAGTGCTTTGACATCATTCTCTGAACGAATGCCTCCGCCGACTTGAACGGGAACAGTTACACCCGCCAGTAGTTCTTTCAGGAGTGCAATCTGACGCTTGGCGGGATTTTTTGCACCGGTCAGATCCACCAAATGTAGCAATTTGGCTCCTTCCTGTTGGTATTGTTGTAAACGAGAGAGTGGAGAATTACCATAATCCCGGCGTTGGTCGTAATCTCCCTGATGCAAACGCACTACGTTGCCATCGATTAAATCTAATGCAGGTATAATCATGCGCTTACATCTCCAAAAAGTTTTTCAGTAATTGTGCGCCTGCTGCACCTGAACGTTCAGGATGGAATTGCACACCAAAGAAATTATCTTTTGCAATGGCGCTGCTAAATGAATTGCCGTATTCCGTTTGGGCAATCGTATATTCACCAACAGGCAGCGCATAGCTATGAACAAAATAGAAACGGGTATTATCTGTAATATGACGAAACAGGGGATGCTCTCCTTGCGTCTTCACTTGGTTCCAGCCCATATGTGGCAATGGCAGACCTGCGGTTGCCATTTTTTCGACAGATGCGTCAATTAACTTAAGCAGGGGGACGTCATCGCCCTCCATACTGACGGTGGCCAATAATTGCATGCCGAGGCAAATGCCCAATACGGGTTGGGAGAGTGAGCTAATCAATGGAATTAATTGGCGTTGTTTGAGTTGTTCCATCGCAGCGGTAGCTGTTCCCACTCCCGGCAGAAATAATTTATCGGCTGATCGCACAATCTCCGCATCTAAACTGACAATCGGATCATAACCTAATCGGCGGATGGCATAGGCAACAGAAGCAAGGTTGGCACAGCCTGTATCCAGAATAACAACGTTCATCATCGCTTCCTTTATAACATTTCCTTATAAAACACCCTTGGAACTGGGTAAGGTATCGCCTTCTACACGAATGGCTTGCCGCAATGTCCGGCCAAAGACTTTGAACAGGCTTTCTGCCCGATGGTGGTCATTCTTTCCTTTGGTTTTCAGGTGTAAGGTGCATCCCATCGTATAAGAAAGAGAACGGAAGAAGTGTTCGATCATCTCAGTGCTTAAATCCCCGACTCGTTGATGTTTAAACTCGGCTTTATATTCAAGGTGTGGACGACCGGAGATATCTAAGGTACAGCGAGCAAGGCATTCATCCATTGGCAGCATGAAGCCAAACCGGGCAATGCCGCGTTTATCCCCCAGTGCTTGTTTCAATGCTTCACCCAATGTCAGCCCGGTATCTTCAACGGTGTGATGATCGTCAATATAGAGATCGCCTTTGACTTGTATATTCATGCGGAAGCCGCCGTGAGTCGCGATTTGATCCAACATATGATCAAAGAATCCTACGCCTGTATTGATACGACTTTCACCTTCGCGATCCAGCCAAATATGAATATCGATGGTAGTTTCTTTGGTCTTTCGTTCAACATGAGCATGGCGATCTTTATCGAGCAGTTTTTCACAAATGGTTGACCAGCCCAGTGATTCGGGTTGATAGCGAATGCCTTTAATTCCCATGTGTTGGGCTAATTGCAGGTCAGTTTCCCGATCACCGATGACATAACTATTTTGTTTATCAATCGCATCTTCTGTCAGATATTTCTCTACTAAGCCAAGTTTTGGTTTACGGCAGTGGCAGTTCTCTGCGGGTTTGTGCGGGCAGATCAGCACTTCTTCAAAATGGATGCCTTGTGAGGTGAAGATCTGCATCATCAGCGTGTGTGGTGGCTCAAAATCAGTTTGTGGAAAACTGTCTGTACCCAATCCATCCTGATTAGTGACCATGACCAGCTTGTAACCTGCTTTTTGCAGGGATAGCAGGGCTGAGATCACACCAGCTTCAAAGGCCAGTTTATCAAGGCGATCGACTTGATAATCGTTAGGTGGTTCTGTGATCAATGTTCCATCGCGGTCAATAAAAAGCAGTTTCTGGCTCATGGATGCTCAGTTTCCTTGATTTGTTGAGTTTGGCTGGAAAGCGCATTGATGGCACTGACCAACTGTTCACATTCATTTTGGCTACCAACGGTGATGCGTAGGCAATTCTCTAATCCCAATTGTTTTCTCTGATCACGCAAGATGATCCCTTGCTCCCAGAGCGTCTTGAATACGATTTCGGCATCAGTGAATTTCACCAAAATATAGTTGGTTTCGCTTGGAAACACGTTTTCAACCAATGTCAGTTTATTGAGTTCTTGTTGAAGATAACTCCGATTACTGACGATTTCTGCTACGCGATTTCTCATGGTGCGAATACCCGTTTCCGTCAGCGCTTGTGCAGCAATATCTGCAACAGGCGTGGCAAGTGGATAAGGGGCAATCACTTTTAGCATTAGCGCGATGATATCGGCAGAAGCCAACGTAAATCCACAACGCAATCCCGCCAGTGCAAAAGCTTTCGAGAGGGTTCGCAAAATTACCAAGTGAGGATAGTCTTGCAGCCAACGGGTGCTAGTATGTTGCGGACAAAATTCGATGTAGGCTTCATCAATGGCAACAATGGCACGGTTGCGGGAGAGTTCAAGGATCTGGCGTAATGTTGTGGGATCAATCAGGTTGCCAGTCGGATTATTAGGGCTACAGATATAGATCAACTTGACATGATCCAGATTATTTTCGATGGCTGTAATATCTGGCTGCCAGTTAGTGCCAGCAGGGAGTTTTTTTTGCTCTATGCCGAAGGTTTCCGCGCTAACGCTGTACATGCCATAGGTTGGCGGACAAAACAGGACAGCATCGCGCCCCGGCTCGCAAAAAACGCGGGTCAACAGCTCGATAGATTCATCGGCACCGCGGCTGACAAGGACTTGCTCCGGTTTAAGGCCAGCATAATTTGCATAACGTTGAATAACCGTTGCTGGCTGACATTCAGGATAGCGATTGAGCGTGTTTTCGGTAAGTTGGAAATCGGGTGCGATGGGGTATTCATTCGCATTTAACCAAATATCACCATTACCGCCCAGACGACGGGCAGACATATAAGGGATTAATTTACGAATATTTTCTCTTGCCAGTGAATTGATATCAAAAACCGTACTCATGATTGATCCTTAGTTTTGTGATTCCAAATCTGCGTTATTCAGGGCGGCCATGCGTAATGTAACGGCATTTTTGTGCGCAATTAGCTGTTCTGCCTGTGCCAGTGTTTCGATAGTTGGAGCGAGGTTTCTTAATCCTTGTGGCGTGAGCCGCTGAACGGTCATTCTTTTCAGGAAATCTGCCAGACCGAGGCTGGAATAGGTTGAAGTATAGCCATAGGTCGGTAAAACGTGATTAGTGCCAGAAGCATAATCTCCTGCGGATTCCGGCGACCAGTCACCGAGGAAAATAGAGCCGGCGCTGGTAATTTGTTCCACTAATTGTTCAGGCTGGCGGGTTTGAATGATCAAATGTTCTGGGCCGTATTGGTTGCTGATTGCCACGCATTGAACGAGATCTTCAGTAATAATGATCCGGCTAGATTGCAAGGCTTGGATTGCGATCTGTTGGCGTGGTAATACCGCGAGCTGGATTTCAATTTCACGGATGACTTGTTCGGCAAAAGTTTCATCGGGTGTCACCAGTACAACTTGGGAATCGGGGCCGTGTTCCGCCTGAGAAAGTAGATCCGCAGCCGTAAATACGGGATTAGCTCCGCGATCAGCGATGACCAATACCTCCGATGGGCCTGCGGGCATATCGATCGCGGCACCGTCAATAAGCTGGCTCACCTGTCGTTTGGCTTCAGTAACCCATGCGTTGCCGGGGCCGAAAATTTTGTCCACTTTGGGAACAGATTCTGTTCCGAATGCCATTGCAGCAATGGCTTGTGCTCCACCAATTTGGAATATTTCGCTGATTCCGCAGAGCTGTGCAGCATAGAGGATTTCATCGGCAATGGGTGGCGGAGAACATAATGTGGCTTTACGGCATCCCGCAATACTGGCGGGTATGCCCAGCATTAATACCGTCGAAGGCAGGGGAGCTGAACCGCCGGGAATATAGAGTCCAACGGAATCTATTGGGCGCGTTACTTGCTGGCAAAGAACGCCCGGTAGTGTTTCAACTTCAATATCTGCTGGTTTTTGTGCCTCGTGGAATTTGCGGATATTGTTCATGGCTTGCTGTATGGCTTGCTTAATCTCTGGTGTCAGGCGGCCGATCGCTGCATCTACTTCATTTGCAGAAACTTGGATAGTTTCAACCGTTGTTTTGTCGAAGCGTTGGCTGAATTCCTGCAATGCTTGATCGCCACGCGCTTTGACCGTTTCCAGAATTTGTTTAACTGTGTATGAAATATCGTCGGATGCGGCGACAGAAGGGCGTGTCAGCAAAATTTTTTGTTGCTCTGGTGTACATTCTTGCCAGCGAATGATGGTTTTAAAATTAGTGTTCATCAAGGTTACTCCATCATTTTTTCAATTGGCAGAACCAGAATCGAGCTGGCACCTAGGGTTTTGAGTTTTTCCATTGTTTCCCAGAACAACGTTTCACTACTGACCATGTGCATAGCTACGCGATTTTGCGCGCCAGCCAGTGGCAAAATAGTGGGTCGTTCAGCCCCCGGCAGAAGGGAAATGATCTCTTCCAGTTTGTCACTGGGGGCATGTAGCATGATGTACTTGGATTCTCTTGCCTGAATAACACCTTGGATGCGGATCATCAGTTTGTCGATTAGCTGTTGTTTTGTTTGTGGCATCTCTCCATCACGTTGGATTAGACAGGCTTTTGAGCGATAAATGACTTCAACTTCCCGTAAACCATTAGCTTCCAGTGTGGCGCCAGTTGAGACTAAATCACAGATGGCATCAGCCAGCCCTGCACGGGGAGCAACTTCGACTGAACCATTGAGAAGGCAGGATTTGAAACGGATGCCTTTTTGATCTAAATAACGTTTCAATAAATGCGGGTACGATGTGGCGATACGGGAATCTTGCAGGTATTCCGCCCCCGTATAATCGCAATCAAAGGGTGTTGCGAGGGAAAGGCGGCATTCGCCAAAATCGAGACGGCGCAATGTCGAATAACGAGGATCTTCTCCTTGTGCCCGACGTGTCAATAATTCTTCTTCAAGGACGTTTTCACCGATAATCCCTAAATCGACAACACCATCCATAACAAGACCAGGAATATCATCATCGCGGACACGCAGGATGTCGATGGGCATATTTTCTGCAAATGCAATTAAGCGTTGTTGCTGCAAATTGATTTTGATACCGCAGCGGGCCAGCAATGTTCTGGAATCATCACTAAGGCGGCCTGATTTCTGAATGGCTATCCGTAAGCGAGTTTTATCTAGCATGTTGTGTTTTACCCTATATCAATATTCAGTCAGTGTTTAAATCGTATAAATCAGAAATAAAAAAACCCTCGGAAAAATCTTCCGAGGGTTTTTATCGTATTCATTCCACCGGAAGACGGGCTAAATGTCTTCCAGCACACAGCAGCCTGAAAGACTAGTCAGGATGATGGTGGTGGTGATGGTTAAATTGAATACGGTTCATAATATGCAAGCTCTCTAATTTATCTGAGTTTGATGCGACGTTCAGTGCTATTTTTATAAAGGGTATGGATATATTGTGCTTAATGACGACTTTACTTAACGTTATATATTCGCGACTACTTAAGGATTGGTTGCTTGTTGTTTAACCTATACGATTTTATGTATGGAAAGCAAACTTTTTTTTTAAAAAGATATTTATATTGTATTAATTTATTGTTTTTAATAGTAAAAGTGTGTGGTTGTCATTAGGGAAATATACAGGTAATGTTAGTTATGGTCACATATTAGCCTAATAATCAAAATTATGTCGGTCTTGGGGAGAGCCATGGTGAGAAAAATTTCCATTATCGGATTGGGCTGGTTAGGAATGCCCTTGGCGCAAGCACTACAAAGTAGTGGTATGCGGGTAGTTGGCAGTAAAACAACACCGGATGGCGTTGAGGCCGCATGTATGTGTGGTGTGGATTGTTACCGCCTGTATTTAGGCTCTGAGGTTATTTGCAATACGGATGATCTTGAGCAACTGATGCTCGTTGATGTACTGGTTTTGGCTCTGCCCGTTAGTGGTGTTGCTGGTGGTGGGGAAGGATATGTTAAAGCGGTACAACAGATTGTTGATACTGCGCTTTCGTATTCGGTTCCACGAATTATTTTCACCAGCTCAACTTCAGTTTATGGCTCGTCTGTTGGTTATCTCAATGAAGATGAGCCATTATATCCTGAAACACAATCAGCAAAGGCATTAGCCGAGTTGGAAAATTGGCTGCATCAGCTACCCAATACATCGATCGATATATTACGTCTGGCTGGCTTGGTAGGACATGGGCGTCATGCGGGGCGTTTTCTCGCTGGGCGAAAGGCAATTGGCGGAGGAGAAAATGCAGTCAATCTGGTTCATCAGGATGATGTCATTTCTGCTATTAAACTCCTTATCCAGCAGCTGGAAGGCGGACATATCTATAATCTGTGTGCGCCAATACACCCGAAAAGATCAGAATTTTATCCGTTGGTTAGCCGTCAACTTGATTTGATTCCGCCAGTATTTTTACAGTCAGAAAATAAGGAAATTGAAAGTAAAGTGGTCGATGGTAGCCGTATTTGTCGGGAACTAGGATTTGAGTATCAGTTCCCAGATCCCGACAGAATGCCAATGAGCTAATAATCAATTTATTTCGATCATAACAATCTTTTTAAAAGCAGGTCTTTCGGTCAGCAATTGATACCAGCGTTCTAGATTTGGCAGAGATGGGCGCTCTATCTCTGTGTTTAACCACAGATAAGCCAGTGGAGCTAGGGCGATATCGGCCATACCTAATTTGTTACCGGAGAGATATTGTTGGTTACTGAGTGCCTCATCGACAATTTTTAGCAACTTTTCAATTTCTGCTAAAGTTTGGGTGATGATTTTCGGATCACGTTGATTTTCTGGCGTTCGGATAAAACTGATCATGAATTTTTTGATGGGAGGAAATAGATTGCAGCCTACCCAATCCATCCACTTTTCAACGCTGGCTCTTTCTTGAAGATCGGCTGGATAAAGGCTATCTTTGCCAAATTTCGCTGCAATGTAGCGCACAATCGCGTTTGATTCCCATAAGATAAAATCATCTTCCTGCAAACAAGGAATAACCGCATTGGGATTCATGCGCAGGTATTCAGGCTCGTTGAGTTTGCCGAATTTTCCACCGATATCAACTTGTTGATATGGCACGTTTAGTTCTTCCAGGCACCAAAGAACTTTTTTTACGTTTGATGAGTTTTTACGACCCCAGACCGTCAGCATTATTTTCTCCTTATATCAGGTCACACTAAGTTATCGATAATATGACAATAAAATCAGATGAATAACAGGAAAAACTTTACGTTATTGGGGTTGGAGTCTTCTCTTATAGCATCCTATATTAATAGGGTTTTTATGTTTACTTTGTCGATACAAAGTTGGGTAGTAAAGAAAAAGGGTGAGCGATGATGAAAAAAAGACGACAGACACCGGTAATAAAATTTTTTGCTGTTGGTTTGAGTGTTTTTTGGCTGGCAAGTGCCAATGTATATGCAATGGATGAACCCGCAGCACCAGAAATTGATGCGAAAGCCTATGTATTAATGGATTATGCTAGCGGGAAAATTCTGGCCTCAAATAATGCTGATGAGCGGCTAGACCCAGCGAGCTTAACAAAGATAATGACCAGCTATGTGGTTGGACAGGCGATCAAGTCAGGGAAAATTTCCATAGAAGATATGGTAACCATCGGCGAAGATGCTTGGGCAACGGGTAATCCGGTGCTTAAAGGATCATCCCTGATGTTTTTGAAACCAGGTGACAGAGTTAAGGTTATTGATCTGAACCGCGGTATTGTCATCCAATCCGGCAATGACGCCAGTATTGCTCTTGCGGATTATGTGGCAGGCAGTCAGGACACTTTCGTTGATTTGATGAATAAATACTCTCAAACACTGGAGTTAACGAACACCCATTTCAAGACAGTGCATGGTTTGGATGCGGCGGGGCAATATAGTACAGCCCATGACATGGCACTTTTGAGTCAGGCCATGATCCGTGATGTGCCGGAGGAATATGCTCTGAATAAAGAGAAAGAATTCACTTTTAACAATATCCGCCAGCCTAACCGTAATCGTTTATTGTGGAATAAAAACATGAATGTGGATGGTGTAAAAACCGGACACACGAGTGGTGCCGGCTATAACCTTGTTTCATCGGCAACGGAAGGGCCAATGCGCCTGATTTCGGTGGTATTGGGTGCCCCTAGTGATCGGGTGCGTTTTTCTGATAGCGAAAAGCTTTTGTCATGGGGATTTCGTTTTTATGAATCAGCTATGCCACTGAAGGCCAGTGATACGCTGGTGACAGAAAAAGTATGGTACGGAACTCGTTCAGAAGTGGCTTTGGGGGTTGAAAAAGACGCCTCGGTGATAGTTCTTCGTGGGCAGGCGGGTAATTTAAAAGCCAGTTTTACATTGGATCAAACTTCTCTTGAAGCGCCACTGGTGAAAAACCAAGTGGTGGGCACCGTGAATTTTATGCTGAATGATAAAGTTATTGACCAGCGCCCGTTGGTAGTTAAAGAAGCTGTAGAGGAGAGTGGTTTCTTTGGACGTATGTGGGATCTCGTTGTAAAAACTGTGAATGGTTGGTTTAGCTCGATTTTTGGTTAGTGGGAGTTTAGAAGGCGGAAGATGCCCATATAACGACATATAAATGGAAAAGTGCCAGTCAACTTTTTGGTGACTGGCACTTTTTTGCCACAGGCAGCAACTTCTTAACTTAACGTTGGTTACATGACTGAGTAAATTGCCGCAGAAATGGCAATTGAGCCTGTTACAATAACAAAGATATTACTTGGTTTTCCTGCATATTTGCGCATAACTGGAACTTTATGAATGGCGTACATTGGCATGATGAACAGGATCATGGCAATGATTGGCCCACCCAGTGACTGGATGATATCCAGAATACTTGGATTAAGTGTAGCTACGATCCAAGCGCTCACTAACATAAAGAGGCTAGTGATACGATTCAGCGTTTTATGCTGAATAGTTTTGCCTTGAGTGCTCAGTGCCTTGTTCACAATACCGTTGAAACCTTCACGTGCACCCAGATAGTGACCAAGGAAAGATTTGGTAATTGCAATGAAAGCGATGAGTGGAGCAATGTACTCAATCATTGGCACACGGAAGTGGTTAGCCAGATAGGATAGAATGGTAATGTTCTGCGCTTTTGCTTCTGCCAGATTTTCAGGTGATAAGCTCAGTACGCAACTGAAGACAAAGAACATTACTGTCAGCACCATCATGATGTGAGCATAGGCCAGGATGCGTGAACATTTTTTCTCTGCATGTTCACCGTACTCTTCACGTTTTGCCACTGCAAATGCAGAGATGATTGGGGAGTGGTTGAAAGAGAAAACCATGACAGGAATTGCCAGCCACAGAGTGAACAGCAGGCCATGATTACTTGTAGAAGACATGGCGCTGTCCAATGACAGGGTATCAAAAATAGCGGTGTTCCAGTGAGGAATCAAATATACAGCCAACAGCATCAAAACGGTGACAAACGGGAATACCAGTACGCTCATGGCCTTAACGATAGTTTTCTCACCGAAGCGGATAATGCTCATCACGCCGAGAAGCAATACTAGTGCCAGCAGTGCACGTGGTGGCGCATGTATTTGTAGCTGGTGCACGATAAAGCTCTCTACCGTGTTGGTCAGTGCAACGCTGTAAACCAGTAGGATAGGGTAAATTGCAAAGAAGTAGAGGATGGTGATCAGAAAACCTGCAACTTTACCAAAATGTTCTTCTACCACGCCGGTGATATCTTCACCGCTGTTTTTGCCAGATAAAACAAAGCGACACATTCCGCGGTGAGCAAAAAATGTCATGGGAAGAGCGAGTATTGCCATGATAATGAGTGGAATTAAACCACCAATACCGGCATTGATGGGAAGAAACAGAACACCAGCACCAATGGCTGTGCCATATAATCCCAACATCCATACAGTGTCTGATTTACGCCAGGTAGTGTGATCGCTCTTGTCGGAAGCAGAGGATGCGATTGAACCTGATTGAGATGTGTCCATAAATATCTCCGAAATAACGCGGTAAAGTAAAATTTAAAAACTGCTAAACTCGCCCATTAATAAATGCGCGAGTTGGATTTTTATATGAATAATAAGTTGTCAGATATTGCTTTGATGGTTATCTAAACATTTTTATTACTACATTAATAATTTGGTCAAAATATGTTCATTTAAAACAAAGGAGTTGCAACTCTTCTGTACTGTATTTTGATATCTAAATCAAAAAACTTAACTCCAGACTTTTGATAGGGGGAATATAGTTATTTTCAGTGAAATGTACCGTGATCACTCTCGCAATTGCAAGATTTATATAGAAATAGTAATTTGTTATAAATCTTTATAAAAATGTTGATTAAATATTAAATAAAATAGAATGAGAAGATAGCTTAAGGATATATCATTATTTTTATTTTAAATTCTCGTGCCTATTTATATTTATACTCATAATTATTTACATGTTAACATTTCGACTTGTTTGGAACTGATAAGACTTTAGATATAATGATAAATGTCAATTTTTTATTTTTATATAACCTGATATGTGAATGATTTTCAATTAAATAATTGATTGTAAAAGATAATTAACTGATAATTTTTGTCTTTCATGGCATGTTTTACTTGAATGAAATTATGTTTTTTATTGATCATTCATTAATGAATAATTTAATCTCAAACAATTATTGTTTATAAGGCATATTCATTAACTTAGTATTTGTGAAGAAAGAGTAATCATTTCATAGTAATGTATTGTTAAATACAACGAAGGATTTTTTTCTGCTATTTAAGCTATCTACATAGAGTAAAATAAATGTTAAAAAAATAATTCGCACAAAATAACACCTTCAATTTATTAAGGTTATATGACTTAAGGTAAATTCAATTGAATTTAAGACTTAGGAACCAAAATGGGAATATTCACTGGAAATTCATTGTCAGCGTGAATTTCCAGCAATATAACTATATCTTCATTTTCTAAGCACTAGCTTGAAAAATGAAGTTAACTATTTGGATTTGATTAATTTCTTACCCATCCTCTCCGGATCAAAAATGCACAGCAGAATTGGTAAAGACGAGTAAGTTTGTTTTGTAAGCACTTACCATACAGGTTCCAAAATATTTGGGAAAAAGCACATCCCAACAGGCTTACTAAAAACGCACCAACCATATCAAGCGGCCAGTGAACACCTACATAGACACGAGACCAAGCAATGGCGCAAGCGATGGCCATCAGACATAAACCTGACCAAATTCGGTGCCAGAAGATAAATGCCAATGCGAAAGTAAATACTGCTGTACCGTGGTTACTGGGGAAAGACTCTGTAGGCGCGTGATCAAGGAAATTATAGCCAAACCCTTCAACAAATGGTCGGGCATGCGGAACAAGTGTTCCAATGATATATGATGTAGCCATTCCAAAAGTGAAAGCAATACAGGATTTACTGACGACAATGCGTTGATGTGTGACGGTGCCTTCTTTTCCCCAAAGCCAGCAAAAGGCTAATGTGATGGGATAAATAAATACGAAATATTTCGCGATAAAGACTGCGATTAAGATCACTGCTGGTGATGAATCTGGAGTTGCATTGATAAAAGTAAACAAATTGTGGTTAAGTTGTTCTAGCAAAGTAAGCCTCACAAGCGCGTCATTTACGTAAAATATGATAAATCTATTTTATCAACTCATTGTTAAAATGAGTAATTCTATAATGCAGAGTCGTAGAAAGAGATTGATTTAATTCATGATTTTATTTAACGATTGTTGATGTTGCATGAGTAGATAATATCTCGATGATAGTAACGAAAGATAGCCTCTAGATCGTAAAAGATAGTCTCTAGATCGTAGATGACATTGTGAACAACAAAAAACCCGATAGTCTTTAACCAAAGTGGATGACTATCGGGCTCCTCAAAATGGGGACATCAAAGAAAAGCAGTGGCAGTAATTAAGACTGCACTATGGTGTGAAAGTTCTCATCATTGAGAAAAAAATCGCAAAATTTTTTTTGTGGAGTGAAATTTGAGGTTGGTCAGTACGGCTAAGATTACCTCTATCCAGTAGAATGAATGTTTCTGGCTGGATAGTGGCTTTTTTGACAAGTTTTTTCTGGCTATTTATTGTTTGACTATTTGTATAGTTCCAGATTTTCTTTAGAGTAAGCTTCAAAATCAGTGCAGCCACCGATATGTTTTTCATCAATGAAGATCTGAGGAACTGTCTCAACGGGTTTACCCACAGTTTTTGATAAGTCGTCTTTAGTGATGTTTTCAGCCCAGATATCCACGTAGCGATAATCAAAGTCGTCGCGCTCTGTTTTTAATTTTTCAGCTAGTTCTTTGGCGCGAACACAGTATGGGCAACCAGGGCGGCCAAAAATGACAGTGTACATACAAACTCCTTAGTGGTAATGATCATGAACTTCATAGATTGCCATCTGGGGTTACTATGCCTGTAAGTGTTGGCAAAAAAAAGAAGGAATTGCCTTTTATTGTAATTAGTCCTGCCAATAGGTGGGATTCAGGTATGATAGTCTTACTATAAGTGACGAAGTCTATTTTTCAGACGGGAAAGGCAGATCAAGAATGAAAACAAACTCATCAAAAGAGATGCGCTCATTGGCTGATATGCCCAAGTTGATCATTTTATTGGAAGTGTTAGGAATGGGGCTATTAGTTCTGGCGTATTTGTCGATAACTGATAGCATAATTCTATCACCTTTATTAATGACGACAGAAGCGCACATTGCTATGATCTTATTGGGTATCGGTTGTTTGATACCAGCAGCTATCCATATTATCTGGCATGCGGTCTATCATCTTTCCTTTTTGGGAATTGATCATAAGAAAGCGGATAAAAGTCATCAGGTTGTCTCTGATACTGAAAAAAATAAAATAGGTTAATTATTGGTCATGCTGCTACTCAGTAGGAAATTTCCCAGTGTAGCATGTGTAACATCTTGGTCATATGAGGTTAATTCGATGGATTCTATGGTTATTCCCAATTTGTCAATATTGCGCACGTGGCTTGAACGGCTCAAAATCTCTTATTTTGAGGATGATTCAAGCTCAGTCTTGCATTTGCCTCATATGCAGAATATCGATGGCCTGTTTGATGCCAAGATCGATCTGTTGGGTAATGTCGTATTGTTTTCTGCTCTGGCAGAAGTCAGACCAACTGCGATCATTCCATTGGTTGCCAATTTGAGCCAAATTAATGCCAGCTCCCTTACTGTTAAGGCATTTCTTGATGTTCAGGACGAAAATTTACCTAAGTTGATTGTTTGTCAGGCATTTCCTATCGCTGTAGGCATGACTTTCACGCAGTTTTCCAATTTTATGCAGCAGGGTGAAGAACAAATTGCTAATGTGATTTTTGAAATTCACAGCAATAATCTTCTCTATGTTAATAATGATATGGAAAGTGAGATGGAAGTAGAAGATGAAGAATCATTGACCTCGACGGAAACATCAACTTTTACTTTGCACTAATATTTTTTGATACGGTTTTTTACAATGCAATGTGTGCAGTATACCGCCGGGCATTGTCACTCCTGCCAGTGGCTCGATAAGTCCTATTCACAGCAATTATCAGATAAACAACAACATTTAAAGCAACTTTTACAGGAAACATCAGTAATACACTGGCTGTCGCCAGTTACCAGCAAGACGAGTGAATTTCGTAATAAAGCCAAAATGGTAGTAAGTGGTAGCGTTGAACGCCCATTACTTGGCATGTTGCATCGTGATGGCAGAACGGTAGATCTTTGTGATTGCCCTTTGTATCCGCAATATTTCCAGCCAGTATTTGAAGTAATAAAAATATTTATCGCTAAAGCTGGGCTAGTTCCGTATAGCGTTGAACGCAAAAAAGGAGAATTGAAATATATTCTTCTGACAGAAAGTCGTGCCAATGGTGAAATGATGTTGCGCTTTGTTCTGCGTTCAGAAGCAAAATTGGCTCAGTTAGAGCGAGCTTTGCCTTGGTTGCAGGAGCAATTGCCGCAATTAACAGTGATTTCTGCGAATATCCAACCGACTCATATGGCGATTCTGGAAGGTGAAAAGGAGATCATTTTCACTGAACACCAGATGTTGAAGGAAACCTTTAACGGTATCCCGTTGTATATTCGTCCGCGCAGTTTTTTCCAGACAAATCCAGATATTGCCTCAGAGCTGTACGCTACAGCGGGGCGTTGGGTCAGGGAATTGAATATCAGCAATATGTGGGATCTGTTTTGTGGTGCTGGTGGCTTTGGTCTGCACTGTGCAGATAAAGAGACCAAGTTGATGGGGATTGAGATCAGTGCTGAAGCTATTAATTGCGCTAAAAATTCAGCTAAAAGTCTTGGATTGGAACATGTGGAATTTCAGGCTCTGGATTCTACCCATTTTGCCCTTGATAAAGCACAAATACCTGAGTTAGTACTGGTAAATCCTCCTCGCAGAGGTATTGGCAAAGAGCTCTGTGAATATCTTAGTCGGATGGCTCCTAAGTTTGTTCTCTATTCAAGTTGTAATGCTCAGACGATGGCGAAAGATATAGCTATGTTCAAACAATATCGAATAGAAAAAGTACAGTTATTCGATATGTTCCCGCATACTGAACATTATGAAACATTAGTATTGTTAGTTCTTGATGTAAATTAACTATTTGATTTTATGTGCTTACTCCTGTGATAACTCATGGTTATCTCGGGAGTAAGCAAAATACATGTCAAGCAATTGAATATAAAATGTGATTAATTGCGATGCTCAAATGATAAGGCCCGTTGTTCTAGCATGCGCATCAAGAGTGTCAAAAGACCGTTTATGCAAAGGTAAATGATACCTGCGGCAACGAATACGGTTACATCATAACTACGTCCGAATTGAAGCTGACTGTACCCCATGATATCCAATAAGGTGATCGTACTGGCAAGTGAAGTACTCTTGAAAATCAGCACGACTTCATTGGAATAGGAAGAGAGCGCTCGCTTAAAAGCATAAGGTAGCAGAATGCGCATAGAATGTGCTTTGGACATCCCAAGAGCCTGACAAGATTGCCATTGCCCCGCTGGAATCGCTTTAACAGCCCCATAAAACAGCTGGGTTGAATAGGCTGCACTATTCAATGCCAGAGTGATCATTGCACATAGCCACGGTTCTGACATAAGTTGCCATAACCACGGATACTCTTTTATCAATGGAAACTGCCCCGGCCCGTAGTAAATCAAAAAAAACTGGACGAGGAGAGGGGTTCCGGTAAATAACGTGAGATAGCCTTTTACTAATTGGGAAAGCACTGGCAATTTCATTGCCAGAATCATAGTTAAGATAACAGACAGCAAAAATGCAGCCAGTAGTGCCGTGAAAGTCAAACTGAGACTGGTTTGCAGGCCCGGTAAAATTTCCTTGATATACGCAAACATTATGAAGCACTCCGTTCAAAATGGGTGGTGCGTATTTCAAGCCGTCTGAGGATAAATTGGCTTACTAGTGTAATTACCAGATAGATAGCAGCGACAATTGCATACCATGTGAATGGCTCCTGTGTGCGGGTCGCGATACTTTTTGTTTGTAACATCAAATCATTAACACTGATCAGTGAAACCAAAGCAGTATCTTTTAGTAGAACCAACCACTGGTTACCTAGCCCAGGCAGGGCATGACGCCACATTTGCGGCATAATCAGGCGAAAAAATATTCGACTTTGACTCAACCCCAATACTTGACCTGCTTCCCACTGCCCCACAGGGACTGCTTTCAATGCTCCCCGCAGTGTTTGTGAAGCATAAGCGGAATAAAGCAGCGAAAGGGCGATAACACCACAAAGGAAAGGGCTGACATCAAAATTGTCAATTTCCATCTGCACTTTAAACTGCCAGACAATAAGATTGACTTCAAAACCCTCTGACAGTGTTATTAGAAGCTGTGAACTTCCGAAATAGATGAAGAGAACCACTAAAATTTCAGGTAATCCCCGGATCAATGTAACCCAACAAAAGCCTAAGAATGCGATAGGCTTCCAGCGAACGGATTCCCATGCAGCAAAAAGCATGGCTAGAACTAAGCCAATCATAAGCGAGGAAATGGCAAGGCCTACGGTAATACCGGCGGCGCTGATTAACGATTGAAGTTCACTCATTAGGGTTCAGTTTATTGTTCAAACCATTTTTTATAGATGATGTCATAAGAACCATCTTGTTTAATTTCAGCCAGTGCTTTGTTCAGTTTGTTTAGCAATTCTGCATTGCCTTTACGAACTGCAATCCCTAAACCTGTACCAAAGTAATTTTTGTCTGTCACTTTATCACCAACAGTGCCTAATTCTTTATTCTTTTTCAGCCATTCATTGACGACCGCGGTATCACCAAATATGGCATCAATACGGCCATTTTTCAGATCAAGGATTGCATTCTGGTAGCTATCATAAGGCACGGTCTTGATATCTTTATGCTGTTCCATCAAGTACTTCTGGTGTGTGGTGCCGTTTTGGATCCCTACTTGTTTACCTTTCAGGTCGGCAATGTGGGTGGATTTCCCTTTGATAGCAATGAAAATGGCCGAGTTATCATAATAAATATGGGTGAAATCAACTTGCTTCTGGCGATCTGGCGTAATATCGATACCTGCCATAAGCACATCAAAGCGGCGAAATTTCAGGCTGGGAATGAGGCTATCGAAAGCCTGATTGGTGAATGTGCACTCTGTGTTGAGTTTTGCACATATGGCATTTGCCAAATCGACATCGAATCCCTGAATTTTATTGTTTTCATCAATAAATTCAAATGGAGGATAAGTTGCTTCTGTTGCAAAACGGAGGGTTGCTTTCTCTGCTGCGGTTGCTGATAAGGTCATTGCACTCAACAAGACTGCAAACAATAATTTTCTCATAGCCATATCCTGTCGTTCATGAACGTTGTGGTTGATAACTGTCGTTGATGTTTGTTTTCTGCTCGATTATCGATATATAACTTTCATCTTTTAAGTTGCGACCTTGTTGGTTGTGCAGCAACTTGAAACCCATCGGGTATAACAGATTCAGTGTGGTATATCAGTGTGATAAATAATGAGCAAAGGCTTCTGTTTGAGGCCGCATAAAATGAGTTGCATCACCATTTTCGATAATGTTTCCTTGTTCCATATATACAACCTGACTCGCTGTTTTACGAGCCAGTTCCACTTCATGAGTCACAATAACTTGGGTGATACCGGTTTCTGCCAGCTCTTTGATAATATCAACAACTTGAGAGGTGATTTCGGGATCAAGTGCAGCCGTGGGTTCATCAAACAACAGAATTTTGGGTTCCATCATCAACGCCCGAGCAATGGCGACACGCTGTTGCTGTCCACCAGAAAGATGCAGTGGAAAACGGTCGGAAAATTCATCCAAACGGAGACGGGAGAGCAGTTTTGCCGCTTTTTCCCGTGCTTGCTGTTTAGACTGCTTTAATACTCGACAAGGTGCTTCAATCAAATTATCCATGACGGTTAAATGTGGCCATAGATTGTATTGTTGAAAAACCATGCCAACTTTTTGCCGCAATGCCAGGATCTCTTTGTGATTAGGTTGTTGTTTGAAATCAAATTGATGAGTTGCCACATTGAGTTGCCCAGAGCGAGGCATCTCCAGCAGATTCAATACACGTAGCAAAGAACTTTTGCCAGCACCACTGGGGCCTAGCAATACCACAGTTTCTCCCGATGTACATTCAAAATTGATATCGAACAGAGCCTGATGTGTACCATAGAAACAATTTATGTTTTTTAATTGAATGCTCATGCGAAAAATATGAATAGTTAATGGTTTGATGGGATATTAATCTCATGAACATAACTATGCAATAATATCTGCATAAAATTGTTATTTTCATCAAATAATTGAATTATCTAATCATCTAGCTGGTATTTTTTTAGATCGTTTTTTGTTCTTCTCTCGGAAAAATAGATTTATATTTATACCGAAAAAGTTTTTTTAGTCAGCTTGTAAGCCAAACTAAGATTGCTCCTTATGGGGTAAAAAATGCGATGAATAAAGGGGTCATTAGGCTCAATATAAAACCATGAACGATGGCAGCAGGTACGATACCTACACCACCACAGCGTTGTAAGATCGGTAAGGTAAAGTCGATTGAAGCCGCTCCTGTTAAACCTAATGCAGTTGAGCGATAGCGATTAATTAGCATAGGGATGAGCATAATGGATGCCAGTTCGCGAGCTAAGTCATTGAAAAACGCTGTACTACCAAGAACTGGCCCATAAGCGTCGGAAATTAAAATGCCGGAAAGGGAGTACCAACCATACCCAGATGCAATGGCAAGACCCGTTTTGGTCGGTAATCCCAGCAAAAATGCAGCCAGTACACCGCCTAGCAGGGAACTAATGGCAACCACTACAGCGATAATCGTGCCGCGTCGATTCAACAGCGTTTGTTTTAAGCTCATACCGTTATTGCGCAGTTGAACCCCAACCAGAAATAGTAAAAGAATCAGGGTAATTTTACTGGCATGGTCGGAAAAGTGGAACCATGACCAGCCTGTTAACCCAATAAGAAATCCCAATACTAATGCGCCACATAATTTGATGGAATCTAACGCCATGTGTAATCGAGAAGGCGGCTTTTCCTGTTTATGTGCATTAATAATCCACGGATCTCGTTTATCCACGAGGAAAAGCGCTAGCATATTAATGATAAAGGTGCATAGGAAAAACGTCGTCGCATACAGAAGAATAGAAAGTAAATTACCGCTCAAGTTTTCTAGCATGGCAAGGCTAATGCCCATCAGAATGAGAATGATATAAACCATGACATTGAGTAGCTGGTGAACTAAGACCAGCATCGATTTATTATTCAAATGAATAAGGTAGCCTAGAATTAAAGGCAGGAGAATAATTAACAATCCTGAATACATGATCCACATCCTGATCCAATAAGAAACATCTTTTGTCTAAATAACAATTCATAATTATGCTACACATAGACTCTTTCAACTCATTGTTATACATGTAATTATGAGTGCATGAGGTGTAGCGCTATTTTGGAAAGTTATTTAGTTCTAATAACTTAAACCAGTCGTAAAGGCTAATAAATACATAGAAACAAAATATTTACACTAAGACAACAAATAGGATAAAGGGAAACATACTGAAACTCAACGCATTTTTAATTCTCTAATAGAGTGAGTGTGTTTAGACAAGAAGAGGATAAATTAGACATTTTTCTTATCAGAAATATCTCGTTGATAGGATTCGTTGATGTCGTCTACAGTAAACTGAAATGATTAGATGGTATTTTCTAATGGTGGGTATTTGTTGATGAATCTTTTTTATACCAAGTATCGTTGGATTACTGTAGGGCTTATCGTCATAGCCATTGTAGGTGTATTGAGCTATTTCTTTTACCTGCCGAAGCCTGTCACATATCAGACTAATACAGTTATGAAGGGTAACTTCGAAAAAAGTGTTCTGGCGATAGGTAAGCTGGATGCGGTCAGTAAAGTTGATGTAGGTGCTCAGGTTAGTGGTCAGTTGAAAGAGCTCTATGTGAAATTGGGGGATAAGGTTAAAAAAGGTCAATTACTGGCGATGATTGATCCGCAGACAGCGAAAAATGCAGTGTCAGAAATGCAGGAAACCGTCAAATCACTGGAGGCTAATCTCCGTGGGGCACAATCAGAGCTGAAACTTGCTCAACTTAAAGTGAGCCGCCTGAAGCGTTTGTTTAAATTAAATGCAACGTCTCATCAAGAATTGGATGCAAGCATAACAGATATGCAATCTAAGGCCGCCAGAATTGATGATCTAATGGCTCAAATTAAGCAAAGTAAGGCCAAACTTGATACCGCCAGAACGAATTTTCAATATACCAGTATTACCGCCCCAATAGGGGGTATTGTGACAGACATCAAAACATTTCAGGGACAAACCGTAATTGCGGCACAACAGGCACCAACTATCCTGACACTCGCAAATCTCGATACCATGATTGTTAATGCAGAAATATCAGAAGCGGATATCATCAATCTGAAACCTGGGCAAAACGTATCTTTTACCATTTTAGGGGCTCCTGAAAAACAGTTTTATGGTGTTTTAAAAGATATTCTGCCAACCCCACAAGTTTTGAATAATGCCATCTTCTATTACGCCCGCTTTGAAGTACCTAACCCTGAACATATTTTACGTTTGCAAATGACTGCTCAAATTAAAATAGAACTTCAGTCGTTGCACAATGTATTGATGATTCCAATTTCAGCCTTGGAAAAACAGATATCTTCCACTCAATACGAAGTTAGTGTCCTGCATAATGGCAAAGAAGAAAAACGCAAAATTGCGATAGGTGCTTTTAATAACGTTAACGTGCAGGTTATCTCGGGATTGAAAGAAAACGAACTTGTGATCACCAGTCGCAGCGATAGTAGCGCAAAGGAATCATGATGAGGACGTTACTAGAACTGAAAGGGGTCAGTCGTAGCTACTTTGCCGGAGAAGAGCAAGTTAATGCCTTGGATAATATCTCATTATCTATTCAGGCTGGCGAAATGGTGGCGATTGTTGGCGTTTCTGGTTCAGGTAAGTCTACTCTGATGAATATACTCGGTTGTCTGGATAAACCCAGCAGTGGAGAATATTGGGTTGCCGGGAGAAATATCGCTGATTTGAGTAGCGATCAGTTGGCGGAGTTACGTAGGGAAAACTTTGGGTTTATTTTTCAGCGCTATCATTTACTGACTCATCTGACAGCCGAACAGAATGTTGAAATTCCGGCAATTTATTCTGGTACTTCCAAAATACAACGTCGTGATCGAGCCATTGAGTTGCTCAAGAGCCTTGGATTGGAAAATCGCATTAATTATCGGCCAAGTCAGCTTTCAGGGGGGCAGCAACAGCGGGTCAGTATTGCCAGAGCACTTATGAATGGTGGTCAAGTCATTCTTGCTGATGAACCGACGGGAGCACTGGACAGTGTTTCCGGTCAGGAAATGATGGATATCTTGAAACAGCTTTGCCGACAAGGGCATACGGTCGTTATTGTTACTCATGATCCGAACATTGCGGCGCAGGCCCAAAGAGTCATTGAAATTAAAGATGGGTGTATCATGAGTGACTCACGCTCTTCTGAATATCAAACATCGACTCACTTTTTGCCTGTGGATGCAAAAACTTCTTCAGTTCAACAAATCTGGGGACGTTTTAATGAAGCATTGTTGATGGCGTGGCGTGCCATGACTGTCAATAAATTGCGTACCTTGCTGACGATGCTTGGCATCATTATTGGTATTGCTTCTGTCGTAACAATTTTAGTGATTGGTGATGCAGCAAAATCGATGGTGTTATCACACATTAAAGCCATTGAAACCAACTCCATCACGATTTACCCAGGAACCGATTTTGGCAGTGATGATGCTTTGGATATGCAGGCACTAAAACTTGCCGATCTCCCCGCAATAAAATCCCAGCACTATATTCAGGCCGTTTCACCTGAACTCATGAAAAGTGAACGCGTGCGTCAAGGTAGTATTGATGCTAATGCACAGATATATGGTGTAGGAAATGATTTTTTTCAGGTATATGCCATGAAGTTTGCCCAAGGCATGCCTTTTACTCCCGAAATGATTCATCGTCAGGCCCAAGTAGTTATCATTGATGAGAATACACGTAAAAAATTCTTTCCTTACCAGAATGATGTAATAGGTAAAGAGTTACTTCTGGCAAATATGCCCTTGACAGTGATTGGGGTAATTGCCAGAGGACAAAGTTTTTATAGTAGTAGTTCATTACAAATTTGGTTGCCTTACAGCACGATGAATAGTCGTGTGATAAACCAGAGCTACTTGGATTCGATTGTGGTCAGAGTGAAAGATGGTTATTCAGCCAATGAGGTGGAAGAAAAACTTAATCGGCTGTTGACATTCCGTCATGGTAAAAAAGACTTTCATACCTACAATGCGAACAAAACAATTGAAGCAATGGATAAAACAACACGGACTCTGCAAATATTCTTAACGCTGGTGGCGGTAATATCCTTGATTGTTGGGGGGATTGGCGTAATGAATATCATGCTAGTATCAGTCACAGAACGTACCCGAGAGATTGGTATTCGTATGGCAGTTGGCGCCAGAACCAGTGACATTATGCAGCAATTTCTTATCGAAGCCGTATTGGTCTGTTTGATAGGGGGAGGATTGGGGATAACTCTGTCATACAGCTTGTCTTTGATTGCTCAGTGGATGTTGCCGAGATGGGACTTCGTTTATAACCCCAGTGCATTTATTATCGCCTTTGGTTGTTCAACGGCAATTGGCATGATCTTTGGTTTCCTGCCAGCACGAAACGCTGCCCATCTCGATCCTATAGAGGCGCTTGCCAGAGAATAGTGATGAGTGAAAGTTGAATCGTAGAATGAAGTGGGCTGTGCTGATAGCACGCCACAAGTAAGCCCATTGTTTATTTGTGGCGTGGGAATTATGAATTTTTTATAGGGTCACTCTTTTTTTGATTTTGAGCCATCTTCCAGAGGTACAATAAGGCTGGCGTGATTACCTTTGGGGCCTTGATGAACACTGAAATTCACTTTCTGTCCAGCTTTCAGCGTCCTATAACCATCCATCTGAATGGTTGAATAGTGAGCAAATATGTCATCACCCCCGCTCGCTGGGCAAATAAATCCAAAGCCCTTTGCATTATTGAACCATTTAACAGTACCTGTTTCCATACTTCTCTATCCCTCGTATCACGATTTCGGATTTAGGAGTCACTAAGAATTTCAAAATATGAACAGACGCCCAGACAGGATGCGGTGTTCATAAAATATACTGTAGTGAAATTCATTACGTCGTCAAGCATATAAATAACGTCGAGCTGTCTCAAATGGCTAAAGTTTGATATAGATAACGGTATCTGATTTTTAGGCAAAATCTTTACTTGGTGATCAAAGAGGGGAGAAGCAGAGTGCTGTATGAAGTGATAAAATATATAGCAGTGGAATGAATTAGTTCATACTAAAATTCAGTGGAAAGTTTATACCCAGCGGAAGAATAATGACCGAGTTTTATAACGATTTGAAAGTTAAAGAATTTATTAAGGATGATACAAAACAAAAACTACAACCTCCATCGATGTATAAGGTTGTTCTTAACAATGACGATTATACCCCTATGGAGTTTGTGGTTGACGTATTGCAAAAGTTCTTTTCTTATGATGTTGAACGAGCAACGCAACTAATGCTGGATGTCCATCACAAAGGGAAAGCAGTTTGCGGAATTTATACGGCAGAGGTCGCAGAAACTAAAGCTGCGCAAGTGAACATGTATGCTAAGGAGCACGAGCATCCGTTACTTTGCACGCTGGAAAGGGTTTGATCTGGCTTACTGATTTTAGGAGGAGGTGCTTATGCTCAATCAAGAACTGGAGCTTAGTCTCAACATTGCTTTTGCCAAAGCAAGGGATAACAGACATGAATTTATGACTGTAGAGCACCTGTTGCTGGCGTTGTTAAGTAACACATCAGCGCGAGAAGCAATGGAGGCTTGTAAAGTTGATCTGGCGATGTTACGCCAGGAATTGGAAAGTTTTATTGTACAAACCACTCCCTTGTTATCTGAAAATGATGACAGGGATACACAACCCACCTTAAGTTTTCAGCGTGTTTTACAGCGCGCGGTATTTCACGTTCAGTCCTCGGGGCGTTCAGAAGTCTCTGGGGCGAATGTCTTGGTCGCCATTTTCAGTGAACAGGAATCTCAAGCCGCTTATTTGCTGCGTAAGCACGATGTCAGTCGCTTGGATGTCGTGAATTTCATTTCTCATGGAACGCGTAAAGATGAATCTGATAACGATTCTCACCACAGTATTAATCCAGTTCAGGAAGAGCAGGTCGTAAATGAAGATCGGTTGGAGAATTTCACCACCAACTTGAATCAATTGGCACAGAAGGGTCAAATTGATCCGCTTGTCGGGCGTCAGAATGAATTGGAGAGAACAGTTCAGGTACTATGCCGCCGCCGCAAAAATAATCCTCTATTTGTTGGGGAGTCTGGTGTTGGTAAGACCGCCATTGCCGAAGGACTCGCATGGCGTATTGTGCAAAAGAATGTCCCCGAAGTTATGCAGGGTTACACTATCTATTCCTTAGATATTGGTTCACTGCTGGCAGGTACAAAATATCGCGGTGATTTTGAGAAGCGCTTCAAGTCGTTGTTAAAAACCTTAGAGCAAGACAGAAAAAGCATTCTCTTTATTGACGAAATCCATACTATTATTGGTGCCGGCGCCGCTTCAGGTGGGCAGGTTGATGCTGCTAACCTCATTAAGCCACTGTTGTCCAGTGGGCGTATTCGGGTCATTGGTTCGACGACTTATCATGAGTTCAGCAATATCTTTGAAAAAGATCGGGCTTTGGCTCGTCGGTTTCAGAAAATTGATATTCTTGAGCCTTCGCCTGAGGAGACGGTACAAATTATCAATGGACTACGTGCTAAATATGAGGCACACCATGATGTCCGTTATACAGCAAAAGCCATTCGTGCTGCGGTTGAGTTATCGGTGAAATACATTACCGATCGCCATTTGCCAGATAAAGCCATTGATGTTATCGATGAAGCTGGTGCGAGGACAAGGTTAGTTCCATCTAGTCGTCGTAAAAAGACGATTAACGTTGCTGATATTGAATCCGTTGTTGCTCGCATAGCCCGCATCCCAGAAAAAACAGTGTCGGCCAGCGATAAAGATGTATTGAGAACACTGGATGATCGTTTGAAGATGCTGGTCTTTGGTCAAGATAGAGCCATCGGAGCATTGACGGAAGCCATTAAAATGAGCCGTGCTGGGTTGGGTCAGGATCATAAACCAGTAGGGTCTTTCCTATTTGCAGGGCCTACGGGAGTGGGCAAAACAGAAGTAACAGTTCAACTTGCTAAGGTATTGAATGTCAAATTACTGCGATTTGATATGTCGGAATATATGGAACGCCATACTGTCAGTCGTTTAATTGGCGCACCACCGGGTTATGTAGGATATGATCAGGGAGGGTTATTGACTGATGCTATTATCAAACATCCGCATTCTGTTCTACTGCTGGATGAGATTGAAAAAGCCCACCCCGATGTATTTAACTTATTGTTGCAGGTTATGGATAATGGAACATTGACCGACAATAATGGCCGCAAGGCGGATTTTCGCAATGTTATTTTGGTGATGACAACCAATGCGGGGGTACGTGAGATACAGCGTAAATCCATTGGTTTTACTGAACAAGATAATAGCACGGATGGAATGGAAGAAATCAAACGGACTTTCACGCCTGAATTCCGCAATCGTCTTGATGGCATCATTTGGTTTGATGCACTATCTTCTGAAGTTATTCAGCAAGTTGTTGATAAATTTATCGTCGAGTTACAAGCTCAACTGGATGAAAAAGGTGTTTCTCTGGAAATCAGTGCAGATGCTCGTCAGTGGTTATGTGATAAAGGTTACGATAAAGCGATGGGAGCACGTCCTATGGCTCGCGTAATTCAGGACACCCTCAAAAAACCATTAGCGAATGAGTTGTTGTTTGGTTCTCTGGTGCATGGAGGATCGGTCAAGATTAATCTTGATAAAACTAAACAGGCATTAACATACGATTTTAAGGGTGCACAAAAATCGAGTAAAAAGAAATCAGAAGATGCTGTATTGTAAGTAATGTATTGTTAAGTAAGTGATAACGTAGAAACTGGCGGTAAAGCCTAAAGCCACACCACAGGTTGATGCTGAAAATACCATCACCTGTGGTGTTAAAAGGTATCTTAATCAGCGGCTACGGAAGGTGATACGGCCTTTTTCTGGATCATATGTAGTTAGCTCGACTGTTACCTTGTCTCCAGTCAGGATACGGATATAGTTCTTACGCATTTTTCCTGAGATGTGAGCGGTGACAACGTGCCCGTTGTCTAATTCAACACGAAACACGGTGTTTGGCAGTGTTTCTAACACAGTACCCTGCATTTCAAAATTATTGTCTTCTTTGGCCATCTAATCCTCTAAATGTAACAACCATAGTTTTTAATCGGCAAGATAATGCCGAAAAACCATCATTATGTAAAGGAATGTCGTATTTTAAACCATCATTTTACGAATGATAGTATGATGGATAGTGACATTCCCACCGTGAACAGCATTAATTCCTAAGTGATGATTATACATCCAGCATCTGCGCAGACCAGCAGCCTGATAGTAATGGCTGCTCTCTTAATTGATAAAGATACTGAAGAAACTCTTCCCTTGGGATATTTTTGGCGCCCAATGATTCTGTGTGGTGATTTAATACCTGACAGTCAAACAGTCGACCACCATGACGTAAAAAGTGGTGATAGAATGCTATAAAAGCGCACTTGGATGCATTCTCCATTCTGCTAAACATCGATTCACCACAAAATAGTGTACCTATACAAACGCCGTATAAGCCACCCACAAGTTGGCGGTCATGCCAAACTTCCACTGAATGAGCTAAACTTTCCTTATGCAGGGTTTGATAACCTCGCTGAACATCCAACCCGATCCAAGTGCCCTCTTGTCGTTGGGCGCAATGATATATCACTTCGTCGAAAGCATAGTTTACCGTAATTTGGTAAATATGTTTGCGAATAAAACGACGTAGTGTTCGGCCAGTATACAATTCTCCGGGAATTAATACCGCCCGGGGATCGGGAGACCACCATAAAGGAGGCTCATTGGGCGAATACCACGGAAAAATTCCCTCATGATACGCTACTCTTAAACGTTCTGCACTAAGATCTCCTCCAAACGCCAGTAAACCATTGGGTTCAGTCAACGCATTGGTTGGATGGGGAAATTCATATGAGTTATCCAGTTGAGCTATCGACATAAAATGAATCACTCCTGCTCAGGATAGCTCTGTCGCTGATAAAATTGATAATAACGCCCCAGTTGAGCTAGTAACACATCATGTTTGCCTTGCTCAATAATGTGTCCCTCATCCATAACACAGATTCGATCCATATGCTGTAAACCTGTTAGCCGATGGGTAACAATAATCAGTGTCTTGTGCTGGCAACTGTGGTGTAAAAGTGACAGAATCTGTTGTTCAGTATCTGCATCAAGTCCTTCAGTCGGTTCATCCAGAAGCATTAAAGGGGCATTGTGCAACAACGCTCTGGCAATACCCAAACGGCGTTGTTCTCCACCAGAAAGTTGACGCCCGCCTTCGCCCATCCAACAGTTTAGCTTTTTATCAGTGCCTAGCAAGTTTCCTAAACCTACTTGTTGCAGTACGGTTGCTAATTCATCATCGCTGGCATCCGGTTTTGCTAATAAAAGGTTTTCACGCAGGGTATGGCTGAATATATGTATCCGCTGGGGAATGATAGACATCATTGAGCGCAGCGTTGCTTCATCATAGTTGGAAATAGGTTGCTGATTGAGTTGAATCTCACCGCTATTGACGTCCCATGCGCGGGTCAATAATTGTAAGAGCGTTGACTTACCACATCCTGTTTTTCCCAATAAAGCAATATGCTCACCTGATGTCAGAGATAGAGAAATATTTTTCAATACTGGCAGCGGTTGGCCAGGGTAGGTGAAATCAATATTTTTTATCTCAAGGCTGAGAGCGTTATTCGCTTGTGGCCCATTGGCAGGGAAAGTAACTTCCGGTTTTTGGTGCATTAACTGGGAAACACGAGTTGCAGATGAAATAACTTGCCCCATGTGTTGGAATGCTACGGTAACTGGCCCAAGGGCCTCAAAGGCAGCGAGAGCACAGAATGTAAACAGCGCTATTAATGCGCCTGGTTGATTATTTTCTCCAACACCAGCCGCAGCTAACCAAATCATCAGAGTTACTGTCATCCCTGTAGAGAAAATCATGATGGCTTGTGAGAGCCCAGTTAAATTAGCCTGTTGTTGTTGGTTTTTTAACCAATTGCATTCAGTTTCTGTCATGGATTGACGAAAATGCTTAAGTGCACCAAACACGGTTAATTCAGCCTGCCCCTGCAAGGCGCTGGTGAGTAATGTTCGATATTGACCGCGCAGTAGGGTGATGTTTCTGCCGTAGGGTTTTCCGGCATGGTAAAACACGAAAGGTAATACCAGCAGTAGCCCTAACATAATACCGCCGAGAGTATAGGCGAGGGCGATATCAAGGAATCCCAAGCCAAATGTTAGTACTAAAATCACAACAAATGCGGCGAGGACAGGAGAAATGACTCGTAGATAAAGGTGATCCAATGTTTCGACATCAGCAACGAGCCTGTTTAACAGTTCACCTTGACGAAAACGGGCAATACCTCCCGGAGAAAGTGGCATAATTTTCTGAAAAGTAAAAACACGCAAATGCGCCAATACACGGAATGTCGCATCGTGGCTGACAATCCGCTCACCATAACGACCAGCAGTACGGAAAATGGCAGCGCCACGGACGCCCGCAGCAGGCAGCATATAGTTAAACGTATATAATCCCGCGAATCCAGCCAAGGCAGTACCGGCAAGGAACCAACCGGAAAGTGTTAACAAGCCAATACTGGCTAGCAGGGTCACAATCGCCAATACCATACCTAAGCTAATGAGAAACCAATGGCGGCGGTAGAGTGCGAGAAATGGGAGTAATACACGCATGATTAGAGCTCCACACTACGGTGAGACAACAGACGGGAAAATGCACCTTGAGACTGACGTAAGCTCTGATAATCACCTTTCTCAATCAGTAACCCATTCTCCATTACCCAGATTTGATCATATGCCAGTGTTTCTTCCAGCAAATGAGTTACCAGCAATGTGGTTTGCTGATGGGAGGCTTGATTTAAGGCCATCATCACACGTTGTTCGCTATGTGCATCAAGACTAGCGGCTGGCTCGTCCAACAGCAGTAATTGGCTGGGATGTAATAACGCTCGTGCCACGGCAATACGCTGAGCTTGCCCGACAGACAGACGAGCAGCATTGTCGCCAACTACCGTATTGACTCCATCTGGCAGATTATTAACAAATTCATTAACATAAGCTCGCTCCATCACATCATTGATTTGCTCTTGTGTTGCATCATATTGACCGAGGCGAATATTATCGAGCAGAGTTTGTTCTGGTAGATGTGGATTTTGCCCAACCCAACTCAGCCGTTCACGCCATTTGGCGAGGTTGAGTTCACGCAGTTCAATACTATTAATTTTCAGGGAGCCGTGATAAGGCAGAAATCCTAGCAATACATTGATCAATGAGCTTTTGCCTGCGCCACTTTTCCCAACCAGAGCGATCCGCTGGTGCTTATCAATTGTGAAACTTAATGGGCCAGCAAGGCGATGACCATCGTGGGACAGAATTTCCAGTTCGCTGGCCTCAATCGTCGCGGGGTCTTTATCTGATAGTGTTTTCTCACCGTTGGTTTCTGCCTGTTCTCCATCACTGTTGAGTAGGGTGAAAAGCGATTCAGCCGCCCCTACTGCCTGAGCTTTTGCATGATAAAACGTTCCTAAATCGCGTAGTGGCTGAAAAAACTCAGGTGCGAGGATCAAGGCAAGGAAGCCAGCAAACAACGTAACACCCATTCCGTAACTGCCAAAGTGTAATTCCCCTAGATAGGAAAAACCGAAATAAACGGCAACAACGGCAATGGAAACTGCGGCAAAAAACTCTAATACGGCTGAAGATAAGAATGCCATACGTAGTACTTCCATCGTTCTATGACGAAAATTATCTGTTGATTCAGATATTTGTTCAACTTCAGATTTTCCTCGATGGAATAGGCGCAACGTTTCCAGCCCCCGTAAGCGATCGAGGAAATTACCGCTTAACCTGCTGAGAGCAACAAAATTGCGTTGGTTGGCATCTGCGGCCCCTAATCCCACCAGAGCCATAAACAGAGGAATCAATGGCGCAGTGACAAGCAAAATCAATCCTGCGGCCCAATTAATTGGAAACACGGTAATCAGGATTAAGATAGGGATTATGGTAGCAAGAGTCATTTGGGGCAGATAGCGAGAATAAAAATCCTGCATGTCTTCGATTTGCTCTAGGATAATAGTCGCCCAGCTTCCTGCAGGTTTTCCCTTAACCCATACCGGCCCTAGTTGTTCCAGTTTATCCAATACCATACTGCGGATTTGCTGGCGCACCACCTTGCCACAGATAAACCCGACACGTTCCCGAATAGCATTAATTATTGCCCGCAATGTAAAGGTGGCGGCCAGCATCAGAAACTGATTGATAAGATTTTCACGGGGAACATTGTCCATGATCAGGGCTTGGAGGATTGAAGCTAAGAGCCAGGCTTGAGAGATGATCAGTAATCCACTGATTAGGCCGAGTAGCATCGATAGACGGAGCCACCGACGGGCAGGAGCACTTTGTTGTCTCAGCCATCGAACAAGTTCAGATTGTCTTGTTTTATCCATAAGAAAAATTTCTGATTAGCAGGTGATGATACGGAATATCAAAACACGCTTTATGTTACCTGTTAAAAAGCGCTATTTCGATAGCGCTTTTAAGGAAAGATGGATTATTTGGTTGCCAATCCGTCAAGGAAACGTTCAGCATCCAGTGCAGCCATACAGCCTGTACCTGCTGAAGTGATGGCTTGACGATACACATGATCCATAACATCTCCGGCAGCAAAAATCCCCGGAATGGAGGTCTGGGTGGCATTACCATGTAATCCAGATTGGACTTTAATATATCCGTTTTCCAGTTCAAGCTGGCCATTAAAAATGCCAGTATTCGGGCTGTGGCCGATGGCGATGAAAACGCCAGTGACATCCAGTTCTTCAGTATTGTCACTTTTCGTATCACGAATACGGATACTCGTAACCCCCATATCATCACCTAACACTTCATCCAGAGTTCGATCGGTATGCAGGATGATATTGCCGTTCTTGACCTTCTCCATCATACGGTCAATCAGGATCTTCTCCGAACGGAAAGTATCACGGCGGTGAATCAAATGAACTTCAGAGGCGATATTTGCTAAATACAGAGCTTCTTCAACGGCAGTATTACCTCCACCGACTACGGCAACTTTTTGTTTGCGATAGAAAAAACCATCGCATGTTGCGCAAGCAGACACACCACGACCTTTGAAATCTTCTTCGGAAGGCAATCCGAGATAACGGGCTGAAGCACCTGTTGCGATGATTAAAGCGTCACAGGTATATTCTTGGGTATCCCCATATAAATAGAATGGTCTTTTTGAAAAATCAACTTTCTGGATATGGTCAGAAATAATTTCTGTTTGAAATTTTTCAGCGTGTTGGAACATACGCTCCATCAAGCCTGGGCCAGTCAGCCCTTCAGGATCACCAGGCCAGTTTTCAACCTCAGTCGTGGTGGTCAATTGGCCGCCTTTTTCCACCCCTGTAATGAGAACAGGGTTTAAATTAGCGCGGGCCGCGTAAACAGCAGCGGTATAACCAGCAGGACCTGAACCAAGAATGATGAGTTTACTGTGTTTGGCTGTGCTCATGAATACCTCATTTCCATTATCTCGTATTGCGAATTTAGGGATTGTAGGAGAAATAATAAGTTAAAAAAAGCGATTATCAGATAAAATATTCATGTTATTAACGATTTTACCGATAGATAGTAACTATGATGTAATCGAAATGTAAGAAGAGATTGTTTAACCTTCTGAATCGAACATCATTTATACATTTAAGATATTAAACAAGCTATTGAAACGATTTACTGAAAATTTGTTTGGCAGGTTGTTCTGATTTTTGTTCATTTACTTTGACAATCGGCTGTGCATTTGCGAAAACATCTGTGTAAGAGATAATTATCTACCTCGCTAATCAATTGTTTCTATAGAATAGACAAATAGGTGTGGGTGATTTTCTCATAGAATATAAAAATTGCCGTTAGGCTGCTTTCTGAAAGATCATAGTGTCTTGGGAGAATATGTTCTGGAAAATGGTTTTCTGGGTAGTCGTATTTTAGTCAACCGAATTCTAGGAAACCGTATTCTGGGAGATTTTAGTAGGCCTCAAACCTTGGTTATAGATTGAGCTTTAGCCTTTGAAGACATCTTTTCCAGCTCAACCGCTTGAAAGAGATAGGGAAAATGTTATGGGTGTAGGAATATAAAGAGAGAGCAATAAGATGATTGATAATAAGAAGCGTCCAGGAAAAGATCTTGATCGTATAGATCGTAATATCCTTAACGAGTTGCAAAAAGACGGCCGTATTTCTAACGTGGAGTTATCCAAGCGGGTTGGTTTATCACCAACGCCTTGTCTGGAACGTGTACGTCGCTTGGAGCGTCAGGGCTTTATCTCTGGCTACACCGCTTTGTTGAATCCTCATTACTTGGATGCATCATTGCTGGTATTCGTTGAAATTACTCTGAATCGTGGTGCGGCAGATGTATTTGAACAATTTAATACTGCTGTCCAGAAGCTGGAAGAAATCCAAGAATGTCATTTAGTTTCTGGTGATTTTGACTACTTACTGAAAACGCGTGTACCAGATATGTCTGCATACCGTAAATTACTCGGCGAAACCCTGCTGCGTCTCCCAGGGGTTAACGATACCCGTACTTATGTTGTTATGGAAGAAGTGAAACAGAGTAACCGTTTGGTGATTAAGACTCGTTAAGCCTTTGCCTAACTAAAATGTACAGATGCAAAACAGGAAAAACTTAGGTACACTCCTGTTTATGCATACAGTTTCAACGCTGAGCTATCCTCAGCGTTGTTCCGTTTAATCAACAGGAAAACCTGGAGAGCCTTTCTTGAACCAGGAATATACAGAAGACAAACGTGTTAAGTTAAAAAAAATAAGCAGTGGCCGACGGCTTCTGGAAGCCGTTCTGTTGGTTATTGCCATTTGCGCAGTGTACTTGATGGTAGCGCTTGTCAGTTTCAATCCCTCCGATCCCAGTTGGTCACAAACGTCATGGCATGAACCTGTTCATAATTGGAGTGGCAGTGTTGGAGCCTGGTTATCAGACACACTATTCTCGGCATTTGGTATTCTTGCCTATGCAGTCCCGCCGTTAATGCTTTTAGGCTGTTGGAATGCTTTCCGTCAGAAAGATAGGCAAGAGTATGTTGATTTCTTCGCATTCGCATTACGTGTCATTGGTGCTTTGGCTCTGATACTGACCTCATGCGGCTTGGCTGCACTCAATATTGATGATTTTGATGAATTTGCTGCCGGAGGGGTTGTCGGTAACTTATTCAGCAATGCAATTCTGCCTTGGTTTAATATCCTTGGTGCGACATTGGCTCTGCTTGGTGTCTGGGCTGTTGGACTCACATTATTTACGGGCTGGTCATGGCTCACGATTGCGGAAAGAATTGGTGCGGTGATTCTGGATTCACTCAGTTTTGTGGTAAACCGTAGCCGTAATGAAGCTGAATATGACGATGAAGAGTTAGAAGGTGCACCAGTTTTGCATTCAGGCAGTGAGCAGAAACGGGCTGAACATGCGGATAAAAATGGAATATCTAGGGCAGCCGTTGCTAATGAAACGATAGATGAAGATGATATATTGCTGACATCTCCAACGGTAGTCGAATTAGTTAATACAGATTTAGAGTTGCAGACTACTTCAACCCTTCCTGCTATAGAAGAAGATAGCGAAAAATCTCAGAAAAATAGTTCATCTGAACCCATTTCCGCAGAAGTGATTGCGCCAGAAACCGTGTTATCAGAAACGGTCGAATATTCATTTGACAGCGAGCACACACCGCAACCAGTTATTCTGCCAGTAGCGACCTCACCAGAACCTATGCAAGCTGAATTAGGGCATAGGGCAGAAGAAGAGCAAGGACAAGAACAGGGACAAGAGCCTGTTCGTTATGCATTTGAATTACCCGCCGATTATCAACTGGATACAGAATCAGACAATAACAATCTGATAAATACGGCGGCGAGTGTTGTCAGTTCTGCCGTTGTAATGAAAAACCCTCAGGTTAAACAGGGTATTGGCCCTGAAATGCCTCGCCCTAATCCTGTCAGAATACCTACACGCCGAGAATTGTATGGTGTTAAAGTGCCCTCTCATCGTTTGGCGGAACATCTGCAAAAGGAAGAAAAAGAAAAGCAGAATGAACTGATTGCAGAAACTAATGAACAGCAAATGGATGAGCAACAGCAAAGCATGCTGCGTCAGCAATTCCTCGAACAGCAAAGTGAGCGCTATGGTTTTGATTTTGAATCGGAAAACAAAGAGTCGCATGAGGAAACTACGTCGGTCTATAGACAACAAACAGTAGCTGCATTTACGGATAAAAATAGTACGGAAAATAGCGTAGTTGAACAGGAAGCGCAGGAAGAATCGTTGCGAATAGAATTTGAGCAGCAGCAACGTGAACGTTACCAAATAAACCGACCTGTTGCTTCAGCACAACTTTCAGTACAAGATGAAAAATCGGAGTTTACCCATTTGCCTCAGAGTGATGATCTTGGTAAACCCGAGCCTGCTGAACCTACATTGATGCCAACAAAATCATCGATTCAACAAATTCAGGAACAAAAAATAATTCCTGTTTCTGCTTCCCATGAATCGATAATTCAGCATACTTTTGCGCAGCAAGCGCAGCAGGATAGTCTGTTCCATCCATTCTTGATACGCAATGATCAGCCATTGCCAAAACCAACAACGCCGATGCCTTCTCTAGACCTTCTGGCGAAACCGCCAACTGAAGAAGAACCGGTTGATATGTTTGGTCTTGAACAAATTTCTCGTTTGATTGAAGCCCGTTTGAATGATTATCGCGTCAAAGCGGATGTTGTTGGGTTTTCACCTGGCCCTGTCATTACACGTTTTGAATTGGATCTAGCTCCTGGGGTTAAAGCCTCCCGTATTTCCAATTTATCGCGTGATCTTGCTCGTTCACTTTCAGCGGTGGCCGTTCGTATTGTGGAGGTTATTCCGGGGAGACCTTACGTTGGTCTAGAATTACCCAATAAGAAACGCCAAACAGTTTACCTGCGGGAAGTCCTGGATTGCGAGAAATTCCGTGATAATCCATCACCGTTAACTATCGTTCTTGGGAAGGACATTGCGGGGCAGCCAGTTGTTGCTGATTTGGGTAAAATGCCTCACTTGCTAGTTGCAGGAACCACCGGATCGGGTAAATCAGTGGGGGTTAACGCCATGATCCTCAGTATTCTGTATAAAGCGAAACCAGAGGATGTTCGCTTTATCATGATCGACCCGAAAATGCTCGAATTATCGGTTTATGAAGGTATTCCACATTTGTTGACCGAAGTTGTCACCGATATGAAAGATGCGGCTAATGCATTGCGCTGGTGCGTGAATGAAATGGAAAGACGCTACAAGCTGATGTCAGCCCTGGGTGTGCGTAATCTTGCCGGGTATAACGACAAGATCAAACAGGCGGAAAATATGGGGCGCCCAATTCCTGATCCTTTCTGGAAACCGGGTGACAGTATGGATGCAACGCATCCTATGCTGAAAAAAGAGCCTTATATCGTTGTTATGGTTGATGAATTTGCCGACTTGATGATGACAGTTGGGAAGAAAGTGGAAGAATTAATTGCACGCTTGGCCCAGAAAGCACGAGCAGCAGGTATCCACTTGGTGTTGGCAACGCAGCGCCCTTCTGTTGATATTATTACTGGATTGATTAAAGCGAATATTCCGACGCGTATTGCATTTACGGTGTCTAGTAAAATCGACTCCCGTACCATTCTTGATCAAGGTGGAGCAGAATCATTACTTGGCATGGGTGATATGCTTTATTTGGCACCAAACTCTTCCATTCCTGTGCGTGTTCATGGTGCATTTGTACGTGATCAAGAAGTCCATGAAGTAGTTAATGACTGGAAAGCCCGTGGTCGTCCTCAATATATCGATAGTATTATCAAGGGCGGAGAAGAAGGTGAAGGCGGTTTGGGGTTTGATAGCGATGAAGAGCTGGATCCCCTGTTTGATCAAGCAGTCGAATTTGTAACTGAAAAACGTCGTGTTTCCATTTCGGGAGTGCAACGCCAATTCCGTATCGGATATAACCGAGCGGCTCGGATTGTCGAACAGATGGAAGTACAGCAGATTGTCAGTACACCTGGTCATAATGGCAATCGTGAAGTTTTGGCACCTCCGCCGCACGAGCATTAATCATTGTTGTTAAAGGCAATGCGGTATCGGCTATTGAAGCTGATAATAATATGAATTGAAGGTATCTCGCACATGAAAAAACTGATGTTGATTGGTTGTCTGATGATGGGTGTGAGCGTGGGTTCTGCATGGGCTGATGCTACGCAGGATCTGCAAGGGCGTTTGGGCAAAGTAAATAGTTTTCATGCCAGTTTTACTCAAACGGTCACAAGTAATGATGGTTCAACGATCCAAAAAGGAGAAGGAGAACTTTGGATCAAACGCCCTAATTTATTTAATTGGCACATGACATCACCTGATGAGAGCGTTTTGGTTTCCGATGGCAAAACTCTGTGGTTTTATAATCCCTTTGTTGAACAAGTGACAGCGAACTGGTTAAAAGATGCAACGGGAAATACGCCATTTATGTTAATTGCGCGTAATGATTCCGCTGACTGGAAACAGTACAAAGTTGTGCAAAATGGCAATAATTTTGAGTTGGCTCCCAATAATACCAATGGAAATTTAAGACATTTTTCAATTACTGTGACACCAGAGGGAACGATCCAGAAATTTACGGCGGTTGAACAGGATGGACAAAAAAGCGCCTATCAATTGAAAGGGCAGCAAAACGCCAGCGTGGATGCGGCAAAATTCAAATTTACCGTACCAGAAGGTGTTACACTGGATGACCAACGCCAGTGAGGTTTAAGTGAACAACCTTTCACTCGATTTTTCACAGAATGAATTTCAGCCACTGGCTGCAAGAATGCGGCCAGTTACATTAGATCATTATATCGGTCAGCAGCATTTACTGGCAGAAGGAAAGCCTTTACCAAGAGCGATCCGGGCTGGATACCTCCACTCTATGATTTTGTGGGGACCACCAGGAACAGGAAAAACAACTCTGGCCGAAATTATTGGTTACTATGCACAAGCCGATATTGAACGAATCTCGGCAGTGACATCCGGCATTAAAGAAATTCGTGAGTCCATAGTAAAAGCACGTCAAAACCGTAATGCTGGGCGTAGAACCATCTTATTTGTGGATGAAGTTCATCGATTTAATAAAAGCCAGCAAGATGCGTTTTTACCGCATATTGAAGATGGTACGATCACATTTATTGGAGCAACGACTGAAAATCCTTCCTTCGAATTAAATTCAGCGTTGCTGTCACGGGCCCGTGTCTATTTACTGAAATCGCTTTCAACGCCAGAAATTGAGCAGGTACTCATTCAGGCCATGAACGATAAAGAGCGTGGCATTGGTGAGCAAAATATCATTTTACCGGACAATACCCGCCAGATGATAGCAGAGCTTGTTGCGGGAGATGCGCGTCGCTCACTGAACTTGCTGGAAATGATGTCAGACATGGCAGAAGTCAATACTCAGGGGCCGCGGGTTCTGACACTGGAATTGTTAAAAGAAGTGAGCGGGGAGCGGAGTGCGCGGTTTGATAATAAAGGTGATCGATATTACGATTTAATTTCTGCCTTGCATAAATCAATCCGTGGTTCGGCACCTGATGCTGCACTTTACTGGTATGCCCGAATCATTACCGCAGGGGGTGATCCACTTTATGTTGCCCGAAGATTACTGGCGATTGCTTCTGAAGATGTGGGTAATGCTGATCCACGCGGAATGCAGGTAGCTATAGCTGCATGGGATTGTTTTACGCGCGTGGGTGCAGCGGAAGGAGAACGGGCAATTGCACAGGCGATTGTTTATCTTGCGTGTGCACCGAAAAGCAATGCGGTTTATGCAGCCTTCAAGGCAGCGATAGCAGATGCACAAGATAAGCCAGATTACGATGTTCCTGCCCATCTGCGTAACGCGCCGACTAAGCTGATGAAGGAAATGGGAGTGGGTGAAGCGTATCGCTATGCTCATGATGAAGTAAATGCGTATGCTGCTGGTGAAGTTTATTTCCCACCAGAAATGCAACAAACACGTTATTATTATCCGACAGCCAGAGGGCTGGAAGGTAAGATTGGAGATAAATTAAACTGGCTAATGGAACAGGATCAAAATAGTTCGATAAAACGCTATCGTTAATCTTATTGATACGGTAAGGTTTATATCCAATAGATTTCAGCTTGGTTAATTTATTCGGGCCGATTTAATCACCTTTTCACAATAACAATTTTCTTAATAACAAGCACAGGACTAGCATGCTCGATCCAAATATACTGCGTAATGAGCTAGACGCAGTCGCCGAAAAACTGGCTCGCAGGGGTTATACCCTTGATGTGGAGATGCTGCGCAAACAAGAAGAGCGCCGCAAAGTTTTACAAGTTGAAACTGAAACCCTGCAGGCAGAACGTAATTCCCGATCGAAGTCTATTGGCGCAGCGAAAGCTCGTGGTGAAGATATCGAACCACTGCGTCAGGAAGTGAATCAGTTGGGAGAAAAACTGGATTCAGCAAAAGCTGAACTGGAAGCGTTGCAGGCAGAGATCCGTAATCTCGCATTAAGCATGCCGAATATTCCTGATGATTCTTCTCCTGATGGAAAAGATGACAGTGATAACCTGGAAATTGGCCGTTGGGGTGAACCACGCCAGTATGATTTTGAAGTCAAAGATCATGTATTGCTGGGTGAACTGACTGGCGGTCTTGATTTTGCTGCTGCGGTAAAATTGACTGGCTCACGTTTCGTGGTAATGAAAGGTCAGATCGCTCGTCTGCACCGCGCTATCGCGCAGTTCATGCTGGATTTGCATACTGAACAGCACGGTTATCTGGAAACCCATGTCCCTTATCTGGTTAACCATGATTCTCTGTACGGTACGGGTCAATTACCTAAGTTTGGTGAAGACTTGTTCCATACCAGACCATTGGAAGAAGAATCTGGCAGCAACTATGCTTTGATCCCAACTGCGGAAGTACCTGTCACTAACTTGGTTCGCGATGAAATTCTGGATGAAAGCGCATTGCCACTGAAAATGACGGCACACACGCCTTGCTTCCGTTCTGAAGCGGGCTCTTATGGTCGTGATACCCGTGGTCTGATTCGTATGCACCAGTTTGATAAAGTTGAGTTGGTTCAGATTGTTCATCCTGAAAAATCCATGGATGCACTGGAAGAACTGACAGGGCATGCTGAGACAGTATTGCAGTTACTGAACTTGCCTTACCGTAAGATGTTGCTGTGTACTGGTGACTTGGGAGCGAGCGCAAGAAAAACTTACGATCTGGAAGTTTGGTTGCCAGCGCAAAATACGTACCGTGAAATCTCCTCTTGCTCTAACATGTGGGATTTTCAGGCTCGTCGTATGCAAGCGCGTTTCCGTGGTAAAGATGACAAGAAAACCCAGTTGGTGCATACACTGAATGGCTCTGGTCTGGCAGTAGGTCGTACTCTGGTTGCGGTTATGGAAAATTATCAGCAAGCAGATGGACGTATCGAAATCCCAGAAATATTGCGTCCTTATATGAATGGATTGGAATACATTGGTTAATAATCTGTATTCTTAATAAAAAAGCGCCGAATCATGGCGCTTTTTTTGTGGGTAAATATCAGGAAGGTAAGTTTGAGCAGTACTCACATTCCTAACTTAGCTGATATTAGATATCTCTAAACATCACCGATCTAAAGTATAGTTCCTTTCATAGTGGAGATGATTATTTTTATTATCCATGATTTTCAAACTCCATTTATTATCCATAAATTGTAATTAATCTTTTTATTTCTCAGTGTTTTTTTCTTTTTTATAAAAAACATTGCGATAAGAAGAATAATAGGCCGCCATATGCAGTGGTGTTGTGAACAAAAGACCCAATAAAAATGGAATGGCGGAAACAAAAATCAAAAGGCCAATAAATAAACAGAATAATAGTGTCCCTAAAAGGTTTTTGCATATAGCATTTAGGCTGGTTGAAAGAGCTTTTCCTACATTGAAGTTATTAAGTACAATTAATGTAGGAGCAAACCAAGAATATGCAGTAGATAAAAATAAGGAGATTAGGATAGCAAAGAGAGATAAAAATGATGAGGATGAACCATCATCAAAAGTTATTGAATTATAATCATCATATAAAGAGATACCACTAAAAATAACCTGATATAAGTCGTCACCATCTATAAGTGCAGCAGTGAGATATCCTAATAGTTTTATTCCACAGACAACCATGCCGACCGCAAGTAGCACACCAAATTTATACTGAAAACCATAGAAAAGTCGTTCTAATTCAAATTTACCAGTGGTTCTTTGTGTTTCACAAACGGCAATAATCCCAGCAATAAATAAGGGTTCCAGTAAATTAGATAGGATAAAGCCAAGATAAGGAATCAATGCAATACCTAAGGTGATGGCCCCATAGATAATTCCCATTAAAACCCACATGCCAAGCCTAGGAGATATAAAATCCCATGCATCACCTATCCAGCCGATGGCTGTACTCACACTAACTGTTTGGCCATTGGAAATGAAGACATAGTCGTCATTAGTTGAATCGTTAGATATTTTTTCTAAATTTTGATTATCCATTTTTTTATTTCCTATTATTAAATAATTCCGTATTCTAAATACACAATGTTGTTAAAGAATAATAAAAAAGCGCTAGTTATAGCGCTTTTTGCATATGGATATCTGTTAACAAGTATTTAGCTGATTAAGCTAGATTTTGTCTCTTTTTCTTCTGGCGCATAAAAAATACTGCGGTAGGTTGTATAATAGGTTGCCATATACATAGGTGTGGTTACAAGCAGGCCTAAGAGTAATGGAATTGCGGAAATAAATATTAGAATGCCCATCAGTAAGAAAAAGAGAAAACCACCGAATAAGTTTTTCTTTACTGCGCTCAGGCTCATGGATACTGCTTCACCGAATTTTAGGTCATTAATGATGATCAGAGCAGGAGCAAACCAGCTAAATGCAAGGGCAACGAGGCTAAAGAACAGCATAACAAAGGCTGCCAGCATTAAAGTAGAAAGGCTGCCCACTAATAGCATTGAGTCTGGGTCTTGCCCAGCTAAAATCATTTGAAGTAAGCTTGTACCTCCGAGCATAACGGCAGCAATGCCACCAAGTATGTATATGCCTATAACAAGCCCACCAACAGCAACCAATGAACCGAGTTTATCCTTAAATCCATGGAAAAGTGATTCTATTTCGAAGTTGCCTGTTGTTCTCTGTTTTTCACTAGCAGCGATGAATCCAGCAATAAATACTGGACCAAACAGAGCTACTACAATACTGACGATAGGAATAAATTGTAAAACTATTGTGATAACTAGATAGACTAAGGTTAGTAGTATCCATTTTATTGGTTGTGCTTTAAACATTTCCCAAGCATTACCAATCCATTCTGTCGCTGCCCCGGCTCCTGCGGCACGACCGCCAGGAATGAATGTATCCTTCTTCTTGCTCAGGGATACATTATTTTCCCCTGAATTGAAATTAATATCTTGAGTGTCCATTTTTTTCCGATTTATCTTAATTAAGTAGTGATTGTTGAATTAGTTTTTCTCTATTTCCATCCCACTAACACAAATTGTTAGAGAAAACGGCAGGATTATCATATAAAAATTATTAATCAACAAGTATTAATTGTGATTCTTATCAGTGGATTAATGTGTGGTTTTTATCGGTATTACTGAATATATTGAAGAATTTTTTTGATTGTTAGGATATAATTTTAGTTTAATCATCTAATTTATCTTTACATAAAGTAAATGATTTTATTTTTGCCATTAAATAACGTATGTTTTTAGATTAAAATATTTTAATCTGGTATCAGAATTCTAGTCTAATTTATTGTTTTATTCTCATATTGTTATGGTGAAAATCTAACCTTGTGTTAGGCTTGGGTCCGATAAAACAATAAAGTGCTTTAAATATTGGCTGGTCATAATTAATTGATGCAATTAAAAAGAAAAATGAAAGCTCGATCTGGCACTTAATTTAAGTAATATCAGGCTGAGTACAGCCTGATATTGTGATAACCCATTACAATTAATAAATTAATTGAATCAATTTTTGTTTAACCATGGTATTTTGGATATGTACACACCATATAAGACAGTTAGGTTTTCAAATCAAATGTAATTAATACGCCTTTGTGGTCAGATGGCCAAGTTCCTTTAGGTTGTTGAAACTTATCATGGGAGGTTTCTTCAACACGTTTGCCCCTAACGATGCTACCGGAGGGGCCAGCAATAACCGCGTTTTGTACTGTTAAGCGCGGATCAGTATGATAAAAAATAAAATCAATGCGTTCACGTTCATCTGCTTTGGGTGCCCATACGAGTTTGCTAATCTCAACGTTTACGTTATTGGCGGGCCAGGTAAAACCTGGATATGCGACTGGATTGGGATATTTTACTCGATAGGTATCAAGATAATCCGCATTCGTCAATAATCGGGTACTAGTCCAAGGAACAACGGTGCCGTGATGGTCGAACAGATTTTTTGTTTTATCTGACCAATCCAGCCAAGACGGCTCATTAAAATCGCCAGCTAGTATAATAATACGGCTGTTATTGATTTCATTTTTAGCATTATTTATAAATAAGTTAATCGAATTTGGGCGCTTGGAGTCATTATTTTCTTTCAAGATATCATCAATATTGGTATCTGGGCCATTGGGTAACTCTTTCCAAGTATTACCATCATAACCTCTGGGAAGATAATTGGCCGCATTCTTGTAATCTAAATGACCTGAGTAAAAATCTATATAAGTGTTATTTATCTGAATTAATGCTTTAGTGAATCTGTCGAAACTACTATGTTTAATGATAGGGTAGCGAGAAAGAATGCTGGCATCATTTTTTGATTTGTAAGAATAATATGTTAAACCTCTATCATTAAGAGTTTTGACTAACTGTTTAGTAAAATCAATATGATTATAATTTTTCACTTCATTAAGTGATATAAGATCAGCATCAGCAGAAGTTATCGCATTTACGATACCTTCATAGCCTCCTTTAACTGGAGTGCCTTCTAACCAAATATTTAATGTGAAGACTTTTAATGTGGTTTTATTATTCTTACGCTTAATATCGACTTGGTTTTTATTATCAGTAGACACATTGTTATAATTTATCAATGCGTTATCATTATTTTCTACTATTTGTCTATTTGATTTCAACGCTATGCTATTGGCTTGTGTATTTAATGAAACTAATAAGATATATGATATGAAGAAACAATAAATTAAATTTTTCATAATGATATCCTCCTAAGTGATAATATAAAGTAATTAGCTCCCTTGTTATTGGCAAGAAATATTAGATCGAATCTAAGTCATTAAGATGATTTTTTGAAAAAACTGACTTCAAGTGATTGAGAGTCAGTTTTTCTTAAGAAGAATAGCCTGATTTATTAGGCTTGTAGTGAGGAAAGGGGATAAATCTAATAGATCACATGATGCCCATAACTACTCAAAATTTTCTTTACCTTATCCATTGTCTCTTTTGATGGGGGATGAACATCTTCCAATTTATATTCTTCACCCATGGCAATCCATTTATGTTTGCCAAGTTCGTGGTAAGGTAATAATTCAATCTTTTCAATATTTGCCATGCCCTTGGTGAATTCACCAAGTAAATGAACTGAGTGATCATCATCCGACCAGCCGGGAACGACCACATAGCGAATCCAAGTTTTTTGATTGCGTTTTGCCAGATAACGAGCAAATTCGAGAGTTCGATGGTTGGAAACACCGATTAATTTTTGGTGGATATCATCATTAATTTGTTTTAAATCCAGCATAACAAGGTCGGTATCGTCCAACAGTTCATCAATAACCGGATCATAACGACGAACAAAGCCATTGGTGTCTAAACAGGTATGAATGCCTTCTGCATGGCAAGCCCTGAACCAGTCACGGACAAATTCAGCCTGAAGAATCGCTTCTCCACCAGAAGCTGTGACTCCACCACCAGAAGCATTCATAAAATGGCGATAGGTTGTCGCTTCTTTTATTAATTCTTCAACAGTCACGGTTTTTCCGCCATGGGTATCCCAAGTATCGCGATTATGGCAATAGAGGCAACGCATCAGGCAACCTTGGAAAAACGCGATAAAGCGGATACCCGGGCCATCAACGGTTCCGCAAGATTCAAAAGAGTGGATACGACCAAGTACGGGCATGAAAGGATTTCTCCAGAAACTGACAAAGCTAATAAAGGCCCCAAGCATTAAGAGGCCTTTAGTGTATGTCATTTCAATAGAAAATAATGACATTTTGAGGTAACACAATTCTAATTAACTCTATTCTTAACAATGAATTTCAGTAGTTACATTGTTTGAGTAAAGGTACGGGTGATAACATCTCGTTGTTGTTCTTTAGTCAAAGAGTTAAACCGCACAGCGTAACCCGATACGCGAATAGTCAACTGAGGATATTTCTCAGGACTTTCCATTGCATCCAGCAGCATTTCACGGTTCATTACGTTGACGTTCAGATGCTGACCACCTTCAATATCCGTTTCGTGATGGAAGTAGCCATCCATCAGACCCGCCAGATTCGCTTTACGTACATCATCGTCTTTACCCAGCGCATTAGGCACGATAGAGAAGGTGTATGAAATACCATCTTTAGCATAGGCAAATGGCAGTTTAGCAACAGAAGTCAGTGAAGCAACCGCTCCTTTTTGGTCACGTCCATGCATTGGGTTGGCTCCTGGTCCAAATGGTGCGCCAGAGCGACGCCCATCAGGAGTATTACCGGTTTTCTTACCATAAACTACGTTAGAGGTAATGGTCAGGACAGACTGTGTTGGAGATGCATTGCGGTATGTTTGCAGTTTCTGGATTTTCTTCATGAAGCTTTCAACCAGATCACAAGCGATATCATCGACACGCGGGTCGTTGTTACCAAATTGTGGGTACTCACCTTCAATGTTGAAATCAATTGCCAAGCCATCTTCATCACGGATTGGCGAAACTTTCGCATACTTAATTGCAGATAGTGAGTCAGCTGCCACGGACAGACCCGCGATACCACATGCCATGGTACGGAATACATCACGATCATGCAGTGCCATCAATGAAGCTTCATAGCTGTATTTGTCGTGCATATAGTGGATGATATTCAGGGCAGTGACATACTGTTTCGCCAACCAATCCATGAAATGATCCATGCGCGCCATGACCTTGTCATAATCCAGCACGGCATCTTTCATTGGTTCTTCTTTCGGGCCAACCTGCATTTTCATTTTTTCATCCACGCCGCCGTTGATGGCATACAGCATGGTTTTTGCGAGGTTTGCACGGGCACCGAAGAACTGCATTTGTTTACCGACAATCATTGGGCTGACGCAGCACGCAATAGCGTAGTCATCGCTGCTGAAGTCAGGGCGCATCAGGTCATCGTTTTCATATTGCAGGGACGATGTATCGATAGACACTTTTGCTGCGAATTTTTTGAAGTTAATTGGCAGCTTCTCAGACCACAGGATGGTCATGTTAGGCTCTGGAGATGGTCCCATGGTGTACAGTGTATTCAGGAAACGGAAACTGTTTTTAGTTACAAGGGCGCGGCCATCCAAGCCCATGCCTGCCAGTGATTCAGTTGCCCAAATTGGGTCACCAGAGAACAGTTCATCGTATTCAGGAGTACGCAGAAAACGTACCATGCGCAGTTTCATCACCAGATGGTCGGTCAGTTCTTGGGCTTGTTGTTCAGTCAGTTTGCCTGCTTGAATATCGCGTTCGATGTAGATATCCAGAAAGCTGGAAACACGACCGAAGGACATTGCTGCACCATTTTGAGATTTAACTGCTGCCAGATAGGCAAAGTAAGTCCATTGTACCGCTTCTTTGGCATTGATGGCTGGATTGGAAATATCATAGCCGTATTTAGCCGCCATCTCTTTGATTTGACCAAGAGCGCGGTGCTGCTCAGCAATTTCTTCGCGCAGGCGGATAGTCGCTTCCAAATCTTCGCCGTTTTCCAGTTTTTCTTGCAATGAAGTGAATTGAACATATTTTTCATTACGCAGAAAATCGATGCCGTACAGTGCAACGCGACGATAATCACCGATGATGCGGCCACGGCCATAGGCATCTGGCAGACCAGTCAACACACCGGATTTACGGCATTTCAGGATATCAGGTGTATAAACATCGAATACTCCCTGATTATGCGTTTTGCGATATTCAGTAAAAATTTGTTTCAGTTTTGGATCCAGATTGCGATTGTAGGCTTTGCAAGAACTTTCAACCATCTTAGTGCCACCAAATGGAATGATGGCACGTTTCAGAGGTGATTCGGTTTGCAGGCCAACGATTTGCTCCAGATTTTTTTCAATATAACCAGCATCATGAGAGGTAATTGTAGACGCAACGTTAGTATCAAAATCTACCGGCGCATGAGTACGGTTTTCGATTTTGATACCTTCCATGACTTTTTCCCACAAAATATCTGTCTCTTTTGTGGCGCCTGCAAGGAATGATTCATCACCTTCATACGGAGTATAGTTTTTCTGAATGAAGTCACGAACGTTGACTTCATTCTGCCAGCTACCCTCGTTAAAACCTTGCCATGCTACAGAAAATTTTTCATTTAACTCGGACATGATACTTCTACCTTTTAACAGTGGAACTTTTAAGAAATCTGGCGTGGAGGCGGATTAGCTCTTTTTGCCGCCACGTAAATAAATGAACCAATAAGTCAACCCAATCAATACCGTACCACCAATAATATTACCTATTGTCACAGGGATCAGGTTATCGGTAATAAAGTTTGAAACGGTGATCTGAGGAAACTGTTCGGGGGTTGCTCCCACTTTCTCCCAGAATTCATCTGGCGCGAAGTTTTTGATAATAATCCCGAACGGAATTAAAAACATGTTAGCGATACTGTGTTCAAAGCCACTGGCAACAAACATACCAATTGGCAGTATCAACGCGAACAACTTATCGATCAGACTACGTCCCGCATAGCTCATCCAGACCGCAAGGCATACCATCAGATTGGCTAAAATGCCTAAACACATCGCTTCAATAAAGGTATGGTGCATTTTATGATCTGCTGTCTGTAATACATTCAGCCCCCAAGCACCATTGGCAACGGTATATTGGCCTGAGTACCAGATTAAGGCCACGAAAAACAGTGCACCAATCAGATTACCGATATAAACGTTAATCCAGTTTTTCAGCATTTGCGACCAAGTAATACGCCCTGTCGCTTTTGAAATGATCGTCAATACGGTGGAAGTGAAGAGATCGACACCGCATATAACCACCAACATTAAGCCAAGAGAAAAACAGATCCCGCCAGTTAATTTTGCCAATCCATAAGGAATGGAAGATGTTCCTGTCGTTGCTGTAATATAAAAAACAAAAGCAATGGAGATACACACACCTGCCATGATTGCCGATAAATAAGTCACTGCGGGATGTTTATTAACTTTATATACACCACTATCATCAGCGATTTGTGCCATTACAGCAGGTGGGAATAAATTAAAAGGGTTGTCAGTTTTCATCCTAACACTCTCTTTATCCATGATTAATTATAGCACGCAATGATAGTAACAAACGGATATGGATCTGAATTTGATATGGATCATGTTAGACCAAAAGTCTAGTGAATCATGACTGTCTAAATACGATATTTTTACTTTAATATAATGATTTGTATTGGAAAAATATTTTTTAAAATTTATAAAAATATTTTATATAAAGGATTTTGGGGATTTCAAATATGAAAAGTAAAAGAACAGGTTAAATTGTCATTTATTTGTTATTTCAAAATGAATTATATTTAACCTGAATTTTACTTTTAATAAACTTTAATGTAGTTGTTTATTTATTTGCCCAAAACACACGTTTGGTTTTTTGCAGTTTTTCATAGGCATTCAATAATGCCTGATGTGCTGGCAATGCTTTTAACTCTGAATCGACAGACCATAGGCCGTGGAAGCCGTTCTCTCCGGCAATGGCAGCGGAAGCTGCATCGACAGTATCTTGACCATACATTTTAACGAATGCCTGATAATACTGTTCTGGCTCGCGATCTTCTTCTTGGGTCAACAGCAACAAGGTTTGCAGGCAACGATAATAATTAGCTCGCTCAGCGGTGAAAATAGAAGCATTGAAATCTTGTGTCCATTCAACCCAAATCAGTGCTTGTTCCAGATCGTTTCCGGCCAGTGCCAGCATGGATTTCAATTCACCGATACGGAGATTGCTCCACCCGTTGTCTTTACCCGCAGCAATACCCAATAATTCACGAACGCGAGTAAAGTCATCCAATCCTTCATCATCCAATTGTTCAAGAAAAGTAAGATATTCTTCTGGCTGCCATTGACTCTCCGGCAACGCCAGGATCGTGTCACGCAGGTGAGTTCCCATTGTGTTATTGGCAATGTGCAGATCTTCAACCGGATAAATATCTGACATACCGGGCACCAGAATACGGCAGGCATAAACCTCAAGGTGCTCATAATCAGCAATGTAGACATCAGCATCCAGCGTATTGAAGATACCCATCAGGGTAGAAAATTCGTCTTCTGTCGTTCCGCTGAAATTCCAGTCAGCAAATTCATAGTCGGCATCCTGTTTGAACAGATCCCAACTAATTGCACCGCTTGAGTCAATAAAGTGAGTTTCCAGATTGGTATGCTCTGAGACTTCTTCATCATCGAAACTTGGTGGAGTAAAGACATCCAGATCTTTCAAGCTACGGCCTTGCAGCAATTCTGTGACAGTACGTTCCAGCGCAACGCCAAAATCAGGGTGGGCCCCAAAGGATGCAAAGCAAGTTCCATTATTGGGATTGAACAATACGACGCAAATTACCGGGAATTGACCTCCGAGTGAAGCATCGTAGCAATAAAGTGGGAAGCCTTCTTCCTGTAATTTATTGACTGATTCAACCACGCCAGGATAGCGGTTCATAATGTCTTGTGGGATTCCGGGTAAGCTAATGCATTCTGCAATAATGCGGTTTTTCACATAACGTTCGAACACTTCAGATAATCCCTGAACGCGCGCTTCGCTCATGGTATTGCCGGCTGACATGCCGTTTGAAACATATAGGTTTCCGATAATATTCATCGGAATATAAATAGCTTGGTTATCTGACTGACGAATGAATGGCAGAGCACAGATCCCACGTTCTTCATTACCAGATTGTAGATCAATCAATTGGCTGGCACAGAGTGCATTGTCTGGGTTGTAAAAACGGTGCAGGCGTTCGTCTAAAATACCTTCTGGCAGGGAATCATCTTTTGGCAGCGGGAACCATTTTTCATTTGGGTAATGAACAAACTCGCCATTGGCAATCGTATCGCCAAGGTAAAAATCAGCAAAGAAATAGTTTGTCGATAGGCGCTCAAAATATTCTCCCAATGCAGAAGCCAATGCGGCTTTCTTGCTGGCTCCCTTGCCATTAGTAAAGCACAGAGGGCAGTCGCGATCGCGGATATGAACCGACCAAACATTAGGGACAGGATTCAGCCATGAGGCTTCTTCGATATTAAAACCAAGGGATTCTAGCTTGTGCTGAAATCGATTAATGGAGTCTTCCAATGCGGCATCTTTGCCTGGGATATAGGTTTGCGTCATCGTAGTTCACTTCAATTTCTGTTAGAAGCCGCATATCATACGGCGTTTTTTTTGTCCGCTCTATCAATTCCCAAAAATTATTGTTAATTAGAGTTTATTTATTCTTGGTTTACATAATAAAATAGTTTTTTTACAAGAGGTTAAATAATGAAAAAGACTAAAAAAACAGCAATAGCCGGTTTTCTGGCTTTAGTCAGTGGTTCTGCTTTCGCTTTGCCAAATATTACCGTTTTGGCAACAGGAGGCACGATTGCTGGGGGTGGGGAATCAGCAACTCAGTCTAGTTATACAGCCGGTAAAGTGGGTGTTGATGCACTGTTGAATGCTGTACCAGCTATCAAAAACATTGCTGACTTGAAAGGTGAGCAGGTTGTCAGCATCGGTTCTCAGGACATGAACGATCAGGTTTGGCTTACTCTGGCGAAAAAAGTCAATGCAGATTGTGATAAAACCGATGGTTTCGTTATCACCCACGGTACTGACACTATGGAGGAAACCGCTTATTTCCTCGATTTGACGACTCAGTGTCAGAAACCTATCGTGATGGTTGGCGCAATGCGTCCGTCCACTGCACTGGGTGCTGATGGCCCATTGAACCTGTACAATGCCGTTGTTGTTGCCGCTGATAAGAACTCTGCAAACCGTGGCGTACTGCTTGCGATGAATAATTCTGTTATTCATGGCCGTGACATCGGTAAATTGAGCACAACTGAAGTTCAGGCGTTTCAGGCTGTGAATGCGGGTGCACAGGGCTTCGTTCACAACGGTAAAGTTAACTATTACTCTGCAGTACCAGTAAAAGCTAGCAAAGCGGCTTTTGATGTTAGTAATTTGGACAAACTGCCAAAAGTTGGCATCGTTTATAACTATTCCAACGCATCTGATCTGCCAACAAAAGCTTTCGTTGAAAATGGCTATCAGGGCATTATCAGCGCGGGTGTAGGTAACGGTAACATCTATACATCCATTCTCAATACGCTGGCTAAAGCTGCTCAAGATGGCGTTGTAGTTGTTCGCTCCAGCCGTATTCCTTTCGGCTACACTACCCAGAATGCTGAAGTTAACGACAGCAAATATGGCTTTGTAGCATCAGAGCGTCTGAACCCACAGAAAGCCCGTGTTCTTCTGCAACTGGCTCTGACTCAGACTACTGATGCAGCAAAAATTCAGGAAATGTTCAGTAAGTATTAATTCCTGAATAGATATGATAAAAAGGCGCATTAAATGCGCCTTTTTATATTCCATTATCCAGATAGAACATTTATTTTCCACAACTACCCTGAAAATCTTTAACTTTTTTAGGTGTTCCATCACGGCCATTATAAACTGAAATATTGATACATTTATTTTTTACATTCATCAGTAAAAAATCACCTTGGAATAGAGCACCGCTATTATATATTTTGGCATCACTAAAGATAGGATCCCCTCCATTCTCATTGGATTTTTTGACCTGATGAGTATGACCAATAAATACAGCCATGACATTATATTGATCAATTAAATTTTTGAATTCTTTTTTCTGCTGATCTGTACTATTTTGAATAAAATGTTGAGTACCATCGTGAAAATTAAGAATGCTTACTTTCCCTCTGGAATGCGCTTTGGCTAAGTCATTTTTTAACCATTCCATCGATGTTTTTATATATATCGTTGATGCAGCGTAGTGATCTAATGTAACCCAATAAGTTGGGTAGTTCTGTAGTTGGACATAATGAATTTTACCAAAATCCCATGAATAGGCTAAACTACCGCTGCGTTTATTATTATTGTAATTACTACTGAAATTTAATAGTAATTCTTTTTGATACCTGTTATTTATTTCTGAATCCATATTATCTACAGACCATCTTGCACAGGCGTTTTTACTAAAATCAAATCCTTCTGTGCAATCATTTACATTGTTTTGGTAATCATGATTACCGAGACCGAAGTAAAATGGAAATAATAATTCATTATATATATTATAAAAACTATTTCTAGTGGATTGTCGACCAAACTCAGTCATATCTCCATTGATAATACCGAAATCTACTAACCCTTTCAGGTGTAGATCGTTAATACTTTTTACAACACTCCGATTTCTATTTTCCCAGGGATTCTTATTTGCAGAAGAGTTAGGATCTCCAGTTTCTAATCTCCATGGCTGTGGGTCAGACATAACAATCACCTTATAATCCCGGGTTAAATTTTTTTTAAAGAAAGTAACTTTTATTTCAGTATTATCCCCATTTCCTCCAGAGTAACCTGTTAAGTAACTATCTGATTTATCTGTTTTTATATTATAGGAATTACTTCCCAAATAGGGATTATTCCAGTGTATGGTTATTTTGGCTCCATCTGAGGCTTTGTATACGGCAGTCCCTTCTGTTCCAGTCATAAAGCCACTGGATTCAGACATAAAAGTTACCAGTCCACCTGTTAATATTTTTTTGGGTGGATTGATGCTCCATATGCCGTGTTTTAAGGATGAGGAGTCGAGTATTAAAATACCATCGGTACTATTTTTTAAGCTAATAAAAGTTGACCTGGCTGCTCCAATGGCAGAAACAGATGAAAATATTAATATAATAAAAAATATATAATTTAGGAAAATTGATTTTCTTTCTTTCATTTTTATACCATCCTATTTGTTTTATAGATAGTCACATATTGTCTGAGATGTGTTTTATTTTATGTTGCATTAGCATAAGCGATCTTTATAAAAAATAAGGCGAGTTATTTAATGTATCAATGTTGCATGTGAAATATAGGTTTTATGAAAAATAATAATTACTCTTTAAGATTATTCGGTTATGTTATTATATTTTAAGTTATCCCTTTATTTGCTTTCTGTTACTATATAATTTGAAACCTATTTGGTATAATTAAAAAATCAAAGCAGTCCAGATATTATGTCTTTATTTTGAATGAATCTAAAGTGAAATAATTATTTCTGTCAGGAAAATAATCCGCGTGAATTATAAATAAAATTATATGCGTGTAAATTTTCTTATTTTATTACTTTGTAATAAAAAATGTGTTATTTAAAGAAATAAAACAAAGTTGTATATAATGGATAAGTTACTTTCATTGATGTTTTAAACTTTAGGATCAAAATTAATTGGTGCTATAATTGATTTTTTAAAAGTATAAGATTAATACGGAATGATTAGAATAGCTATAATGTGTGGATTAGCAATATTCATTCAATAATGTTCTTCGAATTTTAAATAAAGATACATCAAATGTGTGGTTAGCAAGTCACGCTTTGTTCTAAATTTGTATATTTAGTTTATTGTTGACATGAATTTTTAATTTTCGCTATAAATTGAAACCAATATTTCTTTGACTCTCTTATTGGTTTTTTAATGCTCAGATTTTCAATAACGTGATCTATCAGTTAGCTATACAGTAGCTTGCAACAATCTTTTAATAACCATTGCAGCGGCAGAGCGGGAGTGATAAAACCAATGCATTCGATTTTATTGTATCCATTGATAGGGTGAAATTAATGAATCAGGTATATAATTTCAGCGCTGGTCCGGCTATGTTGCCAGCAGAAGTATTACGCCGTGCAGAGCAGGAGCTTTGCAATTGGCATGGTCTGGGAACATCTGTGATGGAGATCAGCCACCGTAGTAAAGAATTTGTGGCGGTTGCGGCTGAAGCAGAAAAAGATCTACGAGATTTATTAGCGATACCTGAAAATTACAAGGTACTGTTTTGTCATGGTGGTGCTCGTGGGCAATTCTCGGTTTTGCCACAGAACTTATTGGGTGACAAATCGACAGCAGATTATATCGTTAGTGGCTATTGGTCTGAATGTGCAGCGAAAGAAGCAGAAAAATATTGCACACCCAACGTCATTGATATCAGAACAGAAACGGATGGCATCAAAAATGTGAAACCGATGAGTGAATGGGTTTTGAGCAGTGATGCGGCCTATGTCCATTATTGTCCTAATGAAACTATTGAAGGTATGGCCATTTTTGAAGAGCCTGATTTTGGCGATGATAAAATCGTGATTGCCGATTACTCTTCAACAATACTGTCCGCGCCAATTGATGTTAGCCGTTATGGCGTCATTTATGCTGGAGCGCAAAAAAACATCGGGCCTGCGGGGATTACAGTGATCATTATCCGTGAAGACCTGTTGGGCAAAGCGCACAAGCATACTCCATCAATTCTAGATTATACCGTGCAGGTTCAATACGACTCTATGTATAACACGCCACCGACTTTTGCATGGTATCTGTCTGGCATGGTATTCAAGTGGCTGAAAGAGCAAGGGGGATTACAAGAAATCAGTAAACGCAATCATGCGAAAGCGGAACACCTCTATCGTGCCATTGATAACAGTAATCTGTATATCAACTGCGTTGCTCCTCAAAACCGTTCTATCATGAATCTTCCATTCCAACTGGCTAATCCGACGCTGGATGGTCAGTTTTTGGAAGAAGCCCATGCACAAGGACTGCATGCGTTGAAAGGGCATAAAGTTTTGGGTGGTGCTCGTGCTTCCATTTATAACGCTATGCCTTATGAAGGCGTAAAAGCCTTGGTTGAATTTATGGCTGATTTTGAACGTCGTAACGCATAATGTTTTATTATCGGGGGGATGAAACCTCCCGATGCCAAGATTCTCGATTTATTCTAAAAATTCAAATTTAAAATTTATACCCAATAGATTTCGAAGCTGCGGCTTGAAAGATGAAGGGCATAACGTGTTAAAAACCGGAGACTCCTCTCTATTATGCAATCCCTGACGTTACAACCTATTTCCCGTATTAATGGAACGATTAACCTGCCCGGCTCGAAGAGTGTTTCCAATCGCGCGCTGTTACTCGCTGCTTTTGCCAAAGGAACAACCCGCCTGACTAATTTATTGGACAGTGATGATATTCGTTACATGCTTAACGCCCTGACCGCGTTAGATATTCCTCATCGTCTATCTGCCGATCGTACCATCTGTGATGTCGATGGCATGGGAGGACGTATTACGGGCAAAAGCGGACTTGAGTTGTTTCTGGGCAATGCAGGAACGGCAATGCGACCATTGGCAGCAGCATTATGTCTGGGAAACAATGAGGTAGTGCTGACAGGGGAGCCTAGGATGAAAGAGCGCCCAATTGGTCACTTGGTGGATGCGTTGCGTCAAGGGGGAGCAGAAATTGACTATATTGAACAGGAAAATTACCCACCTGTGCATATCAAGGGCGGGTTTTCTGGCGGAAAAGTCACCGTTGACGGTAGTGTTTCCAGCCAATTCCTGACAGCCTTGTTGATGGCTGCGCCATTGGCAGAGAATGACACGGAAATCCATATTCAAGGTGATCTGGTTTCCAAACCTTATATTGATATTACGTTGGCACTGATGAACAGTTTCGGTGTGACGGTTCACAATGAACAATATCAGGTTTTTTACATTGAAGGGCAGCAGCAATACTTGTCTCCGGGGCAGTATTTGGTGGAAGGCGATGCTTCATCGGCATCTTATTTTCTGGCGGCGGCGGCGATTAAAGGTGGAACCGTTCGTGTCACGGGCATTGGCAGAAATAGTCTGCAAGGGGATACCAAATTTGCCAATGTATTGGAACAGATGGGCGCGACTATTCGTTGGGGTGACGATTTTGTCGAATGCGAGCGCGGTACATTGACAGGCGTTGATATGGATATGAATGCCATTCCTGATGCCGCAATGACTATTGCGACAACTGCGTTGTTTGCTCAAGGGGAAACAGTTATCCGCAATATCTACAACTGGCGGGTAAAGGAAACCGATCGACTCAATGCAATGGCGACTGAATTACGTAAAATAGGGGCAGAAGTGGAAGAGGGGCATGATTATATTCGTGTGATTCCACCAGAAAAGCTCAATCATGCTGAAATTGAAACCTATAATGATCACCGAATTGCGATGTGTTTCTCGCTGGTGGCACTGTCAGATACTTCTGTTACCATTCTTGATCCGGGCTGTACAGCAAAAACATTCCCAGATTATTTCAATCAGCTTGAAAAGCTCAGTCAATATGCAAAATAGATAGGAACACTGTTTCGCTCACCTACTGAGTGCGTATAATAAGACAAACTTTTGTTGCTTATTAATTAAGCAGCTCTCTGCGTTCGGTAGATGACCTGTCTGTTATGCGAAAGTTATGCGAAAAGGAGGAGAATGATGGCGGCGATAGCCCCAGTAATAACTGTTGATGGGCCAAGTGGTGCTGGCAAGGGAACACTATGTCAGGCATTAGCTGAAGCGTTAAATTGGCAATTACTTGATTCAGGTGCCATTTATCGTGTGTTGGCACTGGCTGCCATCCACCATCAGGTGGATATCCAGTCTGAAGACGCTCTGGTTCCTCTGGCTGCAAATCTGGATGTTCGTTTTGTGCCTGCAAATGGCAAACTTCGGGTCATTCTGGAAGGCGAAGATGTCAGCAATGAAATTCGCACTGAAACCGTTGGGAATACGGCTTCACAGGCAGCGACATTCCCGCGTGTCCGTGAAGCGCTTCTGCGTCGGCAGCGGGCTTTCCGCATCGCTCCTGGTCTGATTGCGGATGGTCGTGACATGGGAACCGTTGTGTTTCCTGACGCACCAGTAAAAATATTTCTTGATGCAAGTGCGGAAGAGCGTGCCTGTAGACGCATGTTACAGTTGCAGGAGAAAGGTTTTAGTGTTAACTTTGAGCGCCTTTTGTCCGAAATACAGGAGCGGGACTTCCGTGACCGTAACCGGGCAGTTGCGCCATTAGTGCCTGCACAAGATGCATTGATCTTGGATTCGACCGGTATGTCTATCGAAGAAGTGATTGATAAGGCACTGACTTATGCGAAAAACGCGCTGGAAATACCAGCATAATCGTTAATTTTCGCAAATTCGCTATTGCAGTAGCGTATCAAGAAGATGTATATAGAATTCTGGCGTGTGGGTAGTGAATTATGCTGGCACACCAAAACACCTTGTAACAGGGAAAAGTTGCGGGGTATGTAAAACAACCCCATTCGGCCGGATGCTAAATGGACGTTAATTAAAAACCTTGAAGATCATTAACATGACAGAATCTTTTGCTCAACTCTTTGAAGAATCCCTACAGGTTATCGAAACTCGTCCAGGTGCAATCGTACGTGGTGTTGTAGTTGCTATCGATAAAGACGTTGTATTGGTTGACGCAGGTCTGAAATCAGAATCTGCAATTCCTGTAGAACAATTCAAAAATGCTCAGGGCGAGCTGGAAATCCAAGTTGGCGATGAAGTCGATGTAGCTCTGGATGCGGTAGAAGATGGTTTCGGTGAAACTATCCTGTCCCGTGAAAAAGCAAAACGTCACGAAGCATGGCTGATGCTGGAAAAAGCATACGAAGAAGCTGAAACTGTTACCGGTGTTATCAACGGTAAAGTAAAAGGCGGTTTCACTGTAGAACTGAACGGTATCCGTGCTTTCTTGCCAGGTTCACTGGTTGATGTTCGTCCAGTTCGTGACACTGCTCACCTTGAAGGCAAAGAGCTTGAGTTCAAAGTCATCAAGCTGGATCAGAAACGCAACAACGTAGTTGTTTCCCGTCGTGCTGTTATCGAATCTGAAAACAGTGCAGAACGTGATCAGCTGCTGGAAAACCTGCAAGAAGGCATGGAAGTTAAAGGTATTGTTAAGAACCTGACTGACTACGGTGCATTCGTTGATCTGGGCGGCGTTGATGGCCTGCTGCACATTACTGATATGGCTTGGAAACGTGTTAAACACCCAAGCGAAATCGTCAATGTGGGCGATGAAATCACAGTTAAAGTACTGAAGTTCGACCGTGAGCGTACTCGCGTATCTCTGGGTCTGAAACAACTGGGTGAAGATCCATGGGTAGCAATCGCTAAACGTTATCCAGAAAGTACCAGACTGACTGGTCGCGTAACTAACCTGACTGATTACGGCTGCTTCGTTGAAATCGAAGAAGGTGTTGAAGGTCTGGTACACGTTTCAGAAATGGACTGGACCAACAAAAACATCCACCCATCCAAAGTTGTTAACGTTGGTGACGTTGTGGAAGTTATGGTTCTGGATATCGATGAAGAACGTCGTCGTATCTCCTTGGGCCTGAAGCAGTGTAAAGCTAATCCTTGGCAACAATTTGCTGAGACTCACAACAAAAACGACCGCGTTGAAGGTAAGATCAAGTCTATTACTGACTTCGGTATCTTCATCGGTCTGGACGGCGGCATCGACGGTCTGGTTCACCTGTCTGACATCTCCTGGAACGTTACAGGCGAAGAAGCAGTTCGTGAATACAAGAAAGGCGACGAAATCGCTGCTGTAGTTCTGCAAGTAGATGCAGAACGTGAGCGTATCTCTCTGGGCATCAAACAACTGGCAGAAGATCCATTCAACAATTACCTGTCTGTAAACAAGAAAGGTACAATTGTTACTGGTAAAGTGACTGCAGTTGACACAAAAGGTGCTACAGTTGAATTAGCTGACGGCGTTGAAGGTTACCTGCGTGCATCAGAAGCTTCTCGTGACCGCACTGAAGATGCAACTCAAGTTCTGAACGTTGGCGATGAAGTTGAAGCTAAGTATGTTGGCGTTGATCGCAAAAACCGCGTAATCAACCTGTCTGTTCGCGCGAAAGACGAAGCTGATGAAAAAGACGCTATCGCTTCTGTGAACAAACAAGAAGACACAAACTTCGCTAACAACGCAATGGCTGAAGCTTTCAAAGCAGCTAAAGGCGAATAATCTAAGTCAATAACGGCGGGTAATATTTTTGGCAACGATAATATTACCCGAATACGGTAGTTTGGGGAGGTACCATGACCAAGTCTGAATTAATTGAAAGACTTACTGAGCAACAATCTCACATGCCGGCTAAAGCCGTTGAAGATGCAGTGAAAGAAATGCTTGATCATATGGCAGAAACATTAGCCGAAGGTGAACGTATTGAAGTTCGCGGATTTGGCAGCTTTTCTCTTCACTACCGAGCTCCGCGTGTGGGTCGTAACCCAAAAACTGGCGATAAAGTGGAATTGGACGGTAAATACGTTCCTCACTTTAAGCCAGGCAAAGAGTTACGTGACCGCGTGAATATCTATAGCGATAGCTAAGATATCAGTTATTACTTAATTAAACTAACGGCACCTCAGGGTGCCGTTTTTTGTGATGATTACCGAGTTATCTTGTGTATCGTTTCTCTTACTTGAGGATTAATTTGCGAAGTCATTCCACAATTGCATTTATTTGACTGGTCGCTGTACCTATTATGAAATAGGCTGTTCTGTGTGAATGGAATATCAGCACAGAGACATAAATGGATGCAGCCTATAATATTTTTCCCTTTTACTTATATATTCACCATTTGGCGAAGATCACCACCGATTATCAGTTTAAATTTGGCTGCTTTAGCCATTGTGCTGGGTATTTTGCCTTTATTATTCCTTGTGGAACTCCCTCAACAAAAATTCATTCAATATCTGGTTTCCCTTGCGTTTTGCTTATTGTTTTTCCCTTATAAATTCATTCGAGTAATATCATTAGGATTATGGGCATTTATTTTCGGATGTTGGCATGGTCACCAAATATTGATGCAAATAACGTATTTCAGTGAAACTTCCCGCTCTGCAACAGTCATGATTGATAGTGTATCGTTAGTGTCTGAAACCAAAGAAGTAGAACAAAAAGCACGTTATCGTATTCGATTGATTGAAAGTAATGGGAAATATATTTTTCCTGCTTTATACGCAGCAGTATCATGGAATTCTCAAGAATTACTGTGTGCTGGTCAGAAATGGCAGGTTACAATGAAACTCAGACCTGTTCATGCTCAATTAAATCATGGTAGCTATGATAACCAGCGATATTCACTTTCTATACGTCAGCCGTTGAATGGAAAAATTATTAAGGCGAGATTACTTAATGAAAATTGCAGCCTTCGACAAGATATCATTAATAAATTAGTACCAGAGATTCACTCATTAAAACATGCAGGGGTTGCGTTGGCGCTTTCGTTCGGTGAAAGGGCGTGGTTGGATAAACCAACCCGTCTGCTATTACAGCAGACGGGTATCGCGCACCTTATGGCAATTTCAGGTCTACATATTGCAATGGCCAGTTTATTTGGCTGGACTCTTGCGAGGATTACACAAATTTGCTTTCCTGCAAGGTGGATTGGATTTCGTTTCCCATTAATAACGGGCTGGTTAACCGCAATGTTGTATGGATGGCTGTCTGGTTGGGGTATTCCAGCTGTTCGGGCAATATTGGGGTTAACACTGTGGGTTTATTTACGGTGTAAAAGCAGACTTTGTTTTTCATGGCAATGGGCTTTATGGAGTGCTGCGCTTATTTTATTTTTTGACCCTTTGGCGATACTTTCTGACAGCTTCTGGCTTTCATTTACTGCGGTGATGGCTTTGTTATTTTGGTTCCACTGGATGCCTTTGCCAGAAAAAATGCGTTACGGTTGGCAGTGGATTTGGCTGCGTGGGCTGCATATGCAATTGGGAATGATGTTAATGTTGTTGCCGTTGCAGCTCTTGTTATTCCAGGGAGTTAATATCGCATCATTGGTTGCTAATCTGTGGGCTGTGCCGATCGTTTCTTTTTTATCTGTACCATTAGTCATGTTGGGTTTAGTTTGTATCTTTCTTCCCGTTATCCAACCATTTTTATGGCAACTTGTTGATTACACCATTTTGCTTGCTTTGGCTCCTTTACCTGTTTTAACGCATTTGTGGATTGAAACAGGGCATTATCCTATTGTTATCACGCTTCTGGGCTGGTTTTCTGTTGTGATTTGGCGTTTGGGGTGGTGGAAATCTTATAAGTGGCTGTTGGGTGTTTCAATTGGCATTATTACTTGTTATTCGAAAAGTACTGATGAATATCAATGGCGCTTTTCAATGTTGGATGTTGGTCATGGATTGGCTGTGGTGATTGATAGGGGAGGAAAAGCGATCATTTTTGATACAGGAAATCGTTGGGAAGCGGGCAGCATGGCAGAAAAAGTCATTGTGCCTTATTTACGTTGGCATCGATTAACGCCAGAACAGGTAATTCTTAGCCATGACCATTTGGATCATACGGGAGGTGTGGAATATCTCAATAATAAATATCCTGATATCCAAATTAGAAGCCCTTTTCTTAATCAGGCTCATTTACCTTGTATTCGTGGTGAACAATGGACATGGCAGGAACTGAATTTTGAAGTCCTTTGGCCGCCAGAAAAGGCCGCCATTGTTGGCAATAATCAATCTTGTGTGATCCGCATTGATGATGGTAAGCACAGTCTATTATTAACGGGCGATTTGGAGAAACAGGGGGAATATCGCTTATTGGAGCTTGAAAAGGATCATCTGAATACAACAATATTGCAAGTTCCCCATCATGGGAGTAATACTTCTTCTACAGCGGTATTTATACGTAACGTCATGCCTAAATATGCCTTGACTTCAGTCGCGCGCTATAGCCCGTGGAGACTGCCTTCAGTGAAAGTGAAACAACGTTATAAAAATGCCGGGATTCAATGGAATAGCACAGCAGTTTCCGGTCAGATAACAGGCTATTTTTATCAGGATCACATTAAATTAGAAGGTTATCGACAACAAATAGTGCCACGATGGTATCATCAGTGGTTTGGTATTCGCGGTGATCATGAGTAGAATGAGCCGCTATTTCTTTTTGTTTTGGTTTTGGTAACTCAATAATGAATGATAAAGACCTTTCTACCTGGCAGACCTTTCGCCGATTGTGGCCGTTCATCACACCATTTAAGGTCGGGCTGTTAGTCGCGGCGGTTGCACTAATTATTAATGCTGCCGGTGATACATTAATGCTTTCCTTGTTAAAGCCTTTGCTGGATGAGGGATTTGGCAAGTCAGACATTAGCGTATTGAAGTGGATGCCACTAGTCGTTATTGGGTTGATGCTGCTGCGTGGCTTATCTGGTTTTGTATCAAGTTATTGTATCTCTTGGGTATCCGGTAAAGTGGTCATGCAGATGCGCCGTCGTCTGTTTAACCATATGATGGGTATGCCGGTTTCCTTTTTCGACCAGCAATCTACGGGAACATTACTTTCCCGCATCACATATGATTCAGAACAGGTTGCTTCCTCCTCCTCCGGTGCATTAGTTACGGTTGTCAGGGAAGGAGCATCGATTATTGGCCTGTTTATCCTGATGTTCTATTACAGTTGGGAACTTTCCCTGATTTTGATTGTAATTGCACCGATCGTTGCGGGGGTTATTCGTCTTGTTTCCGTGCGTTTTCGTAATATCAGCAAAAACATGCAGAACAGCATGGGAATGGTGACAACCAGTGCCGAACAGATGCTGAAAGGGCATAAAGAAGTTTTAATTTTTGGTGGTCAAAAAGTTGAAACCAAACGTTTCAACAAAGTTAGTAACCACATGCGCCAACAGGGTATGAAAATGGTTTCTGCTGATTCTATTTCAGACCCGATTATTCAAATTATTGCTTCATTTGCACTGGCATTTATCCTGTATGCGGCCAGCTTCCCTGAAATTATGGGTGCTTTGACAGCGGGTAAAATCACCGTTGTGTTCTCATCTATGATTGCCTTGATGCGTCCATTGAAGTCACTGACTAACGTTAACGCGCAATTCCAACGTGGTATGGCGGCTTGTCAAACTTTGTTTACTATTCTGGATATGGAACAGGAAAAAGATGATGGCAAGCTGGAAATCAAAAAAGCGAAAGGTAATATTGAATTCCGTAATGTCATTTTCCGCTATCCAACCAAAGATCATCCTGCACTAAAAACGGTTTCAATGACAATTCCGGCAGGAAAAACCATTGCATTGGTTGGACGCTCTGGTTCAGGTAAATCGACAATTGCCAATCTTCTTACTCGTTTTTATGACGTGAATGAAGGGGGAATTATACTTGATGACCATGACTTGCGTGAATATACGTTGGCTTCACTGCGTAATCAAATCGCGCTGGTATCGCAAAATGTGCACCTGTTCAATGATACCGTTGCCAATAATATTGCCTACGCCAGCGAAGGAAAATTCAGTCGTGAAGAGATCGAACGGGCGGCGGAAATGGCCTACGCGATGGATTTTATCAAAAAGCTGGATAACGGCCTCGATACGATTATTGGTGAAAATGGCGTCTTGCTTTCCGGCGGGCAACGTCAGCGCATAGCCATTGCTCGTGCTTTATTGCGTGATTCACCGATTTTGATTTTGGATGAAGCAACTTCAGCATTAGATACGGAATCTGAACGTGCTATCCAAGCAGCATTAGATGAATTACAGAAAAACAGAACTTCATTGGTGATTGCTCACCGACTTTCTACCATCGAAAAAGCCGATGAAATTATCGTCATTGAAGATGGCAATATCATAGAAAGAGGTAATCATGCCACTCTGTTGGAACACGAAGGCGCATATGCACAATTACATCGGATGCAGTTTGGCCAATGATTGAACGAATATGGTCAGGCCGCTCATGGTCTTACATCGCATTATTGCCATTATCAGCCCTTTATGGGCTGATAAGCGGTTTGCGTCGTTTAAGTTATAAACTGGGATTGAGCCGTTCTTGGAAAGCACCTGTGCCTGTTGTTGTGGTCGGTAACTTGACGGCAGGGGGAAATGGTAAAACTCCTGTTGTTATTTGGCTGGTTGAACAGTTGCAGCAAAAAGGTTATCGAGTTGGGGTTGTTTCACGTGGCTATGGCGGGAAATCGGAGAATTACCCGCTACTGGTCACAGACGAAGTGACAACGGCACAAGCGGGAGATGAACCCGTCTTAATTCGTCGTCGCACTGGTGCGCCTGTTGCAGTTGCACCAAAGCGGGCAGAAGCTATCAAAGCACTATTGGCACATACTCCGGTTGATATCGTGATTACAGATGATGGTCTTCAACATTATGCCTTACAGCGTGATTATGAGATTGTGGTGATCGATGGTGTCCGTCGTTTTGGCAATGGTTGCTGGCTACCCGCAGGGCCGATGAGGGAATTGTCTGGGCGCTTGAATACCGTTAATTCCATTATTGTCAATGGTGGAACGCCGCAATCAGGTGAATTGCCGATGATTTTGAAAGGGGAATGGGTGGTGAATTTGCTAACGGGTGAAATGCGAAAAGTCACTGATATTCCGAATGGCGTTGCGATGGCAGGGATTGGTCACCCCCCGCGTTTTTTTGCGACATTGCAGCAATTGGGAACGAGTTTACAGAAAACCCACGCTTTTGCCGATCATCAATCTTATGAAAAATCCCAATTACTGGCTTTGGCGAATAGCAATCAAAATTTGCTGATGACAGAAAAAGATGCGGTTAAATGTTTCCAATTTGCTCAACCCAATTGGTGGTATTTACCTGTATATGCTCATTTGCCAGAGGAAGAAGGACAAAAAGTATTGAATGAGATCCGTGCCTTGCTTCCTGAATTGAGCATGTATAAATAATATTGGGAAATCATCACAACACAGCAACACAATATTAAACAAAACAACAGAGTTAACGGTGATACATTGCTTGTGGTATTCTGAGCCGCATTAAATTTAAAGCCCGTCATTTGGGGGATATATGGATCACCGTTTACTCGAAATCATTGCTTGTCCGGTATGTCATGGCAAGCTCAGTTACGATAAAGAAAACCTTGAACTGATTTGCAAACTTGACCGCCTCGCTTTTCCTGTCCGTGATGGCATTCCTGTGCTGCTAGAGAATGAAGCACGTGCTTTGCCCACAGAGGAAAACAAATAACTCATGTTTACCGTTATCATTCCAGCACGTTTTGCCTCAACGCGTCTGCCTGGAAAACCACTGGCCGATATTCACGGCAAGCCAATGATTGTACGTGTTATGGAACGGGCAGTCCGTTCTGGTGCCAATCGGGTTATTGTGGCGACAGATAATCAAGACGTTTTTGATGCAGTGATTACCGCAGGTGGAGAAGCTTGCATGACAAGCGAAAATCACCATTCAGGTACAGAACGTTTGGCTGAAGTTATCGATAAATACCAATTTGCTGATAATGAAATCATTGTGAATGTTCAAGGGGATGAACCTCTTATTCCAGAACAAATCATTAAGCAAGTGGCCGATAATCTGGCTGGCAGTGATGCTGGAATGGCGACACTGGCCGTACAGATCCAAGATGCGGAAGAAGCTTTTAATCCTAATGCCGTCAAAGTTGTTATGGATGCGAAAGGTTACGCGCTCTATTTTTCTCGCGCTACGATCCCGTGGGAACGTGACCGTTTTATGAAGTCAAAAGAGGCTATCGGAGACCACTTTCTGCGCCATATCGGGATTTATGCGTATCGGGCAGGATTTATCCGGCGTTATGTACAATGGGCGCCAAGTCCATTGGAAAATATCGAGATGCTCGAACAATTACGCGTGCTTTGGTACGGTGAAAAAATTCATGTGGCAAGAGCGTTGCAAGCACCTGGTGCAGGTGTTGATACACCAGAAGATTTGGATGCTGTCAGAGAAATTTTTGGAGAAGTTTGATCTCTATTAGCGTGAGTATTCATGGGGCGTGAATGAAAAGAGAATGCCACAATACAGCATTCTCTTTCTTCAATTCCGTTCTGTCTAATCTGACGCTATTTCTAACTGTTTTTTTGCTGAGAATTTTCTGATTTTTCAGGCTTGATATCCGTATTTACCGGCTTAATGGCTTGCCAGATACTCCCCAATGTTTCATACCAAGCGCGTTCCGTGTGTGTAAAATAATAGGAAGAGGGAATATATTTTTCCCACGGATACAGCGGCGTTGTCACAGCTAATTGATTGGCAGGGCCTGCGACTGGGTGTAAACCGCGCTGCTCAAAAAACTTCAGTGACCTTGCCATATGATTGGCGGAGGTGACAAGAATAAAAGGTTGTTGCCCCACCACTTTTTCAACTTCAGCAGCTTCTTCTTCCGTATCCAAAGGTTTTTTTAATGCGATTGTGTCTTCTACAGGAATTCCCATAGATTGTGCTACCATAGCAGCAACTTCGGCACTGCTAATTGAATTTACGCCTTTACCACCCGTGAAAATCATTTTAGCGCTAGGATTAAGATGATATAACCGAATACCTTCAGTTACTCTGGGTAAGCTATTACTGATAAGATTGGCACTGGGTGCCCACTGGGGGTTATAAGTAAAACCACCACCGAGAACTACAATGTATTTTATGGGTACTGTATGTGCTGTATCAGGTTCATAGCGCTGAACATATTTTCCTTCGACAGGAAGTAAGAGTTTATCTGCAATAGGCTGTAAACTTAATAAAAGTAATGCAAGCCAACTCAGTGATAAAATAGTTTTGCCCGTTTTTTGCCAGCGAGTGAACCACAGTAATAGCAGGGCGGCAAAAGAGGCGATAATAATCAACGGCAAAGGCATTAATAGCGAGCCGATATATTTTTTTAGCAGGAATAGCATTGATTGACCTTGATTTGGTTAAATTATGGTCGCACAGGGTCGAATTTAAGGCTAAAAGTAGTTAATTAAATGATTACTGTGCCAAAATAACAGTAGTAAAAATAGCAGTAGATAGCATAACTACTCAATAGATAAATTAAACGTAGCTTATAAGTGGGGCAGTTTTTCATGCGGGATCGCAATTTCGATGATATTGCAGACAAATTTTCGCGTAATATTTACGGCACAACCAAGGGTAAAATCAGGCAGGCCGTTGTCTGGCAGGATATTAACGAATTGCTGAATCATTTGCCTCAACGCCCTTTACGCATTTTGGATGCTGGGGGCGGTGAAGGGAATATGGCTTGTCAATTGGCTGAATTAGGTCATCAGGTGATACTTTGTGACCTATCCGAAGAGATGATTCAACGGGCGGAACACAACGCGGAAGAGCGGGGTGTTCTCCATCAAATGCAATTTATCCAAAGTTCAGTACAGGAAATTCACCAGCATATTGAACAGCCCGTTGACCTGATTCTATTTCATGCCGTATTGGAATGGATCTCTGACCAAAAAGATGCAATAGAAACATTGGGGAATATAATAACGCCCGGTGGTGCACTCTCATTAATGTTTTATAATGCTAATGGGTTGGTCATGCGTAATGCCATCTTGGGGAATTTCCATTTGGCGACACCTAATATTCAACGTCGCCGAAAACGTTCTCTATCACCACAGAACCCATTAGTACCAGGACAGGTATATCAATGGCTGGCTGAACTTAAGATGGAAATAACAGGTAAAACAGGAGTGAGGGTTTTTCACGATTACCTGCAAAGCCGCCAATTACAAAATGCAGATTTTCCGGCGTTGCTTGAACTTGAACAACGTTATTGCAGACAAGAGCCCTACATCAGTCTGGGGCGTTACATTCATGTGATGGCACGCAAGCTGACTTTAAAGAGCGAATTATGAGTGAATATTCCCAGACTGTTCCTGAACTTGTGTCTTGGGCCAGAAAAAATGATTTTTCAATTTCGTTGCCACCAGAACGGTTAGCTTTTTTGCTGGCAATTGCCGTACTGAATAGTGAACGGCTTGATGGCGAAATGAGTGAAGGGGAGCTGGTGGATGCTTTCCGTGAAGTGTGTAAAGGTTTTGAGCAGACTTCTGAAGCGGTGTCTGTCAGGGCAAACAATGCCATTAACGATATGGTTCGCCAGAAGTTACTTAATCGTTTTACCAGTGAACTGGCAGATGGCAACGCTATCTATCGTCTGACTCCATTGGGGATTGGCATTAGCGATTATTATATTCGCCAGCGTGAATTCTCCACGTTGCGTCTTTCCATGCAGCTATCCATCGTTGCCAATGAATTGCATCGAGCGGCTGAGGCGGCCGAAGAAGGTGGTGATGAATTCCATTGGCATCGCAATGTCTTTGCACCTCTCAAATATTCCGTGGCTGAAATTTTTGACAGCATCGATATGTCCCAGCGCTTGATGGATGAACAGCAAAATGGCGTAAAAACTGATATCGCCGCGCTGCTCAATCAGGATTGGCAGGACGCCATTGCCAATTGTGAACAGTTACTGTCTGAAACTTCCGGCACACTGCGGGAACTTCAGGATACATTGGAAGCGGCGGGCGACAAATTGCAAGCCAATCTATTGCGCATTCAGGATGCCAATATGGACATCGGCGGCTCTGATCTGGTCGATAAACTGGTCTTTGATCTACAAAGTAAACTGGATCGTATTATCAGTTGGGGGCAGCAGGCTATTGACTTGTGGATAGGCTACGACCGTCACGTTCACAAATTTATCCGAACTGCCATCGACATGGATAAAAACCGCATTTTTGCCCAGCGTCTTCGTCAATCCATCCAACACTATTTTGACAGCCCGTGGGCACTGACTATCGCCAATACAGAGCGTTTGCTGGATGTACGTGACGAAGAACTGACGCTGCGTAATGAAGAGGTAATGGGAGAATTACCACCAGAAATCGAATACGAAGAGTTTAGTGAAATCAACGAACAATTGGCTGAAATGGTGGAGCAGGCGCTGGCGGTTTACCAACAGGCAAAACTTCCTCTGGATTTGGGGGCTGTAATGCGCGACTACCTTACTCAGTATCCACGTAATCGCCATTTTGATGTGGCACGCATTCTGGTGGATCAAGCAGTAAGATTGGGTGTCGCAGAATCGGATTTCTCTGGATTGCCAGCGGAATGGTTAGCGATTAATGATTACGGAGCCAAGGTGCAGGCACATGTCATCGACACATATTGAACAATTTATGCCAGTGAAACTGGCTCAGGCATTATCCAATACACTTTTTCCTGAATTAGACAGTCAGCTTCGTTCCGGGCGTCATGTCACTATGGATGATCTTGATAATCACGCTTTTCTGATGGATTTTCAGGAAGAATTGGAAATGTTTTATGCGCGTTATAACGTCGAGTTAATCCGTGCACCAGAAGGTTTTTTCTACCTACGTCCTCGTTCAACGACGCTGATCCTGCGATCTGTCCTGTCTGAATTGGACATGATGGTAGGCAAAATCTTGTGTTACCTCTATCTCAGCCCAGAGCGCCTGTCCAATCAGGGAATATTTACCTTTCAAGAACTGTACGAAGAATTATTGTCATTGGCTGACGAAAATAAGCTGATGAAATTAATGAACCAACGTTCGACAGGTTCCGATCTGGACAAACAGAAATTACAGGAAAAAGCACGAACATCCCTAAACCGCTTGCGCCGTTTGGGAATGGTTTATTTCCTGCAAAACGACAGTAATAAATTTACGATTACCGAAGCCGTATTTCGCTTCGGTGCAGATGTACGCAGCGGTGACGACCCTCGCGAGGCACAATTACGGATGATCCGTGATGGTGAAGCCATGCAGGTGGAAAGGGAAGCACCGCAGGAAAACAATGAACATGAAGAAGCATCAGGGCATTCAGCAGAAGGTGCGGAGGATGAGCAGTCATGATTGAACGTGGTAAATTTCGCTCACTGACGTTAGTTAACTGGAACGGTTTTTTTGCCAGAACGTTTGATCTTGACGAGCTTGTGACGACCTTATCCGGCGGTAATGGTGCGGGTAAATCCACTACGATGGCGGCATTTGTGACCGCATTGATCCCTGATTTAACGTTGCTTCACTTCCGTAATACCACAGAAGCGGGGGCAACCAGCGGTTCCCGCGATAAAGGCTTGCACGGTAAACTGCGTGCTGGAGTTTGTTATTCCACGCTGGATGTTGTTAATTCCCGCCATCAACGGATTATTACGGGGGTTCGCTTACAGCAGGTTGCTGGACGTGATCGCAAAGTTGATATCAAGCCGTTTATGATTCAGGGTGTTCCGGCATCTATTCAGCCAACGCAGCTATTGACTGAAAATATCAACGAACGTCAGGCTCGGGTTCTGCCATTGAATGAACTGAAAGAGCGCCTTGATGAGATAGAAGGTGTTCAGTTCAAACAATTTAACTCGATTACGGATTATCATGCCCTGATGTTCGATTTGGGCGTGATCCCAAGGCGTCTGCGTTCAGCGAGTGATCGCAGCAAGTTTTACCGTCTGATAGAAGCATCGCTATATGGAGGGATTTCCAGCGCCATTACCCGCTCACTGCGTGATTACTTATTGCCAGAAAACAGCGGAGTCAGAAAAGCGTTTCAGGACATGGAAGCCGCATTGCGTGAAAACCGCATCACACTGGAAGCCATTCGCGTTACGCAAACCGACCGTGATCTTTTCAAGCATCTCATTACAGAAGCGACAGCTTATGTTTCTGCTGACTACATGCGCCATGCCAACGAACGCCGCGTCCATCTGGATGAAGCATTAGCCTTGCGCAGTGAATTATTTGGCAGCCGCCGCCAATTGGTGGTTGAACAATATCGCCATGTCGAAATGGCGCGCGAGCAGGGAGAACAAAGTGGCGCATCTTCTGATTTAGAAATGGATTATCAGGCGGCCAGCGATCATCTGAATTTGGTTCAGACAGCGATGCGCCAGCAGGAAAAAATTGATCGTTACCAATCAGATATTGAAGAGCTGACTTACCGACTGGAAGAGCAGAGCGAAGTCGTTGAAGAGGCGAAAGAACTACAAGCGGAATATGACGCCGTATCTGAGGCGGCAGAACAGGAAGTTGATGAATTGAAAAGTCAGCTTGCTGATTACCAGCAGGCTTTGGATGTTCAGCAAACTCGCGCTATTCAATATCAGCAGGCATTGCAGGCATTAGAGCGTGCTCGTGAACTCTGCCAGCTCCCAGATCTGTCGATAGAAAATGCCGACGAGTGGCAAGAAACCTATCATGCCAAAGCGCAGCAGGCGACAGAAACTTTGTTAGCCCTGGAGCAGAAACTGAGTGTTGCCGATGCAGCCCATAGCCAGTTTGAGCAGGCTTATCAACTGGTGAAAAACATTGTTGGTGAAGTGAGCCGCAGTGAAGCATGGCAGGCTGCTCGCCAAGTATTGCGTGAATGGTCATCTCAGCGCCATCTGGCTGAACGTGTGCAACCGTTGCGTATTCAGTTGGCTGAATTGGAACAACGTCTGAACAGCCAGCAAAATGCAGAGCGTTTGCTGGAAGAGTTTTGTAAGCGTCATAACCAGCAATATCAGGCGGAAGATTTAGAGGCGTTACAGGGTGAATTAGACGCTCAGTTGGAAGAACTGAGCCTGAGTGCCAATCAAAGCGGTGAGCGCCGTATGCAGATGCGTCAGGAGTCTGAACAGCTCAAGCAGAAAATTCAGGGGCTGACAGAGCGTGTGCCGGTGTGGCTGGCGGCACAGGAAACCCTGAACCAGCTTTGTGAGCAGAGCAATGAAACATTCGAAAGTGGTCATGATGTCACTGAATACATGCAGCAATTGCTGGAGCAAGAGCGCGAAATCACTGTTGAACGTGACGATGTAGCGGCACAAAAACGTGAATTGGAAAAGCAAATTGAACGTCTGAGCCAGCCAAGTGGTGCAGAAGATGGTCGATTACTTGCACTGGCGGAGCGTTTTGGTGGTATTTTGCTATCAGAAATTTATGACGACATTACCATTGATGATGCGCCTTATTTCTCTGCACTGTATGGCCCTGCACGTCATGCGATCGTCGTGCCTGATCTCTCGTTGGTCAGCCCACATCTGACCGCATTGGAAGATTGCCCGGAAGATCTTTATCTGATCGAAGGAGATCCGCAATCTTTCGATGACAGCGTATTCCATTTTGAAGAGCAGAAAAATGCGGTTCTGGTGAAATCATCTGATCGCCAATGGCGTTATTCCCGTTATCCTGAAGTTCCGTTGTTTGGGCGGGCGGCAAGAGAAAATCGTCTGGAAGTACTCAGTCTTGAACGTGATACGCTGGCAGAGCGTTATGCCACACTTTCGTTTGATGTACAGAAAATTCAGCGTGCGCATCAGGCTTTCAGCCGTTTTGTGGGTAAACACCTCTCTGTGGCATTTGATGATGATCCAGAAGCGGAAATTCGCAGTCTGAACCCGCGTCGTACTGAACTGGAGCGTGAATTATCTCAATTTGAAGCTCAGACTCAGCAGCATCACCAGAAACTGACTCAGGTGAAAGAGAGCTTGTCAGCATTGAATCGTTTGATTCCACAAATCACGATCTTGCTGGATGAAACGCTGATTGACCGAGTTGAAACTGTTCGTGAAGAAATGATTGAAGCACAGGACGCGACGCGCTTCCTGCAACAGCATGGCAATGCATTGACTAAACTCGAACCGCAGGTTTCTGTCTTACAAAGCGATCCTCAGCAACATGAACAGTTGCAGAAAGATTATGAGACAGCGAAACATAGCCAGAATAGGGTCAAACAGCAAGCCTTTGCTCTGACGGAAATCGTACAGCGCCGTGCGCATTTCAGCTATAGCGATTCTGCCGGAATGCTCAGTGAAAATGCTGATCTGAACGATAAACTGCGTCAGCGTCTTGAACACGCGGGATCTGATCGTAGCCGTGCGCGTGAACAATTGCGTCAGCAGCAGTCACAATGTGCTCAGTTCAACCAAGTATTGGCATCTCTGAAAAGTTCTTATGACACAAAACAGGATATGTTGAAAGAACTTGAGCAGGAGATGAAAGACATCGGTGTTCAGGCGGATGCTAACGCAGAAAGTCGTGCCCGTGAACGCCGTGATCAGCTTCATGCTGCTGTGAATACTAATCGTTCCCGTATCAACCAGCTTGAGAAACAGATTGCATTCTGTGAAGCTGAGATGGACAACCTCCAGAAGAAACTGCGCAAATCTGAACGTGATTATTACCAGAAGCGTGAGCAGGTAGTCTCTTCTAAAGCGGGTTGGTGTGCAGTGATGCGCATGGTGAAAGATAACGGTATGGAACGCCGTTTACATCGCCGTGAACTAGCCTATATGGATGGTGATGATTTACGCTCAATGTCAGATAAGGCACTGGGGGCATTGCGTCTGGCGGTAGCCGATAATGAACATCTGCGTGATGCGCTGCGCTTATCTGAAGATCCGAAACGTCCTGAGCGTAAAATTCAATTCTTCGTTGCCGTTTACCAACATCTGCGTGAGCGTATACGTCAGGATATCATCCGCACGGATGATCCGGTTGATGCCATTGAACAGATGGAAATTGAGCTGGCGCGTCTGACCGAAGAATTGACCGCTCGTGAGCAGAAATTGGCGATTAGCTCCAAGAGTGTGGCCAATATCATTCGCAAGACCATCCAACGTGAACAGAACCGCATCCGTATGCTGAATCAAGGATTACAGGTCGTTTCCTTTGGGCAGGTTGGCGGTGTGCGCCTGAATGTGAATGTACGTGAGAGTCACTCCGTCTTGCTGGATGTGCTTTCCGAACAGCAGGAACAGCATCAGGATCTGTTCAATAGTCAGCGTTTGACCTTCTCAGAAGCGATGGCGAAACTTTATCAGCGCTTGAATCCGCAAATCGATATGGGGCAGCGTTTGCCTCAGACCATTGGTGAGGAATTGCTGGATTACCGTAATTACCTTGAATTGGACGTTGAAGTCAACCGTGGTTCGGATGGCTGGCTGAAAGCGGAAAGTGGGGCACTCTCTACCGGTGAGGCCATCGGTACGGGGATGTCTATTCTGGTTATGGTGGTACAGAGCTGGGAAGAGGAATCACGTCGTCTGCGCGGTAAAGATATTTCACCATGCCGCCTGTTGTTCCTTGACGAAGCGGCTCGTCTGGATGCGAAATCCATCGCAACGCTGTTTGAATTGTGTGAACGCTTGCAGATGCAGTTAATTATCGCGGCACCGGAAAATATCAGTCCGGAAAAAGGCACAACGTATAAACTGGTGCGTAAGATTTTCAATAATCAAGAACATGTGCATGTTGTTGGATTGCGGGGTTTTGGGCAGGATGCTCCGGCTACTGAACAGCCACAAATACAGGCACAACCGATATTGGAAGAATAATTCCATCATTGGATGATCTCTCTATCGTGACAGGAGGCCATATAATAATATGGCTTCCTCAATTGAGATAAATTCTTCCGGGTAGTTATTTAATACGTCTTCATCTATCGTGATTTAATGTCCAAAATATAGGTAAAAAAGTAAGGAGTGAGTTAATGATAAATACTAAAGACATTATCTTTTTCCCTGAGTCAGACCCTAATGAAAATCCCTGGGTGCATGGTAAACCTGCTGAAGAGGTGATTGACGTTGTGGAGTACAATCCTGAATGGATAGCCACATGGCAACAACTTTCTTCATCTATTAAAGAAGCGCTTGGGAACATTGCTCTGAATATTGAGCACGTTGGGTCGACGGCCGTTTCAGGGCTTGCCGCTAAACCGATTATTGATATTGATCTGATTGTGGAAGATCCAACTCAAGAAGAAAAATATGTGCCCGCGTTGGAACGGCTTGGTTATGATTTAACGGTTCGTGAACCGAGTTTTTATCAACACCGATGCCTCCGTTTGGTGAAACCTCGAACTAATCTTCATGTCTTTGGCCCTGATTGCCCTGAACATATCCGACATATTTGGTTTCGTGATTGGCTTAGAGAACATCCTGAAGATTGCGAACGATATAGTGTCGCGAAGTTAACTGCTAAAAATAATGTTAATCAGGTAATGCATTACAATAAGAGAAAAGAGCAAGTTGTACATGAGATTTATCAACGCATATTTCAAAGTAAGGGATTATTGTAACAATATTTGATTATTACTTTTGATTATTATTTTTGATTATTGTATAGATTTGAACATATCCTGTTTGTTTTCTTATTATAAAAGCAAACAGGAATGTTATTTTAAAGACTATTTATTTTTATATTCCATTGAAAAAGTAATTCATCATTCAATGTCATAAGACTTTGCCATTATGCAAATAAATTATCATTTTATAATGAATAAGATTGCGGGATATTGTTCAGCCATTCAAGGTTTCTATTTTTTATGTTTACCCTATTAAACCCTTAGTTAATGACCATCAAAAAAATCTAATTGCTTTTAGTGATGTTGAACGTCATTGTTAAGAGTAAGTGTGTTTTTACTTTCCCTGTTAAATGAGCGAAACTATAAATACCATCTTGATTTATTTATGGTTGTTATTTTTATTAGTAATCATTTACTCATGCTCCATGAGAGAGAAATAAAAATTGAATGTTTAAACCGTTTTTATATTAATTAGTGAGAAAGTTAACTATGAAAAATAGAATGAAAGATGTTAATGATCTTCTTGATGATTTAATTTCCAAACCTGAGGTACAGGCGCGTTGGGAAAATGAGCCTGAACAAGTGATGCAAGAATATCAACTGACATCGGCACAATACTGCGCACTTTCTGAAGGAAATATAGATGCTTTGATCAGTGAAGGGTTAGCGGATAGACATGTCCAGCAAATGAGAGTTAGCTGGTAATGATTGACTTTAGTTCCCATTTCCTGAAAACCGTTGGCTTGCGGGTATCCCGTTTGGCTGTCGGAGGGAGCCATTTTGGTTTGAGTGTCTGTAGAAAAGATGTCATGCGCATTGTTTCTGCGGCTTTGGATATGGAGGTGAACTTCTTTGATACAGCAGACATTTATGGAAAAGGTGAAAGTGAAAGCGCATTAGGTAATGCAGTATATGGACGTCGGCATGATGTTGTTATTGCGACGAAATTTGGCCATGATGAAACCGCAAGAGGTGCAAGTCGGGCAGCAATGACTCAGTGCTTACACAACAGTCTTCAACGCTTGAAAACGGATTATATCGATTTATATCAGCTACATGCACCTGATCCATTAATTCCTGCCGAAGAAACTATCTCTACTCTGCAATCATGGGTAAAAGAAGGGAAAATCCGTTGTTATGGTATTTGCAACGTTAAACCATCAGAAATAGGGCATTACTGCCGTACAGCTCAGGCAATGGAAGGAGTATTACCAGCCAGCGTACAAAATCCTGTGAATATATTGAACTACCAGAGCTATGAAGAAATACAACCTTCCCTCAAGGCGTTTCAGCTTGGCGTGCTGGCGTCACTTCCTCTAGCCCGTGGGTTGTTGGGTGGGCGTTACCGTTCTGTGCTGGATGTTCCTCAAACTCACCCTTTGTCAGGTTATAAGGGGCTTGGTTATCGTAATACACGCACAAAAAATGCAATTAACCGATTGATGTGTGCTGCAAAACAATTAAATCGGCCCCCGTCTGTATTGGCGCTGGAGGTGATATTGGCAAATAAGGATGTCGTTTCTGCTCTGGTTGGTATCAGTAATCTCAACCAATTGCTTTCCTTGATTGATCTTAATTCATCATTACTCCAGCAAAAAACGATTGATTATGTTCTTGGGCGACGTTTGGCTCTGGATTGAATATGTACCAAAAATTAATCCATTATTTATTGGAGGTATATTAAATGGCTGAAGTTCTGAATTTAAATGCATTAAAGAGTATGAAACTCAATCATGATCCTTCACCGTGGGCAACATGTGATAATACGTTTGAGAAAGTGATCGCTGCTGATGCTTTTCCGGTAAGTCACTGGACTTATCATTCACAGCGTAAACTTGCAGAAGTTCTTGGTAAGACAGGATCACCAGAATGGTATCAACATAATGTAAAAACTCGCCCCCTTCTGGAGTTGGGTGAAAAAGAGCCTTACGTACCCGATGAACTTGCTGATATTTGGCTGTCAGTTGCAAGAGATCTCCTATCAGATGAGTATCTCGAATGTATCAGCGATGTCAGCGAATATGATGTCAGAAAATTGCAATTTCAAGCACATTTTTGGGAGTTCGGCCCAGGCTCGTTCTTTCAGCCTCATGTGGATAAACCCCATAAAATGGTGACTCACCTGATGTATCTGACTGATGATTGGGTGCCTGAAATGGGAGGATGTTTGCAATTACTGCGTTCTGCTGATCCACAGGATGTTGTGGTTGAAATTGCTCCGAAAAAAAATACTTCAGCGATTATTCGCAGGACTGATTCAGCTTGGCATGCGGTTACACCAATTCCTAAGGAAATGCAGGCAGTCAGAAAAGTTTTGCAAGTATGGTTTTGGGATACACCTGCAACCTAATTTTACTGCATGAAATAGGTAATAGATAAATAACAGTGAAATGGCTTTTTGGGGCAACCTAAAGCGGTTAACCCAGGGAAAAATTACTATTTAGCTGTTGGCTAATCATGTTATTAACCAGCCGGGAACAGTCACATGATAAATTGGTTGAATACACTTTCTGAATATAATGATGTGGTTGCTTCTGGCTTAGGGATCCCAATTATTCGGCCAGAAAATACTGCGCAAGAAATTCGCTGGCGTCAAGTGATAGCGGAAATGTATGTGGATGAATTTCGCACAGGCCGCAATAAGGATGTTGCGATATTGAATATTAGTGAAAATACTCGTTCGATGGCTTTGTTATATGCAAATGTTATGGGTTATCACGTTATTCCAGTCAACGATATTGATAACACCAAATTGTTGTTACAGGAAGCCAGAGAAAAAAACATTCTGATCATAGCAATGACTCATGAGCTGAAAGTCGGCTTTGTTGCCAGTATGCTGGAAATAGCCGCTGAAGCCGGCAAAAATATCGGTTTTTTATGTGGAAGAACTTTTTCTAGCCTCAGTTATTTGATTGCTAAGTCATTATTAAAACCATCACTTTCAGAACAGAATGAATTTCTTATCGATGCACCGAAACATAAATATACCAGTGATGAAAGCGAGCCAGAACAGCTAGCTGTTTTGCTTGCACAACCCGCCATGCTGAAAACGATCAGAAGTCATGGTGAGGGAGGTCATGCGAAGTTGCCTTCACTGACTGTTTGTGGGTTGCTTGAAGAAACAGAATTTCCCCTGATGCCTGAATGTGGGTGCTCAAGCATCACTCGGCGATGCAAGCGTGCGCATGGAAAAACACACGTATTTTATGGGCTGGATATTCGTGCTTATGCCATTAATTATATATGCTGCAATGGCTTTAATGTTGCTGAAGAACTTTATCCCTCTCCGGTATCAATGACCTTGGCATTGACAGAAGGGTGGCCTGCTGCTGTTTTAGCACCTATCCGCCCATTGGTTGCCCCAGATGACCTTCTGACACTATTGAGAAAAATGGCGAAAGAAAAAGTACCGCTTGGACAAATCGCGGCAGCACTTAATGACGCTTGTGCTGTACTTGGGCAACCGTTCACATTTGCGCTGCTTGGTGATCCAACGTTGCAATTGTCACTACAAGATGAAAATCAACCTTTGTCAGTAGGTCAACATGATCGTGTGGAATCAGAATCAACCCGCAGGGCCATTACGTGGATTAAGACGGTATTGGAAGAGGGAATTCATGGACATCGGTTGCTGCGTTCTATTGATGCGTGGTTAGGTGATATGGTGGCAGATAAGTTATCTGGCCTGCGTGAAAAGCTCATGAATATTGAACGGCTGGCTCTCTTTTCTCTGAAAAAACATGAAGTTTCTTATGTTCCTGACGATAAAAAAGAACTCTTGCGAAATAACGCGCTTATCCAACTATTGCTCACTCAATGGGAAAAAGTTTTGGTTTCGTTATTGCATGAAAGTCGTGAAAGTTTTGAGGCCTTTGATTTGCTGCATTACGATCAATTGCTTAATACGTTAAAAACAGTTGAATCATGCCAACGATGTGGAACATTGATGGAAGTCTCTTCATTTGGTAACGCAGGGATGGCGACGGGATGTAGCGAAACCCATATGTGCCGGGTCTGTGGCCCACTTTCAGCCTACCGTTGTGGAGGTATCCGTCTGGAAAACTTGACGGAAACATTGATTGCCCGGCAAGGAGAAATTATAACCGCAAAAATACGACTCCATATTCCACATTCTGTTCATCCCATTTCTCATCGAGTACATCTGGAACTTCGTGGATATGATAAATCCACGGGGCAATGTTTTGCCTCTGATATAAAAACAACAGAATTGAAACATGATGATGTAATAAAGTTTGAATTTAAGTTGGATGAAAATCAGGGATGTGATTTACATAGTATTCGAATTATCGCTGTATCTGGTTTTGATATTGCTTTTCTCCGTATCCGTCTGGCTTGCTTACCTAAACAGCCATAGGGATAATATTTTTCATGTCATCAAATTACGGCAGGGAAATATAATGAGAGTACTGATTCTCAATCGTCGCCCTATTATAGAAAAAATTGCATCATGGTTTTCTGAGGTTGAAACAGAGGTTTTTCTTGTAACACCTAAAGTATTGTTATCGACATCAACAAATTTATCTAATAAGGAACATCAATATTTTAAGGGAATTTACTCTGTTGATAATTATAACTCACCCTCGGTCGATGAATTAATTCTTAAATTAGTTGAAGAAAAACAGATTGATCGTCTTGTTTCTGCAACAGAGATTGATGTATTACGGGCAGCGCAAGTGCGTGAAAAAGCGGGTTTAATGGGGCAGAACGAAATATCGGCACTTGCTTATCGCAACAAATGGATAATGAAATCCCTGTTGCGTAAGAATGGGATTCCGGTTGCCAAAATGTTGCAAGTGACTGACAGGCAGTCGGTAGAGAAATTTGCTGATGAGTGTGGTTTTCCGATTGTTATTAAGCCAGTCGATGGTGGTGGATCGGTGGGAGTGCAGATCATTCACTATGCAGCACAGTTACAGAACATCAATTTTGAGTCATTAAAACAAGGCTACCTTGTTGAAGAGTGGATTGAAGGGGAATTTTTCACTATTGATGGGCTGATGAGGAATGGTGAAATGCTACATTGTTGGCCTTCGCACACAACTGCCAATTTCTCTGCTGTCAGTGGGAATTCCGCTCTGCTTAGTTGGATGTTATTGCCGGATAATCCTTTGACTGCGCAATTGTCCTCATTCATGTCAAAAGTGATCATGAGCCTTCCTCCTACACCTGATACCACGGCATTTCATGCTGAAGCCTTCTTTTGTGAAAAAACACACCATCTTGTGTTGTGTGAAATCGCGTGTCGCCCAGGGGGAGCAGGGCATGTGCCTGTGTATGAAATGGCATTTGGTTTGAATTTGTACAAAGAAACGCTGCTTGGTCAGGCAGGACTACGCTCGAAAGAAACCTATCAAAGTATTCGTCCTCAGGCTATGGCAGGGTTTGCCTGGTTTCCTCCCAAAGAGGGAATGTTTAGCTATGCACCGGAAAATTGCCCTGTTTCTGGTATCACTGATTATCAATTGATGGCACGTACCGGTCAGCATTATCAAGCCCCTCGCTCGATTTCAGATCACATTGCCAAAGCATTTGCCTTACAGCCGATTGCTTGTGATCCAGCCAACGTTATCACTGAAATTGATGCTTGGTGGAAAACAAATGCTTTATGGACGGAGAATAAATGACTATACAACGGGTATCAGATAATTGGTTTACGGAAATAACAAAAAATCTGAGAGCATATTGGCAAAACCGTGAGGTCGGTTTTCTAATTGATTATTCAGATAATCTGGAGACGTTGAAAAATTTGATGTTTGAACTGCAAATATGTGGTGCCAAAATAAAGGCGATGATATCCGTATCAGATGAATCTTGGCGCCCCAAAGGGGTATTGTGCTGGCATATTGTTAATATTGAGCAACGACCCCTACAAGTGATATTGGAAAACCAGTTTGTTTGTATCAAGCATTGGTTGAGCAAAATTGATCCAGAAAAGAATATCACTTTCTTAGGGGGAGTGAGATTACCACTTTCTCAATTAACAGACAGATCTATTTACGGTTGGCAACGACCTGAATGGGCGAAATTTGAAGATAAGATCTATATCGATGATAGCCTTCGTCGATGGGGTATTAATACACCTTCTTATAAAATAATTGATCCTGTCCTTAATGATGCAGTAGCAGCATTTCACCTTCTTAACAAAGGGAAAGGGGTTGTATTGGCCGCTGATAATTCAAAGTTATTTAATGCAGGATCAAGTGGCTTGTCTTGGATTAAGGATCATCATGAAATTGCCGATGTGTTGGATAAATTCCGCGATAAAACCAGAAAATTTCGCATGGCTGAGTTTATACAAGGGGTTCCATGCAGTATCCTGGCTATGGTCTTGCCAAATGGCGTTGCTGTCTTTGATCCGATAGAAATATTGACTGTTTTTGAAAAAACAACTAACCAGCTTCTATTTTGTGGTTCATCGAATCGCTGGCAACCTGGAAAATTCGCTGACATTATGCGTGATTACACTCGATTGGCGGGAGAAAAACTTGCAGGGGAAGTCGGTTATCGGGGAATTTTCAGTCTTGATGGAATCTGGACAGGCAGTGAATTTTTTGCGACAGAAATTAACCCTCGCCATGCGTCTGGATTGGGGCTCCACCGTGCAGTCCCTCTATTTCCTGCTTATTTATTTAATCGGGCTGTTCAGGAGAATAGTCCTTATATTATGGAGCTCGACCCTTCTCAGGTTGAGATCATATGGCGTGATATGATTCGACATTATTCAGGTCAAGATATCATCGTATTGGATAGAAATGAAAAACAGCAAAGAGTGGTAGAGATTGAAGCGAATGATCATATGATCGCACTGGGTGTCCCTTCTGAAGGTGTTGATGCACTTATTTATCAACCACTGGATCAGGAAAAATTACTGGGTAATATTGTGGCCGAACTGGCCAGTAAAGTATCTAACCGACATTATGTGAGTTTTGTTAGTCGTGATATAAATTAATGACCTATTTCCTTATTTTTAAAACTGGTTGTTTCTGCTGTTGTGATATTGATTGAGAATAAGAAACCCGATACCCGTTAAGGTAACATATAATATAATACTTCCCCATAAAATGGCGCTGGAAAAACTGAGAAGCTGGGTGAACAACCAGGGAGCAATAACAGTGGAGCCGCCAAAAGCGAATTGAAGAACAGCAGAATAACGGCCTTCATGACCTGAGAGAGAAAACATTAAAATGGCTACCCCCATTTGCGCTCCGAGAATAGCTTCAGAAAGGCTAAGTAACAAAGTCACGATAAAAATTAAGATAAATTGCAATAAAAAATCACCATTAAGAAAGAAAATAATGCCATAGGCCATCGTTTGCAAAAAGCTAGACCATGCCAACGATTTCAGACATCCAAGTTTATTGCCTAATCTTAATGCAACGTTTTGAAAGCAAGGAATACCAAAACAGAGACCTGTAAAAACAAAGGCAGCAAACCAAGATGGCAGTGCGAGTTCAATAAGAAAATAGTAAGGTAATACCAGCTCGATGCTTTTACCTGCCAGTAGTAATATGCCAATCAAAAAAATGAAAATAAGATATTTTCTATCCTGAAGGATGGAAAAAGATGATGTTTTATTTTTATCTGTTTGAATCAAATTTAGCGTAATGTTGGCGGGTTGTTTGGTGGCCTTTTGAGTTATAGTGAAAATAATAATCCCTGATATAAAATAACCAAATGAATTACCCCAGATAATCAAGTTAGCCATAAAATTAGATATTCCATCTTTATCAATAAAGAATAGGGATAGCAATGCTCCACAACCCAGCCCAATATTTCTGCAACTATTTATAATGGCAAAAACATTTAGCTGGGTATTTTTAACAGGAAATAGAGTCCTTATCGCGGCGGGATTGGCACACCAATAAATACGCTCACCGATTGAAACAAACATAACAATGATGGCGACCTGCCAAGGTGTTGAAACAACCAACATCCAGGGAACTGCAATAAATCGTAGTAGGCTACCTAACAGAGTCGCGTTAGCTGGCCCTAATCTATCAGCCAGTAAGCCGGCAGGAAAGCCAGCAATAAGCAACGCGATCATGGCACCTATCGTCATTGATAGTCCAACATCTACGATATTTAATCCTTGAACCAACACTAAATAAAAGATTGCCACGGGGCGCCAGATACCTCCGCCCATACTGCCAATTGCCATTGCCAGTAAAAATAGGCGTTCTCGAATGTTCAGAACCATGATCATTTTTCTCTCATTCAATCAATGAATGGTAATATTTCAAATTTAGATTCAAAATATCTATTCAATGATTATGTTTATGACATTTAGCCATCTTTTTTAAGAATGCCTCCATTTCTGCCCGCGAGGTAAGTTGAATATAAAATCCATGAAAATTATCCAATAATAATTTGTCTTTTTTAAATTGGTGTCTTCGATATTTTATGATTTGTCGTAAAAAATTTATATTCATTTTCTCATGGCAGCCAGAGGCCATGTCTGGTCGTTGTTTTCCATGCCATTTAAATATTCGTTTTAATGCTTGAAATAAACAAATATAGGTTGGCAGATAGAGGTGAATTACGGTATCTGCTTTTTCCAAACGTTGTGACAAACTTGAGCCATAATTACCATCGATAATCCATTCTGATCGATTCGTTAAGAACCATAATTTCTGCTGCCATTCCTCTGCCGAAGGGGCTATCCATCCTTGTTGCCAATATTCTTGGTCAAGATGAAACAAGGGAATCGAGCAAATTTGACTCAATTTCTTGGCGAAGGTTGATTTTCCTGCTCCTGGAGAGCCAATCACTAAAATGCGGTGCATATTATCAATCATGCTCATTCCTGCGGCGTTTTATTATTTTTGTCCATTCATTCAGCACAGGAACAATTGTTTTCTCCGATAGTTCATAACGGCGCGCTTGAAGGTGGTTGGGAACACCATTTCTTTTGGCTTTATTTTGGATCAATTGATACTGACGACGGAGAAATCTGGCGGACAGTGCAAAGTCATGGGCGATATTTATGGCAGAAAATTGGAGCTGGTGAAGAATGGCCGCTGTCACAAGCCCTGTGCGATCTTTCCCTAAGCTGCAATGAAGAACAACGTTTCCTGTATGAAGTAATTCAGTCACTTCTTGAGCAATGGCCCATGCGGCATGACTCATGGTGAAATAAAGATCGATATAATCAGATTCTGTGACAATATGTGTCAGATTATTCTCTGGTGGTTTAAATCTAATAGGACGATTTAGATATTTTGTTGATGCAGGAAAATGATGACCATTGAATTGTGGTTCATATTCTTCAGGTGTGCGTAAATCTACCCAGCTATTGATGGATAATATCTCTGATAATACATTGAACGTGGCTTGTTCTTTTCCTCGCTGCATGCCACAACGAATGAGTGTTCCACAATCACTTAGAACTGTATGCCTGATTTTCAACCTTCGTCCGTTCAGGATATCAGTGTGGTGTATTGGGTAGATATTCAGTTGACTGATATTATTTAACTGTGTTTTCATCACTATTCACTGTAATTTCGTTCACTGTAATCGTATTCCGAGGGAAAAATTTGCTTGAGGAATTTCACCATTAATTCCAATTCTCCAATACCAATCCTGATGTATCCATTCATTCTTTCCTGTGAACTCATATCACGGATGTAAAAACCACCTAAAGCTGCTGTTTCGACTAATTCAGCGGGATAGTCACCATTGGTTTTGATATTGATGAAATTGGCTCCTGAAGGAAGAATTTGCCAATTTGGACGTAATGCCATGATGGTCTCAATGACATATTTTCTTGTTGTAATAATGGATTGGCAAATTTGTTTAATGTGATCTTCTTTGGCTAAAATTCCGTGAAGTATTGCCCAAGTACTCCCTGAGATAGCAGATTCTGTCCTTTCTTGGGACAAAATATGAATAATTTCTGGAGAGGCTATTGTGGCGGCAATACGAGCACCAGCCAAACCGTAACCTTTAGAAAATGATCGGACATAAATAATGTGTTCAGGCTGGCCTAAAAGAGCTAAATGATTGATGTTGCCAAATGCTATAAAACATTCGTCGATAACCAATAAATGACCATTCTTCGCACAGGAATGAGAAATTTTTAATAACGTATTATTATCAAATTCTATCCCTGTTGGGCTATTGGGATTTGAAATTGCGAGAATGGATGGTGGAGCCGTTTGGATTATCTCCAGTAATGTTTTGATACAGAAATTTTCAGCACACTGATCATCAAAATAAATTGGCAATATGTTGATCTGATTAAGGTTGGCATGGTCAATCCAGCCAAAATAGTTAGGTATGGGTATAATTAATCTTTTTGTTGTACAAGCAATCAGGCGCAATATCAGGCCAATTGCGATATCTGATCCCGGAGTGAAATAAATAGAAGACGGATCAATTCCCAATGTTTTTGCTGCATGTTCATGCTCAACTTGAGGATAAGGATAAAATTGATGTCTTTGTGGAGGGATATCAATATTCTGAATTATTTTTGTTAACACATTATGATGTAATTCACCACTGCGCAAATTTATGCCATTAGACAAAAATTCTCTCTGACGAGAAGGGTGCTTGGGTGCCAGAGGCAGTGGATAATTAATTGGTGTCATGTCCGCCATTTATACACTCCATATCAGAATCTTAAATTTTGGCTCCCAATACACGAAGTTGTCCTAACAGGTCGGGATAACCGCGTTCAAGGTGATCAATGCCGCCTATTTTTGTTTTTCCCGATATTTTCAATGCTGCAATAACTAAGGCTGCGGCTCCACGTAAATCAGAGGCTTGCACTGTTATTCCGCTTTTGTTGGGAACATACGGCATAATTTCTACTGATTTTGCATCGCGTATCACTTTGGCACCCATCTTTTCCAATTCTTCGATATATTGAAAACGTTTGACCCAAACTTGCTCTGTGATACTCCCACCCAATTGAGATGCCATCAGTAAAAGAGCCATAAAGGGTTGATTGTCACTGAATATTCCGTGAGAGGTGACTTGAATATCTAATTGAGAAGCCGGAAATAAATGAGTGATAGTGAGATCATTATCTTTCCATTGAAGCTGATAACCCAATTTCTCCAAACAGGCGATTTCAGCAGAAAGCCCGGTTTCGATATGGTTTCGTGAGACACCAGTAATGGAAATTGGTGCATTGCAGTAAGCGGAAAGGGCTAAATAAGTCATGACTTCAATCAGGTCAGGTCCAAGAGTCGTTTCAAAACCACCAGCGTCAGGCTTTCCTGCAACCACAATTCGATCTTTTTCCCATTCTATGTCAATTTGCTGAGATTTTATGGCTTCCACTAATGCCACGACGTCTGGTTTAGAATAAGGATGGATAATTTCACTGATGCCTTCAGCTCTTGCAGCACATAACAAGGCGGCTTTTGTCGCTCCAGAATAAAGTGGGCCAGTCAGCTTGCCCGTGCCTTCTTCTACGACGGCAAAGTGGGCCATATCGATTTGGGCAGAGGAAAAACACGGCACGGTGGCTTGAATAATATTTCTCGTTGTTTCTACTTTGGCACCGAATCTTTGTAAAACGGTGCATAATTGTTCAATGGGACGTTCACCTCCTTGCCCGCCACCAATCTTACAGCCACCGGTTTCACCTAATACGACATGACCTGAATGGGCCAGTAGCCCAGGGGCAAGATACCACGCACCATGAATCAAGGTACTTAGATTTTCTGGTATTTTGGTGTTGCTCAATCCACGGGGATCAATGTACATGGTCCGCTTTTCTGGTTCATGCAATATACGGGCACCCAGTAATTGGCCTATCTCTCCCAATATCCTGATGTCTGCAATATCAGGAACATTTTTGATTAAAGAAGGTTCACTTGATGACAATGCCAGACTAAACAGAGGCGGGAAAGCATGCTTAAATCCTGAAACTTGCACACGCCCTGATAATCGATTGCCACCTGTTACTTCAATCTCTTGCATGTTATTTCTCCAGTTTTCATTTCGAAATAAAAGCAGCAGTCAGTACACGTCGATAAGTTGCCTCAGGTGCAGAATCAGTAATTGGTGTTACCATATGCCATGATTGGTCTGAACGTTGCAGAATCACGGACGTATTTAGCTCTGGCGGAATTTCACGGTAAACATCCTGAGAATCATCAGAGTGTAAAATACGCAGACATCCCCCCCAATCTGGTGACCAATTGCGGTTGAAGTTAAAGATTTGAGTCACGATTTTTTCGGTTTTATCTGTGTGTGGGCCTAACCATTGAGCAGAACGGTATCGCCATAACGTTAAACTCAAGCGAGTCGGGCTGAGATCTTTCCCAATCAATTTTCCCATCCGATCCCGATATTGATCGCTTTTCAAGTATTCGCTGAATTCTTTCCATACAGGAGAAAGAGGCGTCTCTTTTTCAATCCGCAATGTTTCCAGACTGTAGGTTTTTTTATCATTGGCTTCCCCTGCCATTTTTTCTGCAACAATAAAACCGTCATTAGGAAACGTTTCCATCAGGCTATTGGCAACATCTTCATGAATAAAGGGAGATGCCATACCCCAGTGATAGGGGATGTTTGTCAATGCGTGGGGCAATAATAAATTAAACATGGGATTCGTTATCCTTACTGTCTAAAACATTATCAGGGCATACGAAATGCAGGAGAAGTGCGCGCCGTGCGTTCTGTGAGCCAGTTGCCACCTTACGGACACTGTGCCAAGAGTTGGGGGAAGGCTGGAGGATCACTGAGCGATTGGGAGAAGGCGCAACGGTTTCCTTGATATCATCAGGATCAGAGGAACCGAGAATGAGTAATTCTCCGCCTTCTATGGCACCCGTTGGAAAATAGAGGGTTTGGGTCAGGATCTTATCTGGACGATCACAGTGAGGAGCCAGCCAGCAATTTTCATGGTAAATCGTGAAACGGGCATGCAAGTGGGTCTTTGAGAGATCTCGTTCCATCAATGTTGAAAAATAGTGGCGATAATCATCTTTCAGGATAGCTTTCAGCATTGCTTTCCATGCTGTGGTCAGGTTATTCCATGTTTCCTGCACAGGAATACCCTTATCAACAGCCAGTAGATCCCACGTGCTATAGTATTTCTCATCACCTTCTTCGCGATGAGATTTGCGGTAACCCGTGTGTGGGAATTCTGTCTGCAAGCGTTTAAAAACGTTTGCAGATAAAAAATGATCTGAACAGAACCATTCAAATGGCTCTTTTTTTCGTTTGAAATCAGGAGAGTGCCATCGGATATTCATATGTGGTCTCCTGATGTGGGTGTCTCCCCATGCCCTGCTTGCTGCATGATTTTTTTCATGACTTCAGTTGGGCGATCTTTCTGATTGGCGAATAATAATGAATAACCTTTCTGGCGCTCCATTGGGGAGTAAGGTATTTCGTGGAAGAGTTGACGATTATATTTGCCCACTTCTGCAAGTGATGAGTTTTTGTGCAGTTCGTTATAAGGGGTATAGACAGTTGGCCGGACTCTGGCCCCTTCAGCGATCAACCAGTCAATCGTCTTGATTGACGCTTCCATTGTATCCCCCGGTAATCCAAGAATAATGAATGCGTTAATCTCTATTTCATTATGTTTGGCGATTGCCAGTAGTTCTTCAATTTTGGCTTCGGTATTCAGCTTTATTTTTGGTAATTGCAGGTTTGGTGAGGCTGAAATGGTTTCCACACCCAGACTGATCCTGATACAGCCTGCTTGTGCCATCAATTCAATCAATTCCTTATTCAAATGATAAATTGTGGTAACGCATTTCCATTGAATGGGAAGTTTTAACTCAATGAATTTATGACACAATTCTTTTACCCATCGACGATTCAGTGTAAACGTAGGAGCATAAAAAGAGACATAATCAAACGGCTGAATACGCTGTTGCTCCGTGATATATTTAATCACGTGATCAACGGAAAGCCGTCGTTCACTTTTTCCCTGCATTGGTGGTACGTCACAAAACTCACAACCCACTGGACATCCACGGGCGACGGGAATAACAAGCTCACGTCGATCAGGGATACCACAAAATTTATTCAAATCATTTTTATACATTCGGTCATAAGCAGCGTAAGGAATTTCCAATGTATCGGGAAGTATCCATTCTTCTGGGCTTAGCATATGGCCGATGCCTCCTTGCAAATAACCATGAGGCGTTTTCACAATAAGGCCGGGAATACTCCCCGTGTCAGAAGGATAATTTAACAGGAAAGATTCAACACTACTTTCATAATCACCGCTGAAAACAATACCTTCAAAGTTAAATTGCTTAAACCAATCAGGGATTTGTTTTGACAGTCGCCCGAAAGTGAACATCTTCACTTGTGGCAGTATTTCCCGGCAATACATCGTAGTACGGTTAAAACTATCCACCGCATCAAAATCATTAAATAAACCAACACAGTCATAGCCTTTTGCCAGTTCTTTGGCTAAGTCGTGCCACGTCAAATTCAATGCGCCGCCGTCCAGTGCAGTAACTTGCCATAGTGGGTTTCTTTCCCTGATAAAGGTTGCAACCTGAAATAAAGGCAGATGATGGCCTGCATTAAAATAAGACGGAATATAGGGGGGAATCAATAATAGTATACGCATATGCAAACCTCCTAGGCTAAACAGTGAAATGAGCATTTGCTAAATAGATAAATTGACAGATTGCCATCGTTGCGTAGCAGCCAGATGGAAGAAAAAACTCGACTGTTAAACTAGAGCGATCAGGGAATTCATGATCTTCACTAAGATCGATAATTTTTATATAGGTATGCACAATGGTGGGACGTAAACTTTGTTTTTCTGCTTTTTCCCCGTTGACGATTTCGACGCGAGTAAATGGATACCAAGGTGTCGCTGCGGCAAATGCCATTACGTCAGAATAAGTGTTGGGTAAAATATAGGGTATTGATGAGCGCATCACTTGTAATCCTTCATGATGTCGCAGGAATTCTTGTGCTACGAGATGGTTCCATTGATAAGAGCCGTAAGAGGCATAATAAAAAGAGAGCCGTCTAGGATCTAATTGATGGAAAAAATGTGCTGGTTTGCCCCACCATTTTTGGGCCGCCTGTGCTTCTGGCGATGCTGATTGGCATATCAATGATAAGGCTTTTTCCCATTCGCCGTGGTGGAAAGCTTGCCCAATAAGATGGGTTGTAGAAGGCCCTCCAGGTACACCGAACCTTTGTGTGTCATAGTAATTAATAAAAGCATGGTTATGCGATGACTGTTTTGCCAAGGCATGGGCAATAAGTTTATCTAAGTTACGTATCACAATGCGAAAACTGTTACCCACTAGCTGACCAATCTTTATATTTTCTTCAAAGCAGCCAACTTCATGCAATGCGAGCCATTTGCCTGATGTCATATCCAAGCGAGCATTGATGGCACTGATATCTACATCCTGTGATAAGGATCGAATAGATATTCTCTGACTTGTTACGCCATCTTCATCTTTTAATCCGGCATACCCAATATGGCTTTCTGGTATTGCCAATATATTGGCAATATTTGTAATTGCTTCAGAGGTTGTCATCCCTTCTTTGCGTAATTGGAAATGCCAAATCTGTTTTTCTATCGAGGGCTTATAGAATTTTGGAACTTCCTCAACGAGAAAATCTGTAGGCACTTTTTTGAGACAATATTGAACATCCTTGTTGATAAAGGTATCGGGCGAGTATTTGAAAGAAGAAGTGCTGAGTTCTATATTATTCATTGAAATATTTCCAATTCGCAGGGCATGGTTTTCAATGGTCAAGATAAGACTCATTGCTTTTGTATGATCAATATGCCAAAACGTTATGCGTAAATATGATTAACTTTCTTTAGGAAAGTAATCATCAAGGCTTCCTTCTCGCCAAATATCCGTTGTGGCACAGTGCAAACCGCCTCCAAAAGGATAGGCATTTCGGAAAGGCACAGGAATGACTTCAAATCCCAATTTATCCAACTGTTCCATTTGATGAATTTCACTTTCTTCTACACATACTGTTTTCTCATCAAGTGACAGCATATTCATTGAGAGCCATACACTCGAATAACATAATGGGGGTGATTGATGATGTGCGGGAGATGCTGCTTCGATAATTTGCCAGTCATTACGAATAAATAGTTGCCTGAATTCAGGTAGTAAGGGTCTGACAGGATTATTTAAAACTAAACCGGGACGCAAAGGTAACAGGGTACAGTCAATATGGCTTGGGAAGGGATCTCCGGGAAAATTGATAGGATGAATGCGATAATCAGGAAAATGACGCTGCAACCAATCAATACCTTTCATGTTTGTCGTAAAACCATGTTGTACCAAAAGATCTTTCCCACATCGGACAATATCCGCAGCCTCAAAAATTGGCTCTTCTTCTGTCGTGACAAATTCTTTTTTCGTTACCCATTCTTTTCGGGTTTCCATACTGATTTCTTCAGATAAATAACCATGCCGGTAACTGGCATCTGATAGCCGGGGACGGGGGGCTGATTCATGTCGCATGGCTGTATCTTCTTTCATATAAGCAGAAATCAAAGGTCGGTAGCACAAATACTCAAAGAAGCGAGATCTGAAACTCATTGTTGCTTCGAGGATTTCTCGGCCAACAGTAATGAGTACATCCCTTGGCGGTTGGCAACCGAACATGGTGCCTTGAGTAAAATCTGGAGTTTGTACAGAAGAGTTGAAATTCAGTGGTGTTGGACGATCAACACGAATTCCACGCGAAATCAGTATGGAAGATAATCCATCCAATTGTTCATTGGCTGCATCAATTGATCCTTGGCTTCTTGGGCCATAACGACCACGCATATCTGAATTTTCTGGAATACGGGCCATAAATGCGGGTTCTGGAGGGGGAATACATGCATTATCTGCACGACCAACAATAACATGTCGTAATTTTCCCCATTCTGTATGGCATTCAACATGGGTAGGGAAATTGTTTGATTTTTGGTTATTGTTGGCATTAATAGAGTCAGTCACAATATTCTCCTTTAATATACTTTTTCATATTTCGAATTGCTGCTTTGTTGGTGGCGTTGACTACATTTATGTCACATTGTTATTTATGTGACTTAGAGCCTATCCCATTCGGTTATTTTATTTGTTATTTTGAACCTGTGCTGTGCTCAAAATCCTCACGTACTAATCCTCAATGAACTAATCCTCAATGAACTACTCCTCAATGAACTACGTGTACGCTCCAGTTTCTGTGCTCAGTCTGTGTTCAAACTGCTTGCAACAATAAACGCTTGCTGGGATAGGCTTTTAGGATTCGTTTACTGCTGTAACGCTTAAATTGAAATCTATTGGATATAGTTATTATAAAAAATAACAATGTAATATTATTAGTCTGATATATGTAGGTAATTTCGTGAAATAATATTTCTATTCAACTAAAAGTAAAACCTTATTGCGATCAAAAATGGTATCTCTCAGCATTAAAATCAATTCGAATTTTATTTTGCATGATTAATTAAAAGTTAAATCGATAGATAATTTTTATTGGTTTTATGTAAATTAGAATAACTTTAATTTAACAATAGGTCGATTTTGTATGAAATCATATGCTTGACACCTCAGTATGGATTATATAACCTCACATTTCATGATTGTTAAATCTTTGATGTTTAGAGGTGGAATTATTATGATTTTATCAAAAAAAATAAATCATTTTTTGAGTGTTGCGGAATGCGGATCTTTTAAAAATGCCTCTAAAAATATTCATATAAGTCCGCCTGCTCTCTGTAAAAGTATTGCTGATATAGAAGATAAATTGGGGTTTAAGCTATTTAATCGTTCTAATACAGGGGTAACTCTGACGGAAGAAGGGATAATTTTATATAAATATTTATTACCGATCCGTGATGACGTCGAGAATATTAAATCAAGTTTTCCAACCACATTAATAAAAAAAGAAATTAAAGTAGGAACGGATGGTTATAATCAATCGTTTAAAAAATTAATAAGTAAAATAATTGAAAATGGCCAAATTGATCTATTCAGCGAAAGGTATCATTTCGATGAGCATCGTAGTAAACTCCTTTCAGGAGAACTGGATCTTTTTATTTCCACTCATCCTCCAGTAGAAGATGAATTAGAACGAATTTCCTGTAAAGTACATGATCGTGAAACTGAAGTATTTATTGTTTCAAAAAAATTATTTGATAAAAATAACTCATTGGTTGATATGATTCGTAATGAAAAAATGATACTCCACTCTGGAATAACAAAACATCCATTTTTTGATGAGTTATTAAAATATAGAAAAGAACATGAAATTAACACTCAATTGCTGGTTTTTCCTGATATTAGCCATATTATAGATTTTGTCTGTTTTGGTATCGGCTATTCAGTAATTAATAATGCGATATTAGATTCAAGTTACCTAAAGAACACTGGCGTGAAGGTTATTCCTAATACATTGTTTTCATCTGTATCATCCAGTTATATTTATTATTTAAAGAGAAAAGAATTAGAATTGAGTAATTATATTAATTGCTTTAATTAATGTTTCTATGATATGTGAGCTGTTTAAATTGTATTTAGTGAGAAAAATATAAAGAAAACCTTTTTACAATGATAATATTGAACAATTGTGTAGTGCGTCCCACTTTAAAGTGATAATAAAGTTTATTATCACTTAATGTTATGAACAGTGTGGAAAAGGAATAACAATGCGTAAAGTCATTTTAGGATTCAGTGCGATTGTGCTCGCTTTTGGCCTAAACGGTGTGGTGCAGGCAAAAGTATTTATGCCTGAGCAAGTTGGCTCAGGGGTAACTTCAGCAGATTTAGCCCAGCGTCAGGCTGTACATTGGGTTTCGGTGGAACAGATTGAAAAAAGTCTGAAAGGACAACCGCCAATGGCGGTTGGATTTGATATTGATGATACGGTAATGTTTTCTAGCCCGGGGTTTTATCGAGGAAAATTGGAATATTCATCTAACGATGAAAGCTATCTGAAAAATCCCAAGTTCTGGGAAAAAATGAATAATGAATGGGATAAATTCAGTATGCCGAAAAAAATCGGTATTGAATTAGTTCAGATGCATTTGAAGCGGGGTGATGATATTTATTTTATTACAGGGCGTACAGAAACCAAAACAGAAGCTGTTACTCAGTATGTACAAGAAGGTTTGCATATTCCGGCGGATAAAATGCATGCTGTCATTTTTGCAGGTGATGAGCCAAATAAAAATGACAAAGTTAGCTGGATGAAAAATCATAAATTGAAGATCTACTATGGTGATGCAGATGCTGATATTGCCGCAGCCCGCGAGTTGAGTATCCGTGGCATCCGCATTCTGAGAGCATCCAATTCTTCTTATCAGCCTCTACCTAAAGCGGGTAGATTTGGAGAAGAAGTAGTCATTAAATCTGAGTATTAATCTGAAATTTCAATAAAATTTACTCTGATTAAGGCACTAAAGGTGCCTTTTTCTTTTTTGAAGACGGTGTTATCTAATTTATTATAGTGAACATTTTATTTTGGTTAGTGTGATTGAGTATGATTGGATAGTCCTTCTATCTTAAGAGGTAATTATGTATATAATTACTACTATTCTTTTCTGATAAAATAGGCCTGCTGATAATTAGAATAAGTCATTGGACAGCTGCATACATAATAAGGTGAGGTGAACTCTTATGGCGAAGAACACGGCCAGACTACTGAAAATTTCTTTTATCTGTAGCGCATTAGCGGTATCAGAGGGAACCTTTGCAAATCAACAAAATGGATTAACTGAAAGTGATGTACAACAATTGTCAGAAGGGCAAAAAAAAGAAGACTCAGTTGTCTCATCCGATAAGACTATTCCTATATCTCCAGTGATCTCTATTGATGAAAATAGAAAACAGTTACAAAATTGGTTACCACAACAAGTAAAACTGATATTTATTGATCGTTTAGTAACGTTATATACTGCCAATAAAATGAAACCGCTATGGCCGGATAAAAAAGCTATTCAACAGTTTGAGAATCAATTAATTGAAATGTCATTGGCTGGGTTTCAACCCCAATTTGAAAAATGGCTGATACAACTTCATTCTCCTGAGTTAAGTGATATGGGGCGTGATGTTATTTTATCTGATGCTATGTTAGGTTATCTCCATTTTATCAATGATGTTAAGAAAAAAGGGGATTCATGGTTATATAATAAGGCCCCCTATAAGATTGACTTACCTTCATCTCATTTAATTGATAAATGGCAACAGCATATCAATAATCATAATTCTCTCGCTTATATTACAACCTTGTCACCCAATCATCTTATGTATGAAAATATGCGTAAGGAAATGTTGAGTCAATTGGCTGATAAGCAGCCATGGGTTGATTTTTCGTTGAAAGGTACGCTAAAACCCGGGCAAAGTAGTGAAAGTGTGATTGCATTAAGAAAAATATTGGCGCGTTCAGGTACGTTGGATTACTCAGCTGTCAAATCTGATAATAAGATTTACGGTAAAGAATTAGTGGCTGCTATAAAACGTTTTCAAGCTTTGCATGGACTATCCGCTGATGGCGTTATCGGCCAATCCACGAAAGCATGGTTAAATACGACACCGCAAACTCGTGCTCGCATAATGGCATTAAATATACAGCGATTACGGATTATTCCCGGAGGTATTTCTACGGGTATTTTGGTTAATATTCCTAATTACTCACTTTTTTATTATTTGGATGGGAAAGAAGTATTAAGCTCAAAAGTCGTCGTTGGACGGCCCAGCCGCAAAACGCCTATTATGAGCAGTGAATTGAATAATGTAGTCATCAATCCACCGTGGAATGTGCCCACTAGTATGACTAGAAAGGATATTGCACCAAGAGCAATGCGTGATCCAAGTTATTTTCGTACTCGTGGTTATACGGTTTTTTCCAGTTGGAGCAATGATGCCAAAGTTATCGATCCTTCATCGATTAATTGGGGGGCAGTAATACCGAGTAGTTTCCCTTATCGTATACGCCAGGCACCAGGTCCAACTAATTCATTGGGGCGTTTCAAATTTAATATGCCAAACTCAGAAGCGATTTATTTACATGATACGCCAAATCAGGCTTCCTTTAGCCAGGAAATGAGGGCGGTCAGTTCAGGTTGTGTGCGTGTCAATAAGGCGTCTGAATTGGCAGATATGTTACTGGGAGATGCTGGCTGGAATAAAAATAAAGTTAGCAATTCATTGAAAACATGGACAACAAAATATGTAAATATCCCCCAAAAAATTCCTGTCTTCCTCTATTATCAAACAGCTTGGGTTGATGAAGGAGGAGTACCACAGTATCGTGCCGATATTTATGGTTATGATATGAATGCCAGACAACAATCGGATCTCTTATCCAAAATTTTGATAGCTAGAAATGATTTATAATTTTCGTAATTACGATAATTCATGAAGGAATAAATTTGCTATCAATATCCATGTTATGAACGGTGAAGGAAATAATGTTTTCTTAAAGAGCTTATTTTTTCCTGCAATTGATAGATTTTTTATGATTTAGATGAAAAATAACTGTTAGTAACATATCATTATTAAAATTTCATCTATATTTAATATGACTTGCATTATGTTAGGTTGATCACAATTATGGACTGGCTAAGTTTACAGTAATATACAAAAATAATTGAAACTACTTTTTGTTTGTTGATGTCTTATTAGTCGATTAAACTCGATTATTAATGTAGTTTATCAATTATTAATACATCATAGAATAGCAGGGCATATATCCATGAATGATATTGACCACGATCGCCGAAAGTGGCTTGGCGTAAGTGTGGCCACGTTGGGGTTAAGTTTATTGCCTCAACATGCGTTGGCCACATTGACAACTCCACGTCCCCGAATTTTGCGTTTTGATAATTTGCATACGGGAGAAACACTCAAAGCTGAGTTTTTTGATGGTCGCCGTTATAACAAATCAGAATTAGCTCGCCTGAATCATTTATTTCGCGATTTTCGCCAAAATAAGATCAAAACTATTGACCCAAAGTTGTTTGATCAAATTTATTTATTACAGATGATGATGGGAATAAATAAGTCTGTTCAATTAGTTTCTGGCTATCGTTCATTGACGACAAATAATATGTTGCGTCAAGCCAGTGGCGGGGTAGCAAAACACAGTTATCATACTCGTGGGCAAGCGATGGATTTCCATATAGATGGTACTCAACTTGCACATATCCGTAAGGCTGCGCTGAAAATGCGAACCGGAGGGGTAGGGTTTTATCCAAAAAGTAATTTTATTCATATTGATACAGGCCCGGTCAGGACGTGGTAATCTTATACCCTTTATCTTTCAAGTTGCTGCTTTGTTGGTTGTACTCACTCACTTCGGTCACATAGTTATCTATGCTCCCGGGGATTCGTTCCCTTACCGCCTCGCTGCAACTTGAGATCTATTGGGTATAACTTAATAGTTAGTTTTGATTGTGGAGTTAAACAATATAATGAAATACCACATTATCCCCGTCACGATGGCGATGCAAAATTGTACATTGATTTGGTGTGAAGATACTCAGGAAACCGCGGTTGTTGATCCTGGAGGTAATGCCGAACAACTTATTGCTGAAATAGAACGTCGTGAGCTGAAAGTAACACAAATTTTGCTGACACATGGTCACTACGATCATGTTGGTGCTACCGTTGAAGTTTCCAAGCATTTTGACGTTCCTGTTTATGGGCCACATAAAGCAGATGCTTTTTGGGTCGAAGGACTGGAAATTCAATGCCAAATGTTTGGTGTTGAACCATGCCCATCTTTCACCCCGGATCGTTGGTTAGATGAAGGAGATACGCTGCAAATTGGCAATATTGAGTTATCCGTTCTGCATTGTCCGGGGCACACACCAGGGCATATTGTTCTTGCTAACCACGCCGATAAATTAATCTCAATGGGAGATGTGCTGTTTAAGGGCAGTATTGGCCGCACTGATTTCCCCGGTGGAAATTATGATGAACTGATTCAATCCATTAAGGAAAAAGTACTGCCTTTGGGTGATGAGTATCAATTCATTCCTGGTCATGGGCCGATGTCAACATTGGGACACGAACGGAAAACCAATCCATTCCTGCAAGATTGATTGGAAACGTTTTTCTTGTGCAATGAGTTTTGTTTGTGCAATGAATTGTATGAGAAAGATAAAAGCCGCTAAAATGCGGCTTTTTGGGGAATAAATATCAAGTACTCAGATAAAACTAGAGTATTGCAACGATAGCTTCACACAGAGGAACCATATTCTCCAGTGTTAAGCCCGCTACGTTGATGCGCCCAGAGCTGACCGCGTAAATACCATATTCATCACGCAGACGATCAACTTGTTCTTTAGTCAAGCCGCTGAATGAGAACATGCCATTCTGAGAGATAATAAAGCTGAAATCTTGCTTCGCACCTTTTTCTTGTAAGGTGTTAACAAACAGTTGGCGCATACGTTGGATACGTTCACGCATTGTTGCCAATTCCTGAACCCATTCCGCTTTCAGATCGTCGTTAGACAGAATTGTCGTAACAACAGAAGCCCCGTGTGCTGGTGGGTTAGAGTAGTTGGTACGAACAATGGATTTAGCTTGGCTGAATGCTTTTTCTGCGGTATTGCTGTCTGTCGCAACGATGGTGCAAGCACCAACACGTTCATTGTATAGACCAAAGTTTTTGGAATAAGAGCTAGCAACGATCAGTTCATTGTGGTTTTTGGCAAAAATACGCAGACCTTCTGCGTCTTCATCCAATCCTTTGGCAAACCCTTGGTATGCGAAATCAAACACAGGCAGCCAGCCGTTTGCAGCGGATAAATCTGCCAGTTTCTGCCACTGTTCAGCCGTTGGATCAATACCAGTCGGGTTATGGCAGCAACCGTGCAACAGAACAACGTCACCCGCTTGTGCTTCAGACAGGCTTGCTAACATGCCCTCAAAATCCAACGCATGTTTTTCTGCATTATAATATTTGTATTCGCAGATCTCTAAACCAGCACTGGCGAAAACACCTTTATGGTTTGGCCATGTTGGATTGCTGATCCAAACACGTTTGGCATTGGTTTGTTTAGCAATAAAGTCAGCGGCAGTGCGCAGTGCGCCGGTTCCGCCTGGGCTTTGTACAGTACGGGCGCGCTTGTCAGTTACAATGGGACTGGTTTTGCCGAAAAGCAGTTCTTGAGTGACGTAGCCAAATTCAGGTAGCCCACTAATTGCCAGATAATTTTTGGTGGTTTCATTTTCCAGCAGGAATTTTTCTGCTTTTTTAACGGTGGTCAGAACAGGGGTTTTACCAGTTTCGTCTTTGTAGACTCCGATACCCAAATTGATTTTATTTTCACGAGGATCAGCTTTAAAGCTATCGGCTAAACCAAGAATGGGGTCGGCAGGCGCTGCTGTGATTTTTTCAAACATTTTTTTGATTCCAAGACTCGGAGAGTTAAGCCCAAAATAAGTTATACACCGCTCAGGGTAACGCTAAGGAACTCATTTGCCAACCACTTGTAGCAAAAAGAATAAAATCTTGTGAAGTAGTTTACGGAGTGAAGAAAAGAGCCTGAAAAAACAGTGAGGTAAAACGTAAAAAGCAGCACCGAAGTGCTGCTTTTCTGAGATAAATTTGTTAGCTTTTTGCTAAACAGTTTATCAGCAGTGATTAGAACTGATAAGTCAGACCAACGCCGAATACGTTGCGAGCGTTGACGCCCAGATCGTTGTCTTTCTTCAGCAGGTTGATTTTGTAATCAACATAAGTAGACAGGTTTTTGTTGAAGTAGTAGTAAGTACCTACAGAAACATATTTAACCAGATCTGCATTGATTCTATTTTCGCCTAAAGTTTTATCACCAAGGTTTTTACCTTTAGATTGGACGTAAGCCAGAGATGGTTTCAGGCCTAAATCAGAGAACAGGTATTGTGCAGTCAGTTCGATGTTCTGAGTTTTGTTTGCGATATCAGTCACTTTGACGTTGTTAATCACCCCTGAAGCAGGGGTCATATTACGGGTTTCGCCGTACATTGCTGCCAGGTATACGTTGTTAGCATCGTATTTAGCACCCAGGTTCCATGCTTCTGCACGTTTGCCGTAAGCTTCAGAAGTCCACTGATCTTTTGTACGATTAGAGTTAGCGTAAGAACCACCAACAGTGATACCGTAACCTACGTTATAAGTAGTGGACAAGCCGTAGCCATCGCCATTCGCTGTAGCGCCTTTACGTTCATTTTTGGTGCGCTCGCTGTTTTGACCTTGATATTGCAGGGCAAAGTTCAGGCCGTCAACCAGACCGAAGAAGTCGGTGTTACGGTAAGTCAGCAGGCCAGTAGAGCGACCAGTCATAAAGTTATCAGTATGAGCCATGGAGTCGCCACCAAAGATTGGCAGTACATCAGTCCATGCGTTGACATCATAGTTTACGCCATAGTTACGGCCGTAATCCAGTGAACCGTAGTTAGCGAATTTCAAGCCAGCGAAAGCCAGACGAGTTGCGGTATCTTGTTTACCTTCTTCTTTATGGGCTTTCATGTTGTATTCCCAACGACCGAAACCAGTCAGTTGGTCAGTGATCTGAGTTTCACCTTTGATGCCCAGACGTGCGTAAGAGTCATCACCATCTTCGCCACTTCTTTTGTCTGCGATCTGATGACGAACATCTACTTTACCGTACAGATCCAGTTTGTTGCCGTCTTTGTTAAAGATTTCAGCTGCGTTTGCTGTACCAGCAACCAGCAGAGCTGGGATTACCACTGCAAGAATATTACGCTTCATTATTATTACCCTCATTGGTGTTATCTAGACACCTGCCACTGCCAGAAATAGAACACTAAAAATTTTGGAACTATTTGTGAGTATCGAGTGTCTTATTAGTCGGCGACCAGTGTTCCATTGGCAATGAATTTTATCTACCCTCAAAATGCTACAAAAGTGCAAAATCAGTAACAAAGTGAAAATAGATGTTTCAAAATGTAAATATCAGGGAACTTTTTTCGTGCGGTTTTCGCTATAAAATAAAAAAAGCCAACTTTCGCTGGCTTTTCGGAGGATTGATTTTTGCTCGTTTATTGAGCTGACTCATTAGAAACTTGCGTTTCTTGGTGTCCGTGGGAATGGGATAACGTCACGAACGTTTGATACGCCAGTAACATATGCCACCAGACGTTCAAAGCCCAAACCGAAACCAGAATGAGGAACGGTGCCGTAACGGCGCAGATCACGATACCACCAGTAATCCTCTTTATTCAGGCCCATCTCTTCTAGACGCTTATCCAGCATATCCAGACGTTCTTCACGCTGAGAGCCGCCGATGATTTCACCGATACCCGGAGCCAGTACATCCATCGCAGCAACAGTTTTGCCATCTTCGTTCATGCGCATATAGAAAGATTTGATGTCTTTTGGATAGTTCTTCATGATCACTGGCGCTTCGAAATGTTTTTCTGCCAGATAACGCTCATGCTCTGATGCCAAATCAACTCCCCAGAAAACGGGATTCTCAAATTTCTGCCCACAATTTTCCAGAATTTCTATCGCATCGGTGTAATCCAACTGAATGAAATCTGAATCGACAAATTTTTCCAGACGAGTGATAACTTCGCTATCGACGCGTTCTGCAAAGAATGCCAGATCATCAGCACGCTCTTCCAATGCGGCCTTGAAGACATATTTCAGCATTTCTTCGGAAAGTTTGGCGATATCATTCAGGTCGGCAAAAGCCACTTCGGGTTCCACCATCCAAAACTCTGCCAAGTGGCGGCTGGTATTGGAATTCTCTGCACGGAAAGTTGGCCCGAAGGTGTAAATTTTGCTCAATGCACAAGCATAGGCTTCACCGTTCAACTGACCCGATACTGTCAAGAAAGCTTCACGACCGAAGAAATCTTCGCTGAAATCCACTTCGCCTTTATCTGTACGTGGCAAGTTTTGCAGATCCAAAGTGGAAACGCGGAACATTTCGCCAGCACCTTCAGTATCCGATGCGGTGATCAGTGGCGTTGATACCCAGAAGTAGCCTTTTTCATGGAAGAAACGATGCAGAGCTTGTGACAGTGTATGACGAACACGGGCAACTGCGCCGATCAAATTGGTGCGTGGGCGAAGATGCGCCACTTCACGCAGATATTCGATACTGTGGCGTTTAGCAGCCATTGGGTAAGTATCTGGATCATCAACCATGCCAACTACAACGACTTTGGTGGCTTGCAGTTCAAAACTCTGGCCTTTACCTTGGGATTTCACCACCGTACCGGTGATTTCCACAGAACAACCCGTGGTTAAATTCAGTACTTCGTCCTGATAATTAGGTAAATTACTATTAACGACGGCCTGTAATGGATTAAAGCAGGAACCGTCATGGACGGCGAGGAACGAGATACCAGCTTTAGAATCTCTCCTTGTACGTATCCAACCGCGAACGGTGACTTCGCTGTCAACCGGAACACGGCCTTGCAGTACATCGACTACAGGCGCTACGCTCATAAATTTCTCTCTTCTTTATATATAGTGAATTAGATAACTAGATAGATTTACCATAAATACCCCTCATTGGGGGCAGATCTTCTATCTTACTTGTCATCTCTCAGGAAACAAGAAGAAATTGCGGGTCTTAGCGAGGAAATAAAGGGAAAAGTGGCTTTTTATTTGCGTAACCAGCATAAAGCTGGTTACGCAAGGAACAATCAGTAATATTATACTGCTTTTTCGATATAGGGAATGTCAAACGCCCGACGTAACCTATCGACAAACTCATCATCTTCACAGATGGTTTTTCCGGGGCTGTCAGAGAGTTTCGCTACCGGTTTGCCGTTACATTCGACGAGTTTGATAACGATATTTAGTGGTTTTACCCCCGGAATATTGCAAGTCAGCCGTGTACCAATACCGAAAATTACATTGATTCTCTGATGGAAATGACGATACAGCGCCAATGCTTTTTGCAAATCCAGACTGTCAGAAAACACCAGTGTTTTCGTCATTGGGTCGATACCCAGTGATTGGTAGTGGGCTATGGCTTTTTCACCCCATTCAATAGGATCACCAGAATCATGGCGCAGGCCTTGGTACGCTGTGGCAAATGGCTTATCAAAATCTCGCAGGAAAGCATCCATGGTGATGCAGTCTGTTAAGGCGATGCCTAACTGATTTGGATACTCATTCAGCCACGTTTGCAGAGCTGCCCGCTGACTATTGGCGAGTTCTGGGCTAATTTGCTGATGTGCTTGAAACCATTCATGAGCTTGTGTGCCGAGAGGAGGAAGATCAAGCTGCTCTGCCAGTTGATAATTACTGGTTCCGATCAAATAAGGGAAGTTATTTTTCAGTTCATTGATAATGGCGTATTGCACTTCGTGTGAAAAACGGCGGCGAGTACCAAAATCCATTAACTTAAAACCGGATAGATCGATATTTTCTTCCGCAGCGTCTTTATGAAACAGCTCAATGAGTTTTCTAAGCTGAGTAACGGCGGCTTCTGGAGTTATTTCAGGTGAGTGATGGCGATGAACCAATTCGCTAATTAGGGCAAGCAAAGGCACTTCCCACAGGATAACCTCATGCCATAAACCGGAAATGCGGATGGTTAATTGCCCTTCATGGGTAACAGAAACTTCTACTTGTTTAGGATTAAAGCGGAATGTTTTGCACCAGTTCAGGTAATCCTCTTTAAAGAACGGGAGACGAGAGAGATAAACGGCTTCGCGTTCTGTTAATGCTAAATCAGCCATCATGTCAATTTGATGGCGTAACGTCTCGGCGTATTCTCCGAGCAGCTCATCACCACGGCAACGAAATTCTGCAACGACAGGAATATTGTTGTAATGGTGGTACACTGCTTGCTGCATATGAAATTTATAAGCATCAGTATCCAGCAGTGATTTGATAATCGGGGTAGCGTCTAAAGTCATGGCGCGTCAGGCATCCTCGCGGAGCGTATTCGTGTCTGCTAAATCGATAAAGTCGGGAGAGTATACCGTGATTCTTGGGTTATTGAAGCCACATAGCTGCATATATTTTCCCGAATCTAAAGATTAAGGTTAATCCATTTATAGATAATATCATGTTAAATGAGATATGAGATGACAATTAGCACGAAAGTACTAATATGCTGACTACATCATTTATACCTTTATTTAATAAGTTATTAACATCCAAAAAAGAGACTTAATGATTGAAAGGGGAGTCTCTCTGTGGAAGCGTCAGCGATTGGAATGTTTCTATGGAAACACAGTATGCTAGGCGCCTTATAGCTAAGGTTATACAGATGTTATTAACTATACCGATTAAAACATGCCTGCTAAAAGTAATGGAAAAGGTTCCCTATGACACAACAGCGACTCGTTAAACACCGTTTGGATTATAAAGCACCAGATTACACAATTACCGACATTGATCTCGATTTTGAGCTGGATGCTAATAAAACGACGGTGACAGCAATCAGTCAGGTAAAACGTCTGGCTAATGACGTTACTCCACTGGTTCTGGATGGAGAAAATCTCACTTTAATAAGCATCTATATAGATGATAAATCGTGGGAACATTATCAGGAACAAGATGGAAAGTTACTGATTGAACAATTGCCAGCCCAGTTTACTTTGAAGATTGTGAATGAAATTAACCCATCGGCAAATACAGCGCTTGAGGGGCTGTATTTGTCTGGAGACGCCTTATGCACCCAGTGTGAGGCTGAAGGATTCCGTCACATCACTTATTACTTGGATCGTCCAGATGTCTTGGCTTGCTTTACTACTCGCATTACAGCGGATAAATCCAAATACCCATTCTTGCTCTCTAATGGTAACCGCATTGATCAGGGCGAATTAGAGGATGGTCGCCATTGGGTGAAATGGCAGGATCCATTCCCAAAACCCGCTTATTTATTCGCATTGGTTGCAGGTGATTTCGATGTTCTGCGTGACATTTTTGTGACTCGCAGTGGTCGTGAGGTTGCACTGGAACTGTTTGTTGACCGGGGTAACTTGGATCGTTCTGACTGGGCCATGACATCGCTGAAAAATTCGATGAAATGGGATGAAACTCGCTTTGGTTTGGAGTATGACCTTGATATCTATATGATCGTTGCCGTTGATTTCTTCAATATGGGGGCGATGGAGAACAAGGGACTGAACGTCTTCAACTCCAAATATGTACTGGCAAAAACGGAAACAGCGACTGACAAAGACTATCTTGCCATTGAAGCCGTGATTGGTCATGAATATTTCCATAACTGGACAGGAAACCGTATTACATGTCGTGATTGGTTCCAGTTAAGCCTGAAAGAAGGGTTGACCGTATTCCGTGATCATGAATTCAGTTCTGACTTGGGTTCACGCTCCGTTAACCGTATCAATAATGTGCGTGTCATGCGTGCTGCACAGTTCGCCGAAGATGCCAGCCCTATGGCTCATCCTATCCGTCCCGATCAAGTGATGGAAATGAATAACTTCTATACGGTGACCGTCTATGAAAAAGGTGCTGAAGTGATTCGGATGATCCACACCTTATTGGGAGAAGAACAATTTCAGGCGGGTATGCAGCTTTATATCCACCGTCATGATGGTAGCGCGGCAACATGTGATGATTTTGTTCAGGCGATGGAAGATGCTTCAAACGTCGATTTGACACTCTTCCGCCGCTGGTATAGCCAATCCGGGACACCAGTGCTGACTGCTCGTGACGAATACGATGCAGAAAAACAGCAATATATTTTGCACGTCAGTCAAATGACGCCACCAACGGCAGAGCAAAAAGAGAAACAACCGCTGCACATTCCTCTGGATATTGAGCTTTATGATGGGCATGGACGTGTAATTCCGCTGCGTCGTGATGGTCAGCCTGTGCATCATGTCTTGAATATCATCAACGCAGAACAAACATTTGTATTTGATGGTGTGCCATCACAGCCTGTTCCTTCTTTACTGCGTGAATTTTCTGCACCAGTGAAATTGGATTATCCATACCGTGATGAGCAGCTTTCATTCTTGATGAAGCATGCACGTAATGAGTTCTCTCGTTGGGATGCGTCGCAGGCATTGCTAACCAATTATGTGAAGCTGAATGTTGCCCGTTACCAAAAATCCCAGCCACTGGAATTGCCAATGCATGTCATTGATGCCTTCCGTGCTGTGCTACTGGATAAAGACATCGATCCGGCATTGGCTGCATTGATCCTGACTCTGCCATCTGAAAATGAAATGGTAGAGCTGTTTACGGTTGTTGATCCTAAAGCTATCCATGATGTACTTGGTGCAATGACGCAGACGCTGGCCAATGAAATGGTTGATGAGTTTGCTGCGGTTTATCACAGTATTCATACAGGTGCGTACCGTGTGGATCATCAGGATATTGCGAAGCGTGATTTGCGTAATACCTGCCTCTACTATCTGGCCTTTATTGATGACAAAGAGCAGGCAGATAAATTAGTGGCGGCGCAGTATTATCAAGCTGATAACATGACTGACACCATCGCTGCACTGTCTGCGGCTGTATCTGCTGAGTTGCCTTGCAGCTATCAACTACTGGATGAGTTTGATCAACGCTGGCATCAGAATGGTTTGGTTATGGATAAATGGTTACGGATCCAGGCGACCAACCCCGCCTTCGACGTGCTCGATAAAGTGCGTAGCTTAATGAATCATCGCTCTTTCAGTTTGAACAATCCAAACCGCGTTTATTCGCTGTTGAGAACGTTTTTTGCCAACAATCCTGTGGCTTTCCATGCTGAAGATGGCAGCGGTTACCAGTTCTTGCGAGAAGTTCTGACTGAATTGAACAGCCGTAATCCGCAAGTGGCATCACGTTTAATCGAACCGTTGATTCGTCTGAAACCTTACGATAAGAAACGTCAGGCTTTGATGCGTACGGCATTGGAACAGTTGAAAGAATTGGAGAACTTGTCTGGTGATTTGTTTGAGAAAATTACCAAGGCACTTGAAAGTTAATATGTGATATATCCTCCGGCTATCACCGGAGGATATTTGCCTGAATTTCATCAAGATTCGTCATGCCAGTCTTCAGGGAGGTCTGAAATATTTTGAGAATGGTTATGTTGAGAGAGAAAATGTCTTGGTGTATTTACCATTTATTGTTGGGATTTTTTATTATATTGTGTGTTTTCTAATTTGTAGCAGTAAAATCAGTATATTATTTTTCTCTATTCCGACTCATGTTGAGTGTGTGGAAGGTTTAAACTCAATTAGCCCCCAAACAACCTCACCAAAATAATCAACTCAGATGAAAGAGATTGAATGATAGGCTTTTTGCCTATAAGAGAGAGGGCTTTTTTGTTTACTCATATAATGGTAAATTAGCGGCCTTTTCCAGTCACGATAAAGCAGCAATTGATATGTATGGGATTGTACATAATTTAAAATGTATAACTAACAATTCTTACATAAAAACAATAGGTTAATATATATGTATTATTCTCTAGTACGGAAGGCATTGTTCCAGCTTGACCCTGAACAGGCCCACGAGCTGACTTTCCGCCAGCTCAAACGCGTCACCGGTACTCCTTTCGAATTTCTCATCCGCCAATCAGTTGCCACTAAGCCCGTTACTTGCATGGGATTGTCCTTCAAAAATCCGCTTGGTTTAGCTGCTGGTCTTGATAAAAATGGTGATTGCATTGATGCGTTTGGTGCGATGGGTTTTGGTTTTGTTGAAGTTGGTACGGTAACACCGCGCCCACAAGAAGGAAATGACAAGCCAAGGTTATTTCGTGTAGTTGAAGCGGAAGGGGTCATCAATCGGATGGGGTTTAATAACCTTGGTGTGGATAATCTGGTTGAGAATGTCAAACGAGCAAAGTATGACGGAATTATTGGGATCAATATTGGTAAAAATAAAGATACTCCGGTTGAGAGTGGAAAAGACGATTATTTAATTTGTATGGATAAAGTTTATCCTCATGCGGGTTATATCACTATCAATATTTCTTCACCTAATACCCCAGGTTTGAGGACATTACAGTACGGTGACGCACTGGATGATCTCTTATCTGCGATTAAAAATAAGCAAAGTGAACTTCAACAGAAGTTCCAAAAGTATGTTCCTGTGACAGTAAAGATCTCTCCTGATCTTTCAGAAGAAGAATTAATAAAAATTGCTGATAGTCTGATGCGTCATCATATTGATGGCGTTATTGCAACCAATACTACGTTGGATAGAAAGATTATCGAGGGATTGAGCCACTGCCAGCAGGCAGGTGGATTAAGCGGCCGCCCTGTTCAATTACGTAGCACAGAAATTATTCGTCGTCTTTCTCAAGAATTAAAAGGTGAAATACCGATTATTGGTGTTGGTGGAATTGATTCACTTGTTGCTGCCAGAGAAAAAATAGAAACAGGTGCTTCATTGATTCAGATATATTCTGGTTTTATCTATAAAGGGCCAAAACTAATCAAAGATATTGTTAATCATATCTGAATATTTGCCGCAATTTAGGGTTGGGGGTTTATTTCTACCCTCAACTCGTCTATATTTTATCTGATAGATTAAATTTTTATTATTTCTTTTGATTTTTCATTTCGGTGATGATGTTTATTTTTAACCAAAAAAGCTATTTTGAGCATAAAAGGGTAATCAATGAAAATTAGGCCTGATGATCAGTGGCGCTGGTATTTTGATCCTGAGCATAGCCGTGTCATGCTCGATCTCGCTAATGGCATGGTTTTTCGTTCCCGTTTCCCTGCCAAAATGTTGACTGATTATGCAATGACAATGAAGGGAATTTCTTTCTCTGTCGATGATGCTGCACTTTATTATGCCTTCGAAGAACATGCCCGGCGTATTAATATTGCACCAGCACTCAAGGCTGAGTTAGCCCTCAATGGGGTGGTCGCATTCCGTTTTATGAAACCACAAATGCCTAAAAGTTGGTATTTTTCCCATTTTTCTTTAGTGGGAAAACCAGAACATGGGGAAATTGTTCAACTTCGCTTACAGGATAGTGGCACTGAAATCATGTTTATGGTGGCAGAGGTTGGTGACAATGCTAGCTTGTGTTTATTGGCACAACAAAAATTAGAGCTGAATGATCGCGTGATGAGTTTCTGTGACCCCATTAAAATAATGAACGATCGCTTGATGCCTTATACTGAACCAACTCAGACATCAGTATATGACAGGGCGATTTAATGTCACTAGGCTATTATTGCGTTCATAACTCAATTTATCACACACCATCAGGTATATTTATAACATCAGTCGCTTGAATGATTTTTTCTTCCAAATTATATTGTCTACCTAATAATTAAAAAACAAAAATCCACTTAAAATTAATAAGATAGATATGGATGCAACAATCAGACAGATGATTTTATCCATACTGCCTGATTTAAATGCAAATCTTATCGTGATGTATTATTAATGGTTAGTTTAATTCAATCACTAAATCACTTTTTGGGATGCAGCTACACGCCAGAATTTTTCCACTGGTTTTGATGGCTGTCGATTTTAATGGCAATACATCACCTTCAATCAGAGATATATTACAGGAACCACAAATGCCGGCACGACATGAATAGGGGACTTTAATACCTTGATTTTCGAGCTGCTCTAAAATTATTTGCTGATTGTTCCCAATAAAACGCTGTCCATTGAATTCAATAGAAATAGCTTGCTCAACAACTTCCTGTATATTTAAATTCTTCGTTCGTTCACTACTGCCATATTCGCGCGGCGTTTTATTTTCCAAAATAGTGACACAATCTCCAACATGAATAATGCCACTATTACGGGCAATCGCATTTTGTCCAAAATCGACAGCATCATTCTCTTTAGCCGTTCTGAAGGACTGTAATGTTGCCAGTGGTTCCCCTTTCGGATTTTTACGACCTTTTTCCGGACTGACCGTTGTCAAAATACAGCGACTGCATGGTTTTGGCAGATCGAAAACAATATCGCCGATCTGAATAACCTGCCAGCTATCTTCCTCAAAAGGCGTCGCACCTGTGACAATCATATTGGCCCGAAATTGCTCTATTTTAATACTGGCGGGACAGCGTTGCTGTAAAGCATGAAAAGAGGCTTCATTGATAATTAAATAGGGGAAGCCATCTGCGAATGATAAAGATATATCGGGAAATTTTTTTACCCGTCGGGTTAATTCTTCACTAAGCCAGCGAAGTTGTACAGGCGTATCAAAAAAAACACTTAACCAAGCATTTATCGGCTCAGGGGCGACTAAGGCGGTAAAATGATTACCCCAAACTTCGGTAGGAGAACGCTCTTCTTCAAAATCAGCGTAAAGCACAGTTGCACTTTCTCCGTTTGGAGCCTGTAGGTATAGACCGTTATGGAGCATAGTCGGCGTAAATAGCAACATTTGTGGATATTGGCGAGCGGTAATAAAAGTCCCCTCTGTCGTGGTGATCATAAAGTTGCGATCAAACATGAGGCCACTTTCATGGACGAGGGAGTACGAGAGTTGCAATCCACGCATGGATTTGATGGGATAGGTATAGAGACGCGACAGGGCTATCATCCATATCTCCAGAATATTTTTATTTTTGATCGTGTCAGCAACTTTAGGATATGTCGCGAGTATTAGCTATAATGTGCAGCAATTTTTTTAGTGGTGAACTTTCTGTGGTGATTAATAAAATGAACTCTCTCTTTGCCAGCACGGCACGTGGACTGGAAGAACTGTTAAAGAACGAACTGGAAATGCTAGGGGCGCAATCCTGCAAGATTGCCCAAGGTGGAGTTTATTTTCAGGGCGATGAGCGGGTAATGTATAAAAGTCTGCTGTGGAGCAGATTGGCATCCCGTATCATGATGCCGCTTAATGAATTCAAAGTTTACAGCGATTTAGACCTGTATCTTGGTGTCCAATCCATTGATTGGAGCGAAATTTTCTCAGTCGATAGCACGTTTTCTGTGCATTTCAGCGGTATGAATGAGGAGATCAGAAATACGCAATATGGTGCACTGAAAGTCAAAGATGCCATTGTTGACAGTTTTATACGCAAAATAAAGCAACGTCCTGATGTTGCTAAACAACAACCCGATATCCGTGTTCATGTCTTCCTGAATAAAGATAAAGCAATTGTTTCACTCGACTTGAGTGGAGATAGTTTGCATATCCGTGGCTACCGTGATTTGGCTGGACAAGCCCCATTAAAAGAGAATCTTGCGGCAGCGATTATTTTGCGCTCTGGTTGGAGTGTAGAAACGCCGATGGTTGATCCAATGTGTGGTTCAGGGACATTGTTAATCGAAGCGGCCATGATGGCGGCAGATTGTGCTCCCGGTTTGCATCGTACGCATTGGGGATTCACATCATGGTTGAAATTCAATGCAGCAATCTGGCGTGAAACTACCACAGAAGCACAGGTACGTTTCCGTAAGGGATTACAGGAAACCACTTCTCGCTTTTTCGGAACGGATATTGATCGCCGTGTAATGGATATGGCGCGTTCAAATGCGCGCAGAGCGGGAGTGGCTCAACTGATCCAGTTTCAGCAGGGAGATGCAAGCAAACTGGAAAATCTCCTGCCAGAAGGGGTTACGGGAACGATATTAAGCAATCCTCCTTATGGTGAACGCCTTGAAAGTGAACCCGCATTGATTGCACTGCATAGTGTATTTGGTCGCGTGGTGAAAAGCCGCTTCCCCGGCTGGCGCTTATCGCTGTTCAGTGCTTCGCCAGAACTGTTGAGTTGTTTGCAATTACGCGCTGAGCGTGAGTTTAAGGCCAAGAATGGCCCGCTGGATTGTATCCAGAAGAACTATTCTATTCAGAAAAACGAGCAGTTGTCGGGTAAACCTCAGTCTTTGGATGTTGGTATCGCAGAGGATTACGCAAACCGCTTGCGTAAAAATGAGAAAAAACTCAGTAAATGGGCCAAGCAGCAGAGCATTGATTGTTATCGGTTATATGATGCGGATTTACCGGAATACAATGTTGCTGTTGATCGTTATGCGGATAAAGTCATTGTTCAGGAATACGCACCACCGAAATCCGTGGATGCGAATAAAGCTCGCCAACGTCTGTTTGATGTCATCAGTGCGACAATGAATGTGCTTGGTTTGTCATCCAGCCAACTGATCTTGAAAACTCGTCAACGTCAGAAAGGCAATAGCCAATATGAAAAGATGGCCGAGAAGAAAGAATTCTTTTTGGTCAATGAGTATGGGGCGAAATTTTGGGTTAACCTGACCGATTATTTGGATACCGGATTATTCCTTGATCACCGTATTGCCCGCAAAAAATTGGGCGAAATGAGCCAAGGTAAGGACTTTCTCAACTTGTTTGCCTATACTGGTTCAGCGACGGTTCATGCCGGATTGGGTGGTGCGCGTTCGACAACCACAGTAGATATGTCCAGAACTTATCTTGAATGGGCAGAGAAAAATTTACAGGCGAATGGCTTAACTGGACGTCAGCACCGTTTAATTCAGGCTGATTGTTTGGGATGGTTAGCTCAGAGCCGCGAACAATTCGATTTGATCTTTATTGATCCTCCAACCTTCTCCAATTCCAAGCGAATGGAAGACACTTTTGATGTTCAGCGTGATCACATTGCATTAATGAAACAATTAAAATGTCTGTTACGTCGTGGCGGAACTCTGATGTTCTCCAATAATAAGCGGGGATTCAAAATGGATTTTGCTGAATTGGAGAAATTAGGGTTGGTTGCAAACGAAATAACAGAAAAAACCTTATCTCAGGATTTTACTCGTAACCGTCAGATTCATAACTGCTGGTTGCTGCGTCACGCTGGCGAGGAAAAGTAATATATGTCATTAATTAGTTTATCTGGTGCTTGGTTATCCTTCAGTGATGCACCGCTATTACATGACACTGAACTTCATATAGAAGAAAACGAAAGAGTGTGTTTAGTTGGACGCAATGGTGCGGGAAAATCTACACTATTGCGCGTACTGGCGAAAGAGCAAACATTGGATGACGGGCTGGTTATTTATGAGCAAGATCTGATTGTTGCGCGCTTACAGCAAGATCCTCCCCGCGATGTAGAAGGTACGGTATTTGATTTTGTCGCGGAAGGGGTAAAAGAGCAGGCTGAATACATTAAAGCCTTCCATCATGTTTCACGTTTAGTGGAAACGGATCCTAGCGAAAAGAATCTCAACCAGCTTGCAGAATTGCAGGAAATACTGGATATCCGTGGCCTTTGGACACTGGATAGCCGGATTAATGACGTATTGAAACAACTGTCTTTACCAGCAGAAGCGAAATTATCCTCACTGTCTGGTGGTTGGCTGCGTAAGGCTGCATTGGGTAGGGCGCTGGTTTGTGCGCCAAGAGTGCTGTTTCTTGATGAACCGACCAACCACCTTGATATCGATACTATCGAGTGGTTGGAAAATTTCCTGAAAGCTTTCAATGGCAGTCTTGTTTTCATTTCCCATGACCGCTCATTCATCCGCAATATGGCGACACGTATCATCGATCTGGATCGGGGAAAACTGGCGTCATGGCCGGGAAATTACGATAAGTATCTTGAAGGCAAAGAAGAGGCATTACGGGTTGAAGACATGCAAAATGCCGAATTTGACAAAAAACTGGCACAGGAAGAAGTTTGGATCCGTCAGGGCATTAAAGCCCGACGTACCCGTAATGAAGGCCGGGTAAGAGCATTGAAAGCGCTGCGAGTGGAACGCACTGAACGCCGCAATGTCATGGGTACGGCGAAAATGCAGGTCGAAGAAGCGACACGTTCCGGTAAGATCGTGTTTGAAATGGAAAATGTAAATTACCAGATTGGTGATAAAACATTAGTCAAAAATTTCTCGGCTCAAATTCAGCGTGGCGACAAAATTGCTTTGGTGGGGCCAAACGGCTGCGGAAAAACGACATTATTGAAGCTGATGCTTGGTGATTTGTTGGCAGATAGTGGTCGTATTCATTGCGGCACAAAACTTGAAGTTGCTTACTTTGATCAGCATCGGGTGGCACTGGATCCTGATAGAACCGTTATGGATAACCTTGCTGAAGGTAGACAGGAAGTGATGGTGAACGGACGTTCCCGCCACGTACTGGGCTATTTGCAGGATTTCCTTTTTCATCCCAAACGCGCGATGACTCCTGTGCGAGCGCTTTCCGGTGGTGAACGCAACCGCCTGTTGCTGGCGCGTTTATTTCTGAAACCAAGCAACTTGCTTATTCTTGATGAACCGACCAATGATCTTGATGTTGAAACATTGGAATTACTCGAAGAAATGGTTGATGGTTATACCGGAACGGTGATTCTGGTGAGCCATGATCGTCAATTTGTTGATAATTCAGTTACCGAATGCTGGATTTTTGAAGGTCATGGTGAAATCAACAATTATGTGGGGGGCTATTATGATGCTCAACAGCAACGAGCGCAGACTGTTTCCTTGCGTCAAGCTTCAGAGAAAAAGGCCAGTGTTGAAACCAAAGCAGTAAAATCGAAAGAAACGCCCAAACGGGCGAACAATAAGATAAGTTACCATTTACTGCGTGAGTTAGAACAACTACCATCATTATTGGAAAAGTTAGAAGACGAGATAGAGAAATTACAATCTCAGGTCAGTGACGCTGAATTCTTCAACCAATCACACGAAATCACACAAAATATTCTGAATGAGTTGGCAACTAAAGAGCAAGAATTGGAAAAGGCTTTTGATCGTTGGCAGGAATTGGAAATGTTGAAAAATGAATGATAGCTGCCATATAAAAGAACCTTGTGGGTTTTGCTAAAGGAGAAACACTTTGTGTTCCAATAATCATCAGCATGACAAGCTGGTTCTTTGTCCCCAGTGTGACATGCTGGTGGCTGTACCTGATTTGGAACAAGGGAAAAAGGCGGTTTGCCCACGGTGTAATACTTTATTGACAGCAAAGTGGAAAGAGCCCCGTAACCAGCCAACAGGTTATGCAGTGAGTGCATTAATGATGCTCTTTCTTGCTTGCCTGTTCCCTTTTGTTAGCATGAGTGTTGCGGGGATTGTCAGTGAAATTACGTTGACTCAGATCCCCAAGGTGATGTTCAGTGAAGACTATTCCAGCATGGCGGTGTTTTTTCTGATCTTTGTTCAGCTTGTGCCGACATTTTGCATGGTTGCCATTATCCTCTTATGTCAGAACGTCAAGATGGCGCGTCGCTTGAAAATAGAGTTGGCGCGTATTCTGTTTAAGATGAAAACGTGGTGCATGGCAGAAATCTTCTTGGCGGGAGTGTTGGTGAGCTTTGTGAAGCTCATGGCGTATGGCGAAATCAGCATTGGTTTAAGCTTTCTGCCTTATTGCTTATTTTGTTTATTTCAGGTCAGGGCATTTCAATGCCTTGACAGACATTGGTTTTGGAATGAAATAGAACCCGCCCCTGAAGTTTGCCATACGTTACTGTTGGGAAAATTACAGGCTGGAAAACCTGGCTTGGTGCAAGGTATCAGGTTGTGCCATTGTTGTACTGCCATTTTGCCTGCCGAGCAATCCCAGTGCCCCCGTTGCTATACAAAAGGACATGCCCGCCGCCGTCATAGTCTCCAGTACACAATGGCACTTCTGATAACATCAGTCATACTTTATATTCCGGCAAATGTTTTGCCGATCATGGTAACTCAGGCATTGGGAAGCCACATTAATTCTACCATTCTGGAAGGCATTATTTTACTTTGGAGCTCAGGTTCTTACCCTGTCGCGATAGTCATTTTTATCGCCAGTATTATGGTGCCCTTACTGAAAATGTTGGCGATTAGTTGGTTGTGCTGGGATGCAAAAAGTCAAAGTAGTCATGATTCCGAAACGATGCATTTCATTTACGAAATGGTGGAGTTTGTTGGTCGCTGGTCAATGATTGATGTGTTCGTTATTGCCGTACTATCGGCACTGGTTCGCATGGGACAGCTGATGAGTATCTATCCGGCTACGGGAGCCATACTGTTTGCTCTGGTTGTTATTTTGACGATGTTTGCGTCAATGACATTCGATCCACGTTTAACTTGGGACAAAGCCAATAGTAAATTTGCGTTACATCACAATGAGGAGTCGTAAGGTGACGGATAAAGAAGAAGATCTGACTCAAGCCAGAATTGGTAAACTCAAGAGTTGGTCACCTGTATGGATCGTACCAATTATCACTGTGCTTATCGGAGGTTGGATACTGTTTTATCATTTCAGTCATCAGGGGCCAGGAGTGACACTGATAACGTCTAATGCCGAAGGCATTGAGGCAGGAAAAACTAAAATTAAAAGCCGTAGTGTTGACGTTGGTGTCGTCGAAACCGTGTCACTGAGTGATAATTTGGGGCAGGTCATCATCAAAGCTCGCCTGAATGATGGAATGGAGCGGTTGCTGCACGAAGATACCGCATTTTGGGTTGTAAAACCTCAGATTGGTCGTGAGGGCGTTTCTGGTCTGAGTACATTACTGTCAGGTGTGTTTATAGAATTACAGCCTGGCACACAAGGTGGAGAAGAAAAAAATTTTTCATTGCTTGATTCACCACCACTTGCTTCTCCTGATGCAAAAGGTCTTCGACTTATCCTGACCAGTGAAAAAGCAGGGCGATTGACTCCCGGTGATCCGGTGTTATTTCGGGGGTATCGTGTGGGATCCGTTGAAGCTGGTACCTTTGATCCCAAATCTCGACTAGTTCGCTACCAAATTTTCGTCAATGCACCTTACGACGGTTTACTGACAACGAATGTCAGATTTTGGAAAGACAGTGGTGTCGCTTTCGATATGTCATCACAAGGCCTACGGGTCGAAGTCTCTTCATTATCAACCTTGTTTGGCGGTGGCGTTAGTTTTGATATACCGAAAGGTTGGGAGCTGGGCAATCCAGTCAATGAAAAAGAGATATTCAAACTTTATGATAGTGAGAAGAATATCCAAAACTCGCTTTATACAGAGCATAAAGACTTTTTATTATTTTTTTCCGATTCAGTGCGTGGCTTACAGCCAGGAGCACCCGTCGAATTCCGTGGTATCCGGATGGGAACCGTAGCGAAAGTACCTTTTTATACTGAAGGTGTCAGTCAGCGTCTCGACAAAGAATTTCGTATTCCCGTCTTGATTCATGTGGAGCCTGAGCGCTTTGAGAAAGAATTAGGAAATGGATTCTATACAGATAAGGAAATGAACGAAATTATTGCACGAGGCCTGAGAGCTTCCTTGAAATCAGGCAATTTACTGACAGGAGCGTTGTTTATTGATCTGGATTTTTACCCTAATGAGAAACCATGGGAAGGCCCACGTGAAATCGCAGGTTATGAAATTTTGCCAACAGTAAGCGGTGGTTTGGCGCAAATTCAACAAAAAATCATCACAGCGTTGGATAAACTCAATAATATGCCAATTGAGCCGGTATTTGTTCAGGCAACGAAGACGCTTGAAGAAAGCCAGAAAACGATCAAGGCAGCGCAGAAAACAATGGATGAATTAAATCGTATTCTTGCGAGCAAAGAAGCTCAGGGGCTTCCAAAAGATATACAAAATACATTACATGAGTTAAATCGCAGCATGCAGGGCATTCAACCAGGATCACCGGCTTATAATAAGTTGGTTGATAATATGCAGCGGCTGGATCAGGTATTGCGTGAATTACAGCCTGTCTTGAAGACCCTCAATAATAAGAGCAACGCATTGGTATTTGAAGCGGAAGCGGTAAAAGATCCTGAACCCAAAAAGGCGCCTAAGTAATGAGAAAGTTGATTTCAAGATTGGCATTTTTTATTTCCGTCAGTGTTTTTGTTGTTGGAAGTGTGTTTATTTCGGGATGCAGCAGCAGTCAGCCACAAAAAACGTATTATCAACTGCCTGTTTTAGCAGATTTTTCACTGGAAAAACCTGCATCACCAGAAAACTCAGCATCACCGGAGAGCAAACTGGGTGCTAAACATGAACGACAACTATGGATTAAAGGGGTTAACCTTTCTGACTACCTTGCCGCACCCGGAATTGTGTATCAGACAGGAGATGTGAGCTATATCAATGCATCAAATCATTTGTGGGCTAGCCCATTGCAGCAACAGTTGCAGCAAGCTTTGATCTCTGAACTAAGCGCGGCATTTCCACATCGTTTGGTTTCTGGACAGGAGCTGGAAAAAGACGCAGATGCGTTGGATATCACAATAACTGCTTTTCACGGGCGATATGATGGGCGGGTGCTGGTTGAGGGATACTGGATATTATCCAATTCAGACAATGTGATTAAGCGGCCATTCCATCTTGAGTTGAAACAGAAAAAAGATGGCTATGCTGAATTAGTGCTTACTCTAGCAAAGGGTTACAGTCAGTTGGCTAAATCTATTGCCAAGCAGATATCTTCTCAACGTTAACAAAATACAGTAAATGCTTATCATGACAATTTTATGAATATCTTTGCTTGATATTCAGTTCATATAAAGGTATCACTAGAACCAATCGAATAAAAAATGATCATCGTTTCATCTTCATGGTAACAGATGAGGAAGTAAGGCATGAAAAGACAGAAAAGAGACCGTTTAGCAAGAGCACTTTCCAGAGGCTATCAAGCAGGCGTTTTGGGACGGCCACGGGAGAATTGCCCTTATCATACCCTAGATGCTCGTTCGTATTGGTTGGGAGGATGGCGTCAGGCGAAGGAAGATCGAGTTTGACGGCAAGTGAGTTATTAAGTGGGAGAAGCACCTCCGCCATTGCGGAGGTGTTCAGCATCGGAGACAGAGGTTGATAAGTTTGTTAGCCACTAATGTGAGATCATCAAAAAGTACTGGTATCTTTGAACAAGCCTACCTTCAAATCAGTCGCAGTATAAATCAGTTTGCCATCTACCAAGACTTCGCCATCAGCCAGCCCCATAATTAATTTACGGTTAATGACCCGCTTGAAATTAATACGATAAGTCACTTTTTTTGCTGTTGGTAATATCTGACCTGTGAATTTCACCTCTCCAACGCCAAGTGCTCGGCCCCTGCCTTCTCCACCGACCCAGCCTAGGAAGAAGCCAACAAGCTGCCACATTGCATCAAGGCCAAGGCAGCCGGGCATAACGGGATCATTGACAAAATGACAATCGAAAAACCACAACTCAGGGGTGATATCGAACTCAGCCTCGACATACCCTTTATCGTAGATACCACCAGTTTCTGTCATTTTTATGATGCGATCCATCATCAGCATATTACCAGAAGGTAGCGGTGGTCCATTCTCTCCAAACAATTTACCTTGTCCAGAGGCTTGAAGTTCTTCTTTCGTGTAGGACTCTTGTTTTTTAAACATATTCTCAAACGGCCTTATAATTGTGTAGGGCTAGAGAATAGCGTACACTTGTACGCTGAACAACTCCGATCAGATGATGACTTAACTAACCTAACCAGCGGAGAAACCAAGGAAGTCTAGGTCGTTCTTGATTATTAACCTGTGTAATACGGTCATATATAATAGATAACAAGTGTTCTTTTTGTGGATCATAATAAGGAATACCTGTCAGCAGTGATGCAGCCTCAGAGACGTGTTCGACAGCCCAGATATGAAATTGTCCATTTTTTACTGCATTAACAATATCTTGATTTAGGCACAAGTGTTGAATATTAGTTGTTGGAATAATGACACCTTGATGACCAGTGAATTCCCGATAGTGACATATGCGGAAGAACCCCTCAATTTTCTCATTGACTCCGCCAATGGGTTGCACGTAACCAAATTGGTCTACAGCGCCTGTAACGGCAATTTGCTGGTCGATAGGCTGTTGTGACAACGCACTGATAAGGGCACATAATTCAGCCAGTGAAGCGCTGTCACCATCTACTTCGCCATAGGATTGCTCAAATACAATGGAAGCAGAGAATGGCTGTGGCTGATCCAATTTCAATTCAGAAATTAAATAAGCCTGCATGATCATCATGCCTTTCGCATGAATATTACCGCCTAACTCTACCTTACGTTCCACATCAATAAATTCCCCATCCCCTAAATGTGCAACACAACTGATGCGGGCCGGTTCTCCCATCGGATCAGGATGCCCAGGATACTCAAGTACGGAGAGGCCATTAATTTGACCAATAACTGAGCCTTGCGTACGAATCAATACCTGGCCTTTCAGAATTTCGTCCATACTGCGCTCAGCTAAATAGCTATGACGCCAGATACGATTATCTTCTGCTTGTTGCAAGGAATGCTCAGTGATCTGATTTTCCTGTTGGTAATTGGCCGCAGTTTCCAGTTTCTGTTGCAACCACTGAGTATCCAGAGGCAAACGGCATTGATCTTCTGTATAACGAATAACTTGCTTGAGTAGCTCTGGCCAAGCATCGGCATTCAGTGCAGGCAAGTTTTGTTGTTGAATGATTCCATTAACGTAGCGGCACCATACTGCTAGATCATCTTCTTCGTGAAAGGGCATATCTAGCTCAAATTCACCGTACAATGCACTGTTTGCTAATTCGGGTTCAATGGCTTGTAGTTCTTCAAGACTTAACCTATCTCCGACTAAGAGCAGACGCAGATCCAATTCCATTGAAGGTACAGGCAGGGGGAGGGAGCGATTTTCATCATGTGACAGCCAGTCAAAACGGCGCTGGATAATCATCTGCTTGAGACGCACCCACATTAATGGCTGGGAGAGTAGAGTGCGCAGAGGCAAAATCAAGATACCACCATTTACTTGATGGATAAGTCCTGGTTGCAATTGAAGCACGCCTTGATGCGTATAAATATTGCCAAATAATTGCTCTGGTTCAATCCATTCACGGTAAGCGACTCGTTCAGTTGGTGCAAAAAAACCTTCCCCTGAAGAATGCCAAGTGATGATTTGGTGCTCTATCTGATAGTAGCCACCAATATTTGGACGATTTTTCGACAATAACGAAGAAGTCGTATCAGATAAAAGAGACAGATAAGCATCACTCTCTTCTGCTTTTAGTAGCATAAAAGGTTGACGCAGATCGGCCTGACAAAAAAGGGATAATCCACTGTGCAGCCTGGGTTGAACCTCATCCATTGTGATGGGAGACAATTCAGCGACAGAATTAAAGAGTGCTTGATAAGGCGCATTGTTTGGCTGTAATGCCTGCCAGTCTAATTTTATATTCGTCAAAGTGATAGCTACATATAGTAAAAAGGGAAACATTTATTATACAAGATTAGACCATGAACCAACATGCCAGAATCTTGAAAGAGACGACATTTGAGCTTAAGGCGTTCATTGCCTGTAAAATATGCCAATATTCTGTGTTGCTATGAGCAATTCTGAGAAATAATTGCTATGCTTAATTTAAGTTACGCTGTCACTGAGAGATGAAATGAAATATCAACAATTGGAAAATCTGGAATGTGGCTGGAAATGGGTATATTTAGCAAAAAAACACCGTGAAGGTGAGCCGATTACTAAATATATTGAGAAAAGTGCAGCGCAGGACGCGGTCAATGAACTGATGAAGTTAGAGCGCGAACCTATCAAGGTACTGAAATGGATTTCACTGCATATGAATCCGGATTTATCCAACCGAATGAAACAAACGATTCGGGCACGGCGTAAACGTCATTTTAATGCTGAACATCAACATTCGCGTAAAAAATCCATCGATTTGGATTTCCATGTTTGGCAGCGACTTTCAGCTCTCTCCCAACGTCGCGGCAATACCTTATCAGAAACGATTATACAGTTATTAGAAGATGCTGAATATAGAGAAAAATATACTCACCAGATGTCGAGCTTGAAGCAGGATTTGGAAGCAATACTGGGGAAATAACTCCCCCCACCTATGGATGGGTAAGTGAGCAGAGAAAATAAAACCCCATTTAAAATGGGGTTTTTGATAAATCTATCAGAGCGATATTACTGTGCTACTTTTGGCTGAGTAACAACTTCTTTAGTGCCCTGAATATTGATAATTACACGACGGTCTGGTGCCAAGCAGTCAATAAGTTTAGCGCGAACTTTGATGTTGTCACAGGAAGAGCCAGTGACAGGACTTTCTTTACCACGGCCTTCTGCTTGGATGCTATTTGCTGGGATGCCTTTAGCAACCAGATAATCTACAACAGATTGAGCGCGTTTCTGAGACAGTGGCAGATTGTAATTCTGGCTACCGATGCGATCAGTGTAACCCATTACCAGTACCTTACCCTGATTTGGATCGATTTTGGCCAATTGGTTGTAGAGGTTATCCAGCTCTTGTTTACCTTCTGTTTTCAGCGTTGATTTGTTGAAATTGAACAGAACGTCAGAGCGTAAGGTGAAGCTCTTGTTTTCAACAATAGGAGCTGGAGCAGGGGCTGGAACAACTGGCGCTGCTGGTGTAACGATTGGAGCAGCGTCATCTTGACCGAAACGGTAAGAAACACCAACGCTCAACAGACCGTTATCTGGACGGGCACCAACACTGGCTGCATCACCGATGTTGTTAACCCATTGGTAATCCAGACGGGTTGCCAGATTTTTGGTCAGTGCGTATTCAACACCAATCGCGGCCAGAGGAGAAACGCCAGTGTCGTTATCTCTCTTTCTTACTTGTGTAGGAGATGCGGCATTGGCATTGTAAGTCGCGGAAGAGTCTGCACGCCATACCATACCACCCAGACGAGTATAGATATCCAGATTGTCCAATACTGGATAGCTTAGTTTAGTTGTCAGTTGAACGCCTTGGGCACGGAAAGCTCCATTATTAACGCTGCCCTTATAAGCCATGCGACCTAACCAGTCATAACCCAGTTCGAAGCCCAGATATGGGTTTGCCTGATAACCGACATAGGCACCTGCACCTAGCTGGCTTTTGCGGGTAGGGCCGCTGCCAATCTGGTCATTATAACCATTACCGTAGAAGTTTACGTCATGGTATTGAGACCAACCTAGTTTAGCGCCGGTATACCAAGTGTTGTCCTTTGGAGCTGCTTGAGCAGCAGTTGCGAAAGCTGCCACTGCCACTGCTACTGCGATAGCTGTCTTCTTCATTTTACGCCTCGTTATCATCCAAATAGGCAATTGGCCTTGAAAGCCTTATTATTAGCCATTGGTTAAAATGTTTGGTTAGGTAACTATGCTCCTATCAGGAGATATGTCCTGAAATATAAGGGCGGTAAGCACAAGTTCCTAAACTTTGTAAAGTCTACAACGAACTTAAAAAGTTACAAGTACACTGTGATGGGTGGCACAAAATATTTAATTGGAGCCTGACAAAACCTAAATATTTTTGACGAACATTTACAATATTTACTGTATTAATATATTGATTTTTATTGCAAACAATAATGAACATCACTGGTAGCTTATTTTTTATAAAAAAAATTGGGATAAATCCTAATTTTTATCAATGATAGTAATGAGAGTGAATTTGTAACCTATTTGATTGTGACATAAATTGATGTACCAGATTTTGTGGGCGCATAATAAAGCCGAGAGCCGTACCTTTTTGTGCAGCTAACTGTAATCTATCCACTTCATATTCAGACAATTCAGGCAACCAACCTAATACAACACTGTAATTGCCGCTTGCTAAAGCTTTTTCCATAGCACTAATAGAAGCAACGGGACGGATTTGATTTAGTTGGACGACCTTATTTAAAGGAAGCCCTGAACTCATCAACCATTGACGGCTTAACCTCTTATTAGGTGTTACCCAAAGTAACCATCGGTCTTCATTTCCAGACTGACGTAATAAAGGAAGCAGAATGTGGTTAATGACAGGTTGGTGCTCATTGTAGACCAGTTCACTAACCATACCTTTTATAGTTTGTGAAGTGCGTTGGGGTTGCTTTGCAAAAGACGGTCTTTTCACGGTTATCCCAACCATTGTTTTGTCTGTTTTATGTTCGTTCACTGTTGTGTTAGCAGTTGCCGTTTCTTTCTTAGTGAGATATCCCCACGATGATTGAATGCTCATAATGTTCCTCGCCATGATAGGCTGTATATTTATACAGTATAACGCTATTTGATTAAAAGCAAGTCTCTTTTTTTCAAAGCGCTTCGCAAAAATTCACAGAAATTCGGATTTTTCCGACTTAACGATTGGCAGTTGGAAATAGATTGCGTATGGTTTTAATTAATTGTTCTTGTTATCTATTTTATTGATAGCAGGCATGATTAAACATTATGTTGGAATGTGATTCATGGAGCGATAAAAATGTTTTTATCTGGAGCGCGTTTTGCTCAATTGCAACACAGTGTATCTTCATTGGGAAAACTTAAGAAAAAATCTCAATTTGGTGGCATTGGGTTACTAATTGATGGTGTTTTATTTGCTATCAGTTCTGATGGGGAACTTTATTTACGAGGAAGCAGTAACGCTGAGGTACTATTTAAATCCAGAGGCATGGAAAAGTTTATTTATTCAAAAAGGGGCATACCCGTGACCTTGCGGTATTACCGTGTTAATGAGTCAATATGGCGAGATCAAAAACAGTTGTTTGAATATATGCAGTTAGCCTATCAATACACCATGGAAGAAATTATTGATAGACAAAAACTGCCCCTTAGACTTAAAGATCTTCCTAATTTGGGAATCGCTTTAGAAAGACAATTATGGAAAGTGGGTATCTCCAAAGTAGAAGAATTGAGAATGTTAGGAGCAAAAGCAACTTATCTCAAACTACAGCAGCACAGGAAAAAAACAAATGTTAGTTTGTTGCTTGCGTTGGCAGGTGCGATAGAAGGATGTCATGTCGCAGTGTTACCTGAGCAATTACGTGATGAATTAATTATCTGGCACAGCGAATTGGTTCACCAGAATTCGGATTATCATTCGTAATGAGTGAAATTTGTTGAATAGGGGTGTTGACCCCTATTGCCTGAGCTTACGCGATGGCTGAAAACTTCTGGGTAACTTTTTCTGCTATAGATGGAATAGTGATTGGGAGACGTTCATTACATTCATGCTCGATGAAAGTCCCTATCACTAAAAAGGCGGAGGTGTATTACAACAACGCACCGCTTAATATATGGTCATATTTGACAATGGCGATTGTCTTTGCCATTTTATTTTTCGCGGATTTATTAGTCTGAAAGTGATAGGTTTTACTATTAATAAAAAATGAAACCAATGAATGTGATGAATTTTTATTTTTATAGATTTTAGCTCTACAGAAGTTCTGCATGTAATCAATATCAAAAATGAATATTTATGATGTTAAATTGTTGGGTGGAAAATAAATCCATTATATGGTCAGGGGCGAATTGCCCCTGTGAAATTCATTGAGTATAGATATTTAGTGTGGCTCCTGCTCACTGATTTGCTTCGTCAAACCAACAATTTCAGGCAATAGTTCAATGAGTAACCCTATTTGCTGTAACACAAGTTGGACTTTACCATTACTCTCAGAAGGCACCAGATTAATTCTTTCTAGCAGATAGTTTGCAATGGTTTGTAGTGTGCCATCATCAATTGGGCTTTGTTTTAATACGGATTCAACATAGCAGATTGCATCATTAAGAATATCCAAAATAGCAGGGGCATTGAGTTTGTCACGATGAGCGCCTAACGCAGAAATATAGCTCAACATTGTATGGTTAAGACACAGTAAGCGAAAGGCTGCTTCCTGAGAAATGCGGTAACTTTTGGGCTCCGATGTCATGTTTGAGATCACCGATGCCAGTTCAGCATCACAATTATGGGCATCACGGCGTGCGATTCGATAATCCAGACTGTTACTCTTTCCTTGGTGATATTGCACTAAAATTGCATTGAGATAGCGGCAATTAGCACCCATTGTTCGGTTAATCACCTGAGGCAATTGACGGAACTTCCAATCTGGTCAGATAAAACTGACAGCAAGTAAGGCAATACCACAGCCTATCGAGGTATCTATAATTCTTGGTAATGCGACTTCAAAGCCTTCACCTAATAAATTGAAACTTAGTAATACTAGTAGTGTGATAAATAGTGTTGCATGTGCATATTGGCTATTACGAAAGGCAAAGAACAACACACCCGAAATGACAATCAACACCAATTGCCCTTCGGTGGAAGGCACAAAATAGAGGATTGGCAGGCCAATTAAAATGCCTGCCAATGTGCCAATGACACGTAGAGCCAGACGTCGACGAGTAGCGCTATAGTTGGGTTGGCAGACAAACAGGCTTGTTAGCAAAATCCAATAACCGCGTTGCAAGTCAAAGAGTTGAATAATGGCATAACCCGTACACAGTAGGGCGGACATCCGAATAGCATGACGAAATAGGGCAGACCTGGGGGTCAAATTACTGCTGAGTCTAAACCACACATCACGCCAGCCAGTTAAAGCTTCATCGGATAATTGCGTTTCTTCTGGTTTGTCGTTTTGGGAGGTGTTCTGGGAAGGTACGTATTGATCAGAATTAAGCCCTGCTAATTGCGTATCAATCGCACGTAAGTTTTTCAACAGATTATCGAATGCCATCATTTTAGCATCAGTACCTTGCTGGTTTTTAAAACGTTCAAAGGAGCTTTCAAGGTAGCTGAACGCGCGCTCAAAACGTGGATTATGCTGATATAGCTTACGCAGAATCATAGATTGTGAAACTTGCTCACATGCCCGCGCTTGCATAGAAAGCAATCTCTGAACACGGAACAGAATGTCGCTGTGACGAAAAACTTCTCTTAGTTTTTGATATTGAACATGGGATGAACTGGCACGTTCATGGATATCTTGTGCAACGAAATAATAATGCAGTGTATGGCGGGTTCCCCGTTGCCCTCTATCACCTTTTAAACGACTTAATAAAGAGATCTTAGCTTGATTGAGCGTAGTAACTAACGCACTGTTCGCCATGGCAACATCAAACACAGATTGCTTATATTCTTCGGCTTCTGAGTCGAGGTCAAACAGACTCGTTTTGGCATAGAGATAGGCCGAAAGCTGTTGGTAACAGCGCGCCAAATTTTCTTGTAAGGGGCGAATCGGAAAGAGCAAATGGCCTGTTAATGTCAGTAAGTTATACCAGATTGCACCAATAAGCAGTAATACAGGCTGTTGATACCAGATAGGAAATATTGACGAACCGAGCATAGTATAAATGGCGATTAGCAAAGCACCAAAGGCGATAGTGGCGTAACGCTGTCCTAATGCACCAAGTAAGATAAAACCACAGGTGGATACTGCCAGCCCAAGCATGAAAAGCCCCGGGTAAGGAAACAGCAGCGTGATAGAAGCGGAAGCGATAAAGAAAGAGATTAAGGTAATGATGAGGTTGCGCAGGCGGCCAACTAAACGATCATCCAAGTCTGTTAATGCTGCTGCAACGACGCCCAGCAGTAGTGGAATTGTTATTTTCAATTCCTCCCCTAATAACCAGGGAATGAGGGTGGTTCCTGTCAGTGCAATGAATATACGGATATAATAGAGGATGTGACTGTTATATAGAAAATGGCGGGGGCTGGATAAAACCGTTAGCACACAATACTCCTAACAACATTTACGCGATGAAGTAGTTCAACAATTTTCAGGTACGGTGCCACGACAATGGAACTAAAATCAACGCAAATCGGCCAACGCCTCGCTCAACATCCTTATAATCGGGTGCGTTTACTTAATGCTGGCATTGAAGTCAGCGGTGACAAACACCAGTACCTTATTCCATTTAATCAATTAATTGGTATTCAGTGTAAGCGAGGGATTGTCTGGGGGGAATTGGAATTTGAATTGCCTGAAGGAAAAGTAGCTCGTCTGCATGGCACTGAATGGCAGCAAACACAGCGTTTTTACCATTACTTGTTAAAGGAATGGCAAAAGTGGAGCCTCGATATGAGTGATGTCAGCGCTGATGTGTTGGCCGCTCAAGTGAATGAAATTGGTAAGATCGAGCAACAAGATCGTTGGTTGAAAGCCGCAGATTTAGCGTCGTTGCAGCAACAAATCCAAGAAACATTTCAGGCATTACCTTTGCCATTACAAAGAATTGCGCAATTTGAGAACTGTCGTGACAATTATCAGATTTGTCTGGATTGGTTGGATGATGGTAAGAAAATAATTCAAACCATGAACCAGAAATGGATTGATCGTATTTTGGCGCAATATGGGGAGTTTTTTCAAACTATAGAAACTTCGCCACTTAATCGTTCTCAGTGTCAGGCAGTTATTAACGGTGAAAAAAATATTCTGGTTCTGGCAGGGGCAGGAAGCGGGAAAACCTCAGTTTTAGTTGCTCGCACCGGATGGTTATTATTACGTCAGCAATCGCTTCCTGAGCAGATTTTGCTGTTGGCTTTTGGTCGTCAGGCAGCTGATGAAATGAATGAACGTATTCAGGCACGTTTGGGAACAAAAGAGATACAAGCACAAACATTTCACGCTCTGGCGTTGTATATCATTCAACAAGGTAGCAATAAAAATCCCAAAATTAGTGAATTGGATATTGATTCCCAAAAGCGTCGTGATTTTCTCATTCAGGAATGGCAAAAACAGTGCGGAGAAAAAAAAGCACAGGCTAAAGGTTGGCGTGAATGGTTAGACGAAGAGTTGGATTGGCAATTACCAGAAGGTGAATATTGGCATGATCAACAATTGATAGCCCGCTTATCTGTTCGTCTGGAACGTTGGTTGGGGTTGATGCGTATGCACGGTGGCAGTCAGAAAGAGATGATTGAGCAGGCACCTGCCGCTTATACCGACGAGTTTCAGAAACGTATACGCCTTATGGCTCCTCTGCTGAAGGCTTGGAAATCGGCATTGAAATCTGAGAGCGCGGTCGATTTTTCTGGTTTAATCCATCAGGCTGTGAATATTCTACAAAAAGGGCGATTTATCAGTCCGTGGAAACATATTCTGGTGGATGAATTTCAGGATATTTCACCATTGAGAGCCAAATTGTTGACCGCATTGAAAGCGCAAAATAAACAAAGCCATCTGTTTGCAGTGGGAGATGACTGGCAGGCAATTTATCGCTTTAGCGGGGCTGAATTAACTTTGACGACGGCATTCCTTACCTATTTTGGGGAGGGCACAGAATGTGCGTTGGATACAACTTATCGTTTCAATGATCGTATTGGTCAAATAGCCAATCGATTTGTACAACAAAACCCCCATCAATTGACTAAGCCACTCAATAGCCTGACAAAAGGTAATAAAAAATCGATTGTGATTTTACCGGAAGGTCAGTTGGAAGCATTGCTTAATAAAATGAGTGGCTATGTTACCAAGCAAGAAACCATCTTATTGTTGGCACGTTATCACCATCTCAAGCCCGAATTATTGAAAAAAGCACCTACTCGCTGGCCAAATTTGAAGATTGAATTTATGACAATTCATGCGTCTAAAGGGCAGCAAGCGGATTATGTCATTATTCTGGGATTGCAGCAGGAAAAAGACGGTTTTCCAGCACCAGCTAGGGAATCTGTGATGGAACAGGTTTTATTGCCTCAACCCGAAGATTTCCCCGATGCGGAAGAACGCCGTCTTCTATATGTTGCATTGACCCGGGCGAAAAAACAGGTTTGGTTGATTCAGGAGCCGAAAAAGCCATCAATATTCATTCATCAATTGGTTCAATTGGGAGTACCGACTCAGCGTAAGCCTTAGAGCAATATCAACATCAGAAAAAATAAGATTAAAAAATAGGGAGAGTTTGGTTCTCCCGTTTGTTGTCCAGATTACTTTAATCTTTCATTGAGGTAGCGTTGATAATCTGGCACACAAATATCGACCTTTTCTGAAAAAAGCGCGGAATTAATAAGAAAATCGGCAGTTGAACGGTTTGTTGCAACAGGAATATTCCAGACCGTTGCCAAACGCAGCAGTGCCTTGACATCGGGATCATGAGGAACCGCATTCAGAGGATCCCAAAAGAAGATTAAAACATCGATTTTTCCTTCAGAAATCAGGGCACCAATTTGTTGATCACCTCCCATTGGCCCACTCAGCATGCTAATAACAGACAACCCTGTCTTCTGCTGAATTAAATGCCCCGTAGTTCCTGTTGCATATAGTGTATGCTTTCCTAATAAAGCTTCATGGGTATTGGCCCAAGCCATCAGGGATTTTTTACAGTGATCATGTGCGACAAGAGCGATCTTTTTTGATTCGGTCAAGGTGCGAACCATTGATTCCATGGTGATACCTTTTATATGAATAAATTATTTACCATTTTCTAAAATGGCAAGATAATAAAAAAACAACCGTGATTATCATAAATACTGTAGCAGATAAACCAAATGAAAATCGCTGTTACATCATGGGGTAATGGTCAAGGGTAATATGGGAGGCTAAATGAGCGATCAATTTATAGAGGCTATACTGAGAAAAAGCAAAATCATCGCGCTAGTAGGTAGGAGCGAGTGAGAAAACAGATCGCCCGAGCTATAAGGTAATGGAATACTTACTGAATCAGGGGTATACAGTCATTCCTGTTAGTCCTAAATTGGCAGGACAAACTTTATTGGGGCAATTTGTTGTAAGTCAATTAGCAGATATTAATCAACCCGTTGATATAGTTGATGTATTCCGCAATACGACGGCTGCCTGTGGTATTGCTGAGGAAGCAATAGCTATTGGTGCAAAAGTGCTTTGGTTACAAAAAGGCATCATCAATGAAGAAGTAAAATCACTGGCAGAAAATAAAGGATTGGATGTTGTAATGGATCGCTGTCCAAAAATTGAAATTCCGCGTTTGGGCATGGAAAAATGAATAAGGCAGCGATTTTTTATTATCCACTACCTTACTATTATGACTTGAATAAAGATAATAAAAGCGTTTAATTTCGTAGGCGTGGAGCTTGTAATTGGCTGCGGATGGATTCGGCCAACTCATCTAGGGAAGGTTGTTCTGGATGATCATCTGATATTTCATAAGTCAGTTGAGCTTCTGCCAGATAAGTATGGACTGGTTGCCCATCATCACCTTCCATCACAACGTGGTACCACGGAGCTGAACGCAAGGTAGCATTAGATGCGATATCATTTTCCTGCGGTTGTTCTAAAGAATATTCAGCATCAATATCTACAACAACACCTAAATAACCCAGCAAACTATGTCGAACTTGCTGGCCGATACCGAATTTGCTGGCGATCATCATAGTCACCTCCAAAGAAACCTTGCAATGACTCTTATATAAGGACAGTAAGGTAAATTTCAAGTGCACACCCGGTAGCCGGAATTTTTGCATGATTTTTGAAACAAAGATGGCATGTGACCGCCACCCCATAATTTCAGGTTAGCTGTTGCGTATATAAAATACAATACCAAAAGTGGGTTTAACGATTCAAAGTTCTTACTACTTTACCTGAGAGGGACGCAACGATGACTAAATACAGTATTACTATTTATGTTTATGGTCGGGTTCAGGGAGTTGGATTCCGTTATCAAACGTACCGTTGGGCAAAGAAAAATAAGCTAGTGGGATATGTTCGCAATATGAATGATGGAAGCGTTAAAATTGTCGCTTGTGGTAATGATGGACAAATAAAAATGTTAATACATTGGCTGGAGCAGGGAGGGCCGCTGAGCGCTAAGATTGAACATTTCCAATCTCAGTTTTGTGAAGTAGAAGAGATGAATAATTTTAGCATCCGCCATTAGCGACGGATGAATAAATCAAATGCATTTGACTGGTTTTGGGAGGCCTGCAATTTTTGTTGCTTGTTTTGCAGGTCCCTTGGGAAACAGGCGATAGAGATAACGGCTATTTCCTTTCTCCTCACCATATTTTTGTGAGATAGCTTTAACTAACATTCGAATAGCTGGCGAAGTATTAAATTCTTCGTAGAATTCGCGCACAAAACGTATAACTTCCCAATGCTGTTCGGTTAGAGTGATTGTCTCCTGCTCGGCAAGCATAGGAGCCATGGCTTCTTGCCAGTCCTTGCTATTTTTCAGATAACCTTGTGCATCAGTTTCGATCTCACGACCTTCAAATACCAACATAACTTTTTAACCATCCAATAACGATGGCAGCAATTTAGCAAAAATCACCACTATTCCCAAGAAAGTTTGCCTAATGTGATGACTAAATAGACCAATAGGTAGCAATGTGAGTAATTTAACGGCAGTTGAACAGATAAATGCTTTACATTGGGAACCGTGATGTTTATAGTGCTCGACATCGCGGAGGGGTGGCCGAGCGGCTGAAGGCAGCGGTCTTGAAAACCGCCGATGGGAAACTATCCGAGAGTTCGAATCTCTCCTCCTCCGCCAGTCATACTTCTCCTAACGTCTCTTCAAGTCTCTTTTTCTTAGTAAAATCAAAGAAAACCTCAAAATTACACATCTATTGATGTCTACTAGCATCTATTGCAATGTCCCCCTATCAGGGGGTATATATAGGGGTATATTTTTGTACCCCCTAAAAAAATACCCCCACAGTTGCGAGGATGCTAGACACATGAAACTAACAGCCCGGTAAGTTGAAACAATAAAACCCCAAGATAAAGATTTTAAGCTATCCGATAGTGGCGGCTTGTATTTGTTGGTTAAGGCAAATAGCTCTAAATATTGGAGATTGAAATACCGCATTGCAGGAAAAGAAAAACTACTTGCTATTGGCACTTTTCCACTTATTTCTTTGGCAGAAGCCAGAAAGAAACGTGATGAAGCGAAAAAGTTGATAGCTGAATGTGTTGCATGAAACTCGAATCAGCCCTGAAACACTTTCACCCGAAGTCGCCGGCGTTTAGTGATGCCTCTACCAGTACCGCACCGGGCAGAATGAAAGGGATGGATACCGCGGCGGCTCTGGGGATGGCAGCGTCACAGGCTAAGTTTGGGATGACGGCATTCTTTGCCAGGAACGATGTCAGTGAACAAGACAAGTTCAGCACGATAGAAGAATTGACCAAATATGCAAGGCAAACAGTCCCCAGACTGATATCGAAAGCCGCAGGAAATAAACTGGGGCCATGTCTGGTGATCTTATCCAAGATGGCGTTTGAAAACTACGCCCGTTCAGCGGCTTCGACTTGTCAGTGTTCGGAGTGCCGGGGGAAAGGACTTATCTACGGGATGAAAGACGTTGAAAAACATCCCGGCATTATTCGTGCCGATGGTGTGGTAATTATTGAACCGTGGATTGAAGTCGAACGAGTGGGGGAACTTTGCCAGCAATGCAACGGGAAAGGTGTGCTGTCAAACCGCTGTCGCTGTAAGGGGCGGGGCCTCATTCTTGATGAGGAAGAGACAACTTTACGGGGTACGCCCGTTCATAAGGTTTGCCCCCGATGCTCGGGACGGGGATACAGCCGCGTGCCGTCGTCAGTGGCGTATACGGCAATTAAAGCACTTGTTCCGGGCTTAACTCAGTCGTCATGGTCTCGCAACTGGAAGCCTTTTTACGAGAAGCTGACGGGTAAGTGTTACACGGAAGAAAAACATGCTAAAACGGTATTCGATGAGGTGACAAAATAAACCGTTTATATCGTCACCAATATTTGCATTTTGCATTTTGCATAAAGCTGGCGTAATATCTCCAAATAGTGGGATATTGTATCTACACACACTACGAATATTGAAACCTCGCTTCGGCGGGGTTTTTTGCTTTCAGGTATGCATTAGAACACCAGAATATCACTTCACCAGACTGGAATCTTTCTTCATTTGAGCGTACTACTGTAGATGCGCGTGATTTGAATAAGAGGTGAGTTATGGATAGATTTGATATTTTACGGAGTTCTATGGATGAAAATACATCACCCAGTGATAGCGTGATATTATATCCTCATGTTGCTGGTGGATTTCTTTTTTGTATTAGCCCTCCCAATAGTACTACGTCGCTCAACACTCTTTGTATTTTCGGTGACGGGATGGATTACCAAGGAACCTTGTTATTCCGAGGTATTCTTTCAAATTCACCGGTCATTAATATCAATATATTATATGATTATATAGAGGAATTAATGTTATTACCTAGCATGCCTCGTATTAATGCCATTCGGCTTGTAGGAGACTATTCTGATTTTGCTTATGAAGAATTCGTTCAGAGTTTAGCTGACCTAACACGGCTGAGGGTCTCTGCATCAAGGGGAAGATTGAGTGTTCTTCCTATAGGGCATTACATACCTAATATAGCTCATGCAGGAATTCGTTATCAGGTGATTCATGAGGAAGATGTCATTCTGGGGCATCGGTTCTATTATTGTGATCCTACTCCATTGACACCTTGAATCCCATAGCCTCACTAACCCAGTGGGGCTTTTTCGTATCTGCCAGCAGTCAACTTTGAGCTGACAACTCCAACTACCGAGGATTCTTAGGTAGTTCAAAATCCCGCAAGAGTCCGGGATGTTCAGAGGAATATTTTAATTCCCCCGAATTCGAGGGTTTTACAACTCAACTCAGGCAGCACTGATCAATACTTAATTTCATTTAAAATCAATATATTAATTGTGTTTTTAACCATTTCGAGCAACACCTCGGATTGGTTTATAAATACCCTTTATTCAACATAGGGTATTCCTAATTTACCACCGCAATCACTCCTATCACATCCGTATCCACACATTGCGGCTGGCATCCCTAACTATTTGAATTAATTCCGGTATCGGTATCTCCCATTAACTTAACTCACAGGGGCGACTATCTCACCCCACGGACGCCCATTGCTCAATGGGGTGGAATATGAAGATGAAAGAAAATCCTGATTTGTGGGCCTACCTGCTGGAAGGCCTGAAAAACTCGTGGCCGCAGGTATCCGGCACACTATTAGCTGCGGCAATTTGTTACGGCCGTCTGATTTACGATGGCGTGGAACGTAAAAACCGATGGATAGAGGCACTGCTATGCGGTGCATTCTCGTGGAGCATCACCAGTGGTCTGGAAACGTTCGGCATTCCTATCAACTTTGCCCCGGCTATCGGTGGCGCCATTGGATTTATCGGTGTGGAAAAAATCCGCGAGTTTGCGATTCGGGCCATCAATAAGCGTTTGGGAGATAAGTAATGACCAGAGGCATACGCAATAACAATCCGGGCAACATTGACCGCAACTCAGCCAATAAGTGGCTCGGTCTATTACCTCACGATGAAAAGCTTGAAAAGCGGTTCTGTCGGTTTGAGTCTGCCGAATATGGTATTCGGGCACTCATGAAGTTGCTGTGCAATTACCACAAGAAAGGCTATCAAACAGTAGCCAAGATGATAGACCGTTGGGCGCCCACCAATGAAAACAATACCTCGGCTTATATCAACGGTGTTGCTAAGTCTCTGGGTGTCGATCCTCACCAGGTTATCGAGGTGAACAAACCAACGCTGATTGCGCTGGCTAAATCTATTATCCGCCACGAGAACGGCTCTCAACCTTATTCTGATGAAGTATTCGAAAAAGCCTTCAACTTACTCTGAATGATGAGCCTCTGAACTCGGAGGCTCCCCCACATCTGCGTACTGACGTGCGCAAAACCCCATCATGAGCTTATAGAAATAGAGCCTGAGAATTATCGCTGGGTGGCGACCTCTCATGGGCGATATTTCTACGTCAGCAGGCTCTTATTTCTATAGGAATAAGCGAGATGTACACAATCACAGTCCCTTTTTATAACGATGAACTTTATGTTGTGGAATACAACTACGAGCCTTATGTCCCGATGAGACCGATTGTTGAAGGTATGGGAATGGGTTGGGCTGGATAATATACAAAACTAAAACAACGATTTAAGTCAACTGTTGAGGAAATCCCAATGGTTGCCACAGATGGGGAGATACGAGATATGGTTTCCCTCCCACTGCGCAAATTAGCCGGATGGCTACAAACTATTTACCCCAACAAGGTTAAACCTGAAATTAAGGACAAGGTAATCCACTATCAGGATGAGTGCGATGACGTGCTTTACGAGTACTGGACAAAGGGCGTAGCGGTCAATCCCCGCAAGCGCAGTGTCATGGAAGAGCTGAATCAGGCCTGTGCTGAATTTAAAAGAGACAAACAGATAGTCAGTGTGTTTGGTTCTGGCCTTAACGCATGGAAGCATGTCAGCGTTGAACATAAAAGCAAGATAAATGGTCTGGCCGGACAGGCTGCCGAGTTGATACTGGAGCTCGTATTAGCCGAAACAGGTAAAGGCAAAACAACACGAACCGAATAAGGCAAATGAGATGAAATTCAACAGCCGGTACTTCACCCTCGGTGCGCTTGCTGTCGTCGCGGGTCTGCTTTGGTTCTATTACGGTGAGTATCGGGACAAGGCCGAGGCTTACGCGGAACTGGACACGAAGTATAAGCATCAGCAGGCCGCCACAGATAACGCCTTTCACTCCATCAGGATAATCAATGACCTCTCACGAATTAATAGCGAAAACCGGAATCGGTCAGCCGTGGATTCTGAGCAAACCCAGACGGTTATCAAAACGGTGGTTGCCAGTCATGATTGCGCCAATCGCCTTTTGCCTGACGGGGCTGTTATCCGGTTGCAGCAACACGCGAACCGAATACGTTCAGGTGCCACCGATACCCATTCCGGCACATCTGCTCGCTGACTGTCTGCCTCCGGTCATCCCCGACAAAATGACATGGAGTGACAGTCTCATGTTGAATGTGCAGCTACTGACAGTCATTGAGCAGTGCAATCTGGATAAGCAAGCGATACGGGAAATAGAAAAGAACACATTGCCACCTCAGAGCAAATGATGCTGGGGTGGCAGGGGTATATCAGGACGCATTGTCAGTCAGACTCTGAGTAATCAGATTTGTTATCCTATACCTGTTTGCATGGAAATCAATACGGGGGATTCGCAGCCCACGCTTGTTTTATTGCGGGTAAAACGTTTCTTTCATAATCGGGTAAGCTCCGAACATTTGGGTAACGTGTCTGTATATATTTAACACCGCTGGTTGCGAGAGAGCGAGTAAATCCAAGCAGGTATAGATATTTTTCTACATTTGGCAAATTAATATAAGGTCCATAAGCCAAGTCGATAAACCTCGCCTTAATGGTTAAAACTCCGGTTCTATCTGCACTTAAGAACCTACATTCAATTAAGTAATCTAAATATACGTCAAAAATACCAGCACCGAGAGAATGAGTCTGTGAATGCGTAATGCTCGTTTGAGCAGGGTAAGCTTGTCTGTTTTTCACAAGGGGATAACTAGTTCTAAATGGATCTCGCGGGTTTATCGGCATAACCACCTCCAACAAAAACGTACATATTCGCAACAACCTATACCCCCATCTCCACCCAACAACAAGCGAATAATTCTTAACAGTTAGTTACCCACTGAAACTAAACACAATATTCCTTTACCCATTCCCTTGAGTGGTTAAAGCAATAACTCATGCCATCATCCCATTCTCACCGCGTACCCAACGCACACGGTCTGGTGGCATTTTTATATTCAACTGTAGAGATATCTCTATGGTTGATTTATGTACTGGATAAAAGAAATAAAGCCATTGCGTTTCAATGTGTTACTTGGACATAAGGGGCTGGACAAAACGACTTAACCCCTTGTTTTCAAGTCTCTCTTTTGAGCACACCGCTTTAACTGCGTCGGGTTATCGCTGTCTGCCTGTATTAGCCATGGCATGATTCCTTTACCATCGAGCGTACAGACAGAATCAAAAATAACCCCTGCCACCGTGTAGGACGGGTCATTATCAGCAACATCCGCTGTAGGCAGAAAAGCTGAATTCAATTACACTGACGTCTATTTAAGTCTATTTATTTAATATAAATCAAATATAAACATGGAATTTATTTCTATAGAGGTCTAGTGAATAATTTCTAAAACCATGCAATTTGTTGTATAGTTTTTTGTATATAAATTTTCCACTCAATTTTTCTATACAATATGGGTGAATTATGAAACTGACAGATCTGGCTATCAAGCGAGCCAAGCCAAAAGAGAAACCCTACACGCTGGCAGATGGTAACGGGCTATCTTTATTAGTTGATACCAACGGTTCTAAGGGGTGGCGGTATCGTTATCAATTCGCGGGTAAGACTAAAATGATCTCAATGGGTGTTTATCCGGTAGTCACGCTCACGGAGGCCAGAGCTAAACGTGACGAAGCAAGAAAGCTGGTTGCCAATGGAGTTAATCCCAGTGAAGCCAGAAAGTCAGAAAAAGCAGCAGCTATTATTCAGATGGAAAACACATTTAAGAATATTGCGCTTGAATGGTATAACGGCCGTAAGGATAGATGGTCGGTTAGTTACCGTGAAGATATCATGTCCGAGTTTGAAAATGATGTATTCCCTTATATAGGTAATCGTCCTATTGCTGAAATAAAACCTTTAGAATTATTGGACGTTCTTTCTATTATGGAGAGGAGGGGAGTTACCGGAAAATTAAAGAGCGTTCGGCAACATTGTGGTGAGGTTTGGAAATATGCAGTCATTACGGGCAGAGCCGAATATAACCCAGCGCCAGATTTAGCGAGCGCTTTTGTTCCCCACAAAAGTGAGAGTTATGCTCATCTTACAGCAGATGAATTGCCCGAATTTCTACGCCTTATCGATAAATATACAGGAAGACTGATTGTCAGAATCGCCTTACGTATTCTTATATTAACGGGCGTTCGACCGGGTGAACTCCGTAAAGCTGAATGGTCGGAAATTGATCTAGATAAGGCTATTTGGGAAATATCGGCTGAAAAAATGAAAATGCGCCGTGCTCATATTGTGCCATTATCAGAACAAGTTATTAATTTATTGAAGCAGATACAGTCTATCAGTGGAAATTATCAACATGTTTTCCCAAGTCGCATAAATTATAATACAAATCATATATCTGAAAGGGCGATTAAGGAAATAATTCTCCATATGGGGTATGCAGGAAGAGCTACAGGGCACGGATTCCGTCACACAATGAGTACTATTTTGCACGAACAAAATTACCCCTCTGAGTGGATTGAAACGCAGCTTGCACACGTTGATAAGAACTCTATTCGTGGGACGTATAACCATGCCCAATATTTGGATGGTCGCCGGGAGATGCTTCAATGGTATGCCGACTATATGGACGCACTCGAACAAGGCGGAAATGTGGTGCATGACACATTTAATAAACTTGCTTAGCTGGATGAATAATCATCAATAATTGAACTTTTATAGAATACCCAACACAGTAGGGAACGGCATACAACACTGATGATTACTAGATTGTTGTGAAAATAATCATAAGTTATCCACAAATTAGAGAAAAATCGTACACTTGCGCCTCCATGATTACGTTGTAGAATTGCCGTTAATAGAGCTAAAAAGAATAACATGGAAATTCATGGAGGCGGCTGTTGGATATACTGGGAAAGAGGAAATGGTTAAATTTGAATGAGTGTGCCAAATATTTACGGAAAACACTTAATGATGATATAGGTGTTTCTGATGTAGCTCGCCTAATTGCTGATGGTGAATTGAAGCCATCAATTGTTCTTCACTCTTGTTGTTTTGTGCGTGAGGTACAAATCACAAGCAAACCGTTGTCGTATGTACTTAGTGAGCCAGAAACAGCCATTACATCGAATATTCATCTCATTAGCCAAGAAGCACTAATGCTTGATACATCTATAGTTCACGCAACTCCGATAGGTGAGAAAATAATTTTTACCGAGGGTATCTGGTCTGCTTTGCATATTGGAATTATTAAATACGAGGCAGAAAAAACATATAGTGAAGAGCAGGGATTACCTAAGCCAAAAAGGTCTTTATATGAGGCTAAAGGGATAATATTGGCAGATGGTGATAAAAGGTTTCAGGTTGTTCAAAAAATTGACTTCGAAAGTGAGTTGACCGCATTGGTGAAATTATCTCAATCTCAAAGAGAAGAAGAAAATGGATTTTTTAAGGCTCATATAGAGCGATTTGAGCAAATAAAGAAAGCTGAGATTGAAGGTGATGTCTATGGCAGTTTTGTACCATGTTCAGGCATGCCGGAAAATTCATATTTTGCAATTAAAAAAGAAGATATAGATGCATTCGTATCTATGTGTATACCAGCAAGTAAAAAAACATCAACCAAAACAGCTAATAAACAAGCAGATTTTATATATGCATTATTAGCGGTTCATTATGGGAGTGATATAGCAAACAATCCTCGCTCTCATATTGATAATATAAATGGTGAGATAAGGGTTGATTTTGAGAGCAGTGGCTTTGCTATGCCATCGGGAAACACTGTATCAGGATGGTTAAAAAGCATCGACATGTAATATTACATTTGAATTTGTAATATTACGAAAAGCATCAAATAAGTTTTGTATATTCCTCCTGTAATCAACAAACGTCCACTAAGGCGAATCAAGGACTAGATAACAGGAGGGCTATATGCCAACAGTCAACACTCAGAAAGAAAACCTTATCCGCTTACCCGAAGTTCAGCGCAGAACTGGCTACGGTAAAGCGTGGATTTACAAACTCATTGCAGATAATAGATTTCCAAAGCAAGTCAAAATTGGCACTCGTTCAATCGCTTTTATTGAGTCAGAAATTGATGACTGGATAGATCAGCGTATCGCTGAATCTCGCGGCGAGGTAATGTAATGAAAAACTTGATATTCCTGCCAGTAGTAGACAATGTGAATAACCCGTATAGCCGTAAACCTGTCAATTAAGGAATAACATCATGGAAAAAATTACTGCCTTGATTGGCAACGGTCAAACTCACCCTAAATTTAGCCAGAGCGATATTCCAATTATCCGTAAGGCGGTTATTTCAGGTAACTGGTCATCGATTAACAAGGGTATTTGTACACTCACCGATTTGGGATTACGTCATAATGGCCAGGGGTTAGTTTGGCTTAATTCTGGTGTATCGGTTCACGACGCAGAAAGTGATACAGGGCTGACAGGAAAGGATAAGCAATCTTATGAATATCATTCAGAGGTGCGCACAGTCAACCAATTGAAAAGCAATGATTATTATGGTTTTGTCCAGCTAAAAGATATTGATAGCTATGCCCTGAATATCATCGCTTCAATCAGTTCTGAATATCATACCCGTAAAAATGGTGCGCCTTTAGCTACGTTCGCGTTACTGATTGACCAGAAGCAACGGAAACAGGCCATGGATAACTGGATTTTATACCGCAATCCAAACCAGCCAGATAAGTACACCATTCTCAATAAGCAGCACCATAACGAACTGACGAAATGTTATCAGGCTAAAGGCTGGAAATGTGAGCCGTTGGAATATCTGAGCAGGTTAATTCGTAATGATGCTGAGTTCAGCAGGCTTATGCGTCGATTGGGTTATATCAAGGTTCGTACCCGCCAAATTACAGGGAAAATAAATGATGTCTGGGTTTATAGGAATAATGAAAAAGGCATCAGAGGGGTGCGCACAAAAGAAGTAAATAAAATCAATAGGTTTACTCCTTTTGTCCAGTATGCAAAACGACCAGTGAGAGCCTTCGAGCATATTGCTGTAGATGGTCAGTGGCTTTATGTCTATGCCGATCACATCCGTTTTCTGACCAAGAAGCGCCACCGTGTCGAGGGCGTTCGGGTTCAAGGTTACACAGCGAAAGGAATAGAACTGCGAGAGGTGGTGTTGTGATGGTAGTTATTAGCTATAGGGGTAGCCCTATTACCGAAGTCCTCAGTTTAGGCTCCCCGATAATATCGGGGTGGTTATCAGCGAAATTTTTTACCAAGGGGTATACGGAATATTTCTCACACCTACGGCAACTTATTGATTCTTTCGAAGTCCTCACTTTGGCTGCTTCGATGATTTCGGATCAGTTACCTAACCCATTGATATATATTCAAACGCCAGATTTGGCGTTTGGTCATACTTTAGGGTACCCGATAACATCGGGTTGGTTACCTAACTCATTGATATCTAATCAGACGGCAAATATGCAGTCTGGTCATAATATGCGTGTATCATTTAGCGACGCGGTTAATTTGCGATCCTCATTAAGTGGAGTGCAAAAAGAAAAGGATAGCACGGCGAATGCTACCCTTTGGCGTAAAGCAAAAATGCTTTACGGTATAAATCAGCAAGTTAACCGTGACTCAGATTTGAGTTACGAGGAATTACAGTCACTTAAAAGCTGCCCCTCTTTAAGAGGTTCAGTTAGGCTCACCTCTTTAAGAGGTTTGGTTAGGCTACCATCTTTAAGAGGGTTGGTTAGTTATTGCTCAGGTAATGCTTTGGTTTTGCGTTGCTGGAGTTCTTCCTGCGCAACACTGATAAGCAGTCTTATTTCTTCATTAGCTTTTGTGCCGATTTCTTCGACACGGGCAAGGGCATCAAGGGAGGAGAGTAGTGGATTTTTACTATTACCCTCACTTTGGCGGCGGGCTATTTCTCCACGCATTGCAGTGATAATAAATCCGGCGTTGCTTTCATTGTCTTGTTTTACTTCTTCCATTCCCTCCATTACATCATGGGGTACGCGAACAGTAGTTAATTGTGACTTTGCATTTTTGTTTGGTGTTGGCATTAATGAAACTCCTTACAATTGGTGTGTTTCATTATACACAAAAAAGAAATACAAAAAAGTCTTGACGTGTGTTCCATATAAAAATAACATGAAACACACCTTGAGTATTCAAGGTATACAAACAACGAAGCCCAGTAGTGCGCGAACACTAACCGGGCCTCTAACCACAATGTAAAGGAGTCTTACATCATGGCTGACATACAGCATACCCAAACTCACCTTAAATTTACATTCCTAATTGCATCAGGCAACCAACGACTGGTGGATATTCACCCTGTACGCCTCATTACTGTGCTGGCGGACTGTGAAGGTGAAGCCCGTTTACTGGCGGGTAAGTCTAATCTGGTGTTTGTTTCCCGTCAGGAGGTGAACCGTGCGTAACCCAGCACCTCATGACTATTACACCCATAAGAACGGGGAAACCGTGCAAGTGCTGTTGACAGCCTTTAACCGCGTGACCTTTGTCCGTGAGGGTTATAACACCCCGTGCATCATGCCATTAAGCCGTTTCACCAAAGAACACACCTACGCAGGGAGAGCCTGATTATGTCTGATATCTATAACCACTTGGTACGCAACAACTTTAGCGCTATGGACACTGAGGAACTGAAAGATTTGCGTAAGCATTCAGATGGCGCACACAGTGCAGTGATGGCGGCCATGTCAGCAATGGGGGAACTGGCTTTCTGGTCTGCCGATAATGAAAACTATGCAGATTGTCAGGCAAGGGAGGATTTACGCCGCGTGGGTGAAGCCCTGATGTATTTGCCGAGGATCGCCGAAGCGCTGAACGACACAGCCCAGCATGCGGATTTTGAAATCCATCACCGCGAGGGCTTCCCCAAATGGTAAATCATATTGATGTCCGGTCAGTGAAGGCAGTGGCTAAAGATCAGTGGCAAGGGTTGCTGTCGGCTTGTGGTGTGGATGTACCAGCAAAGGGTAAGCATGGCGCTTGCCCCATTTGTGGGGGCACTGACCGCTTTCACTTCATCGACGACCACGGTAACGGGGACTGGCATTGTCGCCAGTGTGATCACCCCAATCATGGGGATGGGTTTGATTTGTTGATGAAGGTTAAAGGGATAACGATCACTGAGGCAGTAAAGGCGGTGTCTGATGTTTTAGCGCTGCCCTTGCCGGAACCTGCCAGAAAGGAGGCTCCCAAATCAGAGTCTCCTAATATGCAGTCAGCCATTGAGGAAGCCACAAGGCTGATACAAGGCTCTGTTTTAGGCGAGTCGGACTACCTGAAACGCAAAGGACTTCCTCACCCCGTCAGGCTGTTATCTGATGGCACTATCATTCTGCCCGTGCAGCGCGGGGATGAATTGACGGGAGGCCAGAAGATTAAGCCGGACGGTAAAAAACGGTTTATTACGGGCACGAAGAAAAAGGGGAGCTTTACCCCCTTATCAGCACTGGGTGGCTCGCCGGAGACGGTGCTGATTGCTGAGGGTTACGCGACGGCCTTAACGGTCAGTCAATTGCATGATGGGCTGACTTTGGCCGCGTTCGATGCAGGTAATTTATTGCCTGTCTCACAATGGGTCAGGGGGCATTATCCAAACGCGAAAATTATCATCGCGGCGGATAACGACATTGAGCCGGGTGAACCCAATAAGGGCAAGGTTTCAGCCGAAAAAGCGGCTAAGGCTGTCAATGGCTGGGTTGCGTTACCGCCTACGGAGCATAAAGCCGACTGGGATGATTACCGTCAGCAGCACGGTGTTGAGGCAGCCAAACAGGCATTTAGCCACGGATTATATCAGGCAGGAGAGCAAGGAACCGTGTCAGAAACCGTGGTGATCCCGTTGGACGCCCCCCGCGAGAAAGAGTGTGATCCGCTGATACCGTTTATTGATGCGCGGGATAACGGTGTTTTTTATGTGACCCCCAAACTGGACAAAGAAACCGGGGAAATCATTAAACCCGAACAATGGTTGTGCTCCCCCGTGGCCGTCATCGGGACGGGCATTGATGAAAACGAAGAACAGTATCTGATTGTCCGCTGGCAGGCCAAGGGTAACAAAGATCCGGTGATTAAAGGGATTGCCGCGGCCGATATCGGCGAGCGCGAGGGCTGGCGAATGCTCAAGGCGGGCGGTGTGCAGGTCACCACGAAAAGCAATCTCAGGGCGATTCTGGCGGACTGGCTGATCCGTAGCTACACAAAGGAAATCTGGAGCATGACCGCAAAATCAGGCTGGCATAAAGGGGCCTATATCATGCCGGACGGCTCCGTGATAGGTGTTCCAGAGCAGCCGGTGTTGTTTAACGGGGGCAGTGCCGCTGCCAATGCGTACACGGTGTCAGGCACGACGGCAGGCTGGCGTCAGCATGTGGCCCGGCTGGCAGGCAATAACCCGTTTATGATGCTGGGGGTAGCAACAGCATTAGCGGCACCAATGACAGGGATTGTCGGGGCGGATGGGTTCGGGGTGCATCTGTATGCCCAGTCCACGGCGGGTAAAACCACCACGGCAGATATTGCCACCAGTCTGTACGGTAAACCGGATGAACAGCGGCTGACGTGGTACGGCACCGCACTGGGGATCGCCAACGAGGCACTGGCACACAATGACGGGCTGTTGTCACTCGATGAGGTGGGACAGGGGGCAAACCCGAAACATGTTCATACTTCCGCCTATACCCTGTTCAATGGCAAGGGGAAGATACAGGGGGCGAAAGAAGGCGGCAACCGACCTTTAGCCAGTTGGCGGACGGTGGCCATCAGTACCGGGGAAAAAGATATCCCCACGTTCCTGATGGAAGCGGGGATCAAGACTAATGCCGGGCAATTGGTCAGGCTGCTGAATATTCCGATGGAAAGGGCAAAAAACTTACATGGGCTGGACAGCGGCAAGGCCCATGCAGACGCCTTGAAGCGGGGCTGCCGTGAACATCATGGGGCGGCCGGGCGTGAGTGGATCAGTTACTTATCATCACACCAGAGGGAAGCGAAAAAAGCCTATCTCGACGCCCAGTCACGCTGGAGCAAGCTGATACCGGAAAGCTATGGCGAACAGGTGCATCGGGTCAGTGATCGCTTTGCCGTGCTGGAAGCGGCCTTAATGCTGGGGCGGGTTATCACGGGCTGGGATAAGCAGCACTGCCGGGATGTGCTGCAATATATCTTCAATGTGTGGGTGGCTGAGTTCGGCACAGGCAACAAAGAACTGGAGCAGATTGTCGAGCAGGCCGCCGATTTCCTGAACGCCCACGGCATGAGCCGTTATGCGCCGCTGCCTTACGACGAACGGGACTTACCCATCCGGGACTTAGCCGGATACCGGGAAAGGAAAGGGCTGCATGAGGATGATCCGGTGGTGTTCTATACCTTGCCGGCCACCTTTAAGCAGGAGATCGCCCGCGGCTTTAACGTGGACATGTTCGCCGATACGTTGGTGAAGCACGGGATACTCCGAAAGCCGGCCAGTGGGCGCAGTTATCAGGGTAAGACGCCGCGTCTTAAGCATCTGGGGGGTATTCAGCAACGGGCTTACATCATGGTGTTAGTGCCGGAGTCCGAAGAAGAAGCCTGATCTTTCATGTGAGAGAAAAAAGGTGTTGTCTCGGTTGTCTCAGTTGTCTCATTTTTATTAATACAATGAATTATAAGGTTTTTTATTTCTATATTGAGACAACACGAGGCAACTCAGCGGGGTTTTGAGACAACATCAAATTGGGGGCAGGCTTCTTTCTGGCCGGCATTGGGTAACACGTTGCCGGGGTATTCCGCCAAACAGGCATAAGCCGCCTGTCTCTCAGCCGACATAGCAGAGGCATTATGGGAAAGTTACCGCGATTACACCGCCGGAAAATAAATGATTTCATCGGTATGTTGAATACAGACAGCCAATTAGAAGAAAGATCCCGTGATCGGGAATTCAGCGACAAGATTATTTTTAGTTTAGCGGGGGAGACAAAATAATGACGGACAACACAGTACACAAAACACTTTTCACTCTTCCTGAGCCGGGCCACAGTACAGCAATTGCCACGGTGAAGCCTTTGCCTGTTCAGCGCAAGATCACCGGCAATAAGCAGGTGGATGCTTACCTGTGGGTACTGGAGGTCATCAAGACTAACGAACCGGCTCACCTTGATGCGGCAGAAGAAGCCTTAAAGAAACTGAAAATCACCCCCAAGGCAGCCCAGCAGAAATACGCCGATTACCTGATGAAGTCGGGAGCGCATCCGTTCCAGATTGCCTTTGGCACCCTGAGCATGGACAACCCACAAGGCTATATTGATCGTGCGAAAGAACAGATTCAGGATGCGGCGAAAGTCAGGGGTATTTTTGCCCGCTATGAGGCGGCACTGGAGCTAACCGAACCCGAAAAATTAATGTTGTCGGGGGAACTGGCTGAAATTTATGAACCTTTCCACTACTGGAACGAAGAAGAGCACGCCGAAGGGTGTATGCGTGGTGATCGCATTAATGAAGTCGATGAACTCCGTAAAGCAGCCGCAAAAGGGTTTGCTGAACACCTTCCCGAACCGCACACCCTGTCTGATGTGGTGCGTGAGTTCCTTTATTGGGACTGGTTATATCAGATGCGCAGAGTGGCCACCAAAGAACTTGATCCGGGCGGATTTGGTGATGACGAAAGATATCATATCTATGACCGGGAAGAGTATCTTGAAGAGAAACTGGCGACCATCCCAGCCGTTAACCGTCAGGAAGCGACAGACGTCTGCAAGTGGGTACTGGAAGAAGAGCGGTTCCATGATCGGGCAGTGACGGACAGGATAATCCTCAATCTGGTGGGGGAATGTGTTGCATGAAACTCGAATCAGCCCTGAAACATTTTCACCCCAAGTCGCCGACGTTTAGTGACGCCTCCACCAGTACCGCACCGGGCAGAATGAAAGGGATGGATACTGCGGCGGCTCTGGGGATGGCAGCGTCACAGGCTAAGTTTGGGATGACAGCATTTTTTGCCAGGAACGATGTCAGTGAAGAAGACAAGTTCAGCACGGTAGAAGCCTTGACCAAATATGCAAGACGAACAGTCCCCAGACTGATATCGAAAGCCGCAGGAAATAAACTGGGGCCATGTCTGGTGATCTTAGCCAAGATGGCGTTTGAAAACTACGCCCGTTCAGCGGCTTCGACTTGTCAGTGTTCGGAGTGCCGGGGGAAAGGGCTTATCTACGGGATGAAAGACGTTGAAAAACATCCCGGCATTATTCGTGCCGATGGTGTGGTAATTATTGAGCCGTGGATTGAAGTCGAACGAGTGGGGGAACTTTGCCAGCAATGCAACGGGAAAGGTGTGCTGTCAAACCGCTGTCGCTGTAAGGGGCGGGGCCTCATTCTTGATGAGGAAGAGACAACTTTACGGGGTACGCCCGTTCATAAGGTTTGCCCCCGATGCTCGGGACGGGGATACAGCCGGGTACCGTCGTCAGTGGCGTATACGGCAGTCAAGGCTTACATCCCCGACTTGAATGAAAGGACATGGCGGCGGAACTGGAAGCCCTTTTATGAAAAGCTGACGGGTAAGTGTTACACGGAAGAAAAACGTGCCGAAGCCGCATTCAATGAGGTGACAAAATAAACCGTTGCTTTTTGTCCGGCATTGGCCTAACATCTCCAAATAGTGGGGAATTTTAGCTATACTCACTACGAATATTTAAGCCTCACTAATCAAGTGGGGCTTTTTCATTTCTAACTCCCCCGAATTGAGGGAATCCAGTAGACTACTTTTTATTTTCGCCTTTT
>NZ_JACOII010000027.1 GCF_016306625.1 Xenorhabdus lircayensis | reverse complement strand
GAGCGCATTAAACCGTATTCAGATAAATCCGTCAATGACTTTCTGCATAATTTTATTTGTGTGATTTCAAATTGCCCAATAAGCTATAAAATTCAACAAAATGGAGAGACAATCGCCTCTCCATCTGCTACGACTTTTTTGCTATCGGCTATTCTGCTATGAACTACCTGCGATAGCCTTTCTGTGTATTGTTCACCTTCATCAGATAACGACGTGATTCGGCAGATGGGTGCTTACTTGTCAGTGTTTCATAAACATCGCCAGGCTCCATCGAGTTGATGATTTGAGCAGCTTTCTTTTTATCACTGGAAAATACGCGCAATACACTGCCTGCACCGCCATTATAGGCAGTGATAACGGCATACCGACGTGAGGTGGCGTTTTTGATTTCACCTAAATAAATATTTTGCAATATCGATAGATAGGCAGTACCGGCATCAACGTTATTTTCAGGATCGAAGAGATAACTGCGGCTAGGTTGGCCTGATTTTCCTTGCATTCTGAAAACATCTCGTCCGGCAGTATGTTGCATGACTTGCATAAGTCCCAAGGCATCAGAGCGGCTGACGGCATAAGGATTGAAGCTGGATTCAGTCTGCATGATGGCAAGGATCAGGGATTCATCAACACTGTATTTAATGGATGCTTTGCGAATGAGAGGGAGGTATTTATGAGCGCGTTTATCCAAATGGTTAGGAACAAATTGAATAGTAACCGACCAAATGACATGCAATCCTGATTGGCGTTTTTGTAGCTTGTTCTGAATCAGGTAATTAGCAAAATGACGTGCGCGCCACTCCCAGCGAATGGGTTCGCCATTATTATCCAAAACTTGCCCATAAAGAAAAGGTTCTTTGCTGATCTGAATATCGTTGGCGTCAGAATAAAGATCGACTGATCGTGGATCATCCCCCATTAGTAAAGTAGTAACAATGGCTTTACGTAAATGTTCTGTGGGTTCAATCGGTGATATAGTTTCAATCGTGATGCTTCCTGCCTCAAAATTGATATGGCTGCGGGTTTGGTATTGATCTGTATATTTCACGTAATCTTTTGGGCCTGCGATTAAAACTTCTTGCAAACCCCAGATATTTTCAATGTTGTGGGCGAATTGCCCCATCAAGATATCGAAACCATTCGTATCTTTTACGTAATTTTCATTGTATTCAAGGTCTTTTTTGCTAGAACAGGAAATCAGAAGCGGTGCAAGAAGAATCAGAGCCAGCAGTCTTTTCATTTTACAGTGCCGTTGGATATTGGGATGCCATCAGTGTTTAGAGCCATACAAAATGGCTCTTATTTATGCCAATATTATTGTTCCGGAGGGGTATAACCGTCGATTTGGATGTCATGCCCTTCGAACAGGAATTTCACCATCTCTTGTTCAAGCAGCTTGCGATCTTCTGGATTCATGGTGTTTAATTTTTTTTCATTAATCAGCATGGTTTGTTTGCTCATCCATTCTTGCCATGCTTCTTTAGAAATCTCATTGAAAATACGTTTGCCCAATTCCCCCGGATAGAGCTGAAAATCTTGGCCTTCGGCTTCTCGTTGCAAAAAAGTACAAAAAATAGTTCTGCTCATAATCAATCCTCAAAATAATGGGCAATTAACCCAATTGTTGCAAAAGGTATTCAACGGGAGCTGCCAATCCAACAGTTGCTGGCTGGCGTAAGTTATACCAAAGTCCCTTGTTTTCATCCATGCAGGAATTAAAAGATAAGATATCGATTTTAATGGGAACGATATCTAAATGAAAATGGCTGAATGTATGGCGAAATGCTGTTAGTTGCTCAATTTTGCTGTGAGAGATGTCTGCATCTTTCAACCATTGTTCAAGTGACGCCTGATCAGTAAATTGTGGGAAAGCAAACAGGCCACCCCAAATACCAGAAAGTGGGCGCTGTTCCAGCCAAACCGTATCACCATGTTGCATTAATAAAAAGTAGGCGGTTTTTTCAGGGATGCTCTGTTTCGGTTTTTTCCCCGGATAGTTTGCCCAACTATGATTGGCGTAAGCGATACAGCCTGTATTGAGCGGGCAAATTTCACATTTTGGTTTACTGCGGGTGCAGACCATTGCGCCCAAGTCCATCATCGCTTGATTAAAATATTCGACTTCCTGTTTGGGGGTTACGCGCGTACTGATGTCCCATAATTGGTTCTCCACCTCTTTTTTCCCCGGCCAGCCATCAATGGCGTAGCAGCGAGCCAGAACACGCTTCACATTACCATCGAGAATAGGAAAGTGTTTGCCTTGAGACAGGGAAAGAATGGCACCAGCAGTCGAACGCCCTACACCGGGCAGGGCAACAACTTCATCGAATGTTGTTGGGAATTTGCCATTGTGTAACGTCACAATTTGTTGTGCGGCCTTATGCAAATTACGGGCGCGTGCGTAATATCCTAAACCTGTCCACAAGTGGAGAACTTCATCCAGTGGTGCAGCGGCTAAAGAGGCAACATCAGGGAAACGTAAAATAAATTTTTGGAAATAGGGAATGACTGTCGCGACCTGTGTTTGTTGCAGCATCACCTCTGAAAGCCAGACGTGATAGGACGTTTTTTCCAACTGCCACGGCAGGGTCTTGCGACCATAACGGTGGTACCATTCAAGTACCACCTGTGAAAATTGCTCGGCTTCCATCATTAGAATAATTGTCTTTATATCTAGTAATTGTTTTGTGAGCAGGATTGCAACATAGTGTAACCTCAGTGTAAACCCGAACTTTGTTTCGAAGCGCTACGCAAATTAGCATTAAAGTTGTGCTTATGGACACTGCTCTTGATAAACTCAGCCATCTTTGCATAATTGCGCTCTCTTTGGGCAATCTTGTGGTATATAAAGCCCCAAACGCCTGAGCAAATGTCTTTAAAACTGACAGAAAGTACCATGATAAATAACGTAATTTCACCGGAATATGATGAAAATGGCAGGGCTTTGCGCCGTGTCCGCAGTTTTGTACGTCGGCAGGGACGGTTAACGAGTCGTCAGCAGCAAGCACTTGATAATGTGTGGCCGAAGATGGGCGTGGACTATCAGGCAGACATGTCCAATATGGGTGAACTCTTTGATCGTAATGCCGCGGTTGTATTGGAGATTGGTTTTGGTATGGGCGCATCATTGGTCACGATGGCAAGCCAAAATCCAGAGAAGAATTTCTTTGGGATTGAAGTTCATGTGCCGGGAGTAGGTGCGTGTTTGGCTTCCGCAGAAGAGGAAAACCTCAATAATCTGCGTGTCATGTGCCATGATGCCATCGAAGTGCTGAATAATATGATCCCAGATCAGAGTCTGGAGATGGTCCAACTTTTCTTCCCTGATCCATGGCATAAAGCTCGTCACAACAAGCGTCGGATTGTACAGCCTGAATTTGTTCAACTGATTAGAAGCAAGTTGAACATTGGCGGCGTCTTCCATATGGCAACCGACTGGCAGCCATATGCTGAACATATGTTGGGGGTGATGAGCGAAGCTGACGGGTATTGCAACTTATCGGAAAACGGTGATTATGTGCCGCGTCCTGATTCACGTCCGGTCACGAAATTCGAGATGCGCGGTCAGCGGTTAGGGCATGGCGTATGGGATTTAATGTTTGAGAGGGTAAAATAATGGCTAAGAACCGTAGTCGTCGTCTGCGTAAAAAATTGCGTATTGATGAGTTTCAGGAATTAGGTTTTTCAGTAAAGTGGAATTTCCCGGCTAATACATCTATTGAGGTTGTTGATAGAACGGTTGATACCTTGATTGAAGAACTGGTTGAGCCAAAAGGCCTTGCTCTGGATGCCAGTGGTTATTTGCAGTGGGAAGGTATTATCTGCCTGCAAAAAATCGGCAAATGTACTGAAGAACACCGCCAATTGGTTGATAAATGGCTGAAAGATCGCGGTATGGAAGAAGTTGTTACATCAGAACTGTTTGATGTGTGGTGGGATTGATTCGTTGTTGCATAACAAATAGCGTCTTACGCAAAAATAGCGCTGTATGCAGGGGCTCCCAAGGAGCCCCTGTTTGTCTGGAGAAAAAGTGGTGAAGGTAAGGTTCTCTAATTCGTTATTGGCAGATATCTTAGATGAAGTACGCCCTTTGATTGGCCAAGGAAGAGCAGCAGATTACATTCCTGCTTTGGCGGAAATTCCGGTAAGTAATCTGGCGATGGCCATTTGCACGGTAGATGGGCAGATTTTTAAAGCGGGAGATGCAGAAAAACGTTTCTCCATCCAATCCATTTCTAAAGTGTTGAGCCTGACACTGGCGATGACACGCTATAAGGAAGAGGATATCTGGCAGCGGGTGGGTACGGAACCTTCGGGTCAGCCGTTTAACTCATTGGTACAGCTGGAATTGGAAAAGGGAATTCCCCGCAATCCCTTTATTAATGCGGGAGCATTGGTTATTTGCGACATGCTGCAATCACGCTTGAGTGCGCCTAAGCATAGAATGCTGGAATTTGTCCGCAGCCTCACTGGGCAAAAAGATATTTGCTATGATGATATCGTTGCCCGTTCAGAGATGGAGCATTCCAGCCGTAATGCCGCAATTGCTTATCTAATGAAGTCATTCGGTAATTTCGAGAACGATGTCATTACGGTTCTGCAAACTTACTTCCAATACTGTGCCTTGAAAATGAACTGCGTTGAACTGGTTCAGTGTTTTATCTATTTAGCTAACAAAGGGCGCATGATTGGCTCCGGTCAGCAAATTTTGAGTCTTCGGCAAACCCGACAGATTAATGCGCTTATGTTGACGTGTGGTATGTATGATGGTTCTGGAGAATTCGCTTTCAGGATCGGCATGCCAGGAAAATCCGGTGTTGGTGGCGGAATTGTCTGTGTTGTTCCGGGAGAATTCACCGTTGCGGTATGGTCCCCTGAACTGGATAAATCGGGTAACTCATTGGCGGGTTGTGCGGCATTGGAAAAATTGGCTGGGCGTATTGGGCGCTCTATTTTTTAACCTCATCCGGGCTGATGGGAAGTCATCAAGAAAAAGAAATCAGGAGAGTATATGTTACGCAGAATCACGATTGCTGCATCATTATTATTTGCATCTCAGGTAATTGTAGCTCAGGCACAGGCGGGTTCTGAATGTCAGGTAACACTTAATGATGACATTATTGTCACGCCAAAGTCTGTCCAAATTGTTGGGGCTAGTGGAAACCTGAAAATATCGTCTGATGGCTCTATAACCCGTGATGGCAAGATATTGTCATTGAGTGCAGAACAACGTCATAAAGCCCAACAATATCAACAGGCGATTCGTCAGGATTTACCGTGGGTTAAAAAAGAGGCGTTGAGCCATTTGGTCAGTGCTCGTCAATCGCTGGATAAAGTGGTTGCCGATACGATGGGTAAGGAAAGTAATATTCGTAATCGTTTAACTCAATTGGAATCTGGCCTCAATAAGCAAATTGATAAAGTGATTGAAACCCGCGCTAATGGTTTTGCATTCAATTCCCAAGCGGTTAAACAGGTAGAATCTGAAGGCCAAAAACTCGTCGAACAGAGTCTTGGCGGTATATTGCAGGATAGCATTAATGAAATGAGCCGTAAAAAGAGCGACCAAAATGGTGACGGCAAACAGATGTTGATGTCTCTCCTTGGTGGATTGGGCGGAATGCAAAATGGCTTTGATGCAGAATGGAAAAAACAGGAACAAGAATTGAAGCGCTTGAAGGAAGAAGTTTGTAGTAAAGCCAGTAACTTGGAACAGCAGCGCATCAGTCTTATGAATTCTATTAAGTAAATCACAATACATAGAACACAAATAAGAATCAATATAAAATTGATTCTTATTTGTGTTGACATATTAATGTTGCCACCTAGAATGCGAGTCACTTTTTACTATCATGCTTAATTTAGGTGTAACAATGAAAAAGATCCTGCCAATTGTTATTGCATCACTGTTTTCTGTCACCAGCTACTCTGCATTCAGTCAACCATCAGCATTATTTACACCAAACTCAGTCACAGCCCTGTCTGGTGATTATGTCACGATAAAGCATCTTTCCGGTGAAACTCAGGTTAAAAAGAATCCAAAGCGTGTTGTCCTATTTGATTTCGGTACTTATGATTCGATGGCTAAATTAAGTTTATCCGAACGAGTGATTGCATTACCTATCGATAATTTACCTGAATATGTACGTAGTAGTGTGCCTGCAAATATGCATAATGCAGGGGGAATGAAAGAGCCGAATTTAGAAAAATTAACGGAAATAAAACCAGATTTGATTGTGATCACTGGGCGTCAGGGCTCTTTTTATGAGCGCTTGTTACAAATAGCACCAACAGTTGATTTAAGCACAGACAATAAAAATTACCTGTTATCTATTGATAGTAATTTCAATTTATTGGGTGAGTTATTTAATAAGCAGGATATTGTTAAAGCACAGATTGCTGATTTAGAGAAAACCATCGCGTCTGCGCAGGAAAAAGCGAAAGCGGCAAACAGCAAAGTATTGGTATTACTGCATAATGCTGGTGAATTATATCCCAATAATCAAGCCATTGTTTACGATGTGATTAAAGCCACGCATGCTGTATTGCCAGCTAAATCAGATCAAGATAAAAGCCGGGTTGTGACTGCGGATATGATTGCACAGTCAAACCCCGATGTGATTTTTATTATTGATCGCAGTGAAGCGATTGGTGCAGGAAAGCTGACAAAAGATCAGTTCGAAAATGATCAAGTCAAATCAACCAATGCCTATAAAAATGGCAAAATCGTATATCTGCAATCTGATCTTTGGTACTTGTCTGGTGGTGGTTTGGATAGTACGACTCGACAAGTCAATGCGGTTGCTGATGCGCTTTAATTTCTCAGATTAATATTTATCCTTTCTTGAATCTACCCCGAAATTTGAATATCAGATTTCGGGGTAAATTTATTATTTATTTAAATAGTGATGTTATAGATTTATACCCAATAGATTGCACACCCCGTCTCCATACATATCGCCAAAAAACTTTAACGACTCACTTATTGTTCCCAAACTGAAACAATCAATCAAAATCATAGTCTAGCCTTGCAGCACAGAAAATCTACATTAGAATGTTTCAAAAGGCATCCAATGGGGGACATAAGCATGATTATTAGTTCAACTGAATTTAAGAATAATGACTTCTTGAAAAAAGAGTATGAATTTAATGGATTTGATGGCAATGGTGATAATCGTTCGCCTGAACTTGCTTGGATAGATACACCAGCCGAAACAAAAAGCTTTGCCATTACTGCCTATGATCCTGACGCACCAACAGGCAGTGGTTTCTGGCACTGGGTTGTTTTTGATATTCCAACTGAAACACAAGTCCTGCCAGCAAATGCAGGGCAAAATGATGGGGGCAAACTGCCAATCGGTGTGATTCAGAGCAGAAATGATTATGGTCTGTTTGGTTTCGGTGGCCCTTGTCCGCCCGTGGGCGATAAAGCACATCGCTATATTTTCACTGTACATGCCTTATCGGTAGAGAGACTGGGAGTTGATGCTGAAGCGACAAACGCTATTGCGCGTTTTATGATTCAGGCCAATACCTTGGCAACAGCCACTATTACCGGTTACTACCAGCGTTAACTGATTGATTAATAATTCTTCCGTTTCCAGTAAAGGGTATCAATATGAGCAGCAAGAAAATTCAATGGAATTATGGGGTACAGCAGGAAGCGGTAGAGCTCCTCTCTAATGACGGTGGAATGATCGTCTGCCCAACCAAAGTTGGCTACATCATCATGACGTCTGATGCGCGAGGTCTGGAGCGAAAGTTTGAAGCGAAGCAGCGTAATCGCAACAAGCCCGGTGTCGTTTTGTGTGGCTCGCTGGTGCAGTTAAAAGAATTGGCTCAACTTAACTCGGAAATTGAAGAACTTTATCAAAAACATTGGGATGAGGATGTATTGTTGGGCTGTATTCTGCCATGGAAAGAAGAAGCATTAGCCCGTATTCCAAATGATGGTTCCAAAGAGCTGATGATGGATCATCGTGGCACGAGTTGTTTCGTGATTAAATTTGGTAAGCCAGGCGAAATTCTGGCGAAAGAGCTGTGGGAAAAATATGGCAAGTTTTCTTTTGCCAGCTCGGCTAACCCATCAGGTAAAGGTAATCGTGGATTGGTTGAGTGTATCGGTGAACGTATCGAAGGGCAGGCTGATCTGATTATCGCTGCTAATGACTATGTTAAATCTATCCAACCAAATGAAACTGATAAAACTCGTTATGAACAAGGAGTTATGGTTTCAATGGTGGATGAAAACGGTAAATTGGTACCGCTGCAAAATGGTCAGCGTGATATCACTCCGTGTCCGGTATTGATCCGTAAAGGGCTGGATGTGAATAAGATCATGGCGATGATGTCTGATATCTTCACCACTTGGGATTACCGCCACGGTAACTATTATTGATAGTTATTTATAATTATTTATTATTAATAGGTATTTCTGATATTTTTGCGGGTGCTGCTGTACCCGCATTGATTATCTTACTTCAATTTATGCTGCAAAGAATTCGCAAACTGTTGCACACGTGAAGATAGGGTGCTCTCTGATTTAAACAGTATCCAAGCTTGATAAATATCCATACTCCATTCAGGTAGAAGCCGTACTAATTTGCCTTCCGCCACGGCCTCATGGGTTACGTAGTCTGGTAGGTAGGCAATACCCGCTCCAGCCAGCGCAGAACTCATTAATGCCACGCTGTTATTGATACGGAATCGGCTGCGTACTTCAATATCCAGTTTGTGTCTCTCTTTACGAAACGGGAGGGAGATAGTATGGGCAGGGCCACGGAATAGCAGGTAATCGTAGCGAGGAAGATCTTCAGGTTTATCTATTGGTGAAAACTGGCGTATATAGTCTGGTGTGGCATAAAGCCCCCAAGTAATATCAATCAGAGGCATAACGAGTGGATGATGTGGCGTCTCACGTCCTATGACGATCGCGATATCGCATTGATCTTTCTCCATATTAATGGTTCTGTCAGTCAATTCCAGATCAACGCTGATATGAATGTTTCCAGCGATAAAGCTGTTCAGGGCAGGGACAATACATTGACTACCAAAGGATACGGGGGCAATCAGACGCAAACTTCCTATCGGTTCTTCATGAAAATTACGGATAAAATGTTCGGCATTTTGGGCTTCAGTAAAAATGCGGTGGCAGTATTGGTAATAATTCATCCCTACTTCTGTCACCTGAATTTTGCGCGTGGTGCGGTTGAGTAACTGGGTGCCTAATCTTACTTCCAACTGTGCAATCTCACGGCTGACGGAAGATTTTGACAGCCTTAACGATTTTGCCGCTTCGGTAAAACTCAGAGTCTCTACTACACGGGCAAAAACCACCATTGAGGTAAGGTTCTCAATATTATTCATAAAATAACCTGATGTTTAACTCGGGGGAATCGCCATATAACATATCATATATCCTGTAGAGGCAGGTCAATATTCCTGAGTTATGTACAAAAGTTATGTAGCCAATTAAGAGTCAGATTCGAGGCGTTAGAATTTCCCATTTTGCGAACGACTGTCCCATAATGGAAACAGTGAGCGATATAATAGTATTTCCCTACGTTAAGGAGTAGTAATCTTGTTAGGATTACAATTTATTTAGTCTGTTTCAATCTTTCGGAGGGCAATGTGAGATGAGCCAAACTATCACACAAAAAATTCTTGCGCGGGCAAGTGGGCGTGAACAGGTCACTCCAGGTGAAGTGGTTTGGGCAAAAGTGGATATTCTGATGTCTCACGATCCATGCACACCGGGTGTAGCCAGCGTATTTAAAAAAGAGTTCGGTCAAGATGCACGGATATGGGATCCCGAACGCTTTATTCTGATCCCTGACCATTTTGTTTATTCGGCAGACCCACAAGCCAATCAGAATATTCGAGTAATGCGTGAATTTGCCGCCGAACAGAACATAAAATATTTTTATGATGTTGGAACACCTGACTATAAAGGCGTTTGTCATATAGGACTGGCTGAAGGGGGGCATACCCGTCCCGGCGAAGTGTTACTGGGAACGGATTCCCACACCGTGACCGCCGGTGCTTTTGGTGCCTTTGCCATTGGATTAGGTATTACCGATGCTGCTTATGCGTTAGGTACGGGCGAAATTCCCCTCAAAGTGCCAACGACCATTCGAGTCAATTTTACCGGAACCAAACCTGCTCATGTTTTGGCCAAGGATATGATTCTGTCCGTATTGTCAGAATTAACTGTCGATGGTGCAACTTATCAGGCCATAGAGTTTGGCGGTAATGTCATTGATGAGTTATCGGTAGAAGAACGCATGACGATTTGCAATATGGTCGTTGAGTGTGGGGCGAAAAATGGCATTATGGTTCCCAATCAGGCGACTCTGGATTATTTGGCAGAACGAAATAATCTCCCTTTTGAGATTATTTATCCTGACGAAGATGCACAGTATAGCAGTGTGTTAAATATTGATGTTTCTGCTATGCAGCCGAAGATTGCTAAACCGCATTCTCCAGATAATGTGGTTTCCATTGAACAGGTTGCTAATGTTGCCATTTCTCAGGCATATATTGGTTCTTGCACGGGTGGCAAGCTGGAGGATTTTGTTGCGGCAGCCCGCATTATAAAAGGGCATAAAGTTAAAATTCCGACTTACGCAGTACCCGCAACAAAAGAGGTTTTCCATAAGACGATTACCACCCAGATTGATGGGATTTCTGTTTATCAAATTTTAAGCGATGCGGGAGTGAAGCTTTCCTCAGAATCAGGATGTGCTGCTTGCTGTGGTGGCCCGCCGGATACCTTCGGGCGAGTCAATGATCCAATATCAGTGATATCCACAACTAATCGCAATTTTGTCGGCAGAATGGGGCATAAACGCGCCAATATTTATCTCGCTTCCCCTTATTCTGTTGCTGCGGCAGCGATTACTGGTTGCATTACAAATCCTGAGGAGTTTTTATGAGTGAGTTAAAGAAAAATATTATTCGGGGCGAGGTTTATGTATTGACCGATAATATTGATACTGACCAGATTCTCTCAGCCGAATATCTCAAGGTAAACCCTTCCACAGCTGAAGGATATGCACAACTGGCTTCATTGGCGATGTGTGGATTACCGGAAGGATCATGGCCTTTCATCGATGAAAGCAAGGGAAAGGCGAAATATCCGATTATTGTGGCAGGACAGAATTTTGGCTGTGGATCTTCGCGTGAGCATGCAGTTGTTGCATTAGGTGCTTCTGGTGTGAGAGCTATTCTTGCTCAATCCTATGCTCGTATATTCTTCCGGAATTGTGTATCAACTGGACAGTTATTGCCTGTTGCAGCACAGGAGCGTTTGTGTGACATATTAGTCACGGGAGATAGTATTGAGATTGATATTGAAAACCAGACAGTGACTTTACTGACAAATGGTGAAAAATATCGAACTGACCCCATTGGTGAACTTGCCAATATTGTATCTGCTGGTGGGCTATTTTCTTATGCCCGTGCGACAGGAAGAATAAAATAATGTTGAAAATAGCCATTTTTTCTTAATGAGTGGCTATTTTATTTAGAGCATAGTTTGGTACTAAATTTATTTTCTCTTGATTTATTTTCCCTTTTATAAATTTTATTGTGATTAATTCACTTGAAATTTTTATATGATACTACTGGCAGTGTGAAGTAATACTTGGAAAAATATTATTGGGAGGTTAAAATGATAAGTGTTTACGAATTTGACAGATTGGAAAACAAGACTCTTTTTAATGTTCTTGATATGATTAATGTCAGCCCTTATAAAAATTATATTAATTTCAAGCGTGAAATCAATAATCTTATTTTTTCGGGGGAGGTTCCAAATAAATTTATAGAGGTCTGTCATAAAATAAAAGATGAAAGACAACTGTATGGTATTAATGCGCAACTATTGCGTAATCTTCCTATTGATAAAGTTATTCCTGAATTCGATCTGAATGACCCTGTGAATGACAAATACAGGAAGAAAACGACATTCATTGGAGAAAATCTGTTGGAACTTTTCTCACAATTAACCGATTCTCCTCTTCTGGCTTATCAGACACGCAATAATGGTGATTTCTTCCATGATGTTTATGCTCACAAGAAATATTCCAATACCCAAACGCAAAAAACGGATGGTGAACTCTATTTCCACAATGATCGTACTGCTCATCCTGTCAGAGCAGATTTTCTTAGTTTACTCGGTATGCGCTGTAGTGAGCAAAATTTGATTTATACAGGTTATCTCGATGGCAAGGCTATGCTCTCCTATCTCAAGCCAGAAACGCAGCACTGGTTACGCCAACCTTGGTATATTACTCCTTACGACGAATATTCAAGAGATTCCAACAAAAAACAAATTTACTCTGAAAAGCATGTCATTCTTGAAAATATACATGCTTTCCGTTACTACGATACCCGTACTACCTATTTACCCGATGCTCCGAAAGAAGCTATTGAGGCGCTTCTTGATCTGAAAATCGCTATCACTAAAGTAAAAAAAGAGCATGTTGCTATTCATAACGGCGATCTATTTTCCTTTGCAAATCAGGATTCACTACATAACCGTGATATCATAAAGATTGTCGATCAAAATGCAGCAGAAAAGCGTTGGTTACTTAAAACTTATAGTTTCAGAAATAAAGCATCTTTGAATAAATACAGAGAATATTTTCATCCTGAAATATCTGGTCTCGTCAAAGAATAATGGCTATTTTTCTAATATGAAACACTATCGTTAATTATGGTAATGCTGTTTGATTAAGGAATAATTAAGCAACGCAGGTAATCATATGAGCTGCATAAGTTATGAACCTGAAAAATAATACTCACTCAGCCTCTAACCAATATAAACTGCACCCTTTAATTTTCAGGTGCAGTTTATTCCCTAAAGAAATAGTTCCAGTAACGAATTCAGGAACAGTTTTCCGTGTTTAGTGATTTGCCAGTGCGTATCCGTTTCAGTGATATAACCTTTGGCCAGTGCTTTATCCAGTTGTGGACGAATGGCACTTTCTGGTAATCCGGTAAAATCACTGAAATCCTGACGTGGCATGGATTCCAATAACCGAAAACGGTTCATGAAAAATTCAAATGGACGATCTTCATTATCCACCTGATTTTGTTGATCCAAATAACGCCCTTGCATATACCCGCGCGGATGTTTGGTTTTCACGGTACGGAGGATACGGCCATCTTCAAACGAGATTTTGCCATGTGCGCCACAACCAATGCCCAAGTAATCTCCAAAACGCCAATAATTGAGGTTATGCTGACATTGATAACCCGGTTTGGCATACGCTGAGGTTTCATATTGCCGGTAGCCAGCTTCCGTCAGTAATTGATGGCCTTGGGAAAAAATATCCCATAGCGCGTCATCATCAGGTAAAACCGGTGGGCGGGAGCCGAAACTGGTATTGGGTTCAATCGTCAATTGATACCAAGAGAGATGCGGTGGAGATAGCTCAATGGCCTGACGTAAATCATTCAGTGCTTCGTTGAGCGTCTGGTTGGGCAATCCGTGCATCAAATCCAGATTGAAGCTACGTAATTCAAGCCCATCCGCCAATTTTGCCGCTCGTTTAGCTTCTTCTGGGCCGTGGATGCGCCCCAAACGGATCAGTTTATCTGAACCGAAACTTTGTACTCCGATGGAAATGCGATTAATACCAGCTTGCTGATAGGCATTGAAACGATCGGCTTCAACCGTTCCGGGATTGGCTTCCATCGTAATCTCTGCTTGTGGCGAGAGTGGAAGTGAGGTCCTGACACCATCAAGCAATCGCTGCATCCCCTTCGCGCTTAACAGGCTGGGTGTACCTCCACCGATAAAAATCGTTGATACCTCACGACCACCAATCATTGGCAGGTCAGCACGCAGATCCGCCAATAGATGATCAACATATTCCTGATGTGGCACTTCTCCCTTTAAAGCATGTGAGTTGAAGTCACAATAAGGGCATTTTTGCACGCACCAAGGAATATGAATATAAAGACTCAGAGGTGGCAACTTAAGCATTACGCATGACTTCCAACAACATTTCTAACGCTTTCCCTCGGTGAGAAACCGCATTTTTTTGCTCACGGCTCATTTGGGCTGCTGTACAGCCAAATTCTGGGGCATAAAAAATTGGGTCATAACCAAAACCGCCTTCTCCGGCGGGTTCATGGGTAAGAATGCCAGACCAGCGACCGTGAAATACCAGAGGAGTAGGATCTTCGGCATGACGTAAATAGACCAGAACACAATTGAATTGCGCTTGGCGTTGCTCATCAGGAACATTACGCATGGCTTCCAAAAGCTTTTCCAGATTTTCCTGATCGGAGGCATCACTGCCTGCATAGCGGGCGGAATAAATACCCGGTGTGCCGCCCAATGCATCAACGGATAGCCCAGAATCATCTGCAATGGCAGGTAATCCGGTCACTGCTGCTGCATGGCGAGCTTTAATGATTGCGTTTTCAATGAAAGTGAGGCCCGTTTCATCGGCTGAATCAACACCTAATTCGGTTTGAGCCACGATATCTAAGCCAAAGTCGGCCAATAAATCAGCCAATTCACGTACTTTGCCTGCATTTCCCGTGGCGAGAATAACTTTTTGCATTGCCATTTATCCAAGTAACCTATGTATCCAATTAATTTATGTATTTCATTAGCCTGCGAGCATTGAAGCTAACCATCCCATCAAATCATAACGCAGGGCATTCAGTGCGTAGAGGATGAGAATCACAATCATGGCAGAGAAATCAAGGCCCCCCATAGAAGGAAGGATGCGGCGGATAGGTGTCATCAATGGTTCGGTCAATTGAATCAGAACATAATCAACAGGATTGCGTCCCTGACTGATCCAACTGAGTAACGCTCGGGCAATCACCAGCCAGAACACCAGTTTTCCAGCCGCAGTCAGTAGTTCAATCACCCCAAGCAGGAATATAATGGCAGAAGGCATCAAAAATTGCCCTGCTGCTAGCCATAAGGGCAACATTATCTTGATAAGAACGAGTGGGTAGGCAAGGACGACTGATGCTGTATCAATGGGGCCAATGGCAGGTATCACCCTGCGTAATGGCCGCACTACGGGTTGAGTGATTTTGACGATAAATTGTGCAAATGGATTATAAAAATCACAACGTACCCACTGCATCCAGACGCGCAGCAGTAAAACCGCAATATATAAATCCAGAACTGTAAAAAAGATGAAGTTTAAGAATTGCATGTAGCAGCCCTGATTGAATTAAACCAATTGAATTAAAATAATTTTTCCATTTCCTGCGCTCGGCGGATTGCTCCTTGCATGGCACTGGACACAATTTCAGGCAGGTTTCCTTCATAAAAAATGCGCAATGCTTCAGCCGTTGTGCCGCCTTTAGATGTTACCTGCTCACGCAGGATAGCAAAAGGAAGATCTTTTTGCGTTTCAGCAAGTTTAGCTGACCCGATGGCCGCTTGCAGGACAAGTTCTCTGGCGGTTTCGCTGTCGAATCCCAGATGTTCCGCTTCTTGTTGCATGGATTCCATGAACAAGAAGAAGTAGGCAGGCGCACTGCCTGCAATAGCAATAATTTCGTTGATACCGTTTTCATCATTCATCCAACAGACTGTACCGACACTGTTCATCAGCGATGCCGCAAACTCACGATCAGGTTGAATAACATATTCAGGTGCAAACAATCCGCTAACTCCTTGCCCAACAAGTGAAGGCGTATTTGGCATGATGCGGATGATATTGAGATTATCCTGCAAAAGTGCATAAAAACGGGCAATTGGAATGCCCGCAGCAATGGAAAGGATAAGTTTTTGATTGAAATCGACTTGTGAACGCAGTGAATTACAAACTTCTGCCATTATCTGCGGTTTAACGGCCAGCACAATAACATCGGCTTCCTGCGCGTAACGGGTGTTATCACTTTGGCTGTTAATGCCATACTCTTTTGCCAGCACATCACGGCGGGTTGTGTTTGGGGAGCAGACAGTGATGAGTTCAGCAGGATAACCTTTCCTGACCAATCCGGCGATAATGGCATGCGCCATATTCCCTGCGCCAATAAAAGTGATTTTACGATTTTTCATTAAACAATCTCGCATATTAATCAGTTAATTTTGGTGTAACGAGTCAGGTATTTTTCTAAGTTAAGACTTACATTAAAAATGGTACTGACGGGCACCGAATATTGCCGTTCCAATTCGAACCAACGTAGAGCCGCAAGTAATGGCGGCTTCCATATCATCCGTCATTCCCATTGAGAGTGTATCGACTTGTGGGAATTGCGCTTTCAGTTCGGTGATTGCTTGTTCCATTTCGCGAAAAATGGCTATTTGGCGTTCAACATTGTTTTCTGGGGCAGGTATTGTCATCAGCCCGCGTAATACCAGATTAGGCAGAGCATTAATAGTTGTTGCCAATTCTGATAATTTTTCCAACAAAATTCCTGATTTGCTGCCTTCACCACTGATATTAATTTGAATCAGTACATTGAGTGGAGCCATATTTGCAGGGCGTTGTTCACTTAAGCGTTGGGCGATTTTCAATCTATCGATGGTATGACACCAGTCAAAATTTTCTGCAACCAGACGACTTTTATTGGACTGCAAAGGGCCGATAAAGTGCCACACCAAATCATCATGGTTGGCAAAGTGTTGAATTTTTTCAACCCCTTCCTGAACGTAATTTTCACCAAATTCCCGCTGACCCGTGGCTATGGCTTTTGCGATGGCATCCGCAGGTTTAGTTTTACTGACTGCAAGTAAGGTAATTTCTTCTGGAGTACGTCCGCATTTTTGAGCAGCAAGAGTGATGCGGTTCCTGACATCGTGGAGATTTTGTTCAATATTGTTCATAATTGACTCAGGAGATTAAAAAATGAATATGGAAAAATTAGTGTCCCTTAGTGTAAAGCATAATGCTTCCGATCTGCATCTCTGTGTCGGACAAGTTCCGGTTTTACGCATCAATGGAGGGTTATATCCACAGATGCAATTAGAGGAAATTCAATCGGATACTCTTATAGCATGGAGCAAAAAAATATTATCGGATGCTCAGAAACAGCAGTTACAGGAATGTGGTCATGTCGATTTTGTGGTGGAAATACCAGATAAACAACGGCTCAGGGGGAATCTATTCTATCAACAATCCCATCTGTCATTGGTATTGCGGTTAATTACGGATAAATGCCCGACGTTAGAACAACTATATGCACCTGACATCATTCAACATCTCATTTTGCAAGAGGTGAGTGGGTTGATATTAGTGACGGGAGCGACGGGGAGCGGTAAATCTACCACGTTGTCAGCCATGATTAATGCTTTAAATAGCCGTGGCAGTAAACATATTATCACGTTGGAAGACCCAATAGAATTCGTTCATCGAAGCCGGAATTGCCTGATACAACAAAGGCAGGTTGGTAAGGATGTGCCGGATTATCAAACGGCATTGAAAGGGGCATTGCGGCAAGATCCCGATGTGATTTTACTGGGAGAATTACGCGATAAAGAGACGATTCGGCTGGCACTGACGGCGGCTGAAACGGGGCATTTGGTTCTGTCAACGCTACATACTCGTGGTGCGATCCAAGCGATAGATCGCTTGGTTGATGTTTTCTCCGCAGAAGAGAAAGGCTGGATTTGCAGCCAACTGGCCGGAAGTTTAAAAGCGGTTATTTCTCAACAACTGCTTCCGACCAGAGAAGGTGGCAGAGTGGCTATCCATGAGGTTCTGGTCGTCAATCAAGCCGTGAGCCATTTGATCCGGGAAGGAAAAAACCATCAAATAGCAACATTAATGCAGACTGGCGCTGCTTGCGGCATGCAAACTTACGAGCAAAGCCGACAACAGCGTAAATCGTTAGGATTGCTGGCAGAATAGAGAGGCTGATGGTTGCTTTGCAGTAACAACCACCCTTAAGGATAAGTATGGCTGTTACGAATATCGTTGTTATGAATATTGCTGTTCAAACCAGCTTTCCAGAATGATGACAGCAGAAGCGGCATCGACCTTGCCCTTATTCAGTGCCTTGTAGCCACCGTGATCGAACAGGTGAGAGCGAGCTTCCACGGTGGTCAATCGTTCATCATGCAGTTCAACCTGAACACCAAAACGCCCATGTATGCGATTAGCGAATTTGCGGGCCTGTGCGGTGACTGGTTGCTCTGTGCCATCCATATTGAGTGGCAAACCAACAATGACCAGATCGGGCTGCCACTCTTTGAGTAGTTTCCCGATGAGTTCCCAATTTGGAGTGCCTTCGTTGGCTTTGAAGGCGGATAGTGCTCTAGCTGTACTTGTGACTTCTTGCCCGATAGCTGCACCGATACTGCGAGTCCCAAAATCGAAAGCAATGATTGTCCGGTTTTTCATCAGGCATGTCCTGCTTGTGGTGCGAGGTTATAAATATTGATCCCCAACAGAGAAGCAGCTTCACGCCAGCGATCAGCAATAGGGGTATTAAAAATGATAGAAGGTTCTGCACTGACCGTGAGCCAGCTATTTTCCATAATCTCTTTTTCTAACTGACCCGTTTCCCAATTTGAATATCCGAGAGTCATCAAAACATTTTTCGGTTGGCGTGGTGTGCCCAGCGCTTCCAGCATATCTTTGGATGTTGTGATCATAGTTTGTTCAGAGAGTTGAATGCTGGAACTGAAACCTGATTGTGGTGTGTGCAAAATGAAACCGTGTTCTTCAGACAAGGGACCACCTGCCATAACCGGTCTATTAAGATTGATATTATTGTCTTTATCTTCAGGAGCGATATCCAACTTCTGTAAGATACTTTGGATAGAAACTTGGGCTATCGGTTTATTGATAATTAACCCCATTGCCCCGTCTTGATCATGTTCGCAGATATAAACTACAGAACGGTTGAAATAAGGATCAGAGAGCGAAGGCATGGCAATAAGAAAATGGTGCTGTAAGTTCATGTGTTTTCTGATAATTATTTAGGCAATGTAAGAATGATTTGGCCCACCAGTATGTGGGCTAAGCGTAACCCTTTATACAAGGACTACGCTTGGTTTTCAATGAATTAAAAATCCATTGGGGTACTATGAGTACCTATTTTTCTCTATTAAAGTGGATGGAATGTGGATGCTTCCTCTTAGTGGATTGAATTTAATGGCATCCTGCAAATAGTCAGGAGAGAAGTGGGCGTATGCCATAGTTTGTTGAATATTTGCATGACCCATGATTTTTTGTAAGGTCAAAATATTTCCTCCATTCATCATAAAATGAGCAGCAAAAGTATGACGCAAAACATGCACAGCTTGTCCAGAGAGGCAAGTCTGATTTTACCTTTTTCAAGGTAACCGCCAACAGTTCCCCATAATCATTGATAACCAAATGAAGTTTAAAGCCATAAAACCAGCCCGTGCTCGTTTTTCCTCGCTGTGCAACCCCTTTAAACACGCGAAGTCGGGGAATGAGCGCTCTTTTCTTTAAGGCTAACATTCTGGTGTAGCTGACCAATCCGGGAAAATCGACTTTAAAATATGGTGTAACATGCTAAATATAAAACGTTTTAAAATCCCGATAGTGGCTCATATGAAATAAAATCAGGATTGTCATAACTTCGCTGAGAAAGAGAAGCTTGGCGACGACGCTTGAGTCATCCGTTTCCGATTAGCTGTTGATACCAGAGAGGGATAAATTTTTGGTAAAAGTCATCGACGCAGCAGTAAAGTGCTTCTAAATTATACTTGCCTGAGGCACTATTTTGTTTTCTTTAGCAAAAACTTTGATCGTGCCTCAGGCACTGAGTTCCCTTCTTAAACAAATCTCGGGTTAATTAAATAGGCGAAAAGCTATTTGGTTAAGTAAATTTAATATAGGTTAAATTATTCTGCTTATTATTTAATTTTTTTGTTTAAAATGTTATCAAAGTCACATAATCATAAATATTGGGGTTTATTCCTATTGCTATTTTTAACAGAACTCATAGTCTTTTAATGCTCTTAAAATATTATAGTTGCATGTATTGCAAAGGAAAAAACAACATTATGAAAATGAAAGCTCTTGTTGCAGTAGCAGTTTCTGCTGTGATTCTGACAGGTTGTAAAAATATTGATCAGGGAATGCTGGCTAAATCCGGAATGCAATTATTTCAGGCTGCGACGCTGAGTGATTCTGATGTCAAGCAGTTAACTGACCAAGCATGTAAAGAGATGGATGCACAGAATAAAATTGCACCGACATCCAGCCAGTACACTAAACGTCTGAACAAAATCGCCAAAGCATTAGGTAACGAAGTTGGCGGTACACCGGTTAACTACAAAGTTTATCTGACTGGTGATGTGAACGCATGGGCAATGGCTAATGGTTGTGTGCGTGTATATAGCGGCCTGATGGACATGATGAACGACAACGAAGTCGAAGGTGTTCTGGGTCATGAAATGGGTCACGTTGCACTGGGCCACAGCCGTAAAGCCATGCAGGTTGCTTATGCTGCAGTTGCTGCACGTACCGCAGCTGCATCAGCTGGTGGTGTAGCAGGACAGCTGAGCGACTCTCAGCTTGCAGCACTGGGTGAAAAACTGATCAACTCGCAGTTCTCACAGCATCAGGAAAGTCAGGCTGATGACTTCTCTTATGATCTACTGAAAAAACGCGGTATCAAAACTAAAGGTTTAGCAACCAGCTTCGAGAAACTGGCTAAACTGGGCAGTGGTGAAACCAGCATGTTTGATTCACACCCGCCTTCACAGGAACGTGCTCAACACGTTCGTGATCGTATCGCAGCAGACAAGAAATAATAAGTTCTGTACAGATTGTAGCGGTGTCAGTGGCACCGCTTTTTTATTTTTAGAACACTGATTACTCACCAACTCAGATAATTTAATTACTTGAAAATATTTACGGGCAATTTTAAGCGCCTGCTCTCTTGTGGCAGTAACGGTATATTTAAGATCTCCTGTTAACTTTTTATCATTATTAGCATCCAGCAGATAAGAAACCACAGTCACCTTGTCATCATTGTTACTAATTAGCGCTCTCTATACACCGTAAATGATCGCACGTTTTACCAGAGTTTCTTTTACAGCCAACTCAAAATCTTCAATGGGCAAAGTCGCAGCATGAGATGATTGCTTGCCTATGCTGTTACTGTTTTTTGATTGTTGGGACATACTTTGTTTCGAAGAAAACAGTTCAGCTCCCGCTATTATGGATGCTACGAATATCACCAGATAAACTAAGGCTGCTATTTTTCTGCTTGGCATTAATACAGCGTTGAGTTTTACCAACCCAACGATAAACAGTAGAAAAAATAAAATCGCTACGAAAAACAAAAAATCTTCCATTACTATTTTCTGATGTTGTTATGGTTCAGATATGTTTTAGTTTTAATCTCCCAAATATCCTATCTGATAGTTTAGTCTTGATAAATGAGAAAGCCCTTCGAAAATCGAAGGGCTTTTGCTAAAGGTTTGGTTATAAAGTGGATATTATGTAGATGACCTATTATAAAATTCCTTTATAATCAATGTATAACATCAATAAAAGTCCCCCCAGTATGTGGACTCTTATTATAAATGGTAAATGTTGTCAGGAAGCGAACGTTGTTTGGACTATTATGCTATCTGTTTTTCCAATCGTTTTTCGATAGCATCCATTAGCATGCCAGTAACGGAAATGTCTGGGAATGCCGCTTCTATTTCACGTACGCAGGTTGGGCTGGTGACGTTGATTTCAGTTAAACGGTCGCCAATGATATCCAGTCCAACAAAGATTAGTCCTTTCTCTTTTAATACCGGAGCAACTGCCCGGGCGATGGCCCAATCACTTTCTGACAATGGGCGGGCTTCTCCACGTCCACCTGCCGCAAGATTGCCACGAGTTTCCCCCTGAGCTGGGATGCGGGCAAGGCAATAAGGTACAGGTTCACCATCAACAACCAGTACGCGTTTATCCCCATCTTTGATGGCTGGCAGGAAATTTTGCGCCATACAATAACGGCTACCATGCTCAGTTAGGGTTTCAATAATGACTCCCACATTGGCGTCATCTTGCTTCAGACGGAAGATGGAAGCGCCACCCATACCATCCAGCGGCTTAAAGATAACATCGCCATGTTTTTGATGGAACTCGCGCAAATTTTTGGCATTGCGAGTGACTAGCGTATCAGGTGTCAATTCTGGGAACCAAGCTGTAAACAGTTTTTCATTACAGTCGCGCAGGCTCTGGGGCTTGTTGACGATCAGGCTACCTTTGGCTTCTGCCCTTTCTAGAATGTAGGTAGCATAAATGTACTCAGTATCAAAAGGGGGATCTTTGCGCATCAGAATGACTTGCAAGGTATCGAGGGCTATCTCTTGCTCACTGCCAAATTGGTACCATTGCTGTGGATTTTCTTCTACCGTGAGCAAACGGGTACGGGCGCGAGCTTCTCCTTGATGCAGGTAGAGGTCATTCATCTCCATGTAATGGATTTCCCACCCGCGTTTTTGTGCTTCCAGCAGCATGGCAAAACTGGTGTCTTTCTTGATGTTGATGGATGAAATTGGATCCATCACTATGCCGAGCTTGATCATTTTTTCTCCTTAACCCAGATCACCGAAACGTACTTGCAGTGCGGTAATTGCGGTGAGTGCCGTAGTTTCTGTCCTCAGGATGCGAGGCCCTAACAGGATATCAGTAAATTGATATTTTGCCGTCATTTCAATTTCTTCAGCAGATAATCCCCCTTCAGGCCCAATCAGCAGGCGCACTTTTTCCACGGGAAGTGGTAGGGTATTGATGCTTTGGCTAGCACGGGGATGCAGATTCAATTTTAGGCTGTCATCATTTTCCTTGCACCACGCTTCAAGTAACATGATGGGACGGATCTCAGGGATACGATTGCGCCCGCACTGCTCACAGGCAGAAATGGCAATTTTTTTCCATTGCTGTAACTTTTTCTCCAATCTTTCCGCATCCAGTTTTACACCACAACGCTCAGAAAGTAATGGAGTGATAGTGCTGACTCCCAGCTCCACTGATTTTTGGATTGTGAATTCCATTTTTTCACCACGGGATATGACCTGCCCCAGGTGCAGATTCAGCGGTGATTCATGATTAGACAATTTGCCATCAAGAATACGTACTTTGACCGTTTTTTTACTGGCTTCAGTGATTTCTGCATCAAAAACCTGATTGTTGCCATCAAAGAGTTGTAATGCCTGCCCATGACTCATTCTGAGTACGCGGCCAACGTGATTGGCTGCATCATCGCTCAGGTAGACTTCAGCCTCTACTGAGAACGGTTCAGGGTGATAGATGCGGGGAATGCGCATATTTCTTCTTTCCTTCTTTTTTCCGGATGTTTCCGGCATGGCGCAAACAGCCATATGACAAAGTTGATTCATCACCATAATAAATGAGCGCTGTTTGCGTGATCAAGCTATCTCTCAACTTAGGCGATACAAGATATGTCTTTGCGAGCTGGCTCGCATATTGATTTTACAATTGCTGTTTTAACTAAATTTTTATTGTCAATACTCGGAATGAGAGATTAGTATTCTTCCTGTTCTGATTAATGTCAGAAAATAAGGAAATAATATAATGACAAGGATGTTATTTCTAAAGGAAAAGTTGAGTTTTTTACGAACGTAACAAAGGATGATTTGTTATTTTAACTAACGTAGACTATATAATAATCATGTTTTTTTGTAGCACCTTGCTCTTATTGGCGATTATCGACGTTAAAACATATTGCTTGCCTGATCTTATCACGCTACCTTTATTATGGTTTGGGCTTTTGTTTAATATTGATGATAATTTAGCTTCGATCAAAAGTGCAATATATGGCGCCATATCAGGATATCTATTTTTGTGGTTTTTGTATTGGCTGTGTCGATATACCTTAAAGAAGGAGGGGATAGGGTATGGCGATCTTAAATTAACCGCAGCTATCGGAGCATGGTTGGGGGTGGAAATGATACCAATATTGATGTTGATGGCTTCATTATCTGGATTGTTTGGATTTATGATAATTGGCTTGAAGAGAAAATCTTATCCTGATTTTATCGCGTTTGGGTCTTATCTGTGTGTATCTGCGATAGTATTGGTGGGGTTTCGCCTGAGTAATATTATTCATATCCAATAGGTTTTAATTTGTAGTACCGCTGACCAAGCAACAAATTGAAAGGTGAAGGGCATAACAATTATCGTTTCTTATCACAGCATAACTTGCAGATTTCTTATAAAAAGTTCATTCTCTTACCACGTTTATAGAGGAGATGAGCTCTATTATGGCATTAAAGATAACGGCCTTATTGGAAAATCAGGTTTTTGCACCTTATAAAGGTATCTTAACAGGGAAAGCTGGATTGAGTTTGCTTATTCAGGATCAAAAAACCGTAATTCTTTTTGATACCGGTCCAGATGGGAGTTTTATTAATAATGCAAAGAAATTAAATCTCGATTTATCTGCTGTTTCAACAGTGGTGATATCACATGGGCATTTTGATCATTGCGGTGGATTGAAATTTTTCTCTACTGAAGCCAAATTGATCTATCATCCTGATATTAAAAATGAAAGATATTATGGTTGGGTTATCACGAATAATACAGCTCTGACATTCAAAAAATTATCCAAAAAAGTTGAATTTGAAAAGTTTGATACTTTTTTCTCAAAGGATGAAATGTACATTAATGATGATTTTTTATATTCAGGAGAAATAAAAAAAGATAAGAATAAACAATATGGAGTTATTAGACATAAAAATAGAAAGGATGAGTTTTCACCAGATTTTGTCAAGGATGAGGGAGTTTTGATCTATAAATCAAAAAAAGGGCTTATTATATTCATTGGATGTGGGCATCGTGGGGTTATTGATATTATCGAATATTCTAAGAAAATCACTGGAATTGGAACAGTATATGCGGTGATTGGGGGCTTACATTTGCGCTATGCTTCGCCTATTAAATTATTGACGATTAGAACATACATCAAAAAAGAAAATATACAGCATGTTTAGGTCATGTATTAAATGGTTAGATCATGGTGTTGAAAATAATGTTCACGTTCAATAAAAGTTCCTATCACTTTATCGTGCATTTCCGCCGACTTTGAATAACCGA